>NZ_ABCS01000109.1 GCF_000170895.1 Plesiocystis pacifica SIR-1 | reverse complement strand
ACCCTCTGAGACGGTGTGGCTCATTCGGGCCGGAGCTCGCAAAGTGAGGCGAGGGCCGCCGCGGCGTCGGGGGCCGCCTTGGCCCGTGCGATCCACCGGTCGAGATGCTCGGGGTCCGTACAGGCCCGAATCTGGTTGTTCAGGGAGTCGTCGATGGTGAGCCCGCGCAGCTCGAAGATCGTGCGCAGGACCTCGCGCTTGCCTTCGAGCTCGCCTTCGAGCTTTCCTTCGAGCTTTCCCTTGGCGATCCCGTTGTGATAGGCGCCGCTTCGCAGCTCGGCCTCGGTCAGTTCGTAGCGTTCTTGCATGGTCATTTCTCCCTGGATCTGCGCCCGCTCCGTCTCGGGCAGGACACTCACGAGACTCGAGGCGTAGCGCCAGCGCCGTTCGTCCGCAAAGGCTAGCGCCGCACGCATGCCGACGACAAAGACCTCCCGATCTCCGTGGGCGCCGTGGATCATCGCCGAGAGCATGGCGAAGTAGGGCCGCTCACGGGCGAGGGTGTCGGACACGACCCGCGGCATGTTTTGTCGGTCGAGGACCAGCAGAGCTTCCCGGGGCGGGCGCTCCAGCTCGCCGAGGCCGCGCGCCCATCGGGCGACGGCGTCGTTGAGCGGGACGATCAGTACGGTCGTTGCGCGCTCGAGGCGTTCGGCCAGGAGGGCCCAGTAGACCCAGATTCGGAAGCGCTTTTGGGGATCGACGCGGCCTTGGACCTCGACGAGGAGGGCTGCGCCTTCGGGAGTGGCCTGATGCCGGGCCACTTCATCGGCTCTTGGGGCGTAGGGATCCACCTCGGCGGACAGGGCGAGGTCGGGTCGCAGCTCTCCGGTGTCGCCGAGACTGGGCGCGAAACGATCGAGCTCTCCGCGGCGCTCGGCGAAGGCGGTCAGCGGGGGGAGCTCGAGGCCAAACACGGACTCGAGCAGGTCAAAGGCCAGGCGGGGTCGATCGCGGAAGATCCAGACCAGTCCCTGGTGGTGGCTGGAGGGCATGGCCAGAACGAAAAGCAAGGGACGTGCCGCCGAAATCCTCCGTGATCTCGAAGGCGTCCTCGTCCGCGCCGGCCGACCAGCGGGACAGCTGGCCCGTGTTCGGGACGCTCAGCCCCGATCCCGAAGTCCCGAGGTCCCGAGACCTCTGCGGGGGCGAAGCAGCGCTCACCCTCGCCGGGTCTTGAAGGGCAGCAGGAACTGGGTCGAGCCGGCGCAGAAGCGATCGAGGTCGAGGGACTCGTGCATGGCCAGGCTGCGCTCGTCGCCGTCGAGGGTGACGACGCTGCGGGAATAAAAGGGGGAGTCCTCGAGGGTGTCGAGGAGGCGCGGGTGGGCCCCGAGGGGGGCGCGGGTCGCCCGGTGCATGCCCCAGCGCGAGCGGGGCAGGTCGACGGTGTTGCCGAGGGCGTCGGGGTCGAGGGCCTCGCGGGTCCGCGTGCGCGGATCGAAGGACCACGCGAGCGGCCGCGGCTGCCCGGAGCGATCGACGACGTCGTAGACGATCACCGTGCGCTCGCCGAGCTCGAGGCGCGACCAGTTCCAGCGGGAGAAGGCGGCCTCGAGGGGCTCGTCGCCCTCGTTGACGTCGGTATAGGCCGAGCCCGAAAAGCGCAGCGCGGGCTCCTCGAACTCGACCTCGGCGTGGCCGTGGGGGCCCACGGGGTACCAGCGGTGGCGCGCCCCGGACTCCGAGCGCCACCCGTCGAGCTCGACCCGGGGGCCGAAGATCGCCGCCGGTCGCAGGCGCACGGTCCCGCGCACGCCCTTGGCCCACGGCGCGCGCTTGCCCAGGAAGGGCTCGCGCTCGTCGATGCGCGCGGTCAGCAGGGGGCCGCGCTCGTCCTCGGTCCAGCGCAGCGAGCTCGCGCCGATGCGCAGCGTCCTCGGCCCGCGCTCGAGCTCGGGGTGCTCGGTCAGCGCCCACGCCCGCGGCCCGGCGCGGCCCGGACCGGCGAGTCCGCGGGGGGCGTAGAGGGCCAGGTTGACGGCGCAAAAGGACTCGGGGCTCGGCAAGGGCTGGCCGGCCGCGAGCGCCCGCTGCCGGGCGCGAAAGTAGTGGGGCGAGAACACCGAGCCGATGAAGAAGATCGCCGTCAGGCCCAGGCCGCGCTCGCGGTCGAGGACGTCGAGGTACCACCACGCGTAGCCCCCGGGCGCGACCTCGAGGTCGAAGCGCCGGGGCTTTGGGTCGGGCGCGAAGCCCTGGGGCGCCGGCTCGGACGCGGTCGCGTTCATGGCCGCGCTCACGCGACCGCCTCTCGACCCGCGCCGAGGTCCTTGACGGCGGCCCGACCGGCGAGCTGCCCGCTGAGGCAGACCATGGGCACGCCGGCGCCCGGGTGCGCGCCGCCCCCCGACAGGTACAGGCCGGGGATCTTGGTGCGCGCGGCGGGGCGCCGGAAGGGATCCATCATCGCGTGGGTGGCGAGGCC
Source organism: Plesiocystis pacifica SIR-1 (assembly GCF_000170895.1). Classification (GTDB taxonomy): domain Bacteria; phylum Myxococcota_A; class Polyangia; order Nannocystales; family Nannocystaceae; genus Plesiocystis; species Plesiocystis pacifica. Next base: position 29,816 of record NZ_ABCS01000109.1, on the reverse strand, counting down.
GTAGAGGCCGCCGCCGGTGGCGGGGAAGAGGTCCTCGAAGGTGTGCGGATCGCTGCGGACGCAGGGCGCCCCCTCGCGCTCGATGACCAGGCCGCAGCGCTCCATCAGCGCGAAGGCCCGGGCCTCGAGGGCGTCGAGCTGCGCGCTCGAGAAGGCCCCGGGGCGATCGCCGAGGGCCGGGGCGTTGACCAGCACGAGCAGGCGCTCGGGCCCCTCGACGGTGGTGCCGCCCGCGTCGTCGCGGTCCTGGGCGCACACGTAGACCGTGGGCTCGTCGGGGAGCTCGGCGTCGTCGAGGGCGGCGAACTCCCGGCGGTAGTCCGAAGAGAAGAACACGTTGTGGTGGGCGAGCTCGAAGCCGCGGGTGCGCGCGACCAGGGACCAGGTCACGGCCGAGAGCGAGCGGGGGGCCTTGGGGTCGAGGCCCACGCAGCCGCGCAGGTGCTCGCCGAGGTGGCCGGTGTCGAGGGCCTGGGGCGCCGCGTTGACGATCACGGCGGCGCACTCGAGGCGACGGGACTGGCCGTCGGCGTCGCGGTAGACGATCGCCCGGGCGCGCCCTGCTGCGCGCCCTGCTGCGCCCCCCTCGACGTCGACCTCGATGGTCTCGACCTCGCAGCCCGTGCGCACCTCGACGCCGAGCTCTTCGGCGAGCCTCGTCAGCCCCTGGGCGAGCTTGGCCATGCCGCCGCGCACGCGCCAGACCCCGATGCGCTCGACGTGGGCGATGAGGTTCAAGGTCGCCGGCGCCCGGAAGGGCGAGCTGCCGTAGTAGGTGGCGTAGCGGGCGAAGAGCTGGCGCAGGCGCGGGTCGCCAAAGAAGCTGCCGAGGGCGCGCCACATGCTCCGGTGCCAGTCGATGCTCGCAAACTCGAAGATCCCGCGGAGCCCCTTGGTGGTCGCGACGGTCATCATGCTCGGGCGAGCCGAGCGCAAGAAGGGCTCCTCGACGACCTCGAAGATGCGCTCGGTGTGGGCGCAAAAGCGGCGGTAGCCCTCGGCCTCGGCGGCGCTGGCGAAGGCCTCGATGGCCGCGGCGCTGCGCTCGACGTCGACGTGCAGGTCCAGCTGCGAGCCGTCCGGCCACGCGTGGCGAGCGAGGGTGTCGAGGGGGACGAGCTCGACGTAGTCGTCCAAACTTCGTCCGGCGGCCTCGAACAATTGGTCGAATGCCCACCGCATCGTCAGGACCGTGGGGCCCCCGTCGATGCCCTCACCCGCGTGCCCTTCGGGCCAGATCTGCCGCATTTTCCCGCCGAGGGCGGGCGCTCGTTCGATGAGCGTGACGGCGCGACCCGCGGCAGCGGCCTGGATAGCCGCACAGATCCCGCCTACGCCACCGCCGACGATCCCGATCGTCTCAATCTCTGATACAGTCCTCGCCACGTGCGCACCGGAATTGAGCCAATTCGAGCTCTGAGCAGGAATCTACCCAGTTTTGGGCCGTCCACGTCTTCTGAGAGCGAACGTAGCCGTGTCTGATGAGGCTGTCCAGGGTTTGAACAAAAAACCGGCCGAGATTGACAAAGCTTGTACAGCACGTCAGGCTGGCTCCGTCATGGTCGCTTTGGATCGAATCGAAGCTGCGTTGGAACGATCGTTGCGCCTATGTGAGGGGCCTTCCACCCCTCCTGGGCTCATCGCGGCCATGCGCCACGCAGTGTTCCCCGGTGGCGGTCGGCTTCGCCCGGGCCTGACCCTGAGTGTGGCCATGGCGTGCAAAGCGGACGCCCGCGTCAGCCTCGACGCCCAGGCGGACGTGGCGGCGGCGATGGAGCTGATGCACTGCGCGTCACTGGTCCACGACGACCTGCCCTGCTTCGACGACGCGCCCCTGCGCCGCGGTCGACCCTCGGTCCACGCGGCCTTCGGCGAAGAGCTGGCCGTGCTCGCGGGCGACGGGCTCATCATCCTCGCCTACGAGGTCATCGCCGAGACCAACCTCCCGCCCTCGGCGGTGCCCAAGCTGATCCGCTGCATCTCCCGCGGGGTCGGTGCCGGCGGCGGGCTGGTGGCGGGCCAGGCCTGGGAGTCCGAGCGCAGCGTCGGGCTGCAGACCTACCACCAGGCCAAGACCGGCGCGCTGTTCGAGGCGGGCGCGCGGGCGGGGGCGATCCTCGCGGGTGCCCCCCAGGAGCCCTGGGCCAAGTTTGGCGCCCACTTGGGCGAGGCCTACCAGGTCGCCGATGACCTGCGCGACGCCCTCGGCGACGCGCGCGAGCTCGGCAAGCCGGTCGGGCAAGACATCGCCCACAACCGCCCCAACGCGTGCATCTCGCTCGGTGTGGACGGCGCGGTGAATCGCCTGCGCGCGCTCTTGGACCGGGCCATCGACACCATCCCGGCCTGCCCCGAGCCCGACCGCGTCGTCGACTGGGTCGACAGCTTCGCCGGCCGTCTCTACGCCGGCGCGAGCAAGAGCAAGGCGCCCCGTCCGATGGCCTCGCAGTCCCAGGCCGCGAACGAGCCGGTCGCCATCAACCTTCGGGCCTAGCAGGCTGCTGAACTTCGCCCCACGACGTCAGGCACGCCTCTGCACGTCGATGCCGGTGTCGCAAAACCTAGCAGTCGCCCACCCCGGCCACGCCGGGACCCATGATCCAGGAAAGCATCGTCCCGGCGCGGCCGGGGTGGGCGACTGCTAGCGGTATGCCCGATACAGCGTCGGTTTCGCTCCTTGGCCTCGACGCGCAGCGACGCACCTGACGACACGCGGCGAAGTCCAGCAGCCTGCTAGCCAAAACCCCACGCAGCATGGCTGCGTGCGTGACGCTTTGAACGTAGACGGCCTGCCGAAAAGCGGGCCGCCTGTTTTTGCGAGTCGCCGCCTGCAAAGCCTGTGAGCTAACACTGATCCTCGAGCTTCTTTGTGCCTTGACCCCCAGGTCTTCCTCGCGCAATATCCCGGCTCCAGCGAACACGACCCGAGGGGCGGTAGTTAAGTCGGTTATAACGCCGGCCTGTCACGCCGGAGGTCGCGGGTTCGAGTCCCGTCCGCCCCGTACTTCGAGTTCAGCTCGCTGCGCAAATCCCTCGCAAGAGGGATTTGTTGTTTAAGCTCAGGGAGCGGGCGTGGGCTGCTGCAGGCGCGGGGTCGGGCTCGGGTTGGTGAGCGCAGCCTCGACGGCCATGGCCAGCTGACGCAGGCGAAAGGGCTTGCTCAAGAAGGCGCCGATGCCCAGGTCCTGGAGGTCGTGGAGGGCCACGTCGCGCAGGTAGCCCGAGATCATCAGCACCGGCATGTCGGGCCAGGCCGTGCGCAGGGCTCGCAGCGCGTCCGCTCCGCTGAGCTTGGGCATGACCGTGTCGAGGACCACCAGGTCGAGGCTCGCCCCCTCGCGGTCGAGGATGGCCAGGGCCTCGGCGCCGTTGCTGGCCTCGAACACCTCGCACTGGTGGGAGCGGAAAAAACCCCGCAGGGTCCGGCGCACGCCGTGCTCGTCGTCGGCGATCAGCACCCGCATGCCCTTGGGCACGTGGGCCTCGCGCTGCTCGTCGACGACGTGGGCCGCCCCTCGGTTCAGCGGGAAGAGCAGGCGGAAGGTGGTGTGCACCCCGACCTCGCTGGTCACCATGATCGCGCCGCCGTGGGACTCGACGGTGGCGTAGACCATCGACAGGCCCAGGCCGGTCCCGCGGCCGACCTCCTTGGTGGTGAAGAAGGGCTCGAAGATGCGGGCCTGGAGGGCCTCGTCCATGCCGATGCCGCTGTCGCGCACGCGCAGCTCGACGTACTCGCCGGGTTCGATGTCGAAGGGCAGGGACGCGCACACGCTCGCGTCGACCACGACCTGGCGCGTGGCGATCTCGAGGGTGCCGCCCTCGGGCATGGCCTGGTTGGCGTTGATGCCCAGGTTGAGCAGGGCGTTTTGGACCTGCGCCCGGTCGCCCTGGATGCTCAGCGCGCCCTCGTCGAAGTCGAGGGTGATCTCGACGCGCTTGTCGACGCTGTGGCGCAGCAGGGCCACGGTCCCGCGCACGACCTCGTGGACGTCGAGGATCGCCGACGAGCGCTGGTTGGTGCGCGAGAAGGCCAGCAGCTTGCGGGTCAGCTCGGCGGCCTGCTCGGCGGTGTCGAGGATCAGCGCGAGGTTCTCGGCGACCTCACCCTCGGGCTCGAGGTCGAGCTCGAGCAGCTCGGTGGCGCCGATGATGCCGTTGAGCATGTTGTTGAAGTCGTGGGCGATGCCGCCGGACAGCTGCCCGAGGGAGTCCATGCGCGCGGCGTGCTGGACCTGGACCTCGAGGCGGCGCTGCTCGGTGACGTCGCGGAGCACGAACACCGCCCGCTTGTCGGCCGTGCCGGCCTGGGTCGGGGACACGACCACGTCGAGGATCAGCGCCTCCGCCCCGCCCCCGTCGACCTCGGCGTCGCCGTGGCGCTGGGGTCGGTTTTGGAGGATGGCCTGGAAGGCCAGCTCGCTCAGCTGCGTGCCCAAGGTCGCGCCGAACAGCTCCTGGAGCGTGGCGTCGACCTTGGGCCTGCCGACGAACATGCCCTCCGCGGCGGCGTTCCACTGGATCGCCAGGCCGCTCGCGTCGCACACGAGCACGCCGTCGGCGAGGGACTCGAGCAGGGCGCGGAGCTGGGCCTCGCTGTTGGCGAGCTCCTCGGTCCGCTCGGCGACGCGGAGCTCGAGCTCGTCCTTGGCCCGCTCGAGCTCCTCGAGGGCCTTTCGTAGCGGTGTGATGTCATAGACCCAAAAGAGAATGCAATCATGGCCGCCGACGCGGATCGGCTCGAAGGTCAACAGACACCAAAAGAATACGCCGTCTTTTCGACGCATCCGCGCGGGGTAGTTGGGAATCGGCTCGCCGCGGATGTAGGCACCGACGAACTCCTGGCGCTCGGCGGGGTCGACCCACGAGTCCTTGGCGTAGCGCCGCTCGTTGACCTCGGTGCCGAAGATCGCCGCGCAGCGCTCGTTTTGATAGAGCACCAGGGTGTCGGAGGTCCGCGCGATGCCGACGCCGACGGGGCTGGAGTCGAGGATCTGGGTGACGTGATCGGGGGTCAGCTCGACGGTCGGTCCCTCGACGTCGAGGGCCTGAAAGGAGCCGAGCTGGGCCTCGCGCAGACGCGTCAGCTCAGCCGAGAGCTCGTCGAGCTCTCGCTGCAACTCATCACGAGTTTTCGCCCTAGTTTTCCGATCACCCGTCACGCGAGGTCAGCCAGTCCGTGGCCAGCAAATTTCATACCTCGCGCGCTACTTCCCAAACAAGAGGCCACAGCGTGCGGGTTGCCCGGCGCGCAGCCTCGGGGGAGGGCCCCGCCTCAGGGGCGACTTCGCTCGGATTCGAGGTGTGCGAAAATGGAGAGCCAAGGTACCGATTCAAAACCGAAGTGCCTACGAACCGTGCCAAGCATCATGCCCCGCTCCACACGCGCTGCATCGCTCATTGCTCTGAGTGCCGTATTTGTCTTCGGCCTCCCCGCTGGTGACGCCGCGGCGCGCCAGTCCGAGCGCCCTTCGCCCGAGGCCTTCGCGTACACCGGGCCCATCGACGACGCCCCGGCGACCTTTAGCCCGGCCGCGCCGGCGACCTCGGCGGCCGAGCGCTTGCTCGCGCTCGCGGACAAGATCGACGCCACCCGGACCGACACGCAGTATTCGCATCGAACCCGGGTGCGTCGGCGCGAGGGCCTCTACCACTTCGATTGTTCGGGGATGATGAATTGGATGCTCGCGCGGGTGGCCCCCAAGGCCCACGCCGCCCTCGATCGCGAGCGCCCGGTGGCCGCGACCTACGTGCGCATCATCGCCAAGGCGCCGGTCGGGCGGGGGCGCAAGGGCTGGCAGCAGATCGACGACATCGAGGCGGTCACCGCCGGCGACGTGTTCGCCTGGAAGCGCCCCGCCGACTGGCCGCGGGGTGGAAACACCGGGCACGTCGGCATCGTGCTCGCGCCGCCGGTGCCGGCCCCCTTCATCGAGGACGCCTACCTGGTGCGCATCCTCGACTCGACCCGCTACGCGCACCAGGACGACTCCCGGGCCGAGGACGGCTCGACGGGTTTTGGGACCGGGACGATCCTGTTCATGGCCGACGCCGACGGGCACCCGATCGGCTACGGCTGGTACGGAGCGCTCAGCGGCGGGTGGTACCGGACCCAGGTCGTGTTCGGGCGCTTGCGTGGGTAGCTGTCGCCCAGCCCCCCACCGCGCAGCGGGGGTCACTGCAAAGCAGAACTAGGGCTTGCGGTCGACGACTTCGACGTCGACGACGCCGCGGCCGACGGCCCCCGGCTCGTTGCCCGCGGACGGGCCGCGGCCCTTGCCCGAGCCGAAGCCGCCGCCGAAGCCCATGCCCGAGCCAAAGCCGATCACGCGCACGTTGCCGCTGGCGACCCCCTCCTCGAGCTTGCGCTGGAGTCGGGCCTTGACCAGGCGGGCGGTCGCGCGGCGCACCGGCGGGATCATCATCGACAGGCCGAACACGTCGGTGAGCACGCCGGGGGTGATGAGCAGGACGCCGCCCACCAAGATGAGCAGGGCCGAGACGATGCCGTCCTCGGGGAGCTGCCCTTGCATGGCCGCCTGCTGGTAGGCGGTCAGGGCCTTGCGACCTTCCCGCTTGGCCAGGGCCGCGCCGAGCATGCCGGTGGTCGCGATGAGGGCGATGGTCGGCAGCGTCCCCATGAAGCTGCCCAGGGTCATGAGCAGGTAGAGCTCGACCAGGGGCACGAGGGTGAACAGCAAGAACAACCGACCGAGCACCGACGGAGCATAGCAGCCCCCTGCCGCGACCCGACCAGACCCGACTCATCCCCCATCAACCGGCCCGGACGGGTCGCGGCGTGAGCTCGCGCCCTCGCCGACCGGGGAGGCTATAGTCCCCCGGTGAACCGTCGCTTCCTGACGATCCCGCTCGCCTCGCTCCTCGCCCTGAGCGCGGGGGCCCTGGCCTGCAAGCCCACGAAGGGGCCGGGGACGCGCGCGCCCCTGGGCCCGCCGATGACCTTCGAGGCCAAGACCCTCGAGCCCACGGCCGGCCAGCCCAGCGCCGCCCTCGCCGTGCTCGAGGCCGAGCTCGCCACCAACTTCGCCAAGCTCAGCAGCCCCGAGTTCGTCGACGACCCGGCCTACTTCATGGCCTACGACCTCGTCGGCGTGAAGTCGCTGTGGCTCGAGGCCAACGACGGCGCCCTCGACAAGAACCACGTCGACGACGACCGGGCCCTCGACGTCGACGTGCGGGTCGGCGACGCGATGCTCGACAACGGCCACCCGACCAACGGCTGGTACGGGGGCAACGGCCTCGGCTCCGGGGTCCAGGTCAGCCTGGCCGACGATCCCCTGTCCCTGGCCCAGGCGATCTGGCTGGTCAGCGAGCAGCAGTACCAGGACGCCGTCGAGGCCTGGGTCGAGGCGGTCAGCAGCGAGTCCATGCTGACCCGCGAGGACGAGCTCGAGCACCCGGACTTCACGGCCATGGACGAGCCCCTGGTCCACATCGAGGCGCCCTACGCCCTCGACCTCGACGGCATCGGCGAGCAGTGGGCCCCGATCGTCGCCGAGCTGTCGGCGATCCTCGACAGCGACCCCATGGTCCAGCAGGCCTCCGTGGTCCTCAACGCCGTAGTCGAGAACCGCAGCTACGTCGACACCGAGGGCGCCAAGGTCCAAAGCGGGCGGGTGCGGATCCGCCTGATGATGGTCGCGACCACCCAGGCCGAGGACGGCATGGGCCTCGAGCGCTTCGTCAGCTTCGAGCGCCACGCCCCCGACCAGCTGCCGACCCGTGAAGAGCTGCTCGAGGTCGCCGACCAGCTCCGGGCCGAGCTCGCCAGCTTGCGCGCCGCCCCCATCGCCGAGCCCTACACCGGCCCGGCCGTGCTCGAGGGCCCCGCCGCCGGGGTGTTCTTCCACGAGATCTTCGGCCACCGCCTCGAGGGCCACCGGCAAAAGGACGACTACGAGGGCCAGACCTTCACCAAGATGCTCGGCCAGCCGATCTTGCCCGAGTTCATCGACGTCTACGACGACCCCTCGCTCGCGGCGATCGACGGCGAGCCCCTCAACGGCCACTACTTCGTCGACGACGAGGCGGTCTTGGCCCAGCGCGCCGAGCTCGTGTCCGAGGGCGTGCTCGAGGGTTTTTTGCAGTCGCGCTCCGTGGTCGCGCCCTTTGAGTCCAGCAACGGCCACGGCCGGCGCGAGCGCGGCTATCGGGTGGTCCCGCGCCAGGGCAACCTGGTCGTCTCGGCCCGCGAGACCCTGCCCGAGGAGCAGCTGCGCGACGCGCTGATCGCCGAGGCCAAGGCCCAGGGCAAGCCCTACGGGCTGTGGTTCGCCGACATCCAGGGCGGCTACACGATCACCGATCGCTCCGGGCCCCAGGCCTTCAAGGTCATGCCGCTGATGGTCTACCGCGTGTACACCGACGGCCGCCCCGACGAGCTGGTCCGCGGGGCCGACATCGTCGGCACGCCGCTGGCCGCGTTCGAGACGATCATCGCCGCGGGCGACGTCCCGGGGGTGTTCAACGGCATGTGCGGGGCCGAGAGCGGGTGGGTGCCCGTGTCGGCGGTGAGCCCCTCGCTGCTGCTGAGCAAGCTGGAGATCGAGCGGGCCGTGCACGAGCGGAACAAGCCGCCGCTGCTGCCACCGCCGCCGCGCGAGCGGGCCCGAGCGGGCGCCGAGGGAGGTGCGAAGTGAGCTTCGATCGACGCGACTTCATCCTGGGCGGGACCACGGGCCTGGCGGCGCTGGCCGTGCAGCTCGTCCCTGGCCTGAGCGCGACTGTCCACGCCGAGGGCCACACCGAGGGCCACGCCCTCAGCGAGCTCGAGGCCCTGCGCCAGGAGCTCCAGCGCGGCATCGCCGAGCTGCGCCTGCCCGACGCCCCCGAGCCCTACGGCGCCGAGCTGCGCGGGGTCCGGGCCGAGAGCCTGACCCTCGACGGCTCCTACGGCGGCGTGATCGTCGACCTGGCCTCGACGGACGCCATCGCCTCGGTGGGCGTGCGCGTGGGCTCGCCGACCCAGGACAACACCAACTTCTTCGGCGGCAACGTCGAGCCGAGCTTTCGCCTGCCCCGCTCCCCCGACGCCGTCGCCTCGCGCAAGCGCCTGTGGCTGGCCATGGACCAGAGCTACCGCGCGGCCACGGTCGCCTTCCAGGCCAAGCTCAGCGCCATCGATCGCCTCGCCGACAAGGAGCTGCCCGACGACCGCAGCCCCCTGCCGGAGCCGGTCCTGATGCTGAGCTGGGCGCCCGAGGCCGAGGCCAAGGACAGCTCGCCGCTGGTCGATCCGCCCGCGGACGCGCCGACCTTCGACCGCGCCAAGCTGCGCGAGCTCGCCGGCGCGCTCTCGGCCCGCTTCGAGAAGCACCCCGGCATCGACAACGGCGACGTGGTCATCCAGGAGCTGCGCAGCCACGAGATCCTCATCGACACCGAGGGCCTGGCCATGGGCGAGACCCGGGACCGCAGCGTGCTCGGGGTGGTCGCCCAGACCCAGGCCGAGGACGGCATGGAGCTCGACCACGGCGGGGCCATCCACTTCCAGAGCCTCGCGTCCGCCGACGAGCTGCGCGAAGCCGGGGAGGCCCTCGTCGACCGCGTGCTCGCCGAGCTCGACGAGATCGTCGCCGCGCCCATGCTCGACGAGGACTACGACGGCCCGATCCTGCTCGAGCCCACGGCCGCGGCCCAGCTGCTCGCCTCGACCATCCCCGTGCACGCCGGCGGCGAGCCGGCCCCGCTCTCGGACTACGGCCGCCTGCTCGAGCTCGAGCCCCACTGGCACGACCGCCTGGGCAAGACCGTGCTCCCGGACTTCCTCGATCTGGTCGACGACCCGCTCGCGCCGGGCTTTGGCAGCTACACCCGGGACGCCCAGGGCACGGCGGCCCAGCGCATCGAGCTGGTCCGCGCCGGGGTCCTGCACACCCTGCTCATGACCCGGCGGCCGAACACCAAGATCGCGACCAGCAACGGCCACTCTCGGGCGACGGCGGCCGGTTTTTCCGGGCCGTGCATCTCCAACCTGACCCTCGCCCCGACCAAGAAGGGCCGCTCCCGGACCAAGCCCATGAAGGCGCCGGCCCTCGAGCGGGAGCTCCTGCGCCGGGCCCGGGAGGACGGCTACGACTTCGCCTTCGTGGTCGAGACCATGCGCGACGGGACCGTGCTCGGCTCCGTGCCCCGGGACTCGGCGGTGGTGTTCAGCTCGGGGCGCAAGGTGTCGATGCCGCTCCCCGGCCGGGTGTTCCGCGTCGAGGACGAGGGCGGCAAGGTCGTGCGGACCCTGGTCCGCGGCGCCCTGCTCTCGCCCATGTCCATGCGCGTGCTCCGGCGCATCCGCGCCATCGGGGACACCCCGGGCACCTTGGCGATGCGCATCGCCCCGGGGCTCTCGGGGGGCTTCGCCGCGGACCTGGGCCTGGACGGGCTCTTGGCCCAGACCGTGGACGTGCAGGTGACCACGCCGGCGCTCATCGTCGACGGCCTCGAGCTCGTCGTCGAGCGCGGGGAGAACGAGCGCCTGCCGATCCTGGATCATCCGCTGCGCCGGGAGGGCGGGGCTTGATAGGGTGCGGGTCATGAGCACCGAGACCCGCACCGTCTACATCGCTTGCCGTCCGGAGGAGCTGTGGGCGGCGCTGACCGAGGGCGAGCAGACGCGCCGGTGGTACCTCGACGCGGCGATCGAGTCGGACTTCGAGGTCGGCGGCCCGGTCCGCTTCTTCGCCGGCGGCGACGGCAACTTCGACGACGAGGACGACCAGAGCCGGCGCGAGGCGATCCGCGGGGAGATCCGCGCGTGCGAGGCCGAGCGGGTCCTCGCCCACAGCTTCGCCTTCGTCGACCTCGACGAGCCGGCCTCGGAGCTGCGCTGGACCATCGAGACCATCCCCGGCAGCCCCCGGGTTCAGCGCCTGACCCTGGTCCACGATCTGGGCGAGCTGCCCGCGGACAGCGAGACCCGGCGGCGGGCGGGCTTTGGCTGGGACATGGCCCTGAGCGCGCTCAAGACCTGGCTCGAGACGCGCGCGCCCCTCGAGCTCAACTTCATGGGCTGAGCGCGACGGGCGGTACGAGCGGTGCGCCTTTGGGCCCACCGCTCGTTTTCGTTTTGCTTTGGCGTATGCTCTGACCATGCTCTCGGACGCCGAGCTGCTCCAGTCCTGGTCCCAGGGAGACACCGACGCGGGCGAGGAGCTGTTCGAGCGCCACTACGAGGGCGTCGCGGCCTTCTTTCGGACCAAGGCCCGGGACCACGCGGCCGAGCTGAGCCAAAAGACCTTCCTGGCCTGCATCGAGTCCCTGCCCCGCTTCCGCGGCGAGGGCAGCTTCCGCTCCTACCTCTACGGCATCGCCTACCGCCAGCTGCAGCGGCACTATCGGAACCTCAGCCGGGACGAGCGCATCGACTTTGGGCTGTCGACGGTGGAGAACCTCGACCCGACCCCGAGCAAGATCCTCGCCGCCGAGGATGACGAGCAGCAGCTGCTCGCGGCTTTGCGCCGGATCCCCGTCGAGCACCAGGTGGTCCTCGAGCTCTACTACTGGCAAGAGCTGACCACGGCCCAGTGCGCGGAGGTCCTCGAGATCCCGCACTCGACGATCAAGAGCCGGCTGCAGCGGGCGCGCAAGCTGCTCGAGGAGCAGCTCGAGGCCGGGGGCCAGAGCCCGGCGCAGGTCGAGGAGACCCTCTCGGGGCTCATCGCCTGGTCCGAGCGCGTGCGCGCGCAGGCCTGACGAGGCAGAGGCAGGGGCGAGGGACACAGCCGTGGACTCGGAGCACCCAGGCGACGAGAACGAGCGCACGCTGCCCGGGGACGAGGGGGTCTTGCGTCGGGCGCAGCGGGTGGTCGAGTCCATGGGCGGGCTCGAGGCGCAGTGGGAAAAAGCGGAGGTCCGCGCGGCGCTCCTGGGCCGGGCCGTGGGTCCGCGGATGATCGCCCGCTACACGGTCATCCGCGAGCTCGGGGCCGGGGCGATGGGCAAGGTCTTCTTGGCCTACGACGCGGACCTCGACCGCCGGGTGGCCGTCAAGCTGCTGCTCAGCGGGCGCTCGCAGGAGCGGACGCGGCTGCGCCTGCAGCGGGAGGCCCAGGCCATGGCCAAGCTCTCGCACCCCAACGTGGTCACCGTCCACGAGGTCGGCAAGGTCGACGAGGAGCTGTTCGTGGCCATGGAGTACGTCCAGGGCCAGGACCTGCGTGGCTGGCTGGGCGAGGGCGCGCGCAGCCTCGAGGCGATCCTCGAGGTCTTTTGCGAGGCGGGCGAGGGCCTGGCCGCGGCCCACGAGGCGGGCATCGTCCACCGCGACTTCAAGCCGGACAACGTGCTCGTGGGCGAGGACGGGCGGGCGCGGGTGGCCGACTTTGGCCTGGCCCACGCGCGCGTCGATGGCTCGCGGGACAGCGCCTCGGGCGATCCATCCAAGACTGGGACCCTGGAGTCCTCGGGCGAGCGGGAGCGGCCCGAGGCCGGCGAGCCGAGCTCGCGCTCGGCCCTCGAGGCCACCCTGACCCGGGCGGGGACCTTGGTGGGCACGCCGGCCTACATGGCGCCCGAACAATTCCTGCGCGAGGCCAGCGACGCCCGCAGCGATCAGTTCAGCTTCTGCGTCGCGCTGTGGGAGGCGCTCTACGGGGTCCGGCCCTTCGTGGGCACGACCATACTCAAGCTGATCGGCTCGATCGTCGAGGGGGTGCCGGCGCGGCCTCAGCACGCGCTCGAGCGCGAGGTCCCCAGCTGGCTCGGCGCCGTCGTCGAGCGCGGCCTGGCCAAGGACCCGGACCAGCGCTGGCCCGACATGCGCGCGCTGATCTCGGCCCTGCGCGACGACCCCGTGGCTCGTCGCCGCGGCCGGATCCGGCGGGTCGCGGCGCTGAGCCTGAGCGCCGCGGTGCTCGTGGGCGGGAGCGCGTGGGGCCGGGAGCAGGTCCGCGACAACGCCCGCCAGCGCTACTGGAACGCGCTCACCGAGCAGCTGCTGGAGGTCGAGCGCGAGCGCGGCTTTCGCCAGGCCCGGGACGACGCCGAGCGGGCCGAGGACGCGGCCAAGCTCAGCGTCTACCGCAGCTACGGCGACGAGCTCGAGGTGGTGTCCGAGCGCGATCCAACCATCGCGGCGGTGCTCTTGCGCGAGGTCGGGGAGCAGGGTCGGGCCTCGGAGCTGTGGCGCTCGGCCGCCAACGCGAGCCTGGGTCGGCCGCTGAGTCACGCCGTGCTCCGCGGGCACTCGGACGTGGTCTGGTCCCTCGCCTTTTCGCCCACGGGGCAGGCGCTGTACTCCGGGGGTCGCGACGGGCGGGTGCAGGGCTGGTCCGTGGCTTCGGGCGACGGGGCCACGCTGTTCGAGCGCGAGGTCGGGGTGGTCGGGCTCGCGCTCAGCCCCGACGGCGCGCGCCTGGCCGTGGCCTACGCCGACGGCAGCGTGTGGTCCCTGGCGGTCGCCGGCGGGGAGGCCGAGGCGTTGCTCGAGCCCGACCCCCGCGAGGCTGGGGAGCGCAGCTTGTGCTTCGACCCGCGCGGACGCGGGCTGGTCGTGGGCGGCCGGGACGGGACCTCGAGGGTGTTCGGCGCGGACCCCAGCGGCGCCCTCGAGCCCGAGCCGACCTTGCTCGAAGGCCACACCGCGGCCGTCCGGGCCCTCGACTTCGACGGCCAAGGGCGGATGCTGTCGGCGTCCAGCGACGGCAGCGTGCGGCTTTGGGACCTCGACTCGGGCGCCGAGACCTTGCGCCTCGAAGGCCACGAGGACGATGTGTTTCACGCCCGCTTCTTGGGCCGGGGCTGGGTCGTGGCCGGCGGGGACGACGGGATGGTCCACTTTTGGTCGGCTCCGCCCGAGGCGAGGGGGCGCGTCGAGCAGGCGCAGCTGAGCATCGAGTCGTCCAACCAGATCACCGCCCTCGCGGTCAGCGGCTCGCGCTTCGCCAGCGCCGACAGTTCAGGCGAGCTCCGCCTGGGGATCCTCGCGGCGGAGGGCAGCTCCGCCCCGCGGCTCGAGGAGCAGCGGACGCTGCGCGAGCATCAGCAGGGGGTGTGGGGGCTCGCCTTCACCCCCGATGGTGAGCGCTTGGTGACCAGCTCCTTCGACGGCACCGCGCGGATCATGAGCGCCGACGGGGTGGGCCCGCGCCAGGTCCTGAAGGGTCATCGCGCGGGGATCTTGGCCATGCGCGTCGACGCTTCGGGGCGCTGGTTGGCCACGGGCTCGTGGGACAGCGAGGTGAGGACCTGGGACCTGGAGCGACCCGTTCGGGAGTTGGCCCTCGAGGAGCACCAGGGGGCGGTCCAGAGCGTGGACGTCGAGGCCGGCGGCGCGCGGGCGGTCACGGTCGGGAGCGACGGGCAGGCCCGGCTGTGGCGACTCGAGGATGGAGTCGAGCTCGCGCGCCACGATGAGCGGGCCTACTACGACGAGCCGGCCTACTTCAACGTCGCGCGCTTTGGGCCTCGGGGCCGGCGGATCGCCCTGGGTCGCTCGAACGGTGAGATTCGCCTGTGGTCCCCCGAGGACGGCGGGATCGTCCGCCTCGACGCGCACCGCCGGGGCATCCGGGAGCTCCAATTCTCCCCCGACGGCGAGCGCCTGCTCTCGACCTCCTCCGACGGCGAGGCGCGGCTGTGGGCGACGGCGACGGGGGAGAGCCGCGCGGTCCTGAAGGGTCACGAGGGGGTGGTCTACGCGGGTCGCTTCGACGTCGGCGGCGTGCACGTATATACGGCGGCCGAGGACGGCGTGCTGCGTCGCTGGCACGCCCGCACGGGCGCGGAGGAGGCGGCGTTCTCGGGGCACGAGGGGGCGATCCGGGCGCTTGCGCTGAGCGCCGATGGCGGGCGGATCGCCACGGGCGGGGACGACCACGAGCTTCGGCTGTGGCGCCGCGACCAGCCCGAAGACTCGCTGCGCCTCGCAGGGCACACGCAGCCCGTGTTGTCCGTGGCCTTCGACGCGGACGCGACGCGGGTCGTCTCGGCCTCGGCGGACGGCAGCGTGCGGGTGTGGTCGACGGCCAGCGGCGAGGGTCTGCACCTGCTCGAAGGCCACGACGGCCGCGTGCTCGGGGCGGTGTTCGTCGACGCCGAGCGCGTGCTCTCCCACGCCTACGACGGCAGCGTGCGGCTGTGGCAGCTCGGGCCTGGGGGCGAGGCGCAGGCGATCGTGCTGCGGGGTCACGACGCGCCGGTCTTGAGCCTCGGTCTGGGCCCCGCGGGGCGCCGCGTCGTCACCGGGGCCGAGGACGGCAGCGCGCGCTCGTGGCGACTCGAGGGCCTGCGCTTCGACGAGAGCTCGCTGGTCGAGGCGCTGCGCGAAGCGACCACCTACTGCCTGCCGGCCGAGCGCCGCGTGCTCGAGCTCGGCGAGGAGCCGCGACGGGCGAGGGCGGCCTTCACAGATTGTGAGGCCGCCTTCGGGCGCTGGGCTCCGCCGCTCAGCGGAAGGTGACGGTGCTCGTCTGGGTGAGCTCGCCGGCGGTTGGGTCGTCGATGGTGAAGTCGATGGTCGCCACCTCGATGTCCGTGATGGCGAGGTTGAGCACGGTCATCTCGACGGTGAGGTCGTTGAGGCTGTCGATCAGGTCGCCCTCGAAGCGGTGCAGCGTCGGGTCGCCGTCGCTGTCGAGGGTGGTCAGGATCGCCGACAGGATCGTCCCAGCGTAGGCCGGATCGATGGTCATGTAGAGCTTGGTGTCGTCGGGGTCGCGGTCGATGTTGCAGTGGGGGCAGACGGGGACCTCGGGCTGGGGCCGGCCCAGGGTCGAGGCGCCCTCGGGGCTGCAGCTGGGCGCCTCGGGCTCGGACAGCCCGCCGTCGAACTCGACGGAGCTGCCCTCGGCGGTGACGCTGTCGAACACCGCGAAGAACTCGCCCATGCCGGCGTCCTCGGCCGGGGGCGAGGCGACGCAGTCGAGGTTGGAGGGGCAGACGCTGGGGTCGAGGCCCTCGCAGGCGGCGTCGAGGGCCGCGCACACGTGCACGCGGCGGATCTCCGCGCGCCCGTCGACGTTGGTCACCTCGGCGTCCTCGCCCGTGCCCCAGCCGTGCGCGTAGAGGTAGGCGGCGACCTCGTCGGGGCGCAGCTCGGGGCGGTAGGACCACAGCAAGGTCGCCGCGCCCGAGGCCACGGCCGTCGACACGGAGGTCCCGGTCAGCGCCAGCGCGTCGGCGCCCGCGGCCTCGCGGGTGGCGGAGTTGGCCCCCAGCGCGACCAGGGCCGGCTGCCCGTCGACGCGGGAGTTGGCCAGGCGCTGGTCCCGGGGGTCGACGCCGCCGACGGCGTAGACGAGGGGGCGCGCCTGGTCCGTGAAGATCGGCCGCGCTGGGTCCTCCTCGCCGCCAAAGCCGAGCGCGGCGCACTCGCTGCTCGTGGGCGCGGCGAGGCCCTCGAAGGTCGCCGGCACGGTCACGCCGGTGTGCTCGCCGGGGCAGCTCGGCTCGGCGTTGTTGCCCGCGGCCACGAACACCAGGGCGCCCTTGCAGCTCGCGTAGCGCAGCGCGTCGTAGACCGAGCGCGTCGGCGCGCGCGCGAGGTCCACGGGGTTGTCGGGGAGCGGCTCCCAGCCGGCGCTGAGGTTGATGACCAGGCGCGGCGTCTCGTCGGGGCTGCCCTGGCGCTCCTCCCAGGACGCGACGGCGTCGTAGATGCCCATGGCGATGTCGGCCTGGCTGCCGAAGTGCCCGCCGGTCTTGTACTCGGGCGAGTCGTAGATGCTGACCCGGGGCATGGCCTGGTGGAAGCGGACCGGCACCCGGCACTGCTCGGCGCCGTTGGGGCAGCGGATGTCCTTGATCAGCTCGGCCATCTGCAGGCCGTGGAAGTTGACCGGGTCGTACTCGGGGTTGTCGCCGTACTTGGGCGAGACGGTGTCGACCACGGCGATGTCCGCCGGGTCCATGGCGTCGAGGCTCACGCCGAGCTCGTCGGCGGACAGCCAGCCCACGTTGGTCCGGAAGGCCCCGCGCATGGCGGCGTGCAGCTCCTCGCTCTCGGTGGTGTTGGCCTGGGCCAGGCGCCCGAGGCAGTCGACCGCGGCGGTGTCCGGGGTGACCGCCGGCGAGGCGTCGAGGACCGCGAACAGGGCCTGGTAGTCCGCGTCGGTGCCGACGTCGTCGGAGCCGCCGAAGATGTAGCTGCAGTAGCGGCGCAGCTGGGTCGGGGGCGCGCTCATGTTGTCCTCGAGGTAGGGCGAGCTCTCCTCGAACATCTTGTCGTGGCGCCAGCCCTCGGGCAGCGCGTCGTCGAGGTCGCAGTCGCCGTCGGGGTGTTCGAGCAGGGCGATGACCCGGGCGCTGGGGCAGGTCAGGTACTCCGGATCGCCCCCGGCGTCGTCGCCGGTGTCGTCGCCGCCCGGCGCGGCGCAGGCGAGGATGAAGGTCGCGGACAACAGGGGGAACAGCAGCTGGGATGTGCGCATGGCGAGTGCTCGGCTTGGCAGGGGACGCATCGATGTGGTTCCAGCCCAGCCCGATCTGGACGAGACCAGAACGCCAATTCCCCGGCCCCGAGAATGCGCAGCCTCACATCCCAACCGGGCGGTTTGCCGGTCGCTCGCCACGAAAAACGGCGCCCCCGCTTCGAAGCCGAAGCGGGGGCGCCGTGCAGCGTTTGTCGTGATCAGGACGGAGAGGTCAGGCCTCGTCCTTGGTGACGAGGGGCAGGCCGTTGGCCTCGATCTCGGTCATGAGCTCGACGGCGGGGTTGGGGAGGGGCCGCTCGGGCTTGGTGACGAGGGGGAGGCCGTTGGCCTCGATCTCGGTCATGAGCTCGACGGCGGGGTTGGGGAGGGGCCGCTCGGGCTTGGTGACGAGGGGGAGGCCGTTGGCCTCGATCTCGGTCATGAGCTCGACGGCGGGGTTGGGGAGGGGCTCGCCCTCACCGTGGAGGGTGGGAGCCAGCTCGGGGCCCCAGGGGGCGGGCCCGAGGGACTGCTCGGTGAGCGAGGGGTCGTACTCCGTGGCCGCCTCGGGGATGCGGGGGATCCAGGGATCCCAGGGCTCGATGGGCTGGGACAGGACGTCCCCGGGGAGCTCCTCGATCTCGACCTCGCCCTCGATCTGGACGTCGATGAGGCCCTCGAGCTCGAGGGCCGCGAGCTCGCTCAGCTCGGCGTCAGAGAGGTTGTCGATCTCGTCGAGGCTCAGCTCGACCACGGTGGGCTCGGTCGACGACTCTTCAGCGGTGCACGCGAACAGGGCGGTGCCCAGGAGCAGCGAGGCGACGAGGGAGCGGGTGGTCTTCTTGAAGGTGAACATGATCTGAACTCGCGGTCAGCCGCGATGGCTTGGGTTGAGTGGTGGGAGGGCAGCGTCGGGCTGCCCCGCTTTCGAGCGCCCCCTGTGCAAGGCCGAGACCAAGTCCGTGCCAAGGGGAGAAAAAAGTCTGGGTGCCGCGAAGAAAGTAGGACCGGCAGCTTCGGGTCCCGATCCAAGCTGCCGATCCAGCCCGATCGTGGTTGAACCAATCGTGGCCTCGGTCACCGCTGCGGCGGGCCCCATCGAGGGGGCGTCGCGGGGCTCGGGCGGGCTCGCGACGGGAGCGTTGCGACGCCGCTGGAACTCACGCAAGAACGGCTCAACCGGACCCATGCGTGAGTTCCAGCGGCGGCCACCGTTGTCGCCAGGTCAGCCTGGAAGCCCCGCCGGTGGCCAGTCGACGAGCCTGCGAGAAGGCTCCGAGAGCACGCCCACGCGCGTTGTCGAAACCCTCCTGTGGACGATCGATCAGGGCGGGGTCGAGACGGCCTCTCGGGCCCTTCGCGCGAGCTCGCGGTGCGAGCCGGTGGAGCGCTCGGCGAGGGCCTCGAGGGCGGGCTTGGCCGAGCGCGCGCGCGGTCCGAGGGCCAGGGCCCAGCGCGCAAAGGCGTCGCCGCGCTCGCGGCTGCGTCGGCCGTCGAAGAGCGCGTCGATCTCAGCCACGACCGCGTCGAGCACGGGGGCGCTCGCCGGGCCGATGGCGCGCAGGGCCGCGAGCGCTCGCTCCGGTCGAGGGTCCTTGCGGCTCAAAGGCGGGCGCAGGAACAGGGCCAGGTCCGGGGCCAGGAAGGCCGCCCGGGCCCCAAGGGCGAGCGCGGTCTCGAAGGCCTGCTCGTGGACCTTGGTGCTCGCGTCCCACAGCGCCCGCGACAAGCTGGCCCGGTTGACCCTGGAGCTCGAGTAGCCGGCGAGCTTGCGCGCGTGGTGGACCCGGGCCTGGGTCGAGCCCTGGGCGCAGGGCAGGCGCTGGAGCTCACCGTTGAGGGTCAGCCAGCGCAGGGCTCGGCAGCGCTCTCCGAGGCCGTGGTGATCCACGCCCGGAGGGCCCGGCTCCCAGCTCCCGCCTGGGCGCGTGTACAGCCCGGTGGGGGCGCCGATGTGGAGCTCGCGCAAGGTCGCGTGGTGCAGGCGACGGGTCCAGCCGCCCAGCCAGCGCAGCGGGTCGTCGGTCTCGTGGTGGATCGTCACCACCTCCACGAAGCGCAGGGCCGGCTCGCGCAGCAGGGGCCCGAGGACCTCGTCGAGGGCTGAGGGCTTTTGCCGCGCGCGCCCCGGGATCTTGCGCCCTTCGACCTCGACCCGCTCGACGAAGCCCTGGCGCCAGCGCAGCTCCACACCCTTGAAGTTGAAGCCGCGGGTCCACAGCCGTCCCTGCAGCGCCTCGCGCAGGGCCAGGACCTGGTCCCCGAGCTGCTTGGCCCGCCGCGCGCCCTTGGGCTTGCGCGCCCGGGCCCGCTCCCACGCGTGCTCCATGCCGACCAGGCGCCCGAGGGGGTCGCCCTCGAGCAGCAGCAGGTCGGCCCAGATCAGCCGCAGGTGCGGGTCGTCGACCTCCTCGATGAGGTCGCGCTCGAGCCGTCGACGGATGAAGGCCAGGCGCTCGCGCTGCGCCCGAGCCGAGCGCGAGCTCACAGGTCGGTGATGTCGATCTCCGGGGCCCGCTCCTTGAAGGCGTTGAGCTCCGGGTTTTGGTAGCGGGTGTAGTCGATCTCCCAGGGCGTCGCCGAGATCTCGCCGTTGGTCCGGGCGATCGTCAGGGCCATGGGTCGGACGTCGCGGTAGTTGCTGTCCGGGGGGATGTCGTCGTTGTCGATGCCGCCGGCCGAGAACACCGTGAGCAGCTGGATGTCGTCGTCGCGGTAGACCTTCTTGAAGCCCGCGTTGACCTTCTCGTGGCCGCGCACGAGCAGGTTGCAGCCGAGCTTGCTCATGAACGCCCGGAACTGCTTGCGGCCGAAGGGGAAGCGCGCGCTCGCGGCCTGGAGGTCCTCGGGGATGGCGTCGGCGCGGCTGGGGTCGCTCCACAGCATCTGGAAGCGGATGTCGCTGTCGTTGAGGCTGGACATGTCCCGCCAGCGCTCGCGCAGCAGCGCGTCCCGGGGGATGCCGGCGTGCACGAAGAGCATGCGATCGTGGATCAGCATGTTCGGCATGGAGTCGAAGAAGGCCAGGTAGCGCTCGAACACCTCGTCGGGCACGTGCTTGACCAGGGAGTTGATCGCCTCGGCCGGGCGCACCCCGCCGTAGACCCGGCCCTGATACTCGATGTAGTACTCGTGGTTGCCGCGCAGCACGAACACGTGCTCGGGGACCGTGCAGTAGAGCTTGAGCACGGTGCGCAGGATGCCGTTGTAGCTGAACCGCCCCCGGTCGATGTAGTCGCCGAGCAGGACCAGCTTGGGGTTGGGGTTGTTGTCCGGGTCGGCCCGGTAGCGGCGGACCTTCTCCATGAAGTCGGCCTGCATCAGCGCGCCCTTGAGGCACGAGTAGCAGCCGTGCAGGTCGCCGAGCACGGTCAGCTCGAAGTCCTCGTTGCCCGGCGGGACCACGTAGACGTGCTCGTCGAGGAAGCGCTCGCTGCCCTCGAGGCCGTCGACGTTGGCGACCCCGCTGAGCTTGCCCTCGCCCTTGGCCCGCTCGGCGTCCCACAATTTCTTGGCCTGCTCGAGGACCTGGAGGTCGGCGTCGATCTGCTTGCGGATCTTGCCGGGGTCGGCCGAGTAGTGGTGCTCGAAGTTGCTGAAGAAGGGGTGGTTCTCGGCCCGGGGCTCGACCTTGGTCGGCCGGCCGATCGCGACCTCGTCGCCGACCACGTCCTCGTCGGCGATCATCGTGTCCTGCTCGAGGAGCTCGGCGAGCTCGTTGCGGAACTTGACCTCCTCGGGGTGGACCACGCCGTCGGCGTTGATGAAGTCGTCGACGACCTCGAGCAGGGCCCCGCGGTTGCCCTCGTCGAGCTCCTGGAACATCTCGAAGCAGCGCAGCTTGAGCTTGGAGCGGACGAAGGCGCCGACGTCCTCGCCCTCGGCGACGGCCTCGGTGAACAGGTCCTTGACCTCGCGGTCGATGCCCTGGAACACCTCGACGTAGTGCTCGTGCTCGCGCTCGATGGTCTCGAAGCGCAGCTCTGGGCTGAGCGCTTCGCCGTCTCGAGCGTCGACGCGCGCGGTGACGATCTTGCGCAGGTAGGCGCGCACGAAGGCCTTCTCGCTGAGGTCGAATTCGCTGTCGATGTAGCCGCAGGTCGTCAGGTAGAAGATGAGCGCGGCGATCTGCTGCTCGGCGATTTGGGGGTCGGGGGAGAGCTTGATCATGGAGGCTCCAGGGCCTGGGCACGCCCCTGGGCCATGCCCGAGGTCGGCCGTGGTCGGTGGATCATAGCGTCCGCGCCATGTGCGGAGAAGCACCCGAGGCGGCTCGGGGGATCGAGACCCCACCAGTCGCACCCCCGACTACCCGGGCGGGGCTGAGGCGGCGGGCGATTGCGGCCCGAAACGAGCGCGCTCCGAGCCCGCCTCGAGCCCGCTGTGATCGCTGGGCTCCCGGGTTCGAGTGCGGTAGCCTGCCCTCCGTGCGCTGCCACGCCTACCAGCTTCCCTCGGAGGTGTATCGGGAGATCGAGGCCCAGATCCTCGAGGCGCTTGCGAACGCCGACAGGGATCAGCTGGGGTATCTGCTCGCCGAGCACGACCTCAAGATCGAGCTGCTCAGCGGCGAGTGGCGGGCGCTGTTCGCGGCGACGGAGGACGACTATTTCCAGGTCGTCGATCCCACCGAGCACCGCGCTCGCATGGCGGTGTCGCCCGAGGAGATCGCGGGCTTCGTCGAGATGCTCCGCGACGTCGAGCGGCAGATCGAGTGGACGCCCATCAGCTTCGGCCTCGCCGAGCTCGTCGACGCCTTGCCCGTGGGCATGGACCTGGTCGGGGTGGTGTTCGTCGAAGAAGACGACGACTGGATGTGGAGCGAGAGCACCCACGAGCTCGTCGCGATTCGGCCGGAGGTCTACACCCTGATCGAGCCGCACATGCGCAAGCTGATCGAGGCCGGCGAGTGGGCTCAGCTCTCGCGCCTTGCCAGCGACCACTGCGAGGGCGCGATCGAGTTCGTCGACGACAAGTGGTTCGCCCTCGGCCAGGCGATCGTCACCCGCACCCCGGAGCTCGTGCCCATCGTCGAGGCCTCGCTGTCGCCGCCGGGGCTGTACCAGAACATCCGCGAGGCCCTGTCGCTGGTCGCCGATCCGCGCAGCCAGCCGAGCCTCGACGCGTGGCTGCGCGTCCACTCCATGGACCACAACTACGCGCTGTTTTTCCGCGACGCCCGCAAAGAGCGGGGTTGAGAGCATGGCCCTCGAGTACCTGCACACCATGGTCCGCGTCCGCGATCTGGACGCGGCGCTGAAATTCTTCGAGCTCCTCGGCCTCGTCGAGCTGCGCCGCAAAGAGGTCCCGGCGGGGCGCTTCACCCTCGTGTTCCTGGCGACCGAGCCCGGCGCGCCCGAGCTCGAGCTGACCCACAACTGGGACCACGACGAGGACTACAGCGTCGGTCGGAACTTCGGCCACCTCGCCTACGCCGTCGACGACATCTACGGCCTGTGCGCCAAGCTCGAGGCCGCGGGCGTGACCATCCTGCGTCCGCCCCGGGACGGGCGCATGGCCTTCGTGCGCTCGCCCGACCAGATCTCCGTGGAGCTGCTGCAGCGCGGCGAGGCGCTCCCGCCCGCGGAGCCGTGGGCGTCCCGGCCCAGCCAGGGCGAGTGGTGATCGCCCAGCCATGAGCGCGCCAGGTGGGGGGAGCTCGGCCCGTGAGGCCCGACTGCGGGCGATCCTCACCTCCCTCGTCGACACCGAGCCGGGCCGCGCGCTGGGCCTGCGCCGGGTCGCGACCCTCGAAGACTTTCGGGCCTCGGTCCCGGTCCTCGACGCGCCGAGCCACGCCGAGCGGGTCCGCGCCCGGCTGGGCTTTGGCGCCGAGGCCCTCGACGCCGAGGCGCTCACGGCCGGCGCCCTCGCCCGGCCCCGCCTGCACGCGCGCTGGCGGGCGCGGGCCCAGCTGTCCGAGTCGTCCGAGCCGCGCGCCCTCGTCATGCTCCACGCGCGCGTCGACGAGCCCCTCGTCGACCAGCTCCGCGTCCAGGACCTGAGCAGCTTCGGCGCCCCCTCGGTGGTCCGCATCGACGCGATCGAGCGCGGCCCTCGAGACGGCCCCTCGCCCGCGGCCGAGACCCTCGAGGCCCTGCACCGGGCGCGGCCCGAGCTCCTCGCCGTGCCCAGCCTGGCGACCGTCGCCTGGCTCGAGCAGCCCGCCCGCGGACCGATCGAGCGCGCCCTCCCGAGCCTGCGCGCGCTGATCGCCGAGTGCGACTTCGAGGCCCGGCTGCGCTCGCGCCTGCCCGTGCTCAACGGCGGCTGGCTGCACCCGGCGGGCCGCGTGGGCCTGCCCGCCGAGCGCGGGCCCGTGGGCGCCTTCGTGCTCGCGACCGACAGCACCCTGATCGAGCTCCTGCCCCACGGCGACCCCGAGCTCGAGGCCCGCTCGAGCCCCTCGAGCCAGGTCGGCGTGCTCGACGTGCTCGACACGGCG
The DNA here is from genome assembly GCF_000170895.1 of Plesiocystis pacifica SIR-1. Taxonomy (GTDB): domain Bacteria; phylum Myxococcota_A; class Polyangia; order Nannocystales; family Nannocystaceae; genus Plesiocystis; species Plesiocystis pacifica. The sequence continues at coordinate 6,005 of NZ_ABCS01000109.1, read as the reverse complement.
CTGCCCGAGCACGCCGTCCTCGGCGAGCGCTACGAGCTCGTGCTCAGCTCGCCCCTGGGCTTCCTGCGCCTGCGCAGCGGCCTGCATGTCCGGGTCATCGGCTACGAGGCCAGCGAGGACGGCCGCCCGCGCCCGCGGGTGGTCCGCCTGCCGCCGCCGCCCCCCGACGTCGCCCTCGAGGGCGTGACCCTCCCCGGCGCCTGGCTGACCGCGTGCGTGCGCCAGTCCTTCCTGCCGGAGGACCCCGCCCTGGTCAGCGCCGAGATCGCGGCCGACCCCGACGCCCTCGACCCCGACATTCGAGCCTCCCGCAGCGGCCTCGACCCCTTCACCGACACCGAGCTCGGGACCGCCCGGGCGCGATTTCGCAAGGGCCCCAAGCCGCGGGCGCTGGCCGTCCGCATCGAGGTCCACGGCCAGAGCGAGCCGAACTTCCCGGTCCTCGCCGCCAACCGCATCGACGAGGACCTGTGCCGACGCTGCCCGGCCTACGGTTGGCTGCGCGAGCGCAACGAGCTGTGGGAGCCGCGGGTCGTCATCGCCTGGGCGGGTACGGCCGCCAGCGCCAAGCGGCGGAGGGTGCGCAGCCTCGCCGGGCCCGTCGAGCGCCCGGTAGTTCGCATTGCCAGGTGAACAACCAGCGTACATTTCGCTAGACAAACAAAGCTGCGCAAACACTTTTTTCGCCTAAAAACACCGAAGTCGTTGACGGGTCCCGTTAGGAATGCTTGATTTGTTCCTGGGGGGGAAACCCATGCAACGACATTCACTAAAGACTCGAATCTTGGATCACGCGGAGACGCGGCTCCTCATCCAGGGGTACCGGGGGATGCGCGTAGACGAGCTCGCGCGGGACGTGGGCATCAGCAAGCGGACACTCTATGAGCAATTTCGAACCAAAGAGCAGATGGCGCGCGAAGCCCTCGCCCGCCTCGTCGATGGCCTCGATCTCGGCGTCGACCAGATTCTGGCCCGGGAGGCGGACGAGGCCGAGCAGCTGAGGGCCATCGTCTTGCTGATGTGCCGGCGCTACGCCAGGGCGCAGCCGCCCTTTTACCGGGACCTCGAGACCACGCCGAGCCTCACGGAGCTCATCGAGGGCTCTCAGCGCCGGACCTGCGAGAAGATCGACGAGGTCATTCGAGCGGGCATCGCCAGCGGCCGGTTCCGCACGGGGCTCGAGCCCGCGTTGGTCCGGACGACCTTCCTGGCGGCCTGCGAGGCGCTGCTCCGACCGCAGCTGCCCAAGGCGCCCGCCCCGGTGCCGCCCGGCGAGCCCCGGCAAGTCGGCGGCCCCGCGGTCAGCGAAGAGGCCCAGAGCGACATGCGGGCCAGCGCCGAGGCGGCCCTCGAGGCCACCTTCACCCAGGTCCTCGACGTGATCCTCAACGGCGTCCGTCAGGGCTAGCAAGCGCAGCGAGATCGACTGTCGCGCGCGGTTGGGGTTCGACGAATCCCAGCCGCGCTCGCGCTCAAACCAGCGTCAGCCCTGCCAGCGTCAGCCCTGCCAGCGTCAGCCCTGCCAGCGTCAGCCCTGAGAGTTGGCCTCGTCGGCCCGACGCGCGTGCTCCATGAGCAGATAGGTCATCGGCGTCAGGTCCTCGTCCTTGCGCGGCGCCCCGTCTTCGTCTTCGCCCGAGGCGAACTCGAAGGCCCCGGCGTTCCAGTCGAGGAGCTCGAACACGCGGTCGTGGGGGTGGGCGTAGTTGCCGAGGTTCTCGACCCCCGCGAGCTGGCCCCCGACGATGTCGAGGATCGCCGAGTCGTGGCCGTTGTCGAGGTGCAGCTTGCCGGTGCGCTTCTCGGACTCGAGGAAGGACATCAAGCTCCCGAGCTTGACGTGCTCCAGGTCCCCGCGCAGGCCCTGCCCCGTGGCCATGGCCATGGGCGCGCCCGAAGTGGGGGCGCCGGGGCGGTTGGCGTGGCGGGCGAGCACGCCCTGCAGGCGGGCGAGGACCTCGTCGGCGCCGGTGTCCTTGCCGAGGAAGTCCTCGACGCCCATGCGGTAGGCCTGCAGGCGCGAGAGGTCGTCGGTCAGCCGGGTGAAGAAGACGAAGGGGATGTGGGCCAGGCGCTGGCGCGCACGGGTCATGCGCAGGAAGGTCCAGCCGTCCATCACCGGCATCTCGACGTCGGACAGGATGATGTCCGGGGGTCGCTTGAGCGCGGCCGCGATCGCGACCAGGCCGTTCTCGGCCACGCGCACCCGCAGGCCGCGGTCGCGCAGGGCGTCGCCGAGCTCGATGCGGACGCCGACGGAGTCGTCGACGAGCAGGAGGTTGATGGGCCCGGTGGCGCTGGCCTCCTCGGCGGCGGCCTCCTCGGCGATGACTCCGCTGACGCACTTTTCCAGCGCCGCGGTCTGCTCCGCCGTGTAGGTGGCGAGCTGGACCTGGATCTGGTCGTCGGCCTTGCGGGCGCCGTAGGCTTCCTTGCCCGGCTCACGGGTCGTGCCCTTGAGGTACAGGACGTGCTCGTCGGGCAAGATCAGCTTGATGCGCACGGGCTGATCGGGCGCCAGGCCCGTCTCGCCGGGGAGCATCAAAATTCCACGGCGCAAATTGTCGCCATACTCGACGAGGAAATCGTCGTAGGACTCAAAGCTGATCTTGAAGATCGGCGGCTTGGCGCTCGATGGCCCCGGCATCGCGTGAGCGAAATCTTAGAGCCATCGAAGACCCACGCCAACTACTCAATGGAGTTGAAGCCGTGATTTGGAGCGCGTCGAGTCCTGCACGCCTTGTCACGTAGGGCGCCGCCCAAGGCAGATCTCGCGCGGCGCGCTCGCTCGCGGTGTCGCACCTGAACGTCGGGATGGGACGGTCGCGTCGGCGCGCAGAGAGAAAACCGGGCCTGGTGAATCCGAACCCCTTCTCAACGCCTGCGCCGCTCAGGGCCTGGGGGCGGCCCCGGGCGGGATCGAAGCTGCTACATTGCGGTGCCTTGGCCCCGGAGAGCACATCCAGCCGGCCCCCGGACGCGTCCACGGGTCCACGCTCGGCCGGTTCGCGGGCCGGCGAGGGTGCGGCGTCGGCCGAGGGGCCCCCGGGCCAGCCGGACTCCGAGCGCGGGTGGTTCGCGCGCGAGCTCGCGTCCGTGGCCGTGGCCTTTGGCTGGGTCTCGCTGAGCCTGATGTCCCTCGTGGTCGGGCTGGTCGCGCTGCTCACGGTGTTCTCCCTGGCCCGCGCGGCGACCCCCGACGCCCACGCGGCGTGGCACTGGCTCCTCGCCGTCGCCCTGACCTTCGGCGTGCCCTTCGTGATCGCGGCCTGGAAACACATCGCCGAGCCGGCGCGGATCCGGGCGACGATGGCCTGGCTGCCGAGCGTGTGGAACGCGAGCGGGTTGCTGATCGCGACCTTGCTGATCCCCGACCTCGTGGGCACGGCGCTGCGCAGCTGCGAGTGGGTGGTCCAGGGTCACTTCGGGGACACCCACCAGGCGACCCGGGCCCTGAGCGCCCTCGGCCACGAGGCCGCCGACGCCATCGACCCGGGGGGCGGCGAGTTCCCGGCGCCCGTGCTCGAGGAGACCCGCGTGGCCCTCGACGGCGACATCGTGGTGCCCTTCACCGAGGAGGGCGCGGCGATCTTCCTGAGCGTCGAGCTCGAGGGTCGCGGACCGGGGGGCACCCTGAGCGAGGACGGCGAGGGCGCGCCCGTGGAGGCCCTCGAGTACCTGTTCGACACCGGGGCCTCGTACACGACGATCACCACCGAGACCGCGCGCAAGCTGGGCATCGAGGTGCCCGAGGACGCGCCCAAGCTCGAGTTCAACACGGCCAGCGGGCTCCGGGAGAGCCGCATGGTCTACCTCCCGGCGCTGCGCCTGGGCGACGTCCGGATCCCCGGCCTGCTGGCGTCGGTGTGCGACTCGTGCGCGACGGAGCACACCGACGGGCTCCTCGGCCTCAACGTCATGCGCGAGTTCGTGGTCCAGATGGACTACCAGGGCAACCGCATGCGGCTGATCCCGCGGGTCCACGAGGGCCCGCCCAACCGCGCCTACGACATCGAGCCGATCTTGACCATGCAGGTCGAGGGCCGCCCGGAGATCTGGCTGGGGCGGATCCGCTGGGTGATCACGCTGACCAACAACGGGACCGTGCCGATCTATGGGGCGATGCCGCGGGTCGAGTTCAAGGACGGCCCGCGCCTGTTCGGCGAGCGAGTCGAGCGCATCGATCCTGGCGAGACCGGCCGCTCGCTGCTCGTCGGCGAGGTCGCCGAGGACAGCGAAGACACCAACTCGCTCGAGTTCACCCTCATGCTCGCGGAGGCGAACTGGTGATCCTCGCAGACATCCAACGCTCCCTGGCGACCCTCGACGCCGCCCTCGGCCAGCTGCTGGCGGCCCTCGGCCCCCCGGAGCTCGGCGGCCAGGCCGTGCCCGACGAGACCAGCGAGATCGACTGGCTGCTCAACGCCCCCTGGGCCAAGGTCGGCCTGCTGATCACCCTCGCGGTCGGCGTGCTGGTCCTCGCCAACGTGGTCATGAAGGGGCGCAAGTCCGAGCGTGGCCTGCGGGCGCGGCCGGACTTCGACCTGCGCGTGGCCAAGCTCGAGGCGCTGCCGGTGGTCGGCCTGGCCGAGGCCAACAACGGCCCCGTGCACGTCGAGGGCGTGATCCGCATGGGCGAGGGCGCCCTGGGCACGGGTCCCTTCGCCTGCGTCTATCACAACCGCCACGGCTCGGGGCGCAAGACGGCGATCGCCGCGGAGCTGGCCCTGCTGGCAGAGGCCGGGGAGGGCGAGGCCTCGGTCATCCTCGGCCTCGAGAACCTCGAGCAGGCCCGGGTCATCGCCCCCCGCGAGGACGACGGGCCCCACGACACGATCTCGCTCTACCTGGGCGACCGCGTCCAGGTCCTGGGCGACCTGCTGCTCTTCGACGACCCCAAGTCCATCGGCGGCGCGGACATGCGTGGCATGCTCGGGGCGCGCGGGCAGATCCAGATCCGCGTGCTCGAGCGACCCGACCGCCCCGAGGCACCTCGAGCATCCCAAGCGCCGAGCCCCGACGCGTCGGCCAACCCCACATCCGACTCCGACGCCACCCCCGACGCCACCCCCGACGAAGCACCCGAGCCATGAACCGCACCAAGCTCTGCTCCACCACCTCCCTGTCCCTGATCGCCGCGTTCGCGCTGGCCCTGGCCCCGGCGGGCTGCAAGAAGGACAAGGACGGCGACAGCACCAACCCCGACGAGGTCACCTCCAACGACGACGGCGCCAGCGATGGCGCGGGCGATGGCGAGGGGGCCGACGCCCAGCCCGGGCTGCCCGAGCAAGACCCCGACCCCGCCGAGCTCGCGACCCTCTACGAGCGCCTGCTCAAGGGCGAGTACGAGGCCGTGGCCGCCGACGCGGCCGAGCTGCGCGCGACCTTGACCGGGGACACCAAGGTCCGCGCCAACGCCATCGCGGCCTCGCTGCAGGCCATGGCCGCCGCCAAGATCATCCCCGAGAACGGCGAGGAGCCGGCCCAGGAGGCCGTCAACGCCGGCAACCGCCTGGGCGACGAGGAGATCCTCCAGCTCGCCCACGCCGCCCACGCCGTCTACCTGATCGGCGTCCACGAGGCCCCCCAGGCCCAGGAGGAGCTCGAGGAGGTCCTGCGCCACGAGAGCCCCTACGGGCTCCTGGCTCGCCTGCACCTCGCCGAGGCCCACCTCAACCAGGCCTTCGGCGTGGGCGAGGACGACACCAAGGTCGTCGCCCCCGAGCGCCTCGACGACGCCGCCAAGGAGTACCAGGCGGTGATCGACTCTGGCGGTGAGGCCCTGCTCGTCGCCCGCGCCCACGAGGGCCTCGCGGCCGTCGCCGACTACAAGCGCGACAAGGAGACCGCCTGCGCCGAGCTGCAAAAGGCCGAGGACATGTTCGCGGCCGCCGGCGCCGTGGCCTTCCTGCGCGACAACATCTCGCACCACGCGGGCGCGCTGCGCTGCAAGAACTTCAAGGCCGCCGAGTAGGCCGAGCGCCGCGACAGCGCCGTGAGCGAGG
>NZ_ABCS01000110.1 GCF_000170895.1 Plesiocystis pacifica SIR-1 | reverse complement strand
AAAGGGGTCGAGGACCTTGTCGAGCAGCGGGCTACGATGCTGGGGGGTCCCGTACAGATGGGGGACGGGGGCCGCAGCGAGTTCGTGGCGGATCTGCGCGATGAGGTACTGGCTCAACTTGGTCGACTCGGCCTCGAAGCTCTGCAGCCTGGCCTTGGTCACAAGGAGACCCCGATGTTGATGTCGCTCGTATCGAGGCGTTCCTTGACCTGGCCGCGCAGCTCGAGGTCGACGACCTCGCGCTGGTAGGCCAGCTGCTGGGCGCTGGACTCGCTGATGTGGATCTGCTCTTCGATGTCCACGCCGTCGGTCGGCAGGGTGATCAAGAAGCTGTTGAGCACGGTGAAGCCGCTCTGCTCTTCGAAGGACTGGGTCCAGCTGTCCGCGTCTCGTTCGGTCAGCTCGATCTGCTGGGGGCTCGTGAGCAACGCGTGGATGGCTGCGCCATCGAACGTGGCGGGGTCTCGGAGCGCGGCGCGGTCGGCCGGGAGGCTGTTGACACGAGCTTCGACGGAGCCGAGGACCGGTGTCGATGGCTCCAGTGCACCAAAGCGAATCAGCAAGAGTACCGCCTCCCGCTCGAAGCCCGCGCGCACGGGGATGTACAGTTTGGCCCACGACGCGTTCCAAAACTCGGTCTGGGATGCACTGGCGTCGTTGTCAGTGTCCCCGTCCCACCAGGGGGCGTAGAGCGTCGCTTGGAGCTCCTCCCACTCGAACACGCGGTGCAAGAGCTCGACCGAGTCGAAGTCACCGTCGCGCAGCGACTGGAAGTAGCGGTCGATGATGCGATTCATCAGCTGGGAGGGCACGAGGGTGTCCTCGCCGATCTCGCTTTCGAGCGTCGCCAGTTCTTCCTCCTGGAGCCCGTACTGAACCTGAGCCTGTTCATCACGCCACTGCTCGACGGCGTTGTGCCACGCCTGCTTGCGCTGCTCCGTGGGCTCGAGCCGGACCTTGAACTCGACCTTGGCATGGCCGGGGGAGAAAACGTCGTTACTCAGGAGGTAGCGAAAGGACAGCCGCACGGTGCCCTGAGACGCCTCCGTCCCAGGTTCTGGCAGTTTCGTGTCGTTCGGCTCGATGTCCGGCTCGAACCACTTTTTGAGCTCCGACTGTGACATGCTGCCCCAGTAGTGCCGGGTGCCGTCGTGGTAGCGAAAGGCAATGGCGTAGTTGCCGTGCTTGTTGGTGAACACGATGCTGTCGTCGAGGAGTTCGGCGTAGGCCATGCCCTCTTCGAGGACGAGCTGCTCCGTCCCCTCCTTGTCGTCCTGGATCTTGGTGAGGTCGATGGGACCGATGGTGACGATCTCGTCCGCCGGCTTCTTGGCAAACCCGATCTCTCCAGGCTGAGGCTCTAGGTCCGCGAGGGCCGCGCGGAACTCCCCGAGGGTCTTGGTCTTGCCACTGCTGACGGTGGAGAAGTTCTTCGCTGGGGAGGGGATCGAGGGCGACCAGCACAGGCGCATGTCGTATCGCTCGTGAGACACGTGGCGGACCTGCATGACGCGGCGCATCAGCAGCTTCTTCGTGCCGTGGGTGTCGTTGCGGATCGTGCGGACCGACTCGTCCTCGTAGGTCGACTCTTGGGAGATCGAGACCGCCGTCTTATGGCGCGCCTTTTGCTTCGTCTCGACCTTGCGAGCGAGCTTCTCGACGATCTTGCTGGCCTCTCGGGCCGACTCGGATGAGCTCTCGCTGCTCGACACGTTGACGCTGGTCGAACCATTGACGTTCCAGACGCCGGTGTTGTAGCCACCGCTGATGTTCTGGGTGACGCCCCAGTTGAAGGTCTCGGATAGAGACTTCGAGAACTCTTCCTCGAAGTCGGTGGTCAGACTGCTGGAGTACTCGAGCGAGCGCTCCGTCTCGCGCTCGGCCTCTTCCGTGAGTGTGGTCTGGCGGCGAGAAAAGGAGCGCTGACGCAGGGTCACGACCTCAGCGGGTGCGAGGGAGAGCTGGTAGAAGGGCGCCTGCTCGATGGTATAACCGAGCGGGCGGACCCGGGTTCGCTCGAGGAAGAGATAGCCCAACTCGGGAAGCTCGGTGAACACGTCACTGCCTCCGCTTGGCACGTCCTCGAACAGGCCGAGCTCCTGGCGCAGGGCGTCGAGTTCGGCCCCGAGCGCCCCCCGCCGACCGACCGCGGCGCCCGTGACGGTGAAGGGCATGAAGGTCGAGTGGAAGATGAAGGTGTCGGCCGCGATCGCGGCCGGCTTGCTGTTGTCGTTGGCCCCCATCTCGATCAGCCCTTCGACTGCTTCGGCTCGGGGCTCGGGTTCCACTGCGTCTTCGCCGTACCCGCGAGGTTGTAGCCCAGGGGAGTCTCGAGCAGCTGCGCGAGGGTATCGCCGTAGGCTTTGATGAGCGCTGCGTTCTGGGGCTCCTTAAGCTTCTGCTCAAGGAAGGCCACGAGAGTGGCAAAATCGACGAAGGCGTTGGCTCGAATTTGGTCAGAATCGAGGTTTTCCATTGGTTGAGTTGTTGTGATCGAGCCACTGACATTCAAAACTCGATATGTGATCTACCTCACCAAAGGGCCGAGCAGGCAATATTTTCCCGGCTATCTGCCGTGACCGAAGACTGCGAGCCACCAAGGTCTGCCGCGCGAAAGAGCCGGCGCCGCTATGGTGCTGTGACTACATGGCACGAGCCTCTCTCTCGCGGACCAGAACGGACCGAGGCGCGGGTCTGCCGTCCTGTCATGTCACCAGTGATGCGGGCCAAGGCTGCGTTATCGTTCAGCTTTTCCGCATGCGTGAGGGCAGGGTTCGACTCCCCGCGCCTCCAACCCGGAAACGGGCAGCTAGGGTAGCCTAGCTGCCCGTTTTCAGTTCGAGGAGCGACGTGGTGCTGTCATGGTGCTGTCGCGGATCGAGCGCTGCCACGGCGCCGATCAACGTCGACGGCGTGAGGTGGTCGTAGCGCATGGTCATCTCGATCGTCGAGTGACCGAGCAGCTCCTGGATCGCCTCGAGCGCAGCGTCACCTTTCCACCGCAAAGAAGTCCACCGCGAAGACAGCATCCGAGCAACGGTCGAGCGTCCGAGTTCGAGGTCGAGGTTCCGGAGCGCGCCTTGGATGCGCGAGTAGCCCCGTCCCGGGTTGGTCTTGGACATGTCAACGATCAGCTCGACGATGTCAGGGCGCGTTGTTGGTCGACCAGGTCGTCGGCTTGCTCTCGTTGTATTTGCGCGCGATGAGCTTGCGGTACCAACCCAGGATGGTGTCAGCCGGAGGCGGGGAGCGACGCCAAGGTGTGGCGGGCGTGGACGACTGAGCACTGCCCCAGGAGCCCTACCTGGCCGAGGCCCACGTCATGCGCAGCGTCTACAACGACGACCCGGCCTGCAACGAGTACTGGGAGGAACTCGGGGCCGAGGGCAGGTGTCGGCGGTCGAGGCCGCGATCCACGAGGGGTTGACTTTCCCGTTCAACGACAACGGGGTGACCGAGCCCGCGAACGTCGAGGTCCCAGCGCCCATCGCCACGCGCATGCAGGTCTGGCCCGACGCGTGGCACTGGCTCGCGCCGGGGGACGAGCGAGACCAACGCGAGCGTGTTCGAGTAGTCCGTCGAGCCTCTCCCAGGCGAGGAGGTCGCGCTGGCCGGGGAGGCCTACAACCCGCAGCGCTCGGCGTGGAGCGACGCGGCCTTCAAGTCCTCGAACCGGGTGTTGAACGAGCGCTTCGGATGTCGTTGTAGGGGCTCGCTACTGGGCCGCGAGGAGCTCGCGGATCTGCCGGTCGTCTCCGGTGAGCTCCCAGTGCACCAGGGCGATCGGGATGCAGCCCGTCGCCATCAGCTCGGTGTAGAAGTCGCGCAGGCTGTAGGCCTCGCCCTGCGTATGGGCCTGCTGGCTGCGGTGGGCCAAGAGGCGCTCGAGCAGGTACTTCCCGGTCACGTAGCTGGTGCCGTAGCCAGGCTGGCGCAGGTAGAGGTGCTGCTCGAACTGCAGCAGCTCGGGCTCGTTGCGCATCCACCCGCGGGGGGTCCACTCGACGTGCACGGTGCCCGCCTCGGCCATGGTCATGGCGTGGGCGTGGAGGGAGCCGAGGCCACGGGCGGCGCGTTGGGCCAGCATGAACCACACGATCTCGCGGGCCCGAGGGCTGTCGTCGTAGAGGCCGGCGTGCATGAACATCTCCTCGACGCCGGTGGCGGTGCCCTCGTTTCGGGTGTCGAAGATGTTGTAGAGGAGGGGGCCTCGACGCATGGGGCTGGCGTGGGGCTCGTTGTCGATTTGGGCGAGCTCGAACCAGTGTCGGCAGAGGCAGAGGTTGAAGTGGTGGCGGTGGGCTGCGCGGCTGCGGGCTCCGGCGCTGTGGTGGTGGGCGTTCGACAGCCGAGCAGCAGCAACGGCAGCAGCATGAGTGGCAGGGGCCTGAAGGGCGCGGGGGTCGGGGGGGAGCTCGTCATGCCTGGAACACGGCTCCTGCACCGGTCATACCCGACGCGGCGCGGAGACGTCAGGGCCAGGCGACCGGCTCAGGCCTCCGGGTCGCTGTACTGTCCCAGGAACAGCCACGGGCCGCCGCGCTCGCGGATGATGTACCAAAACGGACGATCGGCCGAGAAGCGCGCGGGCATCGAGCGCGCGGCGATACCAAAGGCTGCGGCGGCGGAGGCCACGGTGCCGGCCTCGTCGACGTCGACGGCGACGAGCTGCTCGAAGTGGTCGATGCGCGCGGGGGCCTTGGTCATGGCCTTGAAGTTCGCGCTCTGGCCGAAGGCCTGCTCGGCCCCGAGGGAGCGGCACAGAGCGCGCACGTCGGTGCGGGCGCGGATCGAGAAGCGCGGCAGGTCGACGTAGAGGGTCAGCGGTTCGGCGGTCTCGAGCATGTCCAGGAGCTCCGCGAGGGCGCCCGACTCGAGCTGGGCGTTGGCTTCGGCGATGGGCTGGTCCCGGGGCGGGAGGATGAGCAGCATGTCGAAGCGCGGCGGGAGCGAGGGCGTGGGCTCGGAGGCGTCGTCGGGGGCGAGCTCGGACTCGCGGATCTGGGCGTCGGCCTGGGCTCCCGCCGAGTAGGGAATCTCGACGGCGTAGAGCTGGCTGCGCTCGCTCCAGGCGCGGCGTAGGAAGCCGTGGCCGGTCATCATCGGGACCTCGATCTCGGATCCGTCGTCGCGATGAAAGGGTCGCGGCCTGGTCGACTCGGGGTCGAAGGGCTCGAGCCAGTGCCCGCGAAAGTGCAGGGCGCTGACGACCACCGCGAGGGTGGCGGGGTCCAGGGGAGCCTCGAGCAGCGCGGGGAGCTGACCCTCGGTGCGCTCGGACACCCAGGCGTTGATCGCCTCGCGCCCCGACTCGAGGTCCTCCATGGTCTCCGAGTGGGCAGCGAGGCGCTGCTCGAGGGTGCGCACGTAGCTGGGCTCCAGGGCGTCGGCGGACCGGGTCCACAAGCCGTTGGCGGCGCGGAGGGCTGGGGCCTCGAGGGTCGACCAGCGCGCGACGTGAGCCGCGAGGGCCTCGACGGCGGTGTCCGGTCTGCGCACGCCCAGGACCTCGGCGAGCTCGGCTCGGGTGCGGCCCTGGGCGCCGAGGGTCGCCATGGTCAGGGCCGCGGCGAGGTTGACGGGGGACAGGGCGGCGTTGCCCGAGGGCTCGCTCGCGCGCCACAGCCTCAGCGCCAGGGCTCGCTCGTCCCAGGAGCCGCGGCCGGGGCGGGTGCTGCCGAAGCTCGGGCGCGCGCAGCCGCCCAGGTTCGCCAGCCCGGGGAGGGCGAGGGCGGGAGCGAGCAGGGGCAGGCGAGTGAAGCGGCGGCGCGTCCAGGACACGGGATCAGCCTAGCATCGGATGCCCACGGCGATCCGATCTCCAGCGGTAGGAGCATTGAGATCGACGCGCCGAGCCAATCGATGAGATCGTCCGCTTGGTCTGCCGTGATGCCCCGACGGACCAGCGCCTCGCGGCGCTCTTTGGTGCTGCGCGGCTCGTCGGAGTTGCGCTCGAGGCGTTTGAGCGCGGCCTTGACCTCGGGGTCGTTCGCCGCGAACCAGCGATGGACGAAGGCGAACAGCTCGAAGCACAGCTCCACGCGCCGGCCGATCGCGGCGCGGGCGCGGGCGGAGGGTCAGCTCCTTGGGCATGGGCTCATCTCCTTCTCGCCAGGCCTGAAGTCAGGCCTGAAGTCAGGCTCCCGCGCCGAGCGAGCGACTGGGGCGTTTGCGATCGGCACCATATCGCTCCGATCGTCTCGTCGGCGCCCGCGCGCGTTAGACTGAGCAATGGCTCGTTCGCTCTGGACTGTCTCGCTCGCCTCTTGCCTCTCGCTGGCAGCCTGCGCCGACTCCAGCGCGCCCGGGAGCGACGACGAGATTGGTTCGGCGACTGGCGGCGAGACTGGGGGAGAGACGGGCAGCTCGGAGACCGGGGCCTCGAGCTCGACGGAGGAGTCCGAGAGCGAGAGCTCGACGGAGGAGTCCGAGTCCGAGAGCTCGACGGAAGAGTCCGAGTCCGAGTCCGAGAGCTCCGAGTCCGAAGAGAGCGAGACCGAGACGGGCGAGACGGGCTTCGAGGGACCCCTCGACGACGTCCTGACCCTAGCCCACGTGCAGGTCAAGGCCACGCACAACAGCTACCACCTCGAGCCGCTCATCCCCTTCGACGCCAGCCACGAGTACAGCCACCCGCCCCTCGACGTCCAGCTCGAGGACTACGGCGTCCGCGCTTTCGAGCTCGACCTGCACCGGGGAACCCTCGACGGCGAGTTCCTCGTCTATCACATCATCATCATCGACGAAGAGACGACCTGCGAGACCTTCGAGGATTGCTTGCTGACCATCTCGGACTGGTCCGAGCAAAACCCCGGGCACGTCCCGATCATGATCTGGCTCGAGCTCAAGGACAGCACCGGCGGCATGCCCATCGATGATCTCTTGCTCGTCGACCAGGCCATCCTCGACGTGTTCCCGCCCAACCGGGTGCTGACGCCGGACTTCGTGCGCGGCGACTACGACAACGTCCGCGCGGCGCTCGAGGCCGAGGGCTGGCCGACGCTGGGCGAGGTCCGCGGCAAGGTCATGTTCAGCGTGCTCAACGGGGGGCACCCCTCGGTCGAGGCCTACACCTACGGCTACACCAGCTTGCTCGGGCGCATGATGTTCGTCGGTCAGGGGGACTACGAGCTGCCCTACGCCGCGGTCGACAAGATCAACGACCCCGGCAGCCCGAAGATCGCCGAAGCGCACGCGGCAGACGTCCTGACGGCGAGCAACGTGTGCGGCGCGGGGCAGCCCGACGGGGAGTGCTTCGCGGAGCTCGAGGCGGGCAAGCTCAGCGGTACGCACGCCCTCAAGGACGACTTCCTCGCCCCGGTGGATGGCATGCGCTACTTCCTGGACCTGCCCGAGGGCAACCCGGTGCGCTGCAACGCCGCGACGGCCCCGCCCGAGTGCACGGCCGAGGCCATCGAGGACCTCCCCTAACCGTTCAAAGGGACGCGGCGAGCCGCGTGCCCTCGTCGATCGCCCGCTTGGCGTCGAGCTCGGCGGCCAGGGCTGCGCCGCCGATGCAGTGGGCCGTGATGCCTCGGGCGCGCAGGGGCTCGAGCAGGCGGTCGTCTTTGAGCTGCCCGGCGCACACGATGACGTTGTCGACCTCGAGGACGCGCGGGCTGCCCTCAACCTCGATGTGCAGGCCCTGCTCGTCGAAGCGCTCGTAGCGGACCCGATCGAGCATCTCGACCTCGAGCTGCTTGAGGGCGGCGCGGTGGATCCAGCCGGTCGTCTTGCCCAGGCTCGCCCCGAGCTTGCCGGCGCGTCGCTGACACATGACGATCTTGCGGCGAGGGGCTGGCGGGCTCGGAGCCTGGAGGCCGCCGGGGCTCTCGTGCTCGCCGTCGATGCCCCAGGTCCGCAGGAAGGTGCCCAGGTCTTCGCCGGTGCTCTGGCCCTGGTGGGCGAGGAACTCGGCGACGTCGAAGCCGATGCCGCCGGCCCCGATGATCGCCACGCGCTCCCCGACCTCGGCCCCGCCCGCGAGCACGTCGACGTAGCTGAGCACCCGCGGGTCGTCGGCGCCGGGGAAGCTGAGCTCCCGGGGGCGAACGCCCGTGGCGAGCACGACGACGTCGAAGCCGGCGTCGGCGAGCGCGGCCGCGTCGACGCGGCGCCCGAGCTCGAGGCTCAGCCCGCTCAGCTCGATGCGTCGGGCGAAGTAACGCAGGGTCTCGCGGAACTCCTCCTTGCCGGGGATCTTCTTGGCCATGTTGAACTGGCCGCCGATCGCCTCGCTGGCCTCGAACAAGGTGACGGCGTGGCCGCGCTCGGCGGCGACGGTCGCGGCCGCGAGCCCGGCCGGACCGGCACCGACGACGGCGACCCGCCTGGGCGCGCTCGCGGGCTCGATGCGCAGCTCCGTCTCGTGGCAGGCCAGGGGGTTGACCAGGCAGGCGGCCCGCTTGTTGCGGAACACGTGGTCGAGGCAGGCCTGGTTGCAGGCGATGCAGGTGTTGATCTCGTCGCTGCGGTCCTGCTCGGCCTTGAGCACCCACTCGGGGTCGGCGAGCAGGGGGCGGGCCATGGACACCATGTCCGCGTGACCGTCGGCGAGGATGCGCTCGGCGGTCTCGGGCATGTTGATGCGGTTCGAGGTCACGAGCGGGAGCGAGACCTCGCCCATGAGCTTCTTGGTCACCCAGGTGAAGGCGCCGCGGGGGACCATGGTCCCGATGGTGGGCACGCGGGCCTCGTGCCAGCCGATGCCGGTGTTGATGATGCTGGCCCCGGCCTCTTCGACCTTCTTGGCGAGCTCGACGACCTCGTCCCAGGTCGAGCCGTCGGGGATCAGGTCGAGCATGGACAGCCGGTAGATGATGATGAAGTCCTCGCCGACGGCGTCCCGGGTCTGGCGGACGATCTCGAGGGCGAAGCGAATGCGGTTGGCGTAGCTGCCCCCCCAGCCGTCCTTGCGGTGGTTGGTGTGCCGGGCGATGAACTGATTGATGAGGTAGCCCTCGCTGCCCATGATCTCGACGCCGTCGTAGCCAGCCTCCTTGGCGAGCCGGGCGGCGCGGGCGAAGTCCGCGATGGTCGAGCGGACGCCTCGCTCGGACAGGGCGCGCGGCTTGAACGGGCTGATCGGCGACTGGATGGCCGAGGGCGCGACGGCCAAGGGCGAGTAGGCGTAGCGGCCGGTGTGGAGGATCTGCATGGCGATGCGCCCCCCGGCCTCGTGGACCGCGTCGGTCACGGCGCGGTGCTTGAAGACCTCGTAGCGGTTGCGCAGCTTGCCGGCGAGGGGCTTGGTGACGCCGGCGCGGTTGGGCGCGACCCCGCCGGTGACGATCAGGCCCACGCCCCCGGCAGCGCGGGCGGCGAAGTAGGCGGCCATCTTGCTCAGCCGGCCGGGCTGCTCTTCGAGCCCGACGTGCATGGAGCCCATCAGCACGCGGTTGCGCAGCACGACGTGGCCCAGGTCCAGGGGCGCGAGCAGGTTGGGAAAGCGAGCCTGTCCGGGGTGGTCCGCGCGCACCGACGAAGGGTCCTCGGTCGACATGCCGAGACAGTAGCAAGTTCTCGCGCGTCTCCAACCGAGCCCGCCTGGACGGGCCTGGACTCGAGCGCAGATCGAGCCTCGCTTCAGTCCAGGGGCGAGAGCAGCCAGGCGACGGCGTCGGCTTCGGTGTCGAAGAAGCGGGTGCGCTCGGTCTGCCTGACGAGCTCGAGCACGATGCGGGCGAGCATGCGGTTGATGTGGCTCGAGCCGATGACGGCGCCGCGGTCCCAGGCGAGGGAGTCGGCGATGGTCTCGAGGGCCCTGCGGCCGGAGCGGCCGAACTTGGGATCGACCTGGGATTGGTCGATGAGCACCAACGTCGGCCCGGGGTGGGCGAGGAGCTTCGAGAGCAGGCGCGCCACCTGGAGCACGTCTTCGGGCGTGACGCTGCCGATCACCTGGACCCGGGTGAGGCCGTCGTCGCTTCGATAGACGCGGTGTTGCATGGGCGAGGGGAGCCAGTGTAGCGCCTGCCCGCGGACGCAGGGGTACACTGGGGCGTGATCGGATCCAGCGGCTTCAGTGAAGCCGCTGTGTCTCCGAAAAGACTGCGTCGCCCGTGAGCGAGGCGGATCGGGTCAGCACACGAAAAGCCTTCGCTTTTCGAGCCTCCTCGCGGGGCGCAGGCTGTCTGGGCCTGGAGTCTCGATGAACGCGCCCGTAGATCTCAATTGTCGCATCCCCAATAACGTCGGCCTCGCCGACGATCCCAAGGTCCGGCGGGCCCTCGAGCGCTGGCAGCCCAAGTACCTGCAGTGGTGGCACGAGATGGGGCCGACGGAGTACGAGCCCAACGAGGTCTGGCTGCGCACGGCGATCTCCGTGGACTCGGGGGGCTGGGCGAACTACGACTACGTGCGCATGCCCGAGTACCGCTGGGGCATCTTCTTGACCCCGCGGGAGGAGCAGGCGGTGATCCGCGCGGGCGACATGAGCGGCGCGCCGGCGTGGGAGCAGGTCCCCGGCGAGTTCCGCAACGCGCTGCGCCGCATCGTCGTGACCCAGGCGGACACCGAGCCCGCCTCGGTCGAGCAGCAGCGCCTGCTCGGCCGCAGCGCGCCGAGCCTCTACGACATGCGCAACCTCTTCCAGGTCAACGTCGAGGAGGGGCGCCACCTGTGGGCCATGGCCTACCTGCTCTACAAGTACTTCGGCAAGGACGGGCGCGAGGAGGCCGGGGAGCTGCTCGAGCGGCGCAGCGGCGACCCGGACAAGCCGCGCATCCTCGGCGCCTTCAACCAGCCCTGCGACAACTGGCTGAGCTTCTTCGCGTTCACGATGTTCACGGACCGCGACGGCAAGTTCCAGCTGGCCGCGCTGCGCGAGAGCGGCTTCGACCCCCTCGCCCGGTCCTGCGACTTCATGCTGACCGAGGAGGCCTTCCACCTCTTCGTCGGCGAGACCGGGCTGGCGCGGATCATCAAGCGCGCGGCCGAGCTCGAGCGCATCGACCCCAACGGCGACGTGCGCAACCAGGGCGGCATCGACATGCCGACCATGCAGCGCGCGATCAACTACTGGTTCTCCCACTGCCTGGACCTGTTCGGCGGCGAGATCTCGAACAACGCGGCCAGCTACTTCGGCGCGGGGCTCAAGGGCCGCTTCCGGGAGGCCGACCGCTACACCGACCACCGCGCCCTCGACGACTTCTACACCCTGCCCGTGATCGAGAACGGCGAGCTGCGCAGCCGCGAGGTCCCGCTGCGCAACGCGATGAACGAGGTCCTGCGCGACGAGTACGTCAAGGACTGCGAGCGAGCCGTGCGCAAGTGGAACCGCCTGCTCGAGAAGGAGGGCAGCGAGCACCGGCTGCGCCTGCCGAGCCGCCGCTTTCACCGGCACCAGGGCATCTACTCCGACCACTGCTTCAACCCCGAGGGCGAGCTGATCTCCCGCGAGGCCTTCGAGGCGAAGGCGCCGCAGTGGCTGCTCGGGCCCGAGGACCGGCGCTACCTCGACAGCATCATGAAGCCGGTGCGCGAGTCTGGGAAGTTCGCCAACTGGATCGCGCCGCCGACCCGCGGGCTCAAGGGCAAGCCCATCGACTTCGAGTACGTGCGCTAGGACTCTCTCTCGAGTCCAGAGGGGGCGCCTACTGGAGCGTCTCTTTTTGGGGACCGGGCGCGTTGCCCTCGTCGGGGTCCGGGACCACGGGGGGCAGCGCGTCGTTGTCGGCGCCGTCCGCCGGCGCGCCCTTGATGCCGAATTCCTTCTCGGGCTCTTCGGGCTTGGGCTCTTCGGCCTTCTTCTCGGGCTCCTCGGCCTTCTTCTCGGGCTCTTCGGCTTTGTCCTTGGCCTCGTCGGGCTTGGTCTCGGCCTCCTTGTTGCAGGCGGCCAGGGCCAAGGTGGCGGTCAACACCAAAAAGCGCGAGCGATCGACGTGCATCGCCCCGAGTATCCCGGCTCGGGATCGCGGGCGCAACCCTCGGCCAGGAGCGTGTTGCAAAGGCCCCGCTCGATGGACCAGAGATGATCGACTTGGGCCCGCTGAACGGCCGACCAGGATCGCCATCGAGTTGCTCGTGTTCATGGGTAGGGGCGGGCGCTTCTGGTCGATGGCACGAGCCCATCGCAGCTGGCTCCAGGCTGCGGAATCGGCCCCCTCGCGGGGACGCAGTGCGTGAGCCGCAGCCGGGGAGGGCGCGGACGGGCGCTGGGAGGCCGTAGCGGGGGGTGTTCGCGATGGGCATGTCGATTGCACAAATACGGGATCGTGATTCGACATGCTGAGAGTGCTGATTTTCTCTCTCGGACGTTGGCCCAGTGTTCGAACAGTCTCGCGGAGGTGCGGGCCATCGAATTCACGCCGATCGTCCGGGACTACATCGAGCGCTACGAGCGGGTGGGGCGGCGCGACGCCTACCTTTGGCGTTGGGCGGTGCGGGGGCTGGAGCTGACCCAGCTCTCCCTGGTCCCGCGCGAGTGGGCCGAGCCGCTGGCGGATACGAAGCTGCTGGCGGTGATCCTCAACGTGCTCGTGGATGATCTGGCCGATGAGCGGGGCTCGGAGCCGCTGTTGAGCGCGGCCCTGAGCATTCCCTTTTCGGCCCCGGGAGCGGCGCGGCCGGAGGTGCCGGAGGAGCTGCGGGCCTACTTTGAATTGATCGCCGATCTGTGGGGGGAGCTGGAGCGGCGTTGCCGAGCGCTGCCGGGCTACGCCGACTACCGGATGCTGCTCGAGTTCGACTTTCGGCAGGTGTTCAACGCCATGCGCTATGGGCTGCTGCTGCACTGGCAGCCGGGGCTGGCGAACCCGGCGGAGCACGAGCTCTACCCGCCCCACAACATGAACATGGTCGTGTTCGGGACCATGGACCTCATGGCCGGCTCTGGCCTCGACGCCGGGGAGATCGGGCCGCTGCGGGGGATGCTGTGGCGGGCGCAGTGCATGGGTCAGCTCTCGAACATGCTGGTCACCTGGGAGCGGGAGGTGCCCAGCCGCGACTTCTCCAGCCGCGTGTTCGCCCTGGCCCTCGCCGAGGGGGTGGTGTCCGCGGACGAGCTCCTGCGCTTGCCTGGTTCCGCGATCATCGAGCGGATCCGCGGCTCGAACATCGAGCAGCGGCTGCTCGAGCAGTGGCTCGGTCTCGAGGCGGAGCTTCGCGCGGTGATGGGTCGGCTGCCCTCGCTGGATACGCAGCGCTACATCGAGGGGCTGCGCTCGCTGCTGGGCATGACCCTCGCGTCGCGCTACCACCTTTAGATTGGGCTAGGGTGCCTGTAGATCTCATGATCAAAGATGCCGAGCGGAACGTCCATGCTGTGCCCCACCTGCAACTTTGACTATGTCGTCCACGACCGCGGCCGCTACATGCGCCCGACGGCGTGCTCGACGTGCTGGAGCCCGCGCGCGCGCGGGCTCGAGGCGAGCGGCGAGCTGTTCGATCGCTTCGTCCTCGCGCTCAACGGCCACCCCAGGAGCTACCGGTACGTCGGCCCGCCGCTCGAATTCATGCTCGCGCGCGCGCGTACGGCGAATGAGTTCACAAGGTTTTGCGACGCGATGCTTCAGGTCGACGTCGAGTCCTTCGTCGAGAAAATTTCGCGCGACCTCGACGACGACGAGTATGAGCGCGTAGGCCTCGAGCAGAGCCTATCTACGCTGCGGGCGGACGCGGCGGCGGGGATCTGGCGGTGGCGGGCGCAGGATCTCGTCGCGCGGGCGCTCGAGGCGTTCACACGCGCGCGGGCGCATCACCTCTCGCTCGTCGACAGGGGGGCCTGATCATGGACATCGATCTCGACGCCTTCATGGACTTCGACCCGACGCACGTGTGTCACGTCTGCGAGCGGACCTACGAGCTGGTCAGCCCCAACGGTCTCGATCCCAACAACGTGGTGCACCCGACGATCTGCCCGGACTGCGGCGCGCCGCGTCGGGAGAGCGGGGGCGCGCCGAGGTCCGACAACGCGGCGCTGGTTGTCTATCGCCTGTACGGCGCGGACGCGGCGACCCCGACGGGTTTTGACTACTCGCCGCTGTGCTTCGTCGCGGGCAGCACGAGAAGCGCCGAGGAGAGCGACCTGTGGATCGACGCGGCGGCGTCCGTCGACGTCGAGGCGAAGGCCGAGGTGAGGCTGGGTGTCTCCGCGAAGGTCTTGGGCGCGGACGACGAGGGACTGAGGGCGCAGGCGGAGCCGCTCGCCGCGATGGTCCGTGACGCGCGCTCAGGGGCGCTCCTGCGCCGGCTCGAGGAGCTCCGCGCGCAGCTGCGGGCGCTGCACGAGTCTGAGCGGGAGCACTATCTCGAGCTCCAACGCCGCAGGTCTCAGCGGACCTGACTCGCGCGCGGGGGGATCATCGTCCAGTGGGCGCGGGCCCGAGCATGACACCGCGAACCCGCCCCGGGTTCGGGTAGAGTCGCAGGGTTCGCCATGCTCGATCTGCGCTCGACCTCCCCCTCCCTGTTGCTCTCGGCCTCGCTGCTCCTCGCCCTGTCCGCGGGCTGCAAGGGCGACGACGGGGGCAACGAAGGCGCGGACTCGGAGACCGCGGACGAGGCCGGAGGCGAGCCGCTCGAGCCGGGGGTCGTCGAGCTCCACGTCGACAGCCACGGCGTCCACCACTTCGTCGGCGCCAGCGACCCCAGCGTGCTGTGGGCCTCGGGCTACGTCCAGGCCGAGACCCGCCTGGTCCAGATGCTGCTCCTGCGCCGCCGCGCGCTCGGGCGCCAGGCCGAGGTCTTGGGCTTCGACAAGCGCGACCAGGATCGGCTCTCGCGGATCTTCGACTTCGCCCGGCTCGGGGCGCGCGACATGGAGCGCCTCGCGCAAGAGCACCCCGAAGACTTCGCGCTGATCGAGGCCTGGATCGCGGGTGTCAACGCTTACATCGAGGCGGTCAACAGCGGCGCGGTCGAGACCCCGCTCGGGCTCGGGCCCGACGACCTCGACCTCGCGCCCGAGCCGTGGACCACGGCCGACGTCGGGGCCATCGCCAAGCTCTTGATGTTCGGCAACTCCAACAGCCTCGAGTACGAGATCCTGACCACGGTCTTGTTCCGCATCGACCCGAGCTTGTTTCAAGATCTGACCCTGCCGCTGCCGGCCTACCCGGTGTTCACGGTCCCGCCCGAACACGTGCCCAACGGCCTGCCGCCGAGCTCGGGCCCGGGGCTGCTCGGGCCCGGGGCGCTGCCGCCGGCGCCTGACGTCGATCCGGCCCCGACCATCGAAGGTCTCGAGCGCCTCCACGAGGTCCTCGACGAGTTCTCCGTCGACGGGTCCAACGCCTGGGTCATCGCCGGCAGCAACACCGCGAGCGGCCGCCCGATGTTGGCCAACGATCCCCACCAGCCCCTGACGAGCCCGGCGCTGGTCTACGCCGAGCACCTCGACAGCAAGTCTCGCGGCGCGGGCAGCTTCAACGCGGCGGGCTTCGCCTTCGCGGGTACGCCCGGGGTCCAGCTCGGCCACAACGAGGCCGTGGCCTGGGGCGCGACGACCGGGACCGCCGACGTGATGGACATGTGGTCGGTCGCGACCGACCCGGACGCCCAGACCGTCGACGTCGGCGGCCAGACCCTCGACTACGAGCCGCGCGAGGAGGTCATCGCGATCGCGGGCGGCGAGGACGAGGTCCTGATCATCGACGAGGTCCCGGGCTATGGCGTCCTACTCGGCGACGCGCTGCTCGAGGGTCTCGGCATCAACGAGGCCTTCGTCGCCGGCACCGATCGCCGCCTGCTGCTCAATTGGACCGGGTTCGAGGCCGGCAACGAGCTCCACGCCTTCTTCCAGATGGGTCGCTCGGCCGACGCCGACGCCTTCCAGGCCGCGGCCGAGCAGATGGAGGTCGGGACCTTCAACTGGATGTTCGCCGACGCCGAGAGCATCGGCTATCGCTCGCGGATCCTGGTCCCCGATCGCGGCGATCCGGGGACGATGCCGACGCCGTGGCTGATGCTCGACGGCGACGATCCGAGCGGGCTGTGGTCGGGCGCGTTCTTGGCCGACGCGCTCACGCCCCAGAGCCGGGACCCGAGCCAGGGCTACTTGCTGAGCTCCAACAACGAGCCGTTCGGGTTCACGGCCGACGGTGACATCACCAACGATCCCTTCTACTGGGGCACCTTCTTCCTGCCCGGGTTTCGGGCCAAGCGGGCCGACGACCAGCTCGCGGCGATCTTCTCCGCCGGCCCGATGACGGTCGCCGACATGCAGGCGCTGCAGACCGACACCTACTCGACCGAGGCCGACATGCTCGTGCCGCTGCTGTCCGCGGCGTGGGCCGAGGTCGGGAGCGACCCGGCGCTGGCTGCCTACGAGGGCCGCGAAGACCTCGCCAACCTCGTCGCCGAGCTCGAGGCCTGGGACCGTCACTTCGCCCGCGAGTCGAGCGCGAGCGTGGCCTTTTACGTGTTCGCCCACGAGCTCGCCCGGGTCAGCGTCGGCGACGAGATGTCGCTGGTGTTCGAGGCCATCTTGACCGCGGCCCCGGCCTTCGCCCTCAAGTTCAGCGCCCTGACCGTGACCGAGGCCTACCCGGGCAGCCCGGCGCTGATCGACAGCTCCGTCGCCGAGCTGGCGCTCGCGGCCCTCGACGCGACGATCGCCTGGATGGACCAAAACGCGGGCGGGAGCTCGACCGCGGGCCTGCGCTGGGACGAATTCCACATCACCGAGTTCGCCAGCCCGGTCGAGTCCCTGACCTGGGGGCAGGTCGGCAGCGCGGGCTCGGTCTGCATCCTCAACCAGGCCACGGCCAAGTACCTGACGCCCGCGGGCGAGGTCGCCGATCGCTTCATCAGCACCGACGGCTCGATGTTCCGCTCGGTCATCGAATTCGGCGAGGACGGGCGCCCGCGCATGCACTTCAATTTCGCGCCGGGCAACGGCGGCGCGCCGGGGGGCCCCAACTGGGGCGACGCCGTCGAGGACTGGGCGGCGGGGACCTACGTCGACATGCCCTTCACGCTCGCCGAGATCGAAGCCGCGAGCGACGAAGTCCGGATCATCGAGGTCCCCGAGGCCTATCATTGAGTCGATGTCCGCCGACCGGATCGGCAGCTCGCTCGGGGCGGGTCATGGCGTAGGCCGCCTCGAGCCCGGCGCCGAGGCTGCGCTGGATGGTCATCTCGCTCAGGTCGATGTCGAGGGTGAGCAGGCGCTGGGCGTTGGTCGGGCTGACGCCGGTGAGGATGGTGCGGGCGCCGAGCAGGCCGACGGCGCGGAAGGTCGCGACCAGCTTGGCGGCCACGCCCGCGTCGATGTCGGGGACGCCGGTGATGTCGACGACGAGGACCCGGGCGCCCTTGGTCGACACGGCCTCGAGGGCCCGCTCGATCATCTGCTCGGAGCGGCCGAGGTCGACGACGCCGACCAGCGGCATGAGCACGACGCGGTGGCCGACCTCGAGCACGGGCGTGGACAGCTCGAGGTTGCGCCGCTCGGCCTCGGCCCGCTCGTGCTCGCGCAGCTCGAGCTCCTGGTGGAGCATCATCAGGCCGGCGAGGATCTGGGCCGAGGTCGGGTCGTCTTCGGCGAGGACGTCGGCCTCCGTCACCCGGCAGCGGGAGTTGGCGAGGTCGGTGAGGTGGCTGAGCAGGACCTCGCCGAAGTGCTCTTTCATCGACACGGCAAAAGGCCTCCTCGGCGTCCTCGATGGAGCCGTGCAGGCTCAGGGAGATGGTCATCGCGGCCTGGACGAAGCGCGAGGCCACGGCGATCAGCGGGTTGTCGTTGATCACCAGGCAGTAGTGGCGGATCTGGCCCGAGAGGCGCTCGGCTCGGGAGATGATGAGCTTGCGCGTCTGAACGCTGGGCAGCTTGATGGCCTCGCGCACGTCGACGAGGAAGAAGGGGCAATCGTGCTCGATGACGAGGGCCTCGGCTACGTCATACATCAGGTTGATCGTGAACGGCGAGGTCTTGGGGATCTCGCGGTAGAGCACGATGCCGGGCTTGTAGAGCGTGACTCGAGCGCGCAGGGCCTCGAGCTCCGCGGGCGAGGCGTCGGGTCCGTAGGTGCGGGCTTCGATCTCGACGGGGGGCGGGGCCATGGTTCGAGTCGGCGGACTCGAGGATAGCACCGGGCACCGAGCCCGCCGGTGCCGCGGGCCGCTACAGCTTGGTCAGGTTGCCCAGGGCCGTCAGCACGGTCTGGATCGTCTGCGCCCGGGTCTCCTGGGCCTGCTGGACCATCTGCAGGTGGAGCTCCCACAGCTCCTTGTCGATGCCGCCGTCGCGCTGGGGGACGACGACGTCGAGGTCGCCGTCGATGCGGATGCGCGTGAACGCCCGCAGGTCGCCCTGCTCGGCCAGGGTCTTGCGGTCGACGGACGCGGCGGCGCTCGGATCGGCGCTGACGTAGGTGCGCACCTCGAGGGTCATGGCGTCTTCGACGGCCCCCGAGAGGGCCTCGGCCATGCGGTTGACGAAGCCCGAGATGGTGCCGCGGCTTTCGTGCGGGGCGGGTGGGGGCTGCTCGTCCTCGCCCGACTCGGGGTTGGCGGCAGGGCGACCCTCGCCCTCGTCTTCCTTGCCCTTGCCGAACCAGCCGAAGTTCACGTTGCCCGCCTCGGGGCCGGGGGCCTGCGCGCTGGGAGCCTCGTCGGGCTCGCCCGCTGTCGGGGCCTCGCCGGTCGTCGCCGGGCTGGACTCGGGGCTGGACTCGGAGCTCGGCGCGGGGAGCTGCCCGAGGACCACGCTGTCGCGGCCCCGGGGCTCTCCGTCGAGGGGCGCGAGGGACAGGCGCACGGCCGGATCGCCCATGACCGCGTAGCCGCGGGCGTCGTTGTTGGACGTCCAGGTGTGGGCGAGGGTGAAGGGGTCGACGGCGTCCGGGTCCCACTCGAGCTCCTCGATCTGCAGGGTCAGGTCCGAGGCCATCTCGGCGTAGCGCTCGTTGAAGTACTCGATCGCCATGCCCACGGTGGCGCCCTTCATCAGGACCTCGAGGGCGCTCTCGAACACGGCGAGGGCGGGCTCGGAGGCGCCGCGCTTGCCCGTGCCCCACATGAAGGAGTAGCCCCACGCTCGCTCGATGTGGCCGACGGCCGCGAGCGCGCCGCCCTTGGGGTGGGCGAGCATGCGCCGCTGGAGGTCGGAGAGGAAGGGGGCCTCGGCGATGGGCTTGCGCTCCTTGAAGGCCTGCTTGGCGAACTCGTCGTAGCGCGGGGTGCCGCCGCCGTAGCAGGCGAAGTTGAAGGCGATCATCCCGAGCATGCCGGCGCCGCCGCTGAGGTCGTCGCCCGAGAGGTAGAGCTCCTCCTTGATCGGCCCCTTCCAGTGGTTGGGCCCGGGCCAGTCCTGCAACAGCAGCGCGCCCTGGTGCCGGCGCTGGCGGGGGTCGCCGAGCTCGAAGCCGACGCCGTGGCTGCCGGTGAACATCAGCGCGGGCGTGCTCGGGCCGCCGAACAGCTGGGACACCGTGGCCTTGTCGGCGCGCTCGTCGAAGTAGCGCGACACGGACCACTGCGCGCCGTCGGGGCCCTTCCAGGCCTCGGTCTTGTCGGCGAGGGGGGAGACGAGGAACTCGCGGCTGAGCTGGGTCGCGGCGTCGTCGGGGTTGGACACGCCGACGAAGGCGGCCTCGCGCGGCAGGGCCAGGCCGCCGGTCTCGGCCGCGACCACGCTGCGCGCGTAGTTGGCGTAGTTGTCGAGGGTGTCGAAGTGGATGCGCCCGACGGCGTACTGCACGTCGAGCTGGTACTGGACGCGGAACGGGATCTCGTCGGGGGAGGCGACGATGAGGATGTAGTAGGGGATCTTGTCGGGGTCGACGGGGCCAGGTCCTGCGCCGAGGCGGGCGAGCAGCTGGACCTTGCTCTCCTTGGGCCGGTAGCCGTCGGCGCCCCGGTACTCGCGGTAGCGGTGCGCGTGCAGCTTGGTCGCCTGGGCCCGGCGCAGGGCGAGCAGGGGCGAGAGCGCCTCGCGGATCGCATCCTGGGCGCGCTTGGCCTCGGCGTCCCGACCGGTCGCGGGGAACAGCACGGCCCACCCGGACTCCTCGAGCTTGGACGCGTCGACGCCCTCCTTGACGCCGAAGTGGCGGTTGTCTTTTTGGCGCTTTTTGTCGGCGAGCTCGGCGAGGTGCGACTTTTGGTCGTCGTCGTCGGCGCGCGCGAGGGTTCGGCCCTCGGCGACCTGGGCGAGCTCGGCGGTGCTGACCGAGTCGAACAGGTAGTCGCCAGAGCTGGCGTTGATGCCGTTGAAGTGGACGGGCTCGTCGAGGTCTTGGATGGTCACGGGCGTGCTCGCGGGGCGGTGGGAGGCGTGGGCGGGTCGTCGTGCAGGGCTCGCTCGGCCTGGACGCGCTTCAAAAAGCGCCATGCGGTCGGGAGCGCGAGCCAGGGGCTGCCCGCGGCCGTGGCCGCGGCGATCTTGGCGGCCATCTCGGCGAGGGCGAGGAGGGTCTGGGCGCGGGCCTGTCGCTGGGCGATGGCCAGGCTGAGCGCGCGGGCGTGGGCCTCGAGGAGGGCCGCGCGCTGCTCGGGGTCGTCGGTGCGGGGCAGGCGGAACACGCTGTTGAGGTCGCCGCCGGGGGTGACCCGGGTGGACGCGAGCAGGGGCGCCGCCGCGGGGTCCTTGCCGGTCGGCACGGGGAGCGGCGTGTCCACGCGCAGGCTCAGGCGCAGGCGATCGCTGAGGGCCAAGAGCCCGGCCTCGGCCTCGGCGTCCGCCGCGGCACCCGCGGAGGAGCCGGCGGCGAAGCTGAGCGCCCCGCCTCGTCGGGTCTGGGCGAGCTCGCGGAGCAGCCCGAGCTCGGGGTTGTCGGTGTCGCCCGCGTCGCCCGTGCCGGCCGAAAAGGAGACCGACGCGGGCCTCGGGCTGCCCGGCGGACCCAGGCTGCGCAGCACTCGGTCGAGGCGACGCTGGGCCTCGTCGAGGGCCGCGGTGGAGTCGAGTTCGTGGACCACGGGGCGCTCAGCGCTTGGACAGCTCGTGGACCAGGGCCATCACGGACTCGAGGGTCGCGGCCCGGTCCTTGCGCGCCTGGGCGACGGCCTCGGTGTGCAGCCGCCACAGGGCCTCGTCGGGCTCGCCGCTGGACAGAAGCGGGATGCTCTGGTCGGTGTCGCCGTCGATGCCGATGCGCGTGCAGGCGCGGAGCTGGCCAGCCCCCGCATCGCCCGCGTCGGGGGCGAGGGTCAGGGTGCGGACCTCGAGGCTGGTGAGGTCCTTCAGCGCGTTGCTCAGGACCTCGCCGAGCTGGGCGGTCAGCGAGTCTCGGAGGCGGACGTTGCCGGCCGGGGCAGCCGCGACGGTCCCGATGGTGCGGGAGCTCGATTCGGTGGAGGATGCCATGCCCCATGCTACGCCGATCTCGAGTCCGCGCTGGCGAAACTCGACGTCGAAGCGGGCCTGTGAGGGGGCCGGCTCGCGTGGAAACACCAGGCCGCGCGGCTTCGGCCCGCTCATGCGCTTCGCGGACGAATTCGAACTCGTACGCCCTGACTCGGCGTCACCGCGAAGCCATGGATGACCGGCTGGTTGACGACCCCGGGTTCGGCCTCGACGCGCGCGCGCGAGAGCAGCACGGCGAGGATCACCCGCATCTCGTAGTTGGCGAAGGCGGCACCGATGCAGCGCCGGTTGCCGCCGCCGAAGGGGAAGTACTGGTTGGCCTTGAAGCGCCCGCCGTCGAGGAAGCGCTGGGGTCGGAAGACCTCGGCGTCCTCGCCCCAGACCGCAGGGTCGTGGTGGACCAGGTAGATCGACGCCCAGGCCACGACGCCGGCGGGCAGCTCGTAGTCGCCGATGGTCGTGGGCCCGACCACCCGGCGCCCGACGGCGGGCGCGATCGGGCTCAGGCGCATGGACTCGTCGATGCACGCGCCGAGGTAGTCGAGGGACTCGACGCGCTCGGGGGTCCACGCGCTCGCGGGCGTCGCGGGGCCTTCGGGGGCGGCGGCGTCGAGCTCGGCGTGGAGCTTGGCGAGGGCGGTCGGCTCGCTCAGCAGGTGGTGCATGGCCCAGGACAGGGCGGTGGCGGTGGTCTCGTGCCCGCCGACGAGCAGGGTCAGGAGCTCGTCGATGATGTGCGCGTCGTCGAGGGGCTGGCCCTGCTCGTCCTGGGTGTCGACGAGCAGGGCGAGGATGTCGCTGCGCTCGGCTCGGCGCTCGGGATCGACGGCACGGCACGCGGCCAGCTCCTCGCGCAGGCGGACCACGACCCGGGCCTTGGCGTCGGCGAGGCGCTGCCAGGGCAGCGGGCGGAGCAGGGAGGCGCGGCCGTGGGCGCCCGAGCGCAGGCTCGCGTTGGTCTTGCGCTCGAGGAAGGCGCGGACCTTGGCGCCGCTGGTCATCATCGAGACCAGGAACACGCTCTGGGCCAGGGCCGCGCGGGTCCACGCGAGGGTCAGGCCCTCGAGCTCGCGCTGGCGCTGGGGGTCGATGACGCCGAAGATGCTGGCGACGATCACCGAGAGGGTGACGCGCTGGAACTCGGGCATGAGGTCGATGGAGGCGCCCGGGCTGGTCTCGGCCAAGAGCGCGTCGACGCGCGCGGCGGTGAGCCGGGCCATGAGCTCGCCGAACACGGTGATCCGCTCGCCGTGCAGGGGCGGCATCAGCAGCTTGCGCTCGCGCTTGTGGCGGTCGCCGTCGAGGAAGAGCAGCGAGTTGGGCCCGAGGTTGATGGGCACGTTGACCTCGCTGGCGTCGAACTGGCTCGGGGCCAGGCGCAGCACCTCCTTGACCCGCTCGGGGTCGCTGAACACCGCCATGCGGTCGCCGGGGATGCGCAGGGTGAAGTCCGGTCCGTGGGCATCCCTGGCGTCGCGCAGCAGGCCGTAGGGGTCCATGCCCAGGCGCGTGGCCTGGCTCAGGGGGGAGGGCGCGTAGGCCGGGGGCAGGGGCATCGCGCAGAGCATAGCCCCCCGAGCGAGCAGCGACGATCTCGAGCGGCGATCAGCGGGCGGCGTCGTGCTCGGGCGTTGGGGCGTCGAGGCCCGCGAGCCAGGCTTCGACCTCGGCGCGCTGCTTGTCGGATTTGTCCTTGGCGAAGCCGGCCACGGCTCGCTCGCCGAGGAGCCGCGCGCGCTCGAGCTCGCCGCCGCCGAGGGCGGCCTGGGCCGCGCCAAAGCACAGCTCGGCGAGGGCCTCCGAGGGGGCCTCTTCGTCGCGCCCGTCGAGGGCGGCCGCGTAGTGCTCGAGGGCCTCGGCGTGCTCGCCCCGGGCCAGGCGGACGCGGGCGATGCCCTCGTGCTCGCCGCGGACCTCGGGGTGGTCGGCGGGCAGCGAGGCGGCGGCGAGCTCGAGGGCGCGCTCGAACTCGGCGAGGGCCTCGTCGAGGTCGCCGGCCTTTTCGTGGCAGGCGGCGATGGCGTGGACGATCGCGGCGACCTCGGGGTGCTCGGCGCCGTGGACGGCCTCGCGGATGGCCAGGGCGCGGCCGTAGAGGGTCAGGGCCCGGTCGGGGTCGGCGTTTTGCTCGACGGCGAGGCCGAGGTTGAGCAGGGAGTGGGCGACGTCGGGGTGTTGGCTGCCGAGGGTGTCCTCGCGGATGGCGAGGGCCCGCTCCTGGATGGCGATGGCTTCGTCGAGCTCCTCGCGCATCATGTGCACGACGGCGAGGTTGCCCAGGGCCTTGGCCGTGGCCGGGTGCTCTTCGCCGAACAGCCCGCGCCAGATCTCGAGGGCGCGCTCGAAGCTGGCGAGGGCCTCGTCCTGCTCGCCGGTCGAGGCCTGGATCGCGCCCAGGCTGTTGAGCATGCGCGCCTCCTGGGTCGCCCCGCGCAGGTCCATGCGGTCGAGGAGCATCTGGGCGAGCTCGGCCCAGTGACGGCCGAGCTCGAACTCGGCCAGGATCATGCCCAGCATCCCGGTCAGGCCCGAGGCGGCCTCGAGGGCGCGGAGGTCGTCGCTCGCCCGACCGGCGGCGAAGAAGGCCGCCTCGTAGGCTCCGCGGGCGGCCTCGAAGTTTCCGAGGGTCCGCTCGTTGCTGGCCCGGGCGAGCTGGATCTCGGACACGAGGGGGTCCCAGCCGAGGAGTTCGGCCGCGGCGAGGGCCTCGTCGAGGGGCCCGCGGACGGCCTCGCGCTGGCCCTCCTGGATCTGCCTGCGGAGCTGGTCCAGGTCCGCGCGGATGGCCGCGACGCGCTCGCGGGTGGCCGGGTCCGCGGGGGGGCGCTCGCGCAAGTTCAGCCAGCGCTCGTCGGCGCACAGCGAGATGATCGGGAGCTCGGCGGCGGCCACCACCGCGTCGGTCACGGCGTCGGGGGTGGCGCGGGTCCAGGCCTCGGCGAGGGTCGCAAACTCGGCCCGGTGCTCGTCGAGGCAGGCCGAGCGCGGGTCCTCTCCCGTGGCCTCGGGCGGGCGGGCCATGCAGGCCTCGCGGCGCGCGTCGGTCCACTCGGCGGCGTAGCGGTCCATCCACCCCGAGGCGCGCCCGAAGCTCTCGTCGGCGTAGCTCAGCTCGGTGCTCGAGAAGGCCGCGCGCGCGGCCTCGCGGGCGTCGGCGTCCCAGTGCTCGGCGATCGCGGCGGCCTCGAGCTCGCAGGCGCCCGCGCGGGCCTGGGCGGCGCGGTGCTGCAGGGCGAAGATGCCACCGAGGGTGGCGGCGAGGGCTCCCGCGACGCCGAGGGCCGTCAAGCGGTTGCGACGGCGCCGCTCGGGGTCGGCGTCGAGGACCTCGAGCAGGGCCTCCATCGACGGCCAGCGCTCGGCTCGGTCCTCGTGGAGCCCGCGGGCCATGGCGCGGTTGAGCCAGCCTGGGACGTCGCGGCGGCTCGGGGCCCGCCGATCGCCGGTGGTCACGGCCAGGGACAGGGCGGCGAGGTTGTCCCCGACGAAGGGGCGCTCGCCGTGCACGGCTTGCCACAGCGCGACGCAGAAGCTGAACTGGTCGCTGAAGGGATCGCCGCGCTCGCCCGCGAACTGCTCGGGGGCCATGTAGGCTGGGGTCCCGAGCATGGTGCCGGTGACCGTCAGGTTGCTGTGCAAGATCGCGGCGCTCGAGGCGAGGGCGAAGCCGTGCAGGTCGACCTCGTCGCCTTCGGCCCGCTGGTCGGCTCCATCTTCAGCGTCGAGGCTGGCTTCGCTCCCGTCGTCACCGCGGGCCAGGCCAAAGTCCATGACCAGCACGCGGCCGTCGGCGCGGACCATGACGTTGGCCGGCTTGAAGTCGCGGTGGACCAGGCGCTCGTGGTGCGCCGCCGCGAGCCCCCGTCCGGCCGCCCGGAACACCTCGAGGATGTCGGCGAGGGAGCGAGCATCGGCCGACAGCCACTCGCCGAGGGTCACGCCGTCGACGAACTCCATGGCGATGTAGGGCGCGCCGCGGAAGCTGCCGATCTCGTAGACCTGGACGATGTTGGGGTGCGAGAGCTTGGCCAGGGCCTTGGCTTCGCGGATCAGTCGAGTCCCGTGTCGCTGCCGTCGGCGCAGCAGCTTGAGCGCGACCTTGCGATCGAGGCGCTCGTCGTAGGCCGCGAAGATGATGCCCATGCCGCCCTCGCCGAGGCGATGGAGGACGACGTAGTGATCGATGCGGGCCGGGTCGGGCTCGGGCTCGAGGGGGTCCCCGCCGAGGTTGCCCTCGTGGGTCGAGAGCCCCGGCAAGGTCGCCGCAGACATCGGATCCACCACGCTCGACTCGTCGACCAACAGGGTCGGCTCGTCGTGGCCTGGCGTGCTGGCATCAGTCGCCGGCATGGCGCGCTGAGCCTAACAAGCTGGCGGGTGCGCGGGGGGAGGGCGTCCGTGACTCACCAAGGCGCGCGTTGGAGCGGTGCGCGCAGGGTCCCTAGGCCGGCCCAGGGTGCGAGAGCGGCGTAGGGGCGGCTTCGCGCATGTGCTTCTCGAGCACCCGCGCGGATCCCTGGCTGCGCTCCGCGAGGGCCGCGTCGAAGCTCTCGACGCTCGAGTGGAACGCGCACTCGCGGGCGAGGATGGGGTAGCAAAGGGCGATCGCAAAGCGGATGAAGGGGTGCAGCTCGGCCACGAGCATGTGCACGACCACCCGCTCATGGCGGCGGATGTACCAGCGCAGCGAATGCATCGCGTTGCCCCAGCTGACCCCGGTTGCCGCGCGGTGATCCATGAACACTGCGCGTGGTGTGTTTTCGGACAGTGTGGCGAAATGGTCGTCGATGGTAGCGAATAGCGACTCGACGATGTTTCGGTCGATGAAGCCCCGAGTTCGCACCCGAATGGCCACTGGGCTGACAAAGAACGCCCTCGCGTGACCGCGAGGATCGCGGAAGTCGACGGATCGAGCCCCGACCTCGCGCTGTTCTTCGACCATGGCGGGGTGGGGTGGCGCGACTAGCAACATGAAATTTCTATAGCAATAGAGACCCGTCGCGGTAGTCGAAAAAAATATCTTTTGTTGTCTGTCTATAATCTGACTGGCCGGTTTGTTGGCAGTGAGACTATGTTCAGAGTCTGTTCATAAAATGTTCATGCTTCACTTTTTTGGGACCAGGTGGATGAACACCAGCTCGGGTCGGCACAGAAAACGCAGCCGCGGGGCCGCGGCCCGCTCCATGCCGACGCCGCGGGACACGACCAGCGAGCGCCCGTCGTCGAGCACGGTGTGGCCGGCGGCGTGGTCTCGCGGGACCCGCGAGAAGGTGATCAGCGGGCCGATGAAGGGGAGTTGGACCTGGCCGCCGTGGGTGTGCCCGGCGACGAGCAGATCCCCGCCGACCTCGCCGAGGCTGAAGTCGGGGGCGTGGCCGAACACGATGTGGAAGCGCTCGGGGTCCTCGGGCGGGAGGGTCAGCGCAGCGTCGAAGCTGTCGCCGAGGGGCAGGCCGGTGAGCACGAGGGGCCCGAGGTCGGCGCGGGTCCGGCTGCGCCAGGTCTCGACGCCCGTGCCCTCGAAGCTCTCGGGCCAGCGCTCGGGCTGCTCGGCCTCGATGTTGCCGGGGACGGCGAAGGCACCCAGGGGCGGGTCGAAGGCGGCGGCCCGGAGGAGTTTGTTGAATTCGTATGACTGGTGGGAGAACTCGCTGGGCCGGACCTGCACGAAGTCGCCGGGGAACAGGATCAAGTCCGGCTGCTCGGCGGCGACCATGGCGAACACCGCGGCCTCGTAGTCGCCGGGGTGGTCGGTCTGCACGTCGGCGAGCACGGCGACGGTCAGCGGCGCGTCGAGCTTGTCGGTCTCGATCTCGAGGTGGGTGACCTCGAGGGCGCGGGGCTCGACGAAGAAGGCGTCGACGCCGACGGCGAGGACCAGGGCGACGAGGGCCCCGACGACGAGGGCGCGGCGCTTGTCGTCGCGGCGCCAGGCGAGGACGGCGTGGGCGGTGCCGGCCAGGGGCAGGGCGACGAAGATCACCACGGCGGCGATCGACATGACGAGGAAGATCATGCGCGGATCAGGCTCCCACGGATCCCCGCGGGAGGCGACGGTGAGCCGTGGAATTGCTCGCTTTTTGCACCCCGGCGTGACACCGAGGCGAGGGCTCTAAGGCCCTGGCCCTGGCTCAGCCGCCCGTGTCCATCATCGGCGGGATCATGCAGTCGGAGTCGCAGTTCTCGTCCGGCGTGCCGCCGTGGTCGCACGCTTCGTCCGTGGCGTGCACGTAGCCGTCGCCGCAATAGGCGGTCTCGCAGTTGCCGACGCAGTCGTCGTCGTTGTCGGAGTTGCCGTCGTCGCACATCTCGCCCTGTTGGATGAACATGTCGCCGCAGGCCGGGGGCATGCAGTTGACGGTGCACTCGTCGTCGTTGTCGAAGTCGCCGTCGTCGCACATCTCGACGCCCAGCTCGACGATCCCGTCGCCGCACACGGCCTCGTCGCACACGTCCGTGCACGCGTCCGTGGCGACGGTGTTGCCGTCGTCGCAGTCCTCGAAGCCAGTCCACAGGTAGCCGTCGCCGCAGGTCGCGTCGAGGCAGCCCATCACGCAGTCGTCGGTGTTGACGTCGTTGCCGTCGTCGCACTCTTCGTTGCCGGCCCACTCGAAGCCGTCGCCGCAGGTCGCGTTTTGGCACGTCGAGGTGCAGGCGTTGGCGTTGGAGTTGGCCTGGCCGTCGTCGCACTGCTCGCCGTTGCTGGGCTGGACGTAGCTGTCGCCGCACGCGGCGTTGGAGCAGGTGTCGGTGCAGCTGTCGGTGTTGACGTCGTTGCCGTCGTCGCACTCTTCGTTGGGATCGACGACGCCGTCGCCGCAGCTGGGCGACTTGCACATGTTGGTGCAGCCGTCGTCGTTGACGTCGTTGCCGTCGTCGCAGCCCTCCCCGGGGCCGACGTAGCCGTCGCCGCAGGTCGCGGCCTTGCAACCCTCGACGCAGCTGTCGGTGTTGCTGGAGTTGCCGTCGTCGCACTCCTCCTCGCCGGCCCACACGATGCCGTCGCCGCAGCTGGCGGGCTCGCAGGTGTTGAGGCAGGCGTCGGAGTTGACGTCGTTGCCGTCGTCGCAGGTCTCCTCGCCCGACCACAGGTAGCCGTCGCCGCAGGTGGCTTGCTCGCAGGTCGCCAGGCAGTCGTCGGTGTTGTCCGGGTTGGCGTCGTCGCAGTCCTCGAGCCCGACCCAGATGTGCCCGTCGCCGCACGAGGCGTTGACGCAGGTGTTGAGGCAGCTGTCCGAGTTGCTGGCGTTGCCGTCGTCGCAGGCCTCGCCCTCGTCGACGACCCCGTCGCCGCAGCTGGCCAGGGCGCAGTCGTTGGTGCAGCCGTCGTCGTCGTTGTCGTTGCCGTCGTCGCAGCCCTCACCGGGGCCGACGAAGCCGTCGCCGCAGGTGGCCAGGATGCACTCGTTGAGGCAGGTGTCGTTGTTGCTGTCGTTGCCGTCGTCGCACTCTTCGCCCGGGTCGGTGACCCCGTCGCCGCACACGGGGGTCTGGCAGGTCCCGTCGACGCAGCTGAGCCCCTCGTCACAAGTCGCGCCGATGTCACAGGGGCAGCCCTCGGCGCCGGGGGTGCACTCGCCCTCGGAGCCGATGTCGTCGGCGGCGGTGGTGTTCGACTCGACGAGGCCGGAGTTGCAGCTGGTCAGCCCGAGGGCCATCGCCAGGCTCAGGGGCAGTTGAAGTCGCTTCAAGGCGTAAGCCGCGAGTCCTCGGAAGGCGCGGTAGTTCATGGGCTCACGCTATCACCGGGTCCCTTCCAGAGTAAGGCGGGCCCCCGGGTGGGGACGAGCCGTGACGTGGGAATCACGCGCTCGCGACCGAATGGAAGGTGCGGCCTTCGCGAGGGCTCAAAGCTGGAGTGAGGCCCATCGTTCGCCCCTGAGCGCGTGTTCGGACACACCCCGATCGCGCAGGGTCGTATGCGATTCGTAAGCGCAACCCGCACAGTTCGGGTCGACTTTGTCGGCTCTGCTCACGAAGTCATCGAACGCCCGATGATGGGCTCGTATGGGAGAATTCGAATGCATCCGGAAGGATTGAATGTTCCGTTGGAATCAGCGCTTTGAGGAGCTGTGGGGGAATTTCGTTGGTACACTGCCGCATGGCCTGCCGCTGGCGCCCTCTCCCCCCTGTCACCTTTTTGGCCGCGCTGTCCCTCCCACTCGTGTTCGCGTCCTCCCTCGCACACGCGGGCGCACCCGATCAGGTGGACGGGCCCGACGTCGACCAAGACCCGCTGATCTCCGGTGGGACGCCGGCACAAAACTGCCAGTGGCCCACGACGACGCTGCTGTTCAACAACGCGATCTGCACGGGCACGCTGATCCACCCGGAGATCGTGGCCACGGCGGCGCACTGCCCCTACGTCAACCAGATGGTGTTCGGCGAGTCGGGCAACGACGTCGGCCGGGTGGTCAACGTCGACTACTGCCTGCGCAACCCCGACTACGAGTCGCAGGTCAACAACGGCGTCAACGGGACGGACTACGCGTTTTGCAAGCTCTCCCAGCCCGTCAACGACATCCCCATCACCCCCCCGGTGATGGGCTGCGAGCTCGACTTCCTGCAAGCCGGCGAGTCGGCTTGGATCGTCGGCTTCGGCAACAACCAGGGCGAGCAGGGCGCGGGCACCAAGCGCTGGTCCGAGGCGGACATCCAGACCCCGGTCACCCAGGACTCGGAGACCGTCGCGGTCGGCTCCGTGGGCAACGCGGCCTGCGGCGGCGACTCGGGCGGCCCGGCCTACATCCAGTACCCCGACGGCAGCTGGCACACCTTCGGCATCGTGTCCGGCGGCCCGCCCTGCGGGCAGGGGGCCGACGTCTACGCCCTGATGCACCGCGCCGTGCCCTTCATCGAGGCCAACTCGGGCATCGACGTGACGCCCTGCCACGACGCCGACGGGACCTGGAACCCGAGCCCGGACTGCGGGGGCTTTGCGACCGAGACCCTGGCGACCAACGTGTCGTGGAACAGCGGCTGCGCCACGGCGCTGTCGGGCCCGCTCTCGACCTGCGGCCCGGACTACACCGCGCCCCCGGACGACAACCCGCCCCTGGTCAAGATCACCGACCCGGCCAACGGCTCGACCTACGAGTCGGGCGAGGCGGCCTTCGACATCGTGGTCGCGGCCGACGACGTCGAGTTTGGCGTGACCCAGGTCGAGCTCTACGTCAACGACGAGCTCGCGGCGACCAAGGGCGAGGAGCCGTGGATCTTCGACGGCGCCAACTTCCCCAACGGCACCTTCGAGCTCGTCGCCACCGCCGAGGACTTCAGCGGCAACGTGGCCACCTCGGACACCGTGACGATCACCGTCGGCAGCTCGGGGGGGTCGGGCGGCGAGGACGAGGGCGACGAGGAAGACGACGGCGCCGACGAGGTCGGCAGCGAGGACGGCTTCGACACCTTCGGCATGGAGCCCGGGGTGGGCGACGAGGGCTGCGCGTGCTCGACGGAGCCCGGGCGCGGGGGCGGCTACGGCCTGGGCGGCCTGGCCCTGCTCGCGCTGCTCGGCCTGCGCCGTCGGCGTGACTAGTTCGCGTTGCGCGATGCCCCGTCCCCAACGGCGGGGCTGGCCGATTTCGCGCGCCCGAAGGAGGACCCTCGGGCGCGTTTCGCTACCCCGGGCGCGATTGCGATCGACTGCTATGGTGGTCGGCGATGACTGCCCGTCCGCGCCGCGCCATCGAGGTCTCGCTCTTCGCCGCCGCCGCCTTGCTCGGCATCCCCGCCCTGGCGCACGCCAGCCCGCCGGCGGAGTCCTTTGAGCCCGCGACCCCCGACGAGGGCGTGAGCCCGCTGATCTCCGGGGCCCTCGAGGCGCAGGAGTGCCAGTGGCCCTCGGTCGTCGCGCTGCCCTACGGCGACGACCTGTGCACGGGCACGCTGATCCACCCGGAGATCATCGTCACCGCGGCGCACTGCGGCGTGCCCGAGGAGGCCATCTTCGGCGAGGACATGTTCAACCCGGCGCGGACCATGCCGATCGCCTATTGCCTCGACAACCCCGACTACGACACCGAGCTCTACAACGGCGTCAACGGGGGCGACTTCGCCTTTTGCCGCCTGGTCCTGCCCGTCGACGACGTGCCCATCACCCCGCCCGTGTTCGGCTGCGGCGTCGACGAACTCCAGCTCGAGGCCAGCGCGACGATCATCGGCTTCGGCAACACCGACGGCAACCAGGGCTACGGGACCAAGCGCTGGGCTCAGGTCTCGGTGCTCACCGAGCTCGACGACACCGACACCCTCGTGGTCGGCGAGGTCGGCTCGAACGTGTGCCTGGGCGACTCGGGCGGGCCGGCGATGCTGCAGTACGAAGACGGCAGCTGGCACGTGTTCGGCATCGTCACCGGCGGCTCGGCCAACTGCGGGGCGGGCTACGGCTACTTCGCCCTGGTCCACGAGGCCGCGGCCTTCATCGAGGAGTTCTCGAACATCGACGTCACGCCTTGCCACGACATCGACGGGACCTGGAACCCCGGCCCGGACTGCAAGGCCTTCACGACCGAGCCGCTGCTGACCCAGCCGGCCTGGGACGAGGGCTGCCCCGCCCCCGGTCCGGCCCTGCCCCTGAGCACCTGCGGCGAGCCCTTCGTGACCGACGTCGACGCGCCGAGCGTGGCGATCACCTCGCCCGAGGATGGGGCGAGCTACACCGAGCTCGAGATCACCCTCGACGTCAGCGTGGACGCCAGCGACGCGGAGTCGGGCGTGGCCAGCGTCGAGCTGATCCTCGACGGGGAGAGCGTGGCCGTCGACGACGAGGCGCCGTGGCTGTTCG
>NZ_ABCS01000111.1 GCF_000170895.1 Plesiocystis pacifica SIR-1 | reverse complement strand
GGGCGGCGGCCCGCTGGGTCCACCCATGGAGGGCGGTCCACCCACGGGCGGCGGCCCACCGGGGCCACGCATGTTGGGGGGCGGCCCGCCGGGAGGTCCGCCGGGGCCGCGCATGCCGGGAGGGCCACCGGGAGGTCCACTGGGGCCGCGCATGTTGGGGGGCGGCCCGCCGGGAGGTCCGCCGGGGCCGCGGATGCCGGGCGGTCCACCGGGAGGTCCACCGGGTCCGCGGATGCCGGGCGGTCCACCGGGAGGTCCCCCAGGTCCGCGGATGCCGGGCGGTCCACCGGGAGGCCCGGGAGGCCCGCCAGGTCCGCGCACGCCGGGCGGTCCGCCGGGGCCGCGCATGTTGGGCGGCGGTCCCCCGCGGTTGATGATTGGTTGGGCGAGGCCGGGGTTGGCCTGGGGCTGCGCGCCGGCCCCATCCATGATCACCTTCATCGTCCAGCGCGCGACGACGATCTCGTCCCCCGGGTTGATCGGCATGGGCTGCACGACCTTGCGCCGGTTGAGGTAGGTGCCGTTGGTCGAGCCGAGGTCCTCGAGCTGAAAGCCGTTGCCGACCCGGCTGATCTTGCAGTGCTTGCCGGAGATACCAGCCGTCTGCAGGCGCAGGTCGTTGCCCTCGCGGCGGCCGATGGTGATCGCCGGTCGGTCGAACTTCATCTCGCGGGGCGGCTTGCCCTCTTCGCTGATCGAAATGCGGATCATGGGGACGGGGTGGCCGCTCCCGGCGGCCGCGCCGTGAGACTAACCCGCGGCTCACCCGCGGATCTACGCCGACGGCCGCGCTGGACCGGGGCGCGGCCCTTCAGGCCAGAAACTTGCCTCGATCCCGGCGTGGCTGCGACACGGAGGCGATGGCCGGCCTGCTCCCGCCCAACCCCCAGCGCGTGCGTGGTGCCCGGGCGGCGGGTCTGCGTCCGCGGGGCCGGGCCTGGGGGGCGGGGCTGTGCCTCCTCGCTGCGGGCCTCACGGGCGAGCTCGCTCGCTCCGGGGGCCTCGACGGCGCGCTCTGGCGAGCCCTCGAGGCCCAGCTCGGCGGGCACGCGGGGTCCGAAGATCTCCCGGCCGGGCTCCTCGCTCGCGCAGCCTCGAGCCTCGCGGGGGTCACGGTCGCCGCGGCGGCGCTGATCCTCGTCGGCCTCACGCTCGGCGCGCTGGTTGCGAAGCGCCGCGGCCAAGGGCCGGAGCTGCGCCCTCGCGGTCCCCTGGCCCTCGCTCCCGACCAGCCGCGGCCTGGGCACGTGGTCGCGCTGACCCTCGTCGCCGCCGCGGCATCCGTGGCCATCCTCGGACCCGTGCTCGCCGGTGCGGCCCGCGGCGCCGACGCGAGCGCTTCGGCCCTGACCGCGCTGTGGCTGACCTGGATCGCCCGGGCCCTGGGCTGCGCGGGTGCGTCGCTCGCCCTCGTCGGTCTGGGCGAGCGGTGGTCGAGCGGGCGCTCGCTGTGGTGGGCGCTGCACGAGACCCCGCAGATGCGGCGCGAGGCGGATCGCCGCCGCGGGCCTTCGCGTCGGCTGGCTGATCCGGGTCGGGAGAGCGAGCGCGCCGAGCCGTGACCTGTTAGCGTCCCCGTCCCAGGAGCCTGGTGAGCGACCCCCGAGCACAGCCTCCCGCCGCGGGAGCCCCCCTGCCACCGAGGGTCTCGGTCGCGGTGCCCGTGGCCCTCGACCGGGGCTTCACCTACCTCGTGCCCGAGGACATGGCGACGCCCGAGGCCGGCGCGCGGGTGCTCGTGCCCTTCGGCGCGCGGGTGCTCGTGGGCGTGGTCCGGGAGGCGAAGGCCGAGTTCGGCCCGGACGACGACCCCGCGAAGCTGCGCGAGCTCCTCGAGCGCGTCGACCCTCCCGGGCGGCCGGCGCTGTCCCTGGATCTGGTCCGCCTGTGCGAGTGGATCGCCGAGTACTACGTCGCCCCCGTCGGCGAGGTGTACCGGATGGCGCTGCCCGGCATGGCCATGGGCGTCGACGCCCGCCGGGCCCGGGTCAGCGCGGCGGGCCAGGCCCTGGTCGACGCCGAGGCGAGCCCGCTGCTGAGCGCGGGCAGCGAGGACGCGCCGGCCCTGGCCTCACGCCCGCTCGAGAGGGCCGACCGGCGCCTGCTCGAAGCCATCGCCGACGGCCAGACCGGCAAAAAGGGCGTGGCCGTGGCGACCCTGACCCGGCTCGAGCCGCCGATCCCCGCCGTGCTCCGGCGCCTGGGCGAGCTCGCCCAGGCGGAGCTCGTGATCGTCGATCGCGACGAGGCCAAGGACAAGCAGGCCCGCCGGGAGCTCCACTACCGCCGCACCGATCGCCTGCGCGGCGGCGCGGACGAGGCGGGCATCAAGCAGATCGTCGGGCGCAGCAAGCAGCGCCGGGGCCTGCTCGACTACCTGGAGCTGCAGGCCGACACGAGCTCCGATCCCTGGGTGCCGATCTCGGAGATCCGCGGCCCCTTCCCCCGGGCGCGGGTGCTCTTGCCCCCCTTGCTCGAGGGCGGCCTGGTGGTCAGCGAGTCGCGGCTGCGGGCCCTCGACGCCTTCGACCTCGACGACGGCGCGGACCCGGGCGCGGACGGCTCGAAGGGGCTGACCCTGACCGGCGATCAGCGGCGGGCCCTCGAGGGCCTGCGCGCCGCCTTCGAGGCCGGCCGCTTCGCCAGCGCCCTGCTCCACGGGATCACCGGCAGCGGCAAGACCGAGGTCTACCTGCGGCTGATCGCCTCGGTCATCGAGGCCGGGGGCGGGGCGATCGTATTGGTCCCCGAGATCGCCCTGACGCCCCAGCTGGCCCAGCGCTTCCGCGCCCGCTTTGGCGACGCGGTGGCCGTGCTGCACAGCGGCCTGACCGCGCAGCAGCGCCTCGACGCCTGGGAGCACATCCGGGCGGGCGAGCGGCCCATCGTCATCGGCGCCCGCTCGGCGATCTTCGCCCCGGTCCCGAAGCTGCGGGTGATCGTCGTCGACGAGGAGCACGACGGCTCCTTCAAGCAAGAAGAGGGCGTCCGCTACAACGCCCGCGACGTCGCCCTGGTCCGCGGGCGCAGCCTCGACGCCGTCGTCGTGCTCGGCTCGGCCACGCCCTCGCTCGAGAGCTGGCGCAACGCCCGGGAGGGGCGCCTGGCGCTGTGGTCCTTGACCACCCGGCCCACGCCGCGGCCGCTGCCCGAGGTCGAGGTCGTCAACCTGCGCGAGCACCTGCCCGACCCCGAGACCCTGCTCAGCGCCCGGCTGCGCCAGCGCCTGCTCGACACGGCCAACGCCGGCGAGCAGTCGATCTTGTTCCTCAACCGGCGCGGCTACACCACGGCCCTGAGCTGCAAGACCTGCGGATCTTTCCAGCAGTGCCCGGACTGCTCGGCGCCCTCGATGACCTACCACCTCCACCGCAACCGCTTGATGTGCCACCTGTGCGGGCACATCGAGGCGGCGCCGAGCCACTGCCTCAGCTGCGGCAGCACGGAGCTCGAGCACGGCGCGGCGGGGACCGAGCGCGTCGAGGTGGCCATCGCCGCGGCCTTGCCCGGGGTCCGGATGCTGCGCCTCGATCGCGACACCTCCCGGGGCAAGGCGCTGCTCGAGCTCCTCGGTCGCTTTCGCCGGCGCGAGGCCGACGTGCTCATCGGCACGCAGATGCTGTCCAAGGGCCACGACTTCCCGGGGGTGACCCTCGTGGGCGTGCTGCGGGCCGACCACGGCCTGGGCCTGCCGGACTTTCGCGCGACCGAGCGGGTCTTCCAGCTGCTGACCCAGGTCGCGGGTCGGGCAGGGCGGGGCGATCGGCCGGGGCGGGTGGTCGTCCAGACCTGGGCGCCGGACCACCCGGCGATCCGCTACGCCCGGACCCACGACTTCGAGGGCTTCGCCGAGCACGAGCTCGAGGCCCGCGCCAAGTCGGGGAACCCGCCGATCGGGCACCTCGCGCTGGTCCGCATCCACGGGACGGATCGACGAGCGGTCGACGCCCGCGCCCAGGCCGTGGCCGATTTCGCGCGGGCGCTGGGTCGACGCATCGTGCTCGCCGCGGGAGCGTCCGCGACGCCGGCCTCCGCACCCGTGGAGATCCTCGGACCGGTGGACTCCCCGATCGAGCGGATCAATAAACGGCACCGAATGCAGGTGCTGCTGCGAGCGCGCAGTCGCCGGCCGCTGCGGTGGATCCTCGACCATCTGCGCCATCGGCTCGGACCCGACGGTCGGGGTCGAAGCCAGACCGTGGCGCGGGTGGACGTCGATCCCTACGGTCTATTGTGATTGGGTGGGCCGCTTTGGCCCCAACCGTTCGGATGGGAAAGTGACCCTTTTCGCCATACTCATTTTCGTTTAATTAATAATGTCAGCTATTGTTGGGTCTGGAGAGCTGGACGGTAGGATCCTACAGGATTCTTTTTGACAGGGTTAGAAACAGGTTCAAGCGCCATTGGCGAACCTCAAATCGTTCCCAACTCATTCTGAACTTCTCAAAAGCGTGACCTGGATTGCCTCGAATTGGGGTTGCAAAAAAATGGAAACCAGCGAAAGGTGGGTAGGCAAATCAGCACACTTCGAGGGCTCCTGTCCTTTTTGACAAAGGGAGACACTCAATGCCTACACCACGCTCTACTCGCTCGCTCGCTCTCGCCTCCCTCTTCCTCGGTGGTGTCGCACTCTTTCCCCAGTCCTCCTTCGCCTACGGCTTCGACGACGTCGAGGACGACTACCAGCTCCTCTACTTGTCGACGGCCGTCGCGCTCGAAGGTCGGGTGGTCGACGAGGACGGCCTGGCCATCACCGGCGCCTCGATCGAGCTGATCGCCTTCGGCGACTCGCTAGACAACGACGGCGAGGGCGCGAGCACTGGGGCCGACGGCGGCTTCGAGGTCGCCGGCCTCGCGCGCCGCTCGGCCCTCGTGAAGATCAGCAGCCCCGGCTACTACACCGAGATCCTGCCGGTGAACCTCCACGTCGAGATCGACGAGCCGGAGGTCGACCTCGGCACGATCACCCTGATCGAGCAAGAGCTCGGCCGCGCGCGCCTGACCTTCGGCGGCGACACCATGTTCGACCGGCGAATGTACGAAAAGGGCATGCTCAACGCGGCGACCCTGGGCTCCGACACCCGGGCGCTGTTCCAGTTCATCGAGGACGTGCTGAAGGCCGACGACCACACGGCGATCAACCTCGAGACCCCGGTGACCGACGACCTGTCGACGCCCCACCCGAACAAGAGCTACGTGTTCGCGGCCCACCCCGACACCGTCGCCGAGCTCCCTGGCCTCGGCGTGGACTCGGTCGCCCTGGGCAACAACCACATCTTCGACCAGCTCGACGGGGGCGTGGCCGACACCATCCATCACCTCGACGCCATCGGCCTGCCCTACTACGGCGCGGGCGCGGACCGCTACGCGGCGCGGGCCACCGCCTACTCCGCGATGGTCGGCTACTCCGAGACGCTCGGCGACAACGTGCCCGTGACGATGCAGAGCTTCTCCAACTCGATCGGCAGCTCCTACGGCGTGGGCCTCGAGAACATCGCGCTGTTCGACATCAAGGGCGGGGCGCTGCCCTCCTACTCCACCGAGCTCGACCACTTCGCTCAGAACGCGCCGGCGGGCAGCCTGGCCGTCCCGATCATCCACGGCGGCACGGAGTACGCCTACGCCCAGAGCAGCGGGACGCGCACCGACTTCGAGCGGGTCATCCAAGAGGGCGCGGACCTGGTCATCGGCCACCACCCCCACGTGGTCCACGGCGTGGGCACCTACGCGACCACCGACGAC
Source organism: Plesiocystis pacifica SIR-1 (assembly GCF_000170895.1). Taxonomy (GTDB): domain Bacteria; phylum Myxococcota_A; class Polyangia; order Nannocystales; family Nannocystaceae; genus Plesiocystis; species Plesiocystis pacifica. The sequence continues at coordinate 26,106 of NZ_ABCS01000111.1, read as the reverse complement.
CCGGTGTTCGTGGTCGGCTCCCTGGGCAACCTGGTGTTCGACCAGGACGTCTACGAGACCTTCCGCTCCTACATGGCGGTGGTCGACGTGGTCGACACGGGCTCCAAGGTCGAGGTCGAGCGCATGCAGCTCGTGCCGATCCGCCTCGACGCGTACGCGCCGCGCCTGCTCGCCGGCACGCAGCTGGCTCGCCTCGGCCGCCACGTCGGGCACCTGTCGACCATGGAGGCCCAGGGCGCGACCGACCCGAACTGGGGGAGCGCGACGGTGTTCGCCGAGAACGGCCGGCTGGTCGTCGTGCCCACCGAGGCCGACGCCACGACCACCGACGAGCTCGACCAGCGGCTCGTGCCGCTCAGCGGCGGGTCCACGGGCACCCTGGACTTCGCCCCCAACACCGACACCGACGCGCTGGCGTCCCTGCGCAGCGACGTGCCCGCGAGCTGCGAGGTCGGCCGGGACCTCCTGGTCATCGGCGACTTCGAGGACGGGGACGTCGACGACGAGTACCTCGAGTCGGGCAAGTGGGTGACCTCGGGCTCGCGCTACGTCCAGGGCTCCGAGACCCACTCGGGCACCGGCGCGGCCGTGCTCCTGCGCAAGTCGAGCTACTCGAGCCGCACGGCGCTGTGGATGGGCAACTCGATCAAGGTCGACTCGAGCCAGCCGATGACCTTCCGCGGCTTCGTCAAGGGCGACAACGCCGGCGAGTTCGAGGTCACGGTGCGCTGGATGACCTCGAGCGGCTCGAGCATCTCTTACAAGACGGTGTTCGAGATCAAGCCGGGCAGCAGCGCGACCGAGGGCCTGACCTACGACTGGACCGAGTTCGCCGCGGACCTGACCCCGCCGGCCAACGCCGAGAAGCTCAAGGTCTACTTCCGCCACTACCCCCCGGCCGGTGGCGGCGACGCCGAGGTCTTCCTCGACGACGTCAGCTTCATCGCCTGGGACACCGAGACGATCAACGTCGACTCCAGCGGCACCGACCTGCCCACGCCCAACGCCTGGGACTTCGTGCGCTGCGACGCCGCGGGCTCGAGCCTGGACCTGTCCATGACCCACCGGACCTACGAGAGCCAGTAGGCGTCACCGCACCAACGAACGAGGGCGAGCAGTCTGACTGCTCGCCCTTGTCGTTGGGGTTGGCTCGGCTTCAGGCGGCGGGCCGCGCAGCTTCGCCGGTCTGGGCTGAAGCCGGCGCCAGGGTCTCGCCGCGGCCGTTCCAGGCGTCGACCAGGGGGTCCATGACCTTGAAGTAGAGCGGGGGCAGGAGGGCCATCAGGACCATGCCGGCGTAGCCCGTGGGCAGCTGCGGGACCTCGTCGTAGTGGCGCAGGCGGTCGTACTCGCGGCTGGCGAGGTAGTGGTGGTCGCTGTGCCGGGCGAGGTTGAACAGGTACCAGTTGGACACGCGGTGGGGCGAGTTCCACGAGTGCTCGGGGCGGACCCGCTCGTAGCGGCCGTTGTCGAGGCGCTTGCGGGCCAGGCCGTAGTGCTCGATGTAGTTGATGGCCTCGAGCAGGCTGAAGGCGACGACGCCCTGGGCGAGGAACACCCCGAGGGCGAGGGGCCCCAGGGCCAGGCCGACGCCGGCGTAGACGGCCGCGAGCACCAGCAGGTAGCGGGTGCGGCGATCCTTGAGGCTATAAAAGGGGATGCCCTTCTTGGCGCAGCGCTGGGTCTCGAGGCGCCAGGCGCTGACCAGGCTGTGGCTCACCGTGCGCGGGTAGAAGCGGTAGATGGACTCGCCGCGCCGGGAGCTCGCGGCGTCCTCGGGGGTCGCGACCATGCGGTGGTGGCCGAGGATGTGCTCGACGCAAAAGTGGGTGTAGCTCACCGAGGTCATCAGGATCTCGGCGCTGGCGCGGTGCAGCTTGCCTTTGCGGTGCATCAGCTCGTGGGCGATGTTGATGCCGCCCGCGCCCGCGATGACCCCCGTGGACAAGGTGATGCCGACGAGCTCGAGGGCCGTGAAGGACTCGAAGCCCGCGCCCACGCGGACCAGCACGTAGACCTGCATGGCCAGCTGCGCGGGGACCCACAACAGCAAGGGGACGTCGAAGATCCAGCGCTTGGGGTCGGCCTTGCCCTTGGTCGCGGACTCGTCGGGGTTGTCGGTGTCCTTGGGCACCAGCTCGTCGAGGAGCGGCACGAGCATGAAGGTCACGAGCACCGGCAGGACCGTCCACAGCCCGCCCAGCTCGACGCCGAGGGCGACCAGGCCAGGGAACATGAACACGAGGAAGTAGGGGATGACGCGGGTCATGGCGTGGGCTCTGGCGGGTTGAGGTTGGGGTTGGCGCGGTCTCGCAAGAAGATGGTGCGGGCGATGGCCAGGGCGTGGTCGCCGGGGCCCCAAAGGGGCGTGCGCAGGCTGCCGGAGGCGCTGCGCAGCAACAGGCCGCTGGCGACCTCGACCAGGGCCGCGCGCACCGGCAGCTGCGGGCGCAGGCTCTCGGCTCCGCCGTCGCGGATGAACTGCTCGATGATCGTCAGCAGCGGGGCGATGCGCTCGAGGATGATCTCGCGGCCCGGGGAGCCGCCGCTGCGCCGGGCCTCGTCCGAGGCCTCGGGCTCGTCGACGACCTCGCGGATGATGATCGGGGCGAGGGTCGGGTGCGCGTCGAGGAAGGCCGTGAAGCCGTGGACGATGGCGTCGAGGCGGGCCTCGAAGGGACCCTCGGAGTTCATCGAGCGGGTCAGCGCGGCGCCCAGCTGATCGAACACGCGCTCGACCACGGCCCGGTAGAGGACCTCCTTGGTCGAGAAGTGATAGAGCAGCGAAGGCCGGCGGATGCCCGCCCGTCCGGCGATGTCGGCCAGGCGCGCGGGGGCATAGCCGACCGCCGCGAACTCGCGCTCGGCCGCGGCGAGGATCCGCTCCGGCGTCGAGAGCTCGGGGGTTTTGAGTTCCCTACCCATGAGTAGATTTCTAATCTACTCACGAGTAGAAGGTCAAGAGGGGAAACCAAGAAATCTCGTTTTGATCGATATATCGAAGTTTAATGGGCTACTGAAGAGTAGATTGGCGATCGAGGAACGAAGCGGCAGGCGGACTTTGCGCACGAAGGCCTTTGAAGAACCAACAAAAAACGCCCCCTCATGGGGGCGACCACAGGCCCTCTAGGGGGCACGAACTCCATTGCGGACCGGCCCGAGCGGAGGAGCGGACAGCGACGAAGCGTCCCCGGTCCGAACCCCCTGCGGGGGCAAAGTCAGAACTGACCGCTGACGCCGAAGGTCGCCCCCGCGCGGACGGGCGAGACCATCGGCGTGCCGGTGACCGAGTCGCGCCACTTGCCGTAGCGCGAGCGCCGGACGACGCCGCCGATGAGCATGGCGGTGCCGCCAGCGATGGCCACGCCCGCGGTGGCCCAGCCGGCGGGGATGCTGCGCGGGGCGTCGAGCTGCAGGTCGGTCGCGACGGAGGTCGCCACGGCGGCCAAGCTGCCCACGCCCACGGTGCTGACGCCCGCGATGATCAGGCCGTTGCCCGAGTGCTTGGCGCGGATCTTGGTGGCGGTCTCCCACTCGCCGAGGGCCCGCTGATCGCGGAGGCCGGTGCCGATCATGATGCCGCTGGCGACGAGCATGGACACGCCGGCGGGGATCTGGCTGACCAGCGGGGTGGTCGTGTTGCCGCCGCCGGCCCACTCGAAGGTCGCGGCGGTCAGCAGACCGGTGCCGGCGATCATCAAGAAGGAGCCGCCGACGATGCGCCCGGCGCCGGACCACGGCGGGGGCGGGGTCGCGTAGCCGACTCGCTGGAGGGGCGCGGGCGCGGGCGGAGGCTGGGTGATGACGACCACGGGGGTCGAGACGGGCTCGGGCGTGGGCGGCGGGACGACCACGATGGAGGCGTCCGCGGCCGGCGGGGCTTCAGCGGGGGCGGGGGCCGCCTCGACCACGAAGGCCTCGGCTTCGGGCGCGGGCTCGGACGCGGGCGGAGCCTCCACCGCAGCGTCGACGGGGGCCGCCTCGACCGGCGCGGGCCCCTCGACGGCGGCCGCGGGAGCGGGCGCGTCCTCGGGCAAGGCCGGAGGCAAAGACGCGACCACAGTCCCCAACACGAGCGAGAGCATGCTCTCACTGTATCGGATCTAGAGGGCAATGCGAGGCGGAATTCTCGACTTTGCGAGTTGTTGTCCCGCACTTCGGGCGGGTCGAGAAATTCTGTAAGCGCGGCCGGATCACTCCGTTGCAGCGTCGTCGCCGGGGGATGCCCCGGGACCCGTCAGCGTTTCATGGCGGGGAACGACGGGCAGGTGCCCCGGGGACCAGCGGGCTTCCCCGCCTCCGCGCTTACCCGCCGCTTTCGAGGTGCGAGCCGGCGTTTTGGGCGCTGTGCTTCTCGACGGCGGCGAAGCCCTCGAGGGCGCGGGGATCGGCCGGGTACTGAGCGAGCATCCGCCAGCCCAGACCCGCGGCGAAGGCCTCGACCTCACCCAGGGGCAGGTCCGACAGCCAGGGCTCGCCCATGAGCGAGAGGGCGAGCTTGGCCAGGGGCCCGGTGCGATCGAGATCGAGGAGGTGGCTGAATGCCAGGCGGCTCCGGGGCCCCGAGCTCGCGGCGCACTGGCGGAAGAAGGCGGACACCTGCGGCCGGCTCAGGTACATGAACAGGCCCTCGGCGACGAACACCGAGGTCGCGCCGGTGTCCCAGCTGGGGTGCTCGGCGAGGACCTGCTCGAGGGGTCGGGCGCCCAGGTCGACGAGGAGCTGCTCGAGGTTGGCAGGCTTGCCGACTTCGGCGAGACCCCGGGCCTTGGCAGCCCCGGTGGCGGGGTGGTCGAGCTCGAAGAAGCGGCGGTCGGGGTAGCGCGGGGCCAGGCGCAGGCAGAGCGTGTCGAAGCCCGCGCCGACGAGGCACACCTGCGTCGCGCCGGCCTCGAGGGCCGCGAGGACCTGCTCGTTCATGAAGCGCTTGCGCTCGACGAGGCCCGTGTAGGCCCCGGGCGTCCGCCGCTCGGCTCGGGCGGACATCCGCCTGGTCCACGGTTTGCGCGCGGCCCCGAGCAGCCAGGGTCCGTAGGGCGGGACCTTCGAGGCGAGGAGCAGGCGCTCGGTCAGGGGCCCCGCGCCCTCGGGGATCCCGTCGCGGAGCTCGGGGTCGTGGCTGGCGATGAGGAGGATGTGGGCCACCTTGAGGGCGGTCCGGCTGGGGCGGCCTTCCTTCACGGCTTCATTGTGGAGGCGGGGCCGGTCGGCGCAAGCCGGTTCACAGCTTCAGCGATTGCCACCGCCCCCGGGCAAAGATGGCGCCGAGGATCAGCGTGCGCACGAACCAGTCGAGGGCCGTCGCCAGCCAGATCCCGCGCAGCCCCCAGCCCCAGGTCACGGCGAACAACCACGAGCAGCTGAGCCGCAGCACCAGCCCGCCGACGACGGCGGTGACGACTGGCGAGCGGGTATCGCCGGCGCCGCGCAGGGCGTGGCCGAGGACCATGGCGGCGGCCATGATGGGCTGCTCGAGGGCGAGGATCGGCAAGGTCAGGGCGGCGAGGGCCATGAGCGCGCTGCCGTCCTCGCCGGGCGCGACGAACAGGGGCACGGTCCACTGCCCCGTCGCCCAGGTCAGCAGCCCGAAGGCGCCGAGGACCACGGCGGAGGCGAGGGCCGCGAAGGCGCCGGCTCGCCTGGCGTCCTCGGGGCGGCCGCGGCCGAAGCACTGGCCGACGACAGTGGCCGCGGCGACGCCCAAGCCCTCGGCGCCCAGGAAAGCGACAGACTCGAGGGTCAAGATGGGCTGGTTGGCGGCCATGGCCACGCGCCGAGGACCGTGACGATGGCGGCGAAAGCGACGTAGCCGACGTGGATGACGACGCGCTCGGCGATGGCCGGCGCGCCCACGCGGACGAGCTCGCGGGCGGCCTGAAGCCGCGCCATGGCAGGGCGCACGCGCACCGGGCAGTTGGGCCGGGTCAGCACCCACAGGATCAAGCTCGCGTCGAGGACGTAGGCGAGGCTCGTGGCCAGGGCGGCCCCGGTCGCGCCGAGCTCGGGGACGTGGATGGGGCCCAGGTCCGCGCCGTAGATCAGCAGGTAGTCGCCGGCGAGGTTGAAGGCGTTGACGGCCAGGCCGATGTGGAAGGTCGTGCGCGTGTCGCCGCTGCCGTTGAGGATCATCGCCCCGCAGGCGGCGACGAACACGGCCGGGAAGCACCACGAGCCCATCAGCATGTAGGACCGGGCCGCGCCCTCGATGGCCGCTCGGGCTTGCTCGCCGCCGATGGCGTCGGGGGGCGGGGCCATGGCCGCGGCGATGGGGCCGGCTCCAAGGGCGACGAGGCCGGCGACGACGATCCCGATGAGCGCCGAGATGCGCAGGGCCGTGGCGGCGACGGTGCGCGCGGCGGGCAGGTCGTCCTCGCCGACGCGGCGCGAGACCAGGGCGACCGTGCCCACGAGCGCGCCGAAGAACACGTTGAACACGGACCACAGGATCGAGCCCGAGATCTGCATGCTCGCCAGGGAGGTCGCGCCGTGCTGCCCGAGCATGATGCGGTCGGCGAGGAAGACCACGGTGTGCAGCACCGAGGTCAGCACCGCCGGCCTGGTCAGGCGCAGGACCTCGGCGATCACCGACTCGGGCGCGGGCGCCGGGGACTCGGGCGCGGGCGCCGGGGACTCGGGCGCGGGCGCCGGGGACTCGGGCGCGGGCGCCGGGGAGTCGTCTGGGGCGCCCTCGCTCACGGCGCGAGCATGGCCGAGGAGCTCCGCCCAGGCCAGACGTCTGCCGCGTCGGCGGCCCGAGAGTTAGCGCAGGTTGTCGGCGGACAGGGGGATCACGCGGTCCCAGTCGCCGCCCATGGAGTCGTGGCAGTCGCGGCAAAACTCGACCTCGCCGCCCTTGCCCTCGACCTCCATGAGCACCTCGCCGCTGCGCGTGGTGATCGCGTACCACCAGTCGGCGGCGGCGGGGTGGTAGCCCGGCTCGAACTTGGCGGCGATCTGCAGCACGTCGAGGGCCTCGCCGGTGTCCGGCTCGAAGATGGCCTTGACGAAGATCGTGCCCTGGGGGAACTCGACGCTGCCCTCGGCGGGGGGCGGGGCGTCGAAGTCGAGGGTCCGGAAGATGGCCGCGGCCTCGGGGGTCGCCCAGATCTGCGCCGTCTTCCCGCCGCCCGCGACGGGGTGGATGGTCTCGACGCCGTTGAGGTCGACGCGCTCCATGGTCGACTCGTAGTCGACGACCGCGGCCAGGATGGCCTCGGGGTCCTCGCGGGCCGGGCCCTCGTCGGGGTCGCACGCGCCAGCGGAGACAGCCAGGGCCAGGGGGAGGGCGAGTCCGAGCAGAGCCGGCGATGGGGTGAAGGCGCGGGTTCTCGTCATGGCGTGGAGGTCCGTGGACGGACCCCCGCGCTACGCGAGGACGCGCGGGCCGGTTACACGCGCGGCCGACTACCAGCGGAGGGTGACGCCGGGCGGACCCTCGCACTCGTGGGTGCGCCCCTGCGTGCCGCCGTCGAGCTCGAGCCACAGGTGGGGGGACGAAGAGCCCGCTCCCGCGGGGACGAACTCGATGTGCTCCAGCTCGCGCGCCAGCTCCACGTTCGTCGAGTCGAGGGCCTCGGGCGGGAGGCTCACGACGATGCGCGTCACCGTGAGCGCGCCGCTGGGGTGGGTCAGGTATTCGCGGACCGTCTCGCGCCGCCCGGGGTCCTCGATCGCGTCCACTTCATCGAGGGACTCGCGGCGTGGGTGGGCCCGCTCGGGGCCCGTCGCGTAGACGAGGGGGGCGCGCGCGTCCTGGTTCCCCGTCGCCATGAGGTAGGTCGACCGCCCGTCGGGGGCCGCGTAGATCCGAGCCGGAAAGCCGGCCCGCGAGGGCTCGAGCGAAGCGACCACCACGCCCACCGCGAAGGGGCTGCCCGCGGCGCTCCAGCGCAGCGCGTAGTCCGAGCCAAAGGCCGCCTGGTTGGCCCGGGCCTCGTCCAGATCCTCGAGCTTCAACAGCTCGAGGAAGGTGTTGAGGAACAGGAAGTAGCGGCCGCTGGTCCCCTGGCCCTCGTGCCGGGTGGCGAGCCGCTCGGCGGGGGTGAAGACCTCGGCGAGGCAGGTCCCGAGGGCGTCATCGGTGACGAAGACGACCAGGTGATCGAAGCGCGGCGGCTGGGCGGCGCCGGAGGGCTCGCTCGTTGCGACGGCGCCCCGCGCATGGCAGGCCAGTCCTGCGAGCGTCGCGAGCAGCGCGGCGGAGACGGCGAGCCTGGACGCTAGCGCCACTTGCGGGACCGGCTCACCGACATCAGCACGCCCAGCGCCATCATCATCGTGACCACGTTCGAGCCGCCGTGGGAGAAGAAGGGCAGGGGCAGGCCGGTGTTGGGGAAGAACTCGAGGACCACGCCGACGTTGAGGACGGCGTGCCACATGAACATCGCGCCGATGCCGATGCACAGGCAGGCGGAGAAGCGGTCCCGGGCCTGGCTGGCCAGGTTGATGGCCCACAGCACCAGGCTCATGTAGAGGGCCAAGAGCATGGTCGAGCCGACGAAGCCCCACTCCTCGGCGAACACCGCGAAGGAGAAGTCGGACTCCTTGTAGGGCACGAAGTCGAGCACGTTTTGGGTGCCTTGACCCACGCCGCGGCCGAAGAAGCCGCCGTTGCCCACGGCCGTGCGCGCCTGGATGATCTGGTAGGCCTCGTCGGGGTGGGACTCGGGGTCCAGCCACACGTCGATGCGCTTGGTCTGGTAGCCCTGCATGAAGAAGGACCAGGCCACGGTGAAGGCCAGGGCGCCCGTGGCCAGCAAGGTCAGCAGGGTCTTGAGCTCGAGCTCGGTGACCGCGAGCACCGAGAGCGCGATCAGCATGAGCATGATGCCGGTGCTCAGGTCGGGCTGCTTGATGACCAGGACCGCGGGCAGGAGCACGAGCAGGCCGGGGACGACCAGGCGCGCGACGAAGCCGTGGCGGACCTCCCGGCGCGTCAGGCTGTGCAGGTAGCGGGCCAGGCCGATGACCAGCACCAGCTTCATCAGCTCCGAGGGCTGAAAGCGCACGAAGGCCAGGTCGAGCCAGCGCGTCGCGTTGTTGGTCGTCGTGCCGACGATGGTGACCAGCAGCACGAAGCCGAAGCCGATGGCGTAGATGGGGTAGGCGGCGCGGTAGTAGACCCGGTAGTCGACCGCGGCGGCGCCGATCATCAGGACGCCGCCGATGACCACGAAGCGCAGCTGGTCGCGGACCAGGGGCCCGGACCAGTCGCCGCCCTGGGTGCTGTTCAGGTTGATCAGCGCCAGCGCGATGATGCCCGCCGCGATGGTCACGACGACCCAGTCGATGGAGCGGACGATGTTGGTCCACCGGGTCTGCGGTCCGGTGATCAGCGGGTTGGCGCGGTTCATAGCCCTTGCTCGATCTCGGCTTGGCGCGCCCGGGCCTCCTCGCCCGGCAGCGGCGGCGGCACGCCGGGGGCGCGGGGGCGCACGGAGTCGCCCGAGGCCCCCTTCGAGCCCAGGTAGTGGTCGATGACCCGCATCACGATGGGCGCGGCGGCGTCGGCCCCCACGCCGCCGTGGGCGACGAGGGCGACGACGACGATCTCGGGGTTTTCGGCCGGGGCGTAGCCGGCGAACCACGCGTGGTCCTTGGTCACGTCCCAGCCCTCGATGATGTCCTCGTCGGGGCCGCGCTCGATGCCGACCTCCGCGGTGCCGGTCTTGCCGGCCACGGTCACGGTCTCGAGGCGCTCGGAGTAGGCCGTGCCCAGGTCCGAGTTGACCACGCCGATCAGGCCCCGGTGGATGCGCTCGGCGTCGAAGGGGGCGATGACCGGGTCGGACTGCTTGTACTTGGGCGAGGTCTCGAGCACGAGCTTGCCGTCGGAGGTCTCGACGCGGTCGACCAGGGAGGGCGTGACCACGAAGCCGCCGTTGGCCAGGGCCGCGTAGAGCACGGCGATCTGCAAGACCGTGGCCTTCACGTTGCCCTGGCCGATGGCCGAGTTGAGCCGGACCCCGCGCTGGAAGGTGCCCTGGCGCGACTCCGAGGCCTCGGTGGGGATGACCCCGGGGACCTCGGCGTTGATGCCCAAGCCGGTGCGCTCGCCCAGGCCCAGGCGCCGGGCGACCTCCTCCATGCGCGCGAGGGTCAGGTCCTTGTCGATGGCCAGGTGATAGAAGTAGACGTTGCAGCTCTGGACGATGGCCTGCTCGAGGTCGACGATGCCGTGGCGGTGGCCGGCGGCCTCGGTGAACTTGCGGCCGCCGTACTCGACGTGGCCCTCGCACTCGATGGTCTCGTGGGGGTCGAAGTTGGGGTCCTCGAGGGCGGCGAGGGCCGAGACCACCTTGTAGGTGGAGCCGGGGAAGAAGTTCTCCTGGACCGTCTTGTCGACGAAGGGCTTGAAGGGCGAGTTGAGCCAGTCCTCGTACTGCTGCCGGGTGATCCGGCCCTCCCACACGTTGGGGTCGATGGAGGGCACGGAGACCATGGCCAGGATCCGCCCGGTCTCGACCTCGAGGGCGACCACCCCGCCCGCGCGCTTGATGCCGCTGATGTTCAGGCGCTCGCCGGCCTCGCCCTCCATGGACTCGCCGGCCAGCGCGGTCGCGGCGACGCGCTGCAGGTCCAGGTCGAGGCTCAGGTAGATGTCCTGGCCGGGGATCGGCTCGCGCTCCGGGGGCAGGGCCGCGACGGCGGCCGGGGGCGGCTCGGCGACCTCGCGGCCGAGGGCGTCGACGACCCGCGAGCGCTTGCCCAGGCGCCCGCGCAGGTAGTTCTCCCACTGCCGCTCGATGCCCGTCACGCCCACGCGGTCGCCGGGGCGGTAGTCGCCGTAGCGCGAGTCCTCGAGGGAGTCCCGGCTGATCTCGCGCATGAAGCCGGTGACGAAGGCCGCGAGCTCGCGCTCGGCGTAGTAGCGCCGGGCGGACTCGCGGATCTCGACCCAGGTGTCGAAGCCGCGGGTCTGGATGCGGGCGTTCTCCTCCCACGAGAGGTTGTTGCGCACGGCCACGGCGTAGCGACCGTTGCGCTCGTCGTCGCGCAGGCGCTCGAGCTTCTCGACGAAGCGCGCCCGATCGTCCTCGTCGACGAAGTCGATGAGCGCGCCGAGCTCGATGACCTGCTGGTCGTCGATGGGCAGGCGGACGACCTTGGCGTCCTCGCCGTCCTCGCCCTCGACCTGGACCCGGGGGATGGCGGTGACGTAGAGGGCGTAGGTGGCGTGGTTGGTCGCCAGCGGCCGGCCCTGGGAGTCGAAGATGCGCCCGCGCGGGGCCTCGACGTCGATGGTGTCGACGTAGTTTTGCTCGGCCCGCCGGGCGAAGTGCACGCCCTCGAGGATCTGCAGCTGGAACAGGCGGCCGACCAGGCTGAGCATGATCAGCGCGCCGACGATCACGAAGGCCTGGAGCCGGGGCTTGAGCTCGCGGACGTCCTCGTCGGGGGGGCGCCGGGACAGCTCGCGCTCTCGGGCCGAGCGGTTGGTCTTGCGGGCTCCGCCGTCGCCGGCCGCGGCCTGCTCGCGGCGACGCTTGGCGACGGCCCGGCGGAAGTCCTCGGCGAAGCCGGCCCGGCCCTTGTGGACCACGCGGCGGCCGGACGCTGCGGCGGGCTGCTTGGGCTCGGCGAGCTCGACCTCGCCGGAGTCCTCGGGCGGTCCGTCGTCGCGCTCGTCGCTCACGCGCTGCCTCGCTCGGTCTCGGGGGCGGGCTCTCGGCTCAGGCGCAGGCGCCGGAGCAGCCAGTCGGTCAGCGTCCAGGTGGGCTGGGCGACCAGGAAGGTCGCGAGCACGTGCCAGCGCGCCTGCCACAGCGCGGGCCACAGCACATCCCGCGGCACCCGGAGGGGCTCGGCGAGGACCATCAACACGCCCCAGGTGGCGAGGTCGACGACCGCGACGGCCACGGCCGCGGCGGCGGCCCGGGAGAACCACCCGTGCAGGGCCAGGCGCCCGGAGGCGTAGTGCAGGACCAGGAAGGCGAGCTGGTGGGCGAGGATCAGCGTGCCCAGGGGCGCGCCCTGGTGGAGGTCTTCGAGGTAGCCGAGCACCGAGGCGATGGCCAGCTTGGCCGGCAGCTCGCTCTCGCCCCGCCGCTCGCTGTTTTGGTCGTGGCTCGGCGCGAACGCGAGGTGGACCAGGAGCACCGCCGTCGTCGAGGGCAGCATCACGCTCAGCTCGAACACGTGCCCGAGCCCGGCGACGGCCGCGAGCAGCAGCCAGCCGAGGGCGATGTAGGCGAGGGCGCGAAAGAGCATGGGCGCGGGGGATCTTAGGCGGGGTCGCGGAAAAGACGAAACCGCGGCCCAGAGCCCCTCAGCGAGGCTTTGGCGCCTGGGGCCAGGCGACGCGCGAGCCTCGTGTGTTGTTCCTCCTCGGCGACGAAGGGCGCTTGCGCCAAGCCCGCAAAGGGGGCGCCTCCTCGGCTGCTCGGGCGCTCGGTGCAGGGCGGAGCGGGCTTGGGGCGAGAACACCAGCTGAGTCGTGGACGTGGGGCGGGGTGGGCGACTGCTAGGATAGGCTCACCTCATGGCCTCTCGCGTCGCTATCCGTCGGCCCGCTTTCGACGCGCGCTCGCGTGGACCCAAGTCGTCGCAGGAAGGCGCGGGCCGCTCGGTGCTGCAAGCCGTCAGCGATCAGAGCGCGCACGTCTCGCATTTGCGCGGCCTCCAGGAGCTCGCCGATCGTTCGGCTCGCAGCGCGAGCCTCCCGAGCAGCCTGAGTCGCAATCTCGAGCGCCTGTCGGGCCAACCCATGGGCGACGTCCGCGTTCACTACGGTTCGACCGCTCCTTCGCGGGTGGGCGCCCACGCCTTCACCCAGGGGAGCGACATCCACCTCGGCCCCAGGCAAGAGCGCCACCTCGCCCACGAGGCCTGGCACGCCGTTCAGCAAAAGCAGGGCCGGGTCGCGGCGACGGGCGAGGTCGGGGGACACGCCCTCAATAGCGACAGCTCCCTCGAGCGCGAGGCCGACGTGATGGGCGCCCGGGCGGCACGGGGAGGGTTCGCCTCGGGGGCCGAGCGCGGGCCCTCCTTCCAGTCCCGCTCGAGCACGTCGCCCTCGTCGTCCTCACCCTCGTCATCGCCCGCACCGGTGCAGCGCGTGGCCTACGACGCCAACGACAGCGTGTGGAAGAGCCACATCAAGGAGGGGCGGGAGATGGCCCCGGGTCAGGGCTACATCCGCATCGTCAGCCGCAAGGGCTCGTGGGCGCTCTCGGGGAACGATCACACCTGGGTCTGCCTGGAGGGGGTCGACCCCGGGGGGACGCAGTCGGAGACCGTGGTCACGGACCTGTCGCACAGCAAGGTGTCCATCAACCGCAACGCCGCGAACCACGTCAGGGCCCTGTCCTCGTCCACGGGCAACTACGTCGGCAGCAACTACACGATCACCTGGCAGGGGGTCCAAGGCGCGCTCACCAAGGCCGCGCAGATCAAGGCCGACTACGACGAGAAGTGGGACAACCCGACCACGGGCGCGTGGGAGGACAACCCCAACCGCTCGTACACCTACGATGAGACCGGGCGCAAGATGTTCAAGCGCGCGCGCTACATCAACTGCGCGCGCTATGCCGCGAAGATGCTCAAGGCCTCGGGTGTTGGCAACAAATTCACGCGGCGGCGGGCCGGCTACGTGGTCATGACCCCTCGCGGCATCTCCCTGGGGTTGGGCCGGACCTGGAAGCAGAGCGCCAAGACCAACGCGAGGTCCGCGGGACGCACCGCGAAGGCCAAGGTCTCCGAGGGCATCGACAAGCTCAAGGGCATGATGCCGAGCTGGGGGACGACCCAGACCCAGACCCAGACCCAGACCCAGACCCCGTTCGAGAGCGCGACCGAGGAGGACATCGACAACATGGTCGACGAGCTCGCCGCGGGCAACGGTACGGACGAGACCGTCGGCACGGACGTGCTGGAGGAAGACGAAGAGCTGCCCCGCCAGAGCAGCCAACATCTGTGAGTCGTAGATGGGGCTCAGGCGGCGTCGGTCTCGACCACGTAGAGGTACTCCAAGTTCCGCAGGTGGCTCACCGCCCCGACCTTCTCGCCGCTGGGGTTGTAGATCCCAATCTGCGCCCCGACATAGCGCTTGTAGTCGTGGCTGAGCACGGTCACCCGCCCGCGCGTGGCCAGCAGCGCCTCCATCTCGGGCCGGCTGATGTAGCCCTCGTTGTTGAACGAGACCAGCAGCACCCGGGCGTCGACGGCCGCGATCAGCTCGGCGAAGGCGGCGTGGAATTTCCGCTTGGAGTTGTAGGGGCTCTTGCGGCTGCGCACGTCGACGCGCTTTTTGGCGACGCCGTAGACCTCGGGCTTGTCCCACAGCACCAGGGACTCCCACACGTGGTAGTTGCCCAGGTAGCTGTGCTGGTTGTAGGGCGGGTCGATGTAGGCGACGTCCGCCGAGAGGCTGCGCGCGGCGTCGATGGCCTCGAGCTGGTGGGCCTCGCCCTTGCCGTGGGCGGCCTGGGGCAGGATGTCGGGCAGGCGCAGGGTCAGGTCGTTGTGGGAGCGGGCGGCCCACTTCTTGAGGTAGGCCATCTGGAGGCCGCAGGTCGAGTCGACCCGGTCGGCGGCCTCCATGAGCGAGACCAAGAGCACGGCCTCGAGCTCGGGGTCGAGGTCCTTTTGGGCGATGGCCTCGCGGATCGCGTCGATGCGCGCGCCGTTTTTGGGCTGGATGAAGCGCGAGTCTTCGCAGTGGGTCTGGGTGAAGTAGCCGGGCTCGCCGGGCAGGGCGTCGAGCTCGGCGAGCAGCCGGGTGGCGTCGGCCTCGAGGCCCGCGCGGTCGCGGTCGGCGGCGACGTAGCAGCGGGCCAAGGTCGCGGCGTAGGTGTTGTGATCGTTGGCGAGCACCCGGTAGCCGGCGCCCTTGAGGGCGTGGCCGACCCGGGAGGTGCCGGAGAAGAGATCGAGCACCGTGCGCGCGCCCTCGACCCCGCGGACGGCCTCGAGGACCACGGGCAAGAGGGTGCGCTTGGAGCCGATGTACTTGATCACGGGGGACCGAGCTATCGCAAGGCCGCCGCCGCGGATCAAGCCTGGCTAGCCGACTCGTTCTACTCGCCCTGTTCGCCCCATTCGCCAGTCGAGTCCACCACGGACTCGAGGTAGCGCGCGAACAGCTCGAGCGCTTCGGGCGAGGGTCCGCCCGCGGGGGGCATGGTCGGCGCGTCGCCAGTGGCCCGCGCGTGCATGCGATCGGCGTGCTCGAGGAGGTCGGCCTCGGTGTCGAAGTTGACCTCGAGGGGGGCGCCAGCGCGCTGATCGTCGCCGAGCTCGGCCGAGGGGCAGCCCCGGCACCAGTCGCGGACGAAGCCGCCGGCGAAGTTGTCGTAGGTCACGAGATCCGTCTCTTCGCCGCCGCCGAGGGTCTCGCCGCTGGAGCCGGCGTCGCCCTCGGAGGTCGTCGCGCAGGCGCCCAAGGCGGGGGCCAGGCCGCTCCGGGTCCGGAGCGGCGAAGACATGCAGTGACGTCCGTCTTGACTCAGGGGGTCGGCCAAAACGAGTTTGGCCAACCCTCTGTCTAGTTTAGCCGTCGTGGACGACGCCACGCCCTCCCTGCCCCACGTCCACGACTCAGAGGGTCGGCCAAAACGAGTTTTGCCCGACCCTCTGTCTATTTTTAGCCGTCGTGGACGACGCCACGCCCTCCCTGCCCCACGTCCACGACTCAGGGACTGTGAAGTCTTCACAGCCCCTGACTATTTTAGCCGTCGTGGACGACGCCACGCCCTCCCTGCCCCACGTCCACGACTCAGGTCGCGCGGGCGGCGAGCAGCTCGTCGATCAGCCGCCGCGCGGCCTCGAGCTCGACCACGCTGAGCCCCCGCAAGGTCGCGCCCAGCGGCGTGGTCGGGGACAGCGAGGGCTTCCGCGGCCCCTCGTCGAGGAGGCCCGTGATCGAGCCGGTCTGGGACAGAGAGGACAGCGACCACACGCCGCTGTTGGAGGCTTCGATGCCGCGCAGGGTCTCGAACAATTCGGACACGTCGGAGAAGCGCTCGTCGGGGATCTTCGACAGCGCGATGCTCAGCAAGGCGTCGACCTCCACGGGGGCGTCGCGGCGCACGAGCTCGGGCAGGCTCTTGCTGCGGTGGCCCTGGACGATGGTGTTGAGGTCGCCGTCGAAGGGCGGCTGACCGGTGACCATCTCCCACAAGATGATCGCGAGGCTGTACTGATCGGTGAAGGCCGTCGGCCGGCCGCCGTCGAGGAGCTCCGGCGCGACGTAGTGGGCCGAGCCCGGGTAGGAGCCGCCGAGGGTGCGGACCAGGCCGAAGTCGAGGACCCAGGGCCCGCCGGGGCCGACGATGACGCGGCCCGGCTCGATGCTGCCGTGGCACAGCCCGCGCTGGTGGGCCACGGCGAACATGTCCGTGAGCTCCTCGAACAGCGAGAAGGTCGTGGCCCACGAGGGCACGCCCCGGCGCAGCACGGCGCTGAGCGGCTCGCCGTCGACCCAGCGCGTCACCGTGTAGGGCCGACCCTGCTCGTCGATGCCGCTGTCTTGGGGCCGGAGGATGCGGAGGTCGCCGAACTTCTGATCTTGTTGAGGCAGCCGCTCGATCACGCGACGATCAGCGAAGGCCGGGGCGAGCAGGAGCACGAACACGTTCTCCTCGGTGACCGCGTCCTCGGCCAGGAAGCGCTCGCCCGAGCCGCAGCGACCCATGGACTCGATGAGCCGGTAGCGGTGCGCGATGATCCGGTCGCCGGTCTCTTGCGTCTCGGCGCCACGCCCGAGTCCAATGGCATCCAATAAACGTCGCATTTTCTTGTAATCAAGCTAGCAGTCTTTTCTGTTAAAGACTCCTGGTCTGATTGGCAAAAACGATTGATTGACCGGTAGTTCGGCCCATTCGCAAGGTGGGGGCCGATCGCCGAAGAGCGGTGGGGTTCACGCATTTAACGGGGTTTGCTGGATTGTTCAGGTCCTTCCGTACAGATTCGCCATCGCCTCCAGTTTAGTTTTCCATAGCCCGACCCGAGACGGGGCGAATGCGATGAGCGAGTCAGAGACCGATTCAAACCAAGCTTCGAGCGATTCGATTGAAAGCGCGCGTCGCAAAGTCGCCGAGCAGCGCGGGAAGATCGACGACCTCGATCGACAGCTCGTCGAGCTCCTCCAAGAGCGGCGGGTCTTGGTCAGCGAGATCGCTGCGCTCAAGCGCGCGGGCAGCTTGCCGATCCGCGACGACGCGCGCGAGCGAGCCATGCACGCGCTCCACGCCCAGTGGGCCGAGGAGCTCGAGCTGCCGCCCACGGTGATCGAGGGCTTGTTCCGCATGGTGCTGTGGTCGAGCCGCAACTACCAGGCGCAGCTGCGCACGGCGGTGCCCGCTGGGGTGGCGAGCCGGCGCGTGGCGATCATCGGCGGCGAGGGCTCGATGGGTCGGCAGTTCGCGCGCGCGTTCGAGTCCCTGGGCAACGAGGTGCTGCGCGCCGACCTCGACACGAGCCTGCGCCCGGCCGAGGCCGTGGCCGACGCCCAGGTCGTGCTGTTCGCCGTCCCCATCGCGCAGACCGAGCGGATCATCGCCGAGCTCGCGCCCCTGGCTCGGCCCGACGCGCTGCTCACCGACATCACCTCGGTCAAGGCCGGGCCGGTGGCGGCGATGCGCGAGCACGGCGAGGCCACGGTGATCGGGACGCACCCGCTCTTTGGCCCGGCCGTGAACTCCATGCAGGGCCAGCGCATCGTCCTGACCCCGGCCTGGGACGCCGACGCGGACGCCCGCGAGGGCGACCCCCACGGCTGGCTGCCCTGGCTCGAGACGAGCCTGCGCGCCATGGGCCTCGAGCTGGTTCGGTCCACGCCCGCGGGCCACGACCGGGCCATGGCCATCGTCCAGGTCCTGACCCACTACTCCACGGAGGTCCTCGGCCGCTCGCTGCAGCGCCTGGGCGTGTCCCTCGAGGAGACCCTGCGCTTCACCTCGCCGATCTACTACATCGACATGTTGATGGCCGCGCGGCACTTCGCCCAGCGCTCCGAGCTCTACGCCTCGATCCAGACCCAAAACCCGAACACCGAGCAGGTCACGGCGGTGTTCCGCGAGGTCGCCGAGGAGCTCGCGGGGATCATCTCGGCCAAGGACGGCGATGCCTTCTCGGAGGTCTTCGACGAGGTCCGCGAGTTCTTCGGCGAGTTCTCGCCGCGGGCCCTCGACGAGTCCCGCTACCTCATCGATCGCCTGGTCGAGCGGCGCTGAGCGGCCGCTCTGCCCCCGCGAGCTGGGGTGCGTCGGCCCCCGAAGGGCGGCGCCTTGGGGGTGCGCTGCCCCCGGTGCGCCGGGCCGCCCAACGCGGAGATTGTCGAGTCGGCGGCGGCGAGGTGATTGCGAACACGTCGCGTGCACGGGACGTCCGCGGCCCTCGATTCGATGCCCCAGCTTGCTATGCTCCGCGCGCCATGACCCAAGCCGCGACCGAGTGGAAGCCCGATTCCTGGCGCACCAAGCAAGCGACCCAGCAGGTCGTCTACCCGGACGAGGCGACCCTCGAGCGCGTGCTCGCGGACATCGCCAAGCTCCCGCCTCTGGTCACCTCCTGGGAGGTCGAGTCGCTCAAGGCCAAGCTCGCCAAGGCCGCCCGCGGGGAGATTTTCCTGCTCCAGGGGGGCGACTGCGCCGAGTCCTTCGAGGACTGCCGCTCCGACGCCATCGCCTCCAAGCTCAAGATCCTGTTGCAGATGAGCCTCGTGCTCGTGCACGGCATGCGCAAGCCGGTGGTCCGGGTCGCGCGCATGGCCGGGCAGTACGCCAAGCCGCGCTCGAGCAACACGGAGACCCGCGACGGCGAGACCCTGCCGTCTTACCGCGGCGACCTGTTCAACCGCCACGGCTTCACCAGCGACGAGCGCGTGCCCAACCCGGAGCTGATGCTGCGGGGCTACGAGCGCGCGGCGCTGACCTTGAACTTCATGCGGGCCCTGGGCGACGGCGGCTTCGCCGACCTGCACCACCCCGAGAACTGGCGGCTGTCCTTCGCCCGCAACGCCGAGCTCGGCGAGGAGTACCAGCGCATCGTCGCGTCGATCCGCGAGGCCATCGACTTCGTCCAGGTCGTCGCCGGTCGATCCATGCCGGCCATGGAGCGCGTCGACTTCTACACCTCCCACGAGGCCCTCGCGCTCAACTACGAGATGGCCCAGACCCGGCGCGTGCCCAATCGCGATGGTTGGTACAACCTCTCGACCCACCTGCCGTGGATCGGCATGCGGACCGCGGCCTTCGAGGGCGCGCACGTCGAGTACTGCCGGGGCATCCGCAACCCCGTGGGCGTGAAGGTGGGCCCGGGCATGACCG
The DNA here is from genome assembly GCF_000170895.1 of Plesiocystis pacifica SIR-1. Taxonomy (GTDB): domain Bacteria; phylum Myxococcota_A; class Polyangia; order Nannocystales; family Nannocystaceae; genus Plesiocystis; species Plesiocystis pacifica. The sequence goes on along the minus strand of NZ_ABCS01000111.1, from coordinate 6,838 downwards.
CCGAGTGGCTCGAGCAGCTCCTCGACATCCTCCACCCCGACGACGAGCCCGGGCGCTTGGTGCTCATCCACCGCATGGGCGCGTCCAAGGTCGCCGAGGTGCTGCCGCCGCTGCTCGAGGTCGTGCGCCGCTCGGGCAAGACCGTGACCTGGGTGTCCGACCCGATGCACGGCAACACGGAGACCACGGCCAACGGCTTCAAGACCCGGCAGTTCGACAACATCCTCAGCGAGCTGCGCCAGTGCTTCGACATCCACGCGGAGCTCGGCACGACCCTCGGGGGGGTCCACTTCGAGCTCACCGGCGAGGACGTCACCGAGTGCGTGGGCGGGGCGGGCGGTCTGGCGCCCGAGGACCTCGAGCGGGACTACCGCTCGCGGGTCGACCCGCGCTTGAACTACGAGCAGTCTCTGGAGATGGCGCTGCTCATCGCCCGCAAGGCGCGCCAGGTTCGGGAGGGCTGAGTTCTGTTTTGCCCCCACGGGCGGCGCGGGACCGGGGGCGCTTCGTCGCTGTCCGCTCCTCCGCTTTGGTCGTGGGGCAATGGGGTTCGTGCCTTGGAGCGGGCATGGGGTCGCCCCCGCTGGCGGGGGCGTGGATTCGTTGACAGTCCCTGAGTCGTGGACGTGGGGTTCGGGCCGGGAACCGAGGGAGGTTCGGGGCGCCTGGCGCGTGGACCGAGCCGGCCCGGCGGCTGGCTCAGTCGTCCCGGTGTTGCTCGCGGCGCTGGGCGTCGAGCAGGGCCTGGCGCATGGCGCGGGCCCGGGCGAACTCTTCCTTGGTGATCTTCAGCGTCGTCGCCGCGGGATGCGCCGCGTAGGGATCGCAGTTCGGGAGCTTCTCCGTGGCCGAATGGGTGCGGGGAAGGACGCGGTCATCGGAAGAGGGGCTCATCATCACAATTGGGTAGTGACGGCCGGGGGCGATTTTGTCCTGGTTTTTTACAGCTATTTTGATTGTTCAAAGGGACATGATCCCTCCGATAGACCACAGTCTGAAGCTGTAAGCGATGTCGCATCTCGCGGGCCGCGTGGACACCGTTCACGGACGCCAAAACGCCGTGGTACACAGCCGCCCCCCATGCACGAAGACCTCCTCGCAGGCCAGCAGCGCGCCGCCCTCGTCAAACTTGGTTCAGACCGCGACTGTCTGCTCGGAAGCTTGCATCGCGTGGACGCGGATCACTTCGTCGCCCGCCCCGAGCTGGCGTCCGCGCACCCCTACATCGAGGCCTTTGGTTGGTCCCACCCGATCACGGTGTCCGAGCTTTATCGGCAGATGTCGGTGGCGGTCGTGCGCCTGTGTCTCGCGGTGCCGGAGGAGAACGACTACGCCCTGACCCGGATGGCCTGGGCCTACGCCGCGCCATGGTCCGTGTCGGAGCCGGTGCGTGCGTTTCACCTGCGCTTGGGTGAACGAAGCTCGCGCAACGGGCACGTGGCGAAGCTCGCCATGTCAGGGCAGGTCCTCGGAGCGGCGGAGCGTTCCCTGTGTCGCGTCGAATTGCGCGGCGGGTTCTATCCCAAGCAGGTGCTGCTCGCGCTGATGAAGCGCGCCCTGGGCGAGCTCGCGCCGGAGGAGGCGGCGGTGTCCTGGCCGCCGACGCAGCTGCTCGCGCCGACGGGCGCCTCTGGAGAGGGGAGCCGGGTGCAGTTCAACGCGTCCATCGACCACCCCTACTTCCACCACAACGTCGCCATGGAAGAGCGGCTGCACGTGCCTGCGGCGATGACCCTGGCCGCGGGCCTCGAGCTCCTCGAGCGCCAGGCCGCCGACGCCGAGGCCCGGCTCGAGCTGAGCCTGGAGCTCCAGCGCTTCGTGGCCTTCGGTCGCCGGGACACGGAGTTTCGCGTGTCCAGGCTGGGCGAGCTGTGGCAGCTGAGCTTGTGGCAAGACGGCGTCGAGCGCGGCCGGATGCTCGCGGGCCCCGGCGCGTCGACCTGACTATTTAGCCGTCGTGGACAACGAATCCACGCCCCCGCTTGCGGGGGCGACCACGAGCCTTGTCCAAGGCACGAACTTCATTGCCCACCAAGCCAAAGCGGAGGAGCGGAGCGACGAAGCGCCCCCGGTCGTAGGCGGCTGTGGGGGCAAAACAGAACTCAGAGACTGTGAGTAAATCACAGTCTCTGACTATTTTAGCCGTCGTAGACGACGCCACGCCCTCCCTGCCCCACGTCCACGACTCAGGTGCGCTTGAAGTTGGCGAGCATCCAGTAGGGGTAGAGGTTCGGCGGCGCGCTGGCGGCCGCGAGCCGCTCGAGCTCCTCGTCGGTCCAGGTGACGTCGACGGCGGCGAGGTTGTCCTCGAGCTGCTCGAGCTTCTTGGCGCCGACGATCAGCGTGCTCACCCCCGCTTGCTGGAGCAGCCACGACAGGGCCAGCCTCGGGATGGTGCTGTCCTTTTCCTTGGCCAGCGCGTCGAGGAGCTCGATGATGTCGTAGCCGCGCTCGCGGTCGACGGGCGGGAAGTCGAAGGTCGTGCGCCGCGAGCCCTCGGGGGAGTCCTGGCCGCGGCGGTACTTGCCGGTGACGAAGCCGCCGGCGAGCGGGGACCAGACCATCACCCCCACGCCGTGGTGGCGGCACATGGGCAGCAGGTCGAGCTCGAGGTCGCGGCCGACCAGCGAGTAGTAGGCCTGCAGCGACACGAAGGGGGCGCCGCCGGCCGCCTTGGCGATGCCGTTGGCCGTGATCACCTGCCACGCGGCGAGGTTGGAGCAGCCGATGTAGCGGACCTTGCCCGAGCGGACCAGATCGTCGAGCGCCCGCATGGTCTCGTCGAGGGGGGTGAGCTCGTCCCAGCCGTGGATCTGGTAGAGGTCGATGTGGTCGGTGCCCAGGCGCTGGAGGCTGGCCTCGCACGAGGCGATGATGTGCTTGCGGGACAGGCCGACGTTGTTCATGTCGCCGGTGCCGCTCGCGGCCGCGTCGCTCATGGGCCCGCGCACCTTGGTGGCGATGACGAGCTCGTCGCGGTGGACGCCGAGGTCTTTGAAGGCCTGCCCGAGGAGCTGCTCCGACTGGCCGCGGCAGTAGATGTCAGCGGTGTCGAAGAAGTTGATGCCGCCGTCGAGGGCGCGCTTGACCAGCTTGGTCGAGCCCTCCTGCTCGAGCTCGCCGATGCCGTAGAAGCCCTTGCCGAAGGTCATCGCCCCCATGCACAGCTCGGAGACCCTCAAACCCGTGTTGCCGAGAAATCGATACTTCATCGCAGCCAAGCTAGAGCGCGCGCTCGGTGAGCGTTAGAGCGATCGTGTCGAAGTCTTGCCCATTCCTGCTGCGGGGCAGCATCGCAGCCCGGACGCCGCTCGATGTCTGGCATGATCCTGCTTCGGATGACGACGCAACGAGACTCCCTCGCGGCCCGGATCGAGCGCTTGGCGGTCGGGGAAGGGTCCACGGAGACCGCGGTGCCCGGGTTGAGGGTCTTTCGCGCCACCGAGCCGGTGGGGCCCTTCGCCGTGGAGTACCAGCCCTGCCTGTGCGTCGTGGGTCAGGGGCGCAAGGCGGCCACCGTCGGCGCCCAGACCTGCGAGTACGACCCGGACCAGTACCTCGTGGTCGCCCTGCCCCTGCCCGTGAGCGCCCGGATCATCGAGGCCAGCCGCGAGCAGCCCTTCTTGTCGATGGTGCTCGCCATCGACGTCGCCGAGCTCGGTCAGCTGCTCATGGCCATGCCCGACGAGCCCGAGCCCGAGCGCGCTCCGTCGACGGCGATGTGGGTGTCGAGCATCGAGCCGCGGCTGCGCGACGCCGTGCTCAGGCTGCTGCAGGCGGCCGAGGACCCCACGGAGGCGCGGGTGCTCGGCCCGGGCATCGTGCGGGAGATTCTCTTCCACGTGCTCGGGGGCGATCAGGGCGCGCTGCTGCGCTCGCTGGCGCTGCGAAACGGGCACGGCCAGCGGGTCGTGCGGGCCATCCGCTTCATGCAGGACCACTACGAGCAGGCCCTCGACGTCGCGACCATCGCCAAGAGCGTGGGCGTCAGCGCCTCGCGGCTCCAGCACGTGTTCAAGGACGTGACGGGGCTATCGCCGATCCAGTACCTCAAGCGGGTCCGGCTCCACCGCGCGCACGTCATGATCTTGACCGAGGGCTTGGGCGCGGGGGAGGCCGCGTTTCGGGTGGGCTACGGGAGCCCGTCGCAGTTCAGCCGGGAGTTCAAGCGGCAGTTTGGGCTGTCGCCCTCCCACGCGGTCCGCGAGCAGCAGGGCACGACCGCCTAGAGATCCCGGTGGCTGAAGGCCTTCTTGCCCGGGCCGTAGTCGCTGGCGACCTGCCCCTCGCCGCGCAGCAACCACCGGTAGCTCAGCAGCCCCTCCACGCCCACGGGCCCGCGCGAGTGGATCTTGCCCGTGGCGATGCCGATCTCCGCGCCGAGGCCGAAGCGGTAGCCGTCGGCGAAGCGGGTGCTGGCGTTGACGAACACGCAGGCGGCATCGATGGCGGCGAGGAAGCGCTCGGCGGCGGGGGAGCCGTCGGCGCACACGATGGCCTCGGTGTGGCGCGAGCCGTAGGTGTCGATGTGGGCGAGGGCGGCGTCGAGGTCGGGGACCTGGGCGACGGACAGGATCAGGTCGCTGTACTCCGTGCTCCAGTCCCGCGGGCGCGCGTCCTTGGCCTCGATGGCGTCGCCGATGAGGGCGCGGGTGGCCGCGTCGACGCGCAGCTCCACGCCCATGTCCGAGAGGGCCTGGAGGCTCTCGCGGGTCGCCTCGGCGGCGTCGGGGTGCCACAGCAGGGTCTCGACGGCGTTGCACGCGGCGGGGTAGGTGCACTTGCCGTCGACGGCGATGGAGGCGGCGCGCTGGGGGTCGGCGTCGGCGTGGAGGTAGACGTGGCACAGGCCCTCGGAGTGGCCGAGCACGGGGATCTTGGTCGAGTCCATCACGTGCTTGACGAAGGGCCCGGAGCCGCGGGCGACGATCAGGTCGACGTCGCGGTGGCACTGGAGCAGCTCGGCGAAGGCGGCCCGGTCCTCGAGCAGGGCGACGCAGGCCGGGTCGAGGCCGTGCTCGGTGAGCACGCCGTGGATGATGGTGACGAGGGCCCGGTTGCTGCGCAGGGACTCGCTGCCGCCCTTGAGCAGCACGGCGTTGCCGCTCTTGAGGGCCAGGCCGGTGATCTGCGGGACGGCGTCGGGGCGGGCCTCGAACACGATGCCGAGCACGCCGAGGGGGCAGGCCACGCGCTCGAGCACGAGCTGCTCGTCGAGCTCGCGGCGCAGCTGCACGCTGCCGAGGAGCTCGGGCATGGCGGCGAGCTGGCGCAGGCCGTCGGCGAGGCCGCGGAGCTTGGTCGGCCCGAGGCCGAGGCGCGCGGCGAGGGCCGCCGAGAGCTCACCGCGGGCCTGGGCGGCCCGGGCTTCCTCGATGTCCTTGGCGTTGGCCTGGGCGATGGCGACGCGGCTGTCGGGGAGCTCGAGGGCGTCGGCGAGGTCGCGCAGCAAGGTCGCGCGCTGCTCGGTGTCGAGGGCGGCGAGCTTGCGAGCGGCGCGGCGAGCCGCCTCGGCGCGGGCGGGGACCGGGAGGTTGGATGCAGGGGGGTGGTCGGTCATGCCTCGACGTCTCCGAGGACCAGGTTATCGCGGGTGATGAGGGCGTCGTAACCCCGCCAGCCGAGGACGCGATCGATCTCTCGGCTGTGCTTGCCTGCCAGCTCGCGGCAGGCGTCGCTGTCGTAGTTGACCAGCCCGCGGCCGCGCGCGCGGCCGGTCTCGTCGCGCAGCTCGACCAGGGCTCCGGTGCCGAACTGGCCCTCGATCCCCACCACCCCGACGGGGAGCAGGGAGGCCTTGCGCTCGAGCAGCGCGGCGATGGCTCCGGCGTTGAGGATGAGCGCCCCCGCGCATCGGGGCGCGAGGGCGATTTGCCTCCGCCGCGCGGACGGGCGCTCGGGGCTGGCCACGAAGGTGCCGAGGTCCTCGCCCGCGAGCGCGCGCTCGATCAGCCGCGGGGCGTGGCCGTCGACGATCAGCACGTCGACCCCGGCCTCGCTCGCGTTGCGGGCGGCCTCGAGCTTGGAGCGCATGCCCCCGGTCCCGCCGGCGGACGAGCCCGCGGCCCGAGCCAGGGTCTCGGCGTCGATGGCCTCGAGGCTGGGGATGCGCCGGGCCTCGGGGTCCGTGCGCGGGTTGGCGGTGTAGAGGCCGTCGACGTCGGTGGCGAGGATCAGCAAGTCGGCGTCGATGGCCGCGGCGACCCGGGCCGAGAGCCCGTCGTTGTCGCCGAAGGCGGCGGCCTCGGTCGAGCTGGGCTCGAGCAGCTCGACGATCTCGCGCACGCTGACCGAGTCGTTCTCGTTGAGGATCGGCACCGCCCCGAGCTCGAGCAGGCGCAGCAAGGTGGTCCGCAGGCACAGCGCCCGGTCCGGGTCGCCGAGGTCCTCCTGGGTCAGCAGCACCTGGGCGACCTCGACGTCGAGCTGGCCGAAGGCCTGGGTGTAGAGGGCGATGAGCCGGCCCTGACCGGCCGCGGCGCAGGCCTGGCGCAGGCCCAGGGACAGCTCGCCCTCGAGGCCGAGGGCGCGGCGGCCCAGGCCCACGGCCCCGCTCGACACCAGCACGACGTCCCTGCCCGAGCGGCGCAGCTGCGCGAGGGACTCGACGAGGGCGAACACCCGGCCGAGGGCGAACTCGCGGCCGTCGTGGGTGACGACGTGGGTGCCGAGCTTGACGACGATCCGCTTGGCCTCGCGGACACGCTCGCGGGTGGACATGGCCGGGAGCCTACTCGCCCCCTCCAGAGCCCGCTAGTACCGCGTGTCCGAAGTCCGTGCCGGGTTTGGAGCGGCACTGGATCCCGAATGGCTGTGTCGCCGCTCCTAGCGGTGGGTC
>NZ_ABCS01000112.1 GCF_000170895.1 Plesiocystis pacifica SIR-1 | reverse complement strand
CGTTGAGCAGCAGCTTGGCGCCGCTGATGATGGCGAAGGCGGTCTCGCGGGAGCACCAGTGGGTCAGCTGCGGGGCCCGGGAGTTGAACAGGTCGAAGTTGTCGGCTTGCGCGTCGGCGTCTTCGTCGACGTCGACGTCGTCCTCTACGAGGGGACGCTGGGGGCGGCTGCAGCCGCGGAAGTCGGCGTCGGTGATCGAGTCGTCGTCGCAGCCCGCGGCGAGGGGGGCGAGGCCGAGGACGAAGAGGCACAGGGCGGTCAGGTGGGTGCGCGTGGTGGTCATGGCTGGGAGCGGTCCTTGGCCGCTACCCGGTCATGCGTCCACGGCCCTCGATCCGTGACGCGTAGCCCGAAAAGTGGCTACTTTCGACGGTCCACGTCAGGTCGATATCGCAGCGAGCTCGATTGACGACGGGCAATGGGTGCACCGTCGCGCTCCGAATCTACGCCCCCGCTCGCGGGGGCGACCACCAGCCTTCTCGAGGGCACGAACCCCATTGCCCACCAAGCCAAAGCGGAGGAGCGGATAGCGACGAAGCGTCCCCGGTCGCAGGCGGCTGTGGGGGCAGAACAGAACCTCAGCTCGCGCGGGCGCGGTCTCGGGCGGCGCCCTCGGCCTCGAGCTCGACGGCGAAGGCGGGCAGGGCGTCGAGCCCCTCCCGGGTGGGCCGCTGGCACAGCTCGTTGAGGGTCCGCTTCCACCGCTTGGCGCCCGGCCGACCCGTGAACAGGTTCATGATCGGGCGCAGCAAGATGGTCGCGCTCGGCCCCTTGTAGCGGGAGCCGGCCTCGACCCGGGCGCGCGCCATGGCCAGCTGCTCGTGGACGTGCTCGAGGTAGGCCTCGACGACGGCGGGCCGCGTGGGGGCGGGGGCCTCGCTGGCGAAGAAGCGCTGGTCGACGGCGGCGAACAGCCACGGGTCGTCCCAGGCCGCGCGCCCGAGCATGACCGCGTCGACGCGCTCGAGCTGCTCGGCGATGGCGTCGGCGGTCTTGAAGCCGCCGTTGATCTCCACGAACACCCCCGGGCGCTCGCGGGCGAGGCGGTGGACCTCGGCGTAGCGCAGCGGCGGGACGTTGCGGTTTTGCTTGGGCGAGAGCCCCTGCAGCCAGGCCTTGCGCGCGTGCACGGTGAACAGGTCGGGCTCCGCCGCCGCCACGACGTCGACGAAGTGCAGCATGTCCTCGTAGCGGTCGAGCTCGTCGACGCCGATGCGGTGCTTGACGGTGACGGGCAGCTCGACGGCCTCGCGCATGGCGACGACGCAGTCGCGGACCCGGGCGGGGTCCTTCATCAGGCACACGCCGAAGTTGCCGGACTGGACCCGGTCGCTGGGGCAGCCGACGTTGATGTTGACCTCGTCGTAGCCGAGCTCGGCCGCGATCCGGGCGCAGGCGGCGAGGGCCTCGGGGTCGTCGCCGCCCAGCTGCAGGGCCAGGGGGTGCTCGCTGGGGTGGTAGCCGAGGATGTGCTCGCGGTCGCCGTGGAGCACGGCGGGGCAGGTGACCATCTCGGTGTAGAGCAGGGTGTGGCGGGTGATCAGCCGCATCAGCCGGCGAAAGTGCCGATCGGTGCGGTCCATCATCGGGGCCACGCTGACCGGGCGCACTCGGCCACGGCGCTGCCGGGGGGCGCGGTCGTGCTCGAGGGGGGCGCGGGGGTCCATGACGGACACTGGGATAGGCCCTCGACCCTTCGGGGGCAAGCCTGGCCCGCGTGAGTCCAAAGTCCGCACCTTGCGCGCCGTCGGGTTTTGGGCCGAGGATGAGCCATGCGCTCGCCCAGCCCCTCGAGAGCCGCGCCGCCGCCGACCAGCCCCTCCGCGCTGATCGTCGTCCTCGCCCACCTCGCGGTGGTCCCCCTGGGGCTGATGGGCTTCAAGCTGCTCATCGGTGGGGACACGGGCCGGCTGGCGAGCACTTACCAGCACGGCGGCGTGTTCATGAGCGTGCTCGTGCTCGTGGCCATGGTGACGACTGGGGTGGGCCTGGCGCTGAGCCTCGTGCACCTGCGCAAGCGCCCGCTGCCGATGTGGGCGCACCTGTTCTTTCCCGCGCTGCTCGTGGCGGTGGCGATGGTCGCCGCGAACCTCGGGATCGTGGACCTGACGCGGGCTCTGGCGACCATCCCCGGCGAGTATTACTGGGACGGGATGGCGCGCGGGCTGTCCATCGCCTTGATCCCCTTGATCCTCGGCTTGCCCCTGGCGGTCGCGAGCTGCGTCCCGGTGCTGGTCCTCGCGGGTACTGCGGCGACGAGCTGGGCCGACGACGCCGACCCGAGGCGCCTGGCGTCGGCGGCGAGCGGGGCCGTCGTGGGTGTGCTGGTGCTCGCGGCCGTGGGCGCGGCGGTGGGCTGGGCGCTGGCGAGCGCGGGGCAGATCGACGCCCTCGAGGCCTACGTCGTGGTGGCGCCGGACCAGCGCGGCGTCGCCATGGCTCGAGGGGTGGATCGCCACGCGCTCGGCTCGACGATCACCTGGGTCGCGCCGCTCGCATTGCTCGGGCTCGGGGGCGCCGGGCTGTGGACCTTGCGCTCGACCCTGGCGCGGGCGCGCAAGGTCGACCTGATCAGCTCGGCGGTCGCCCTCGCCGTGGTGGTGGTCTCCCTCCTCGCCCTGCGCAACGGCGGGCTCGCGCTGCTGGGCCTGAACCCCGGAGGCGCCATGCCCGAGCTCCTCGAGCCGCTGCTGCGCCCGCTCATGGGTTGAGGCGCCAGCAAATCACGCGCGCGGGGAGCTGCCCCGAGCGCCCGGTCTAGACTCTCCTCGATGTCCCTGGGCCTCGCCATCGTCACCGTGCTCGTCGCGTTCTACGCGATGTCGGCGGTGGTCGAGGGCCCGTTCATGGCCAGCCTCGATCGCATCGCCGAGCGCATGGGGCTGTCGAGCAGCGTCGCCGGTGCGACCTTGCTGGCCTTTGGCACCAGCGCCCCGGAGCTCTCGACGGCCCTGGTCGCGCTGTTCGCCGAGGGCGCGCACGCGTCCACGGGGGTCGGCTCCATCGTCGGGTCGGCGATCTTTCAGATCCTCGTCGTGGTCGGCTTCGCGGCGGTGGTCCGGGCCTCGACCCTCGACTGGCGACCGGTGATCCGCGACGCGTTGTTTTACGCCCTGTCGATCGTGCTGCTCATCGCCTTCGTCCACGACGACCGCCTGACCCTCGTCGAGGCGGCGATCCTCGTGGGCAGCTACGGCCTCTACCTCGGCGTGATGTGGATCTGGACCCGGCGGGTCGACGAGCCCGAGCCCGAGCCCGAACTCGAGCCGGAGCCCGAAGTGGACCCGGAAGCGCCGGAGCCCGGCCCCTTCGCGCGCCTGCGTCGAGCCCTCACTTGGCCCATCGATCGGCTGCTGGCCCTGGTCCCCGACCCCGCCAGCCAAGCGCGCTGGACCCTCCCGGTGTTCGCCCTGTCCCTGGGCCTCATCGGCTTCAGCTGCTACTGGCTGGTGTTCGCCGCCGAGGCCATCGCGCAGGCCCTCGCCGTGCCGCCGGCGATCATCGCCCTGACGATCCTCGCGGGCGGCAGCTCGATCCCGGAGCTGGTTTCGTCGGCGACCGTCGCCCGCCAAGGTCGCGCCGACATGGCCGTGGCCAACGCCGTGGGCAGCAACATCTTCGACATCCTCGTCAGCCTGGGGCTCCCGGTGCTGCTGTACTGCCTGCTCCACGGCGACCTCGTCGGCCTGGGCGGGGCGACGATCACCTCCTCGCTGGTCCTGCTCGGGGCGACCTTGGCGATGGTCGTCGGTCTGCTCGCGGCCCAGCGCTTTCGCGCGAGCCGGGCCTTTGGCGCGCTGTTGATCTCGGCCTACGCGGCCTACGTGGTGGCGGCCTACCTTGGATGGATCACCTGAACGTTAGGGCGCGAGCACGGCGATGAGGATGTCCTCAGCCGCGCTGTTGCCGACGATCGGCCCGCCGCCGAAGTCGAGGCCCGCGCCGCCGCCCGTGGGGCCGGACACGAGCACGCGCCCGTCGGCGCCGATCTGGACGTGGTGCAGGTCGATGGCCCAGAAGGTGTCGGTGACGGCGAGGGTCGCCCACACCAGGTCGGCGTCGGGGTCGTACTTGGCCACGAAGCCGTCCTGGCCGTCGGAGAAGATCGGCCCGCCGCCGAGGTCGATGGTGCCCTGGAAGTCGCCGACGACGACCGGGATGCCGTCGGGGCCGACGTCGATGTCGGTGACGTCGAGCTGGTCGCCGAGCAGCTCCTCGTAGCTCACGAACACCCCGTCGGCGTCGAAGTGGGCGACGTAGCCTCCGTCCGAGAGGAAGGGGGGCGGGAAGCCCTCCTGGGGCGCGCCGGGGACCCAGTCGGCCCGGTCGCCGGCGATCCAGATGTCGCCGCCGGGGCCCAGGGCGATGGTCTGGTCCGAGTAGTTGTCGGCCCCCTCGGCGCCCGCGTGGGCGAGGACGCCGTCGGGGGTGTAGGTCGCCCAGAAGGTGCCGCCGCCTCCGTTGGCGATGACCTGGCCGTCGAGGGTGAGGCCCAGGCTGAAGCGGCCGGCGATGCCGAAGTGGCCGTCGGGGCCGACGTCCCAGTCGACGGCGATGTTGCTGTCCGTGGTCCCGGACTCGGACCACACGCCCACGCCCTCGGCGTCGAAGCGGGCGAACAGGAAGTTCGACCCGTTCCCCGTCGCGGGCAGGGGCCCGGCGCCCACGTCGACGGCCTCGCCGGAGTAGTAGCCGCCCATGACGATCTCGTCGGTGGCGGGGTCGTACTCGAGGGCGCGGGGCCACACGCCCACGTACTGCCGGCTCCACACCAGCTCGGCGTCGGGGCTGATGCGCAGCAGGTAGCCGGCCTCGCCGGGGCCGAGGCCGTCGCCGAAGTCCGTGGGCCCGTCGACGGTGCCGACGACGACGACGTCGCCGTTGGGCAGGGCCGCGCTGGCCTGGATGCGCTCGAGGGCCGGGCCGCCGAAGCCCATGGCGCTCTCGTAGTCGCCGTCGGAGGCGTAGCGGGCATAGGCGACGCCGGCGGAGAGGAGCTCGACGCCGGGCGCCGGGTCGAAGTAGCTGGTGATCCGCCCGAGGCCCGCGACGCCGCCGTCGGCCAGGAAGGTGGCGTGGCCCTCGTTGTCCTGACCGACGGAGCCCAGCATCAGGCCCCACAGCGCGTCGCCCGTGCAGGTGGGGGCCTCGCCGTCGCAGTCCTCGTCGGCGGGGGTCATGCAGCCGTCGAAGCTCGGGTAGACCGCGCCCTCGCAGGCCCCGAGCACGCCCTGATCGTCGCAGGTGGCCAGGCCCGAGGTGCACGCGCCCACGCCCTCGGTCCCGGGGGGACCCCCGTAGCAGGGGAGCTGCTCCCCGGGCTCGCAGCCGCCCTCGTCGGTGGAGCTCTCGGTGTCGGTGGAGCCCTCGGTGTCCGTCGAGGTGTCGGTGGAGCCCTCGGTGTCGGTGGAGCCCTCGGTGTCCGTCGAGGTCTCGGTGTCCGTCGAGCCCTCGCTATCCGTCGAGCTCGCGTCGTCCGAGGTGTCCGCGTCCTCGCCCATGGTCGAGTCCGTGTCGCCCACGTCGTCGTCGCCCTCGCCACCCTCGCTCTCCGGGGGCGTGCACGCGATCAGGCTCAGCGCGAGCAGGCTCAGGCCAAGACGCGCGGGGACGAAGGGGGCAGTGGCAGGCATTCGACCACAGTAGCAGGACCCCATGGCGGGGCCGTGACGTCCGCTGGAGTGAAGCCCTACTCGCCCGACCCGTCGCCGGGGTGGTAGCGCCGCACCGCCTTGGCTTCGACCTGGGCCCGGGTGAAGGGGACGTCCTTGAACTGCCGCTGCTGGTAGCGCACGCCCTGGTCGAAGAAGTGCGGCGAGTCTGGGTCGCCGCTTTGCCCCCCGGCGAGCAGGCTCTTGGCCCGGACGCGCTCCCCAAACTCCACGACGGCCACGAAGCTGTTGCCGCGGTAGCCGTAGAGCTTCTTGGTCGCGGGCCCAGGCCTGGCGCCGAAGGCCGCGAGCGCCCCCCAGCGCCCCGAGGCCAGCCCGACCGGCAGGCTGGGCGCGGCGTCGTCAAAGCTCCCGTCGGGCAGCCGCTGCAGCCGGTTGATGCTTCCCCAGGGCGGCGCGGGCTCGCCAAAGTCTGCCTCGAGGCGGGCGGCGACCTCGGCGAGCAGCTCGAGCTGTTCGGCGGGGGTCGCCTCGCTGGCAAAGGCCGTCAGCTTGGCCATGCGGCTCCCGGGCTCGCCGGCTTGGCGCTCGAGCACGGCCATGCCGTAGCCATGCGCGACGCTCATCGCCCGGGACTCGGCGTCGACGCGGTAGTCCCAGGTCCGCAGGTGCTCGATGACCTCGGCGAGCACCTGCGGGGGATCCTTCGCGCCCTCGTGGGCGGCGAGCAGGGGCGGCAGCAGGACCTCGAAGGCGGGCAGGTAGGGGTCGTAGGCCAGCTCGATGAGGCCGTCGAGGGTCAGCCCTTCGACGTCGTCGAGCAACCCGAGGGCGTGCACGGCCCGGAAGTTCTCGGCGTCCGGGGCCATGTAGGCCGGGTAGTCCGCGGGCTTGGGGCTGTGCGCTCCGGCGGCGGTGAAGGGGGTCGAGTTGCAGTTTTGCAGCCAGCCCGTGGCCGGGTTGAGCAAGGTGATGGTCTCGTCGACGGCGTGCAGGCCCTGCCAGTCCGTGCTCGGGTCGCTGCCGTCGACGGGGCGCTGGTAGTCGTGCTTGGGGTCGCGCCGGGGCATGAAGTTGCCGTGGTAGTAGGCGATGTTGCCCTCGGCGTCGGCGTAGACCGTGTTGTTCGAGCTGTTGGTGCGGATGTCCATCATCTGCCGGAACTCGGCGTGGTTGGCGGTCTTGGTCCGCAGGTAGGACTGCTCGAGGGCCCGCGCGGGGTCCCAGTTGATCTTCGTCGCGACCCAGCGCCCCGCAGCGTCGCCCGCGTCGGCCGGCAAGGCGTGGGTGATGGGCCCGTGGTGGGTGCGGTAGGTCGGGAAGCTGCGCTCGGCCATGGAGCCGTCGCCTCGCCGGTAGGCCAGGCTCAGCTCGCCGACCTCGACGGGTCGGAGCTCCTCGCCGTAGCGGTAGCGCAGCTGGCCCTCGACCTCGACCACCTCCTCGACGAACTCGTCCATGAAGTCGGCGTGGGTCGAGGTGTGCATCCAGCCGTTGTGGGCGTTGAAGCCCTGGTAGATGAAGAACTGCCCCCAGGTCACGGCCCCGTAGGCGTCGAGGCCCTCCTCGCTGACGACGTGGGCCTCGCCGCGGAAGTAGAAGCTGGTGTGGGGGTTGATGAGCAGCATCGCGTGGCCCGAGGCCGTGCGCGAGCCGGCGATGGCGAAGCCGTTGGAGCCCTTCGGCTCGGGGGCGGGCTCGGGGTCGGGTGGGGGGAGGGGGGCCTTGGCCTGTCCGTAGAAGGCCTCGATGCCCGCGAGCGGGACCTGCTCGATGTCGCCGCCGATCGAGCCTTCGAAGAAGTACATCGGCATCCACGGCTCAAAGCGGGTCAGCAGGGCGGGCTCGGTCTCGGGGTGCGTGGCCAGGTAGAAGTTGAGGCCGTCGGCGAAGGCGACGCACAGCTCGCGGAGCCACTCGGGGGCCTGTTCGTAGGCGGCCTCGGCTTGCTCGGGGCGCATGTAGAGCCGGACCCGCAGGTCGCTGAACAGCGCGCCTTCGCCCTCGACCTCGGCGAGGCGGCCGATGGCCCACACGTAGTTGCGCTCGATCCGGGGGAAGTCGTCCTCGGCGTGGGCGTAGAGCAGGCCGAAGACCGCGTCGGCGTCGCTCTTTCCGTACACGTGGGGGACGCCGTAGTCGTCGCGGAGGATCTCGACCCTGGCGGCGCGCTGCTCCCAGCGAGCGCGCTCGGGGTCCTCTGCTTTCGCCGTGGCTGTGGTCGACTGCTCGGCGGGCGAAGCGTCGGCCTGGGCGTTGGGTGCTGGCTTGGCCTGGCAGGCCGTCAGACCCAGGGCGAGGCCGAGGGCGAGCGGCCCGAGGCGAAACAGCTGCGCGGATGCGTGGGCGACCATGGGCTCGAAGCCACGGTAACACCGGACTGGTTTTGGCAGCCTGAGCAGCCACGCCCTCCCTGCCCCAGCTCAGGACTGGTTTTGGCAGCCTGAGCAGCCACACCCTCCCTGCCCCAGCTCAGGCTGCTAGGATTCTCCCGGTGCCCTCCCTGCGAACACGGGTGCTGCGAATCCTCGCCGTCCTGGCCGCGCTGACCGTCGTCAGCTGCGCGGCGGCCCTGGCCACCGTCGATCGCTGGTTCTTCACCCTCTCCAACCCCGGGGACTTCGACGCGTCCACGACCCCGCCCGCGCCGGACTACGAGCGCTGGGACGCGACGGCCTGGGCCGCGCTGCCCGAGCTCGACGACGGGGCCGACCGCGCCCACCCCGACCACCCGGGGATCGATCAGGCGAGCGCCGAGGCGGCGGTGTTCTACCTGCACCCCACGACCTGGCTCGGGTCGAGCTGGAACGGCCCGGTGGACGACCCCATGGTGGTCGAGGGGACCGAGCGCGGCGGCACGCTGATCCAGGCGAGCGTGTTCAACGCGTGCTGTGCCGTCTACGCGCCGCGCTACCGCCAGGCCCACGGCCACGCCTTCGTCCGCCCCAACGCCCCGGGCTACGCGGCCCTCGAGGTCGCCTTCACCGACGTGCGCGCGGCCTTCGAGGCCTTCGAGGCGCGCATCGGCGATCGGCCCTTCATCCTCGCCGGGCACAGCCAGGGCGCGGCCCTGGGCACGCGACTGCTCCGCGAGGTCATCGCCGAGGGCCCGGCGCGCGATCGCCTGGTCGCGGCCTACTTGATCGGCGCGCCCATGGCCGCCGAGGACACGGGGCTGCCCGCTTGCGAGACCGCCGCGCAGACGGGCTGCGTGGTCGGCTGGAACGCCCGCGGCCCCGACTACGAGGTCGGGGGCTTCGAGTTCGAGGGTGACAGGGAGGACACGATGGCCCGACGGCTATGCGTGAACCCGCTCAGTTGGTCGACGGCGCCCGGCGCCGTGCCGGCCGAGTCCCACGCCGGGGCGCTGTTCCTCGACACGCCCGCGCCCGCGCCCAAGCCGGCCTTTTGCGACGCCGAATGCCGCGCGGGCGCCCTGGTGATCACTCAAATGGGGGATCTCGAGCGGGACGTCCCGAGCCGGGTGCTGCTGTGGCTCATGGGGCCCGAGAACTACCACCCCGTCGAGTACCAGCTCTTTTATCTGGACCTGCGCCGCAACGCCGCAAAACGCGTGGCGGCCAAACTTGCTACGATGCACGACGCTCCCGAGGCCACCCCATGACCAAGCTCCGCTCGTTCACTGCCCTCGCCGTCTTCGCCCTCGTGCTGCCCGCGCTCAGCGGCTGCGCGCCCTCGCCCGAGGACGTGTGCGGCCACGTCGTCGACCTCATGAAGAAGCAGCTCGGCGGTGGCGCCGACGCCATGCCCGAGGACAAGCTCGAGACGATCAAGAAGGACTGCGTCAAGGAGGGCGAGAAGCAAAAAAAGAGCGCCGCCCTCGAGTACAAGAAGCAGGCGAAGTGCATCCTCGAGGCCGAGGAGTTCACCGAGCTCGACGAGTGCTACGAGAAGAAAGAAGACAAGGCCGCGGAGTGAGCTCCGGGCCTTCGCGGGGACAAAGTAGGGCTCAAGGCACGGGGATGGTCTTGGGCGGGGCGCCGCTGCAGGTCCAGCGGAAGCCGTCGATGAGCACGGCCGAGTCGTAGGCCGCGTCGGTGACGTCGAACACCGCGAGGATCAGCACCAGGTTCTCGCCCGGCTGCACGCCGACGTCGGTGGTCAGCCAGCGCGTGCCGGCGTGCCCCTCCATGGCCATGCCCGCGAGCTCTTCGGTGTAGTTGGTGAAGCCCGCGTTGACGGTGATCGGCTGGGCGGTGTCGTCGAAGGAGATGTTGCCCGTCCAGCCCTCGGACTCGAGCCAGGCCACGAACATGTCGTTGTAGGCGCTGTCGAGGAAGTCGGGCCACTCGACCGACATGAACGCGAAGTCGAAGGCCAGGCCCCGGGTCTCGGGCGGCACGCTCAGGCCCAGGCGCAGCTCGGTGTAGTCGAGCAGGTCGCAGGGGGTCCCGCCGCAGTCCTCGAGCTGCTCGTGGAGGCTGTTGGAGCAGTCGCCCATGCCGACGAGGTTGGGGTCGTCGTGGCAGTCGTCGAGGGCGTCGACGGGCTCGACGGTCAGGGGCGCGGGCAGGCTGGTCGGGGTCTCGTCGTGGCTGGTGCTCGGGCACTCGACGGGGTCGTCGCAGCCAAAGGTCGCCAGCTCGGCGTGGGACAGGGCCAGGTGGGCGGCGCGGCCCGTGGACAGGGCGAGCAGCTTGCTGCCCTCGCGGGGCTCGTAGGGGCCGAGGGGGCCCTCGAACACGTGGGCGCTGCCGGCCGGACCGCTGAGGCTGCCGGCGGCCGGGATGCCCCCGACGCAGTCGAGGCCCACGACCTGCAGGGGGTCGTCGCTGTCCGCGTCGCAGCTGACCTTGGCCGGGGGGTCGCAGGTCTCCTCGGGGATGTCGGGGAGGTCCTCGGTGTCGACCCCGTCGTCCTCGTCGTCCTCGGCGACCTCGCCCGTGAAGCTCGCCTGGGGATCGTCGATGCCGACGACCGTGGCGAATTCACAGCCCGTCAGCGCGAGACCTGCCGCCACCGACAGCCGCGGCAGGCAACGCGGACGCTGGCGATGGCCCGGCACGCGCTGAGTGTAGCAGCGAGGGACGATCGGCCAGCCAGGGCTGGAGCCAGGGCTAGGTTAGTCCTCGAGGGCTTCGCGGATGCGCCGGGACAGCGCGCCCTTGGGCCAGCGCTGGAGGTAGGCGTCGGCGCGCTGCTCGGCCTCGCCCCGACGGTCGAGGGCGATGAGGGCCAAGATGGCGTAGCCGCGGCGCTCCTGGGTGAGGGCGCCCTTGGGGAACTCCTGCTCCCCGGCCTCGGCTAGCGCGAGGGTCTTGGCGGGATCCTGGGTGAGGGCCTTGCGGGCCTCGTTGAGCTGGGCGGCCTCGTCCGCGAGGGTGCCCGCGCTGGGCGGCGCGGCCTTTCCCGAGTCGTCTCCGCCGGCCTTGGTGGTGCCCTTGGCGGCTGCGGCCTCGTTGGGCTCGCCGTCTTCGTGGGCGTGGGCGGAGTGGCTCCCGGCGGGCCGCCGAGGTCCGTCGAGCCCGGGCGCGTCGCCCCCCGCTCCCTCGTCCACAGCGAGGGCTGCGGGCGAGGGGGCATCTTCGACGGGCTCGAGCTCGACGGCCTCCGCGTGGGTGGGTGCGCCCAGGGAAGCGGCGGCCATCTCATGCTTTCCCTGGGAGGCGTGTGGAGATTGGGAGACCACGGGGGCGCGCTCGCTGAGCTCGGGCTGGGCCGCCTCGGGGCCGAGCAGCCACAGCGCGAGGGCTCCCGCGCCGATCACTGCCGCGACGCCAGCGAACCAACCGAGGGTGCGCACGCCCGCGAGCGAGCCGCCCGGGGGCACCGTGGAGGCGCCGCCCATGGCGGTCTCGAGGCGCGTCAGTCCAGCTTGGAGCTGCGCGGGGTCATAGGAAACGGCAGGGTTCTGCCGGGCGATCTCGAGGTCCTCGCGCAACAGCGCGTCGAGGCCCGGATCCTCGATGAGCCGGGTGGGCTCGTGAGCGTCGATTTGGTTCATGGCATCACCGGTGCGCGTTTGGCCGAGGTTGGGGGAGCCGGCCTCCGCGCGGGTTGAGAGCGAGCGAGGAGGCGGGCGTGGGCCTCCTTGAACTGCTTGCGAGCTTTGTGCAGGCGCGAGTAGACCGTGCCCACGGGGATGTCGAAGGAGGCCGCGATGGCCGAGCAGGGCTCGCCCTCGAGCTCGAAGAGCACGAAGATCGCGCGGCGCTCGTCGTCGAGGCTGTCGAGGGCGGCCTGGACCCGGTCGAGGGCCTCGCGGGTCTCGGCGGCGTGGGCCGGATCGACCTCGCTGCTCTTGGCGTCGACCACCGTGTCCTGGTCGGGCTGCTCGCGGGATCGACGCTTGCTCCGTCGTGACACCGAGGCGACGCGGATGGCGATCTCCGCCAGCCAGGTCGTGGGCCGGGCGCGACCGTCCTCGACGAAGCCGCCGCGGCGATGGGCGACCAGGAACACCTCCTGGACGAGATCGTCGATCTCGGCCTGTTGGGCCCCGAGGCGGTGGAGAAAGTTGGCCACAAAGCCCGCGTGCGCGCGAAATAGCGCGGCAGCGTCGTGGTGCGTGGCCTGGAGGCGCTCAGACATCCGTGGAGGTTCATGCACCTTCTCCGTGGATCCTTCACGCCCGACTTTGGGTGTGCGCTCGCCTCGCCGAGTGTTCAGTGTCCCGCTCATGGCGACCCTCAGAATTCTGCGCGCAGGCCCAGGGCGACGAGCAGCGCCGCGACGGGGAACTCCTCCCCGGCCAGGCGCTGGAAGTTCGAGTCGTCGATCTCGACGACGGTGCGCTGGAGCGGGAAGACCCCGTCGACGCGGGCCTCGAGGGCCAGCGGCCCGTAGAGCCGGGCGGTGACGTCGAGGCCGGCGAGCAGGGCGAAGAAGGGGATCGCCTCGCGCAGGTCCTGGGCGTAGCCCTGCCCGACCGCGACCGTCGCCCCGCCCAGGCCCCCGGCGCAGGCGCGCAGCCGGACCGCGATGGGCTCGCTGCCCCAGCACAGATCCACGCGACCGGCGGACACGCTCGAGGCCACGGAGCCGTCGAGCAGGGGGAAGCCCGACTGCCGGGTGTAGAGCGCGGCCAGGCGCAGGTCGAAGTGCGGGCGCGGGCGGACGTCGACGAAGAGCAGGCCGCCGGCGCCCAGGCGCGGGCTGAAGCCGGCGAAGGCCCCGGCCGCCAGGGTCACGCCGAAGGTCGGTCGCCGACGCCCCGTGGGCTCGGGGGGGCGGTCCGGGCCCGGGAGGTCGCCCTCGCCCGCGCGCACCTGGGGCGGCAGGGGCAGGGGGGCGGTCGGGTCTTGCGTGCTCTCGTCGACCAGGCCGAGCTCCCCCGCCAGGGCGTCGTCGAGGGCGATGGCCAGGGTCAGCGCGACGACGGCGTGGAGGTCCGCGCAGTCCTTGGGCGCGTCCTCGAAGTCGCGGTGCACGGCCAGCTCGGAGCCCGCGTGGACCTCGAGCGCGAGGGTGCGTGGGTCCTGTGCGTCGCCGACCACGTCGACCGCGATGCGGCCGTCGACGGAGTCGTCCTCGCGCCAGCTGGCGAGGTGCTCGAGCAAGGTGTCCGCGTCGAGGCAGGTCGCCCCGGGGTCGACGTGGATGGCCTCGCCCAGCGGCACCGCGGTCGCCTCGGCCGCGGGCCCGCTCCAGACCAGCGCCGCGATCGCTAGGGCGGCGCCGCTCAAAAGTCGTCCTCGCCCGCGCTCGCGGCGGGCGGCTCCTCGCTGGCTGCGTCTGCGGGCGCGCTCGCCAGCTCTGGCGCCCCCGATGCGTCGCCGCGCGCGTCGACGATCACGCCCTCGCGCTCGGCCCGGGCCTTCCACTCGTCCACGGCGGCTTCGGTGGCCGAGGGGCACAGCTCGTTGACGGGGCAGCGCCGACAGTCCGGCGCCTTGGACTTGCACAGGTGGCGCCCGTGGAGGATCAGCCGGTGGCTGAGGTTGATCCAGTCGTCCTCGGAGCTGATCTTGCACAGCGCCTTCTCGACCACCGGCGGCTTCTTGCCCGCCGGGACCAGGCCCAGGCGCGCGCTGACTCGGTTGACGTGGGTGTCGACCACGATCCCGCTGGCGATGCCGAAGGCCACGCCGAGCACCAGGTTCGCCGTCTTGTGCGAGGCGCCCGGGAGCGCGACGAGCTCGTCGTGGGTCTGCGGCACCTCGCCGTCGTGGCGCTCGACGATGGCCGCCGCGCACTGGCGGATCGCCTTGGCCTTGTTGCGGTAGTAGCCGCTGCGCTTGACCACGACCTCGACGTCCTCCTGGCTCGCCTCGGCCAGGTCGGCGGGGGTCGGCCAGCGCTCGAACAGCACCGGGCGGATCTCGTTGATCACCGCGTCGCGGGCCTGCGCGCTCAAGATGGTCACGATCAGCAGCTGCCAGGCGTCGTCGTGGTCGAGCTCGCACTGCGGGTCGGGCATGGCGACGGCGAGGCGCTCGTCGACTTCGCTGAGCAGGGCCGCAGGGTTGGGGTGCAGGGAGACCTTCGCCGGCATCGAAGGCAGTTTTAGCAGAGGGGCCGGCGCCCTCTCGTGATGGGCGCAACGCGGAGTGGAGGGGCCGCGTCGGCGTCGGCGCGACAGACGCTACGTTCGCGCGGGCGGGCTGGTCAGCAGGGGTGCCCCGCATACAAACGCATACACGTTGTTCCCGTCCGATGACGCTTCGGCGCTCGTCGATGACCTATCGTCCTTGGGTCCTTGCCGCTCGTCGAGAGGCCATGAACCCCGAACGAATCCTCATCGCGGAAGACGACGTCCGGCTCGCTCAGCTGATGCGTGAGGCCTTCGTTCGCCGCGGCTACGAGGCCCTGCTCCTCCATGGGGGCGGCGAGGTGGTCCCAGCGGTCTGGCGGCTGCGCCCAGATCTGCTCGTCCTCGACCTCATGCTCCCGGGCGCGGACGGCTTCGAGATCCTCCGGCATCTCCGGCCCCGGTGGACTGGGCCCATTCTCATACTCACGGCCCGAGACGGCGACTTTGACCAAGTCAGCGGGCTCGAGCTCGGGGCTGACGACTACATCGCCAAGCCCGTCGCAACCCCGGTCTTGCTCGCCCGGGTCCGGGCGCTGCTGCGGCGCTCGCGGTCGGGCCCGAGGGAGGCCGAGCTCGAGCTGGGCGAGCTCCGGATCACCCCGAGCGCGCGCGAGGTTCGAGCCCAGGGCCGGCTCTTGTCCTTGAGCGACTCCGAGTACGAGCTGCTCGTGTTCCTCGCGGCCCGGGCGGGCGAGGTGGTCACGCGCGAGCAGCTGTTTCGAGAGCTCCGCGGGATCGAGTACGACGGCCTCGATCGGTCCATGGATCTGCGGGTGTCGAAGCTGCGCGCGCGGCTGCGCGAGCAGCTCGAGGGGCGCGCCCCGATCCGGACGGTCCACGGCCGCGGCTACCTGTTCGCCGTCGAGCGCCCGCCGCGTTGACGAGCGAGGCCATCAACGAGGATGAACGGCTTTTTCATTCGACTCTACGCCCTCGTGTTTGGGGCGATCCTTTTGGTCTTGTTCGGCTCGGTCCTGCTCGGCAGCGCGGGGGTGCTGTCGAGCGAGAACGGGGAGCTCGAGCAGGTCCTGGGGCCGCCGCTGCGCGACGCCGCGGCGCGCATCGGCGAGGGCGAGCCCGGGGTCATGGACGCGCTCGTGGGTCAGGCCGGGCCGAGCTTCGCGTTGATCCCCGAGGAGCTCCTGCCCCTCGAGGGGGAGCCCCTCGCTCGGCTCCGGCGCGGCGAGGTCGTCATCGTCGGGACGGACTACCGGCGCCGCGCCTACGTCTGGGTCGCGCCGACGCGCGAGGCCCTCGAGTACGAGATGCTGGGAGGCTCGAACCACATCATCCAGTGGGCGGCGCCGGCCTACGCCTGGGCCGAGGCGGGGGCCCCGCTCGAGGCCGAGCTGTCCGCCATCGATCGGGTCCGCGTGGCGCAGCGTCCCGTCGCCCTCTCCCCGAGCTCCGGACGGCCGGCGACCCAGGTGGTGTTCCGCGCCGGCGACGAGCTCCGCACCCTCGAGATCGTGCCCAGCGCCCGCGCCGTCCGGTGGGGTGGGCTGCTGGCCTTGATGGTGCTCTCGGCCCTGGCCCTGCTCGTCCCGCTGATCCCGCTCCAGCGCCAGCTCGCAGCCCTCGAGCGCACCGCTCAGCGCTTTGGCCAGGGCGAGCTGGACGCTCAGGTCCCGGTGCTCGGTCGGGGCAACCCCGCGCGGGCGGTCGCCGAGCAGTTCAACCACATGGCCCAGCGCGTCCAGGACACCCTCGAGAGCCAAGAGCAGCTGCTGCGCTCTGTCGCCCACGAGATGCGCACGCCTCTGGCCCGGCTGCTCTTGCTCCTCGACCTCGCCGAGGAAGACGACGAGGACGAGCTCGGGCAACACCTGGAGGAGATGCGCGAGACGGCGGGCGACATCCTCGGCTTGACCAACGAGCTCCTCGACTTCGCCAGGCTCGACCAGTGCCGGGCGGCGCTCGAGCTCGGCCCGACGGATCTGCGCGAGCTGCTCGAGGACGCGGCCGCGCGCTGGTCGGAGGTCGAGCTCGAGGCGGAGGAGCGCGCGGCCCCGGTCGAGGCCGACGAGCGCCTGATCTCCCGCGCCCTCGACAACTTGATCGCCAACGCCATGCACTACGCGGGCCCGCCGGTGGTTCGGCTGATCGCTGCCGATGAGCGCTACCTGATCCAGATCGACGACGACGGAGACGGCATCCCCCTCGACCAGGCCGAGCGGGTGTTTGAGCCCTTCGTCCGCCTCGAGAGCAGCCGCAGCCGCGCGACCGGGGGGACAGGGCTCGGCCTCGCCATCGTCGCGCGCATCGCCGCGGCGCACGGAGGCGGGGTCCGGGTCGACCGCGCTCCGCTCGGCGGGGCGCGGCTGGAGCTGTGGCTTCCGCGGGATACATCTCGACACGATCGCAAACATGTTCTCGACGGCGCCGAGGCTGTGGGCGGCGTACTACCGCCCCATGCCTGACGCTTCGAGCCTCGAACCCCCGGCTGCTCACCCCGCTCGCGCGCTGCCTCTCGTCGCCGCGCTCGCGCTGCTCTCGCTGGCCTGCGCCAGCGACGACGCGGGTACGGACGAGGCGACGACCGATGGCGATGGCGATGGCGATGGCGAGGGCGAGGCCGCAGGGCTGAGCTACTGGGCCGACGCGAAGGCGGTCATAGACGCCAAGTGCGTCTCCTGCCACCGGCCCGACGACATCGCTCCCTTCTCGCTCACGACCCTCGAGGAGGTCCGGGCGGTCGCGGCGATCCTGCCCGCCGCGCTCGGGTCGGGCTCGATGCCGCCGTGGTCTCCGAGCCCAGGCTGCCAGGACTTCGAGCACGACCGCAGCTTGAGCGAGGCTGAGCTCGCGCTGTTGCTCGAGTGGCTCGCCGATGGGGCTCCGGAGGGCGATCCCGCCGACGCTCCGCCGGACCCCGAGCCAGGCCAGCCCTTCGCCGAGGACGCGGTGCTGGTCATGCCCGAGGCCTACACGCCGACCCAAGAGCCCGACGACTACCGCTGCTTCGTGCTCCCGTGGGACGAGGACGAGGAGCGCTTCGTGACGGGGTACCAGTTCCGCCCCGATCAGCGCGAGCTCGCCCACCACGTCACGATCTCGGCGGTCGCGCCGGCCAGCGTCGCCGAGCTCGAGGCCATGGACGCGGCCGACCCCGGCCCGGGCTACACCTGCTTCGGCGACATCGGGGTCCCGGGCCGAGCGCTCGGCGGCTGGGTCCCGGGCAGCCTGGCCACGACCTTCCCCGAGGGCACCGGCATGCGGATCTCGCCAGGATCGAAGCTCGTGCTTCAGATGCACTACAACACCTCCTCGGCCACGCCGACGGCCGACCGCAGCGGGATGGCCCTGAGCCTGGCCGAGTCCGTCGAGCGGCCGCTGACGACGCTGCCGATCCTCGACTTTGGCTGGCCGACGGGCACCACTCCCATGACGATCCCCGCGGGCGAGTCCAAGGTCACCCACGCGGCGACGATCAGCCTCGACTCGCCGCTGGTCGGCATGTTGATCCAGGAGCTCGGCGCCGAGCCGGGGGAGCCGCTGTTGGTCCACCAGGTCGGCATGCACATGCACTACCTCGGGGTCAGCGGTCAGCTGCGCGTCCTCCACGCGGACGGCACCGAGACCTGCGCCCTCGACATCGGCGCCTGGGACTTCAATTGGCAGGGCCGCTACGTGCTCCGTGAGCCCCTCGAGCTCGGCCCGGGTGACACCGTCGAGATCACCTGCAGCTGGGACAACAGCGCCGCGAACCAGCCGATCATCGACGGCGCAATCGGTGAGCCGATCGAGGTCGGCTGGGGGGACGGGACCCAGGACGAGATGTGCCTCGGGAGCATGGTGGTGAGCCGTCCATGAGCCGCGCAGGCGCGCGCCTTCCGAGGTCTGCGCTCGCGCTCGCGGGCGCGGCCCTCGGGGCGCTCGGCTGTCTCTCCGACGTCGACCTCGACGTCGAGGCCGCCGAGTTCGAGGAGCCCGAGCGCACGCCCCTGGCGGTGGCGAGCGGCTGGGTCGAGCTCCCGGGCTCGCGCGACCCGCTCGCGGATCATCGGCCCGATCCGGTGGTCTGCAGCGTGGCGGCGTGGGGCCCCGAGGGACCCAGCCTCGAGGTCCAGACGGGGGCCTGCAACTACTTCAGCGTCGCCCACGAGACCCTCGTCGAGCTCACCCCCGGGGACGAGCTGGTCCTCGACCTGTGGCACGACGATCTCGACGCGAGCGAGCCGGCAAAGGCCCACCTCGCGCTGCTCCTCGACGGGCGGCTGCTGCTCGAGGCCCGCTACGCGATCCCCAGCGAGGCCCGCGTCCACCAGCTCCGCGCCGAGATCACCGAGCCCGCGCCCGCGGGGGCCGAGCTCGTGCTGCACCTGCACAACCACGGCTACAACAGCTGGAGCTTCGTCGAGCTCGCCCGCCTGCGATGAATGGAGCGCCCCCGGGCCCCGCGTGGGGCAAGGCAGGCCTCCCTGCCCCCACGTCCGCGGCTGAGCCTGGCAGTTACTCCAGCTGCAAGCTCACGGCCACGAGTCGACTGAGAATTCAACCGTCAGTTCTCCAGGGCCAGGGCCATTGTCGCCGTTCTCGTCTTTCCAGGTGCGAGCCCGAAGTACGTAGGTCCCTGCCAGGAGATCGAAGATCACGGCTCGAGGCTCTCCGGGGATCAGCAGCGCAAACTCGTGCTCATGGGAGATGGAGGCCATCGCTTCTCGCTCGCAGTGGCGCGCCTCGAGCTGAATGGTGTAGTCCGCACTCCCGATCATCTCGAACCGGTAGGCGCCATCCTCGGGGATCTCGACCAAACGCTGGGCCATGGTGTACTGCCCAACCCCTCCCTCTACACCCGGAGCCCCGCACCCCAGGTCCATCACCCAGGAGCCGGGGCTTGCAATGACCTCCAGATCTGCCCCGCCCGCCAAGGCGTCGCAGGCGAGCTCCTGCTTGAGGTAGGCATTTCCCTTGCGCGGCGTCGCCTCGAATTCAGCGATGAGTTCGTTGAGCGGAAGCTGATAGACCTCCTCGAGGCCCTGCGCCAAAGAGAGTGTCCCGGGGATGTCCAGGTCGCAAAGCTGGTGCAGCGACGCCATGCCGTCACGGCTGATCAAGAAGGCGACGAAAGCCCCACCGATGCCGTAGTACATCCCATGTAGCGGCACTTCATCACTCGCCTCAATCGCCGCCGCGAGATCATCGACTGTCAAGTGATAGAAGAAGTAGTTTCCGTAGATTGATGCAAAGCCTTCTTCGATGAGGGTCGGGCAGTTTTGACGTACCGAGTGAGATAGTTCGTGACGGTGAGGGAGGGTGATCGCGTGCGCGATGGCTTCCACCGCACAAGCCCCTGCGTTCTCGCCACAGGGCCAGCAAGCTTCTTCACGGCTCGCATACAACCAGAACTCATCCCCGACCTGGGGTTGGCCCCACACTTGCTCGATCCATGAGGCGTGTGCCTCTGCGGCCTCGAAGCTTCCTGAGCAGACGCCCTCGAAGTCCCGACCAAAAGACCGGTAGGTGAGCCTCTGGGTCTCGATGACCTCAGTGGCTTCCGGCTCACAGGCCTCAACCGGGCTCATCGGCCCCACGCCCTCGTCAGTCGCCGAGTCTCCACAGGCCAACAAGCCCGCTACCCAGATCAGGCCTACCCAAGCCCCCAGACGGATCGGCCGTTGGGCAGGCACATCGACGTCCATTGCCCTGGTAGCCTAGCATCCTGGCAGATGCGCGGCACCGAGACGAAACGACGAAGTTTTCGTCAGCAGGCTTGACCATGGTGACGAGAACTTCGTCACTAGTTGCAGCAGGATGGCAGCCTGCCCCTTGCTCCTGCTGGTACGCAGCCTGCAGGTATGCCGGGCCAGCTCTTGGGCGACTGAGCGCCAGGAGTCCAATGAACAAGTTCAGTGAGTCGGCTCATCATGTTTCAGTTCGATCTCGAGAAAATCGCGCCACCTCTCTCCCTGACCCTCGGCCTGCTGCTCGCGGGCTGCGCCGGAGACACGAAGCCTCCCGACAGCGGCAACTTCGATGACGAAGCCTCTGCTGGAGCGAACGACTCCGGTCTGCCGCTTCCGATCGATGTCGGCGTCGGCGAGCTCGACCCGGGCGAGTGCATCGCCGGGGAGAAGAACGGGGAAGATGGCGCTGCCTGGGGCTACGTTCATCAATGCGGCGGAGTGTGGTGGGGTCGCATCGGCTTCACCTTCGAGGGGACGGGGCTCGATCTCTATGTCCCCTCGGCGGATGGCTGGGCCCACTTCGGCCAGGGTCACGAGGATTACCTGGAGTCCAAGGTCATGGCCTGCTGCGGGCCGCACGACCCGCAGCTACCGCTTGCCGATCAACCCACCTACGCCGAGAACTGCATGCTCGATCTGCGTCAGCAAGTTTGCATGTCGATTTCAGCCGGTCTCGAGTCCGCGATTGAGTCAGGAGATATCCCAAAGCTAAAGGAGACTGTCGACCTCCAAAATTGGATCGCCGACAACACGACAGCTTGCATGAAGGGGCTCGAAGACACCAACGACTCGCCCACAGGGCTGAAGGCGAAGTGGGAGATTCCTCCGGCGGGAACCCCCTGGGACGAGTCGGACTTTGACATTCAGGACGTCTACGTGGAGGTCATCCTCGCCAACCTCAGCGATCTCTACCGTCCCCCGGCAATCGAGGGTGCCCCGATCTGCGACTCGCTGAACTGGAACCGAGATCATCTGTTCGAACGTGGCCTGCCTCCCTCCGGTCCAGGGATCGACGCCGTGCTCGAGAGCGGAGCGGGTATGATGCTGGGCCCGGTGATTGATCCGGAGTCGGGGACCCCGCTCCAGCTGGGTACCACCTTCGCCTCGCTGGACACGAGCTGCACCGGGCTAGACTGCTCCCGCCTGAGCCTGTCCGCCGACGCCAGCACCAATACCTGGTCCCTGGATGAACTCCGGCTGATCCCCGAACCCCGTCTGACAGCTGAGGTCGCGGGTCAGACTATCGTGGTCGAGCAGTCCCGCATCGAACTCTACGGCGATGCGAAGGGCCAGCTGGGGATGGCAGGCGGTGTGAGTGAGTACCGGCTCGCTGCTGGAGACGCACAGTTCGTAGTACGGGCCGAGGTTGCCGGCGAGATGGTGATGCTCTTCGCCCACAGCTCCACGGACCTGGTGGCGGTCAGCGACAGCGCGGGTGGATGGGAGCTTCAGCCTTTCGAGCTCGTCTACACCGACGCCCAGGGCGACGCTTGGACCATGACGGTCAGCGCGACCCAGTGGCTGTGAGTCGCCGCAGAGGCTGAGCTCAGAGGCGGCCCGCGCCGCATGAGATCACATGCCCGCCAGCTGATCCAGCTGATGCCAGAAGGGTGTCTCGTTCGATTTGGGGTTGTCGCAGGCGACGCCACACCCTCCCTGCCCCCACGTCCGCGGCTCAGACGACCACGTCGGTGCCCTCGACGACGCCGCGCTTGGGCGGCAGGTCCGTCTCGTCGAGCATCTGGCGAATGTCGATCTCGATGCCCCTTGCCATGCTGCGGATCGGCACGTCGTTGGCCAGGCCCTCGAAGGGGTTCTCGCTGTACTCGCCCACCCGGTCCATCAGCCAGAAGATCCAAAAGCAGACCACGGTCCCCGGGATCGCCAGGAAGATGGTCCACGGCTCCTCGGCGCTGCGGAAGGCGTCGACCATGCCGAAGGGCAAGAGCGCGAGGAAGATGGCGACGCAGTAGGCGTTGGCGCTGACCCACTGGCGGGGCAGGGGGAACTTCTTGATGCGCTCGGCCTTGCCCTGGAGGGTGTAGAACTCGGTGATGAGCTCCTGCATGGCGAGGTGACGGAAGTGATCGATGATCCCGGCCTCGCGCAGCTCCATCATCCGGCGGGACTGGGCGCTGAGCAGGTGGGAGGAGCGGTTGCCCTTGCTGAGGATGTACTCGGCCTCGTCCTCGGACACGTACTCGGCGAGGACCTGCTCGGCGTCGGCCTCGGTCATGGCGGTGCCGAAGCGCTCGCGCGAGGCCGTGGACGGCGCGCCCTGGTGCTCCCAGGGGGTGATCTTGCGCAGCTCGACGGTCAACATGTGCAGCCACGCGACGTGGCGATGGACGAGCTCCTTG
This sequence comes from Plesiocystis pacifica SIR-1, assembly GCF_000170895.1. GTDB lineage: Bacteria > Myxococcota_A > Polyangia > Nannocystales > Nannocystaceae > Plesiocystis > Plesiocystis pacifica. The sequence continues at coordinate 9,530 of NZ_ABCS01000112.1, read as the reverse complement.
CGCAGGGCGTCGCCGTCTTCCTCGCTGTGCACGAAGTCCCGGGCCATGACGGCGAAGGAGCGCGAGGCGTTGACGATGCCGCCCCAGATCTTGCGCGCTTCCCAGAGCCGGTCGTAGGCCGAGTTGTTCTTGAAGCCCAGGTAAAAGGCCAGCGCGACGCCGATGAGGCCGACGGGCTGCCAGGGGAGCGCGACCCAGCTCCACCCGGAGAAGAAGGCGAGGCAGGCCACGGCGGACGCGTAGACGGTCGTGAAGACGATCGAGTGGCGAGTCCACCACACGCTCGCGCGAAAGGAGAAGCGATAGCCTTGGTACATGCGGGTTCCGTCGAGCTCCGCATCGGAGCTGTGTCGAGTATGGCGGCTGGACCGGGGAGCTGGAAGACCACAGTCCAGCCCAGGTGGGGCGGAGGAGGGGCTCTGGACCCTGAACGGGGCTCACGAGCTGCCTGAGTCGTGGACGTGGGGCAGGGAGGGCGTGGCGTCGTCCACGACCCCCTGAGGAGGGAGCGACGCGACCTCGCAGATACCGACCAGCTGTGGGTCTTGGAGCGCGCGTGACCGCGTGGACGAGCCTTCGACTACACTGCCCCCATGCCTGACCGACTCCGGCGCTACCTGTGCAACTCCTGTGGGGCCTCGGCGATGAGCGACAGCGTCCCCGGCCCCTTCCGCGTGCCCGCGCCCGCCGGGACTCAAGCGTGGAGCAGACCCTGCCCGTCGTGCGGCGGTCAGTTCGTCGATCTGAGCTACGCCGTCGCCCGCAGCCACGTCGAGCTGGCGTGGGAGGAGGACAAAAAGCGGCGCGACAAGATCGCGGTGATCGTGTCGGCGCCGCTGGCCGTCGTCGGACTGCTCGCTGGGCTGTTCGTCTCGGTGGGGCTGACGGCGACCACCGATCGCGTCGGCGTGTTCAACATCGCCATCCCCTTCCTCGTCGCGGGCGCCCTGTTCACGGTCTCGTCGAAGATCCTCGAGCAGGTCCTGCCCAAGAAGGTCAAGGACCCGGACATCAGCCTGGTCGAGGTCGACCTGCTCGAGCAGGTCCGCAAGGCCGAGGGCGCCTAGCAGTCGCCCACCCCGGCCGCGCCGGGACCCATGATCCACGAAAGCATCGTCCACGGACTCAGCTGGCGCTGAACCCGTGGGCGGCTGCCTTTCTCGGTAGGCCGGGGATTTCTCGGCGCGGGCCACAGTGCGTCACCGGCGTGCGAGACCGCGAAGCCAAAACGAAGCTGTACCGGGTGTACCGCGAGCTTTTGGCGACAAAGGACTCGCGCGTCGGGGGCGTGCTGTGGCTCGTGTCGAGGAATCCCCGGCCTGCTGGGTTGACCGCCCGAGCCTCGGTTCACGAGCGCCGCGCTCGCAGGCGAACAGCCGTGGCGGGGTCGAGGGGCAGGCTCCCCTCGTGCGCCAGCAACCATCGCTTGCGCTCGAGACCCCCCGCGTAGCCGGTCAACGAGCCGCCGTGACCAATGACCCGGTGGCAGGGGACCACGATCGACAAGGGGTTCCGGCCGTTTGCCAGACCCACGGCCCGCGCCGCCGTGGGTCGGCCCAGGGCCGCAGCGAGCTCCCCGTAGCTGCGGGTCTGGCCGTGGGGGATGTCGAGCAGCGCCGCCCACACCTGGCGCTGAAAGGGCGTTCCTTCCGGGGCGAGGGTCAGCTCGAAGTCTTCGCGCTGTCCCTCGAGGTACTCCCCGATCTGCGCCCGCGCCAGGTCGAGCATGGGGTGCGCTTCGACACGCTGCGCGGGCTCGGCCTGGGGCTTGCCGTGATCCTCGAAGTACACCCCGCACAGGCCCCGCTCGCTCGCGACCAGGCGCAGGGGTCCAAGGGGGCTCGTCATGCTCTGTTCGTAGCGTCGCGTCATGGTTGCTCATCCTCGCTGAACCCGGAAGTGCCGGCCTCCTCGGCCCACAGGTGCGTGGCCGCGTAGGCTCGCCATGGCCGCCAGCTCGAGGCCGCCTCCTCGCACGCCCGGGCGTTGGCGCTGGCGAGGGCTCGACGCAGGACCAGGTCTCCCGCCGGGAACGCGTCGGGCCAGCCCAGGGCGCGCATGGCGATCATCTCCTGCGTCCATGGCCCCACCCCAGCGATCGCCCCCAGCGCCTCCAAGGTCGCTTCGAGCTCACCCTCGAGGTCCAGGCGCCCGCTCGCGCAGGCCTTCGCCAAGGCCACCAGGGTCTGCGCCCGCCGGGTCGTGAGCCCGATCGAGCGCAAGCTCGAGGCCCGCACCCTCGACAGCCGCGCCGCCGAGGGGAAGGTGCGCGAGAGCCCGCCGCGCTCATCGACGATCGGGCTCCCCCAGCGCGCCGCGACCCGCCCGGCCAGGGTCGTGGCCGCGGCCACCGAGACCTGCTGACCCAGGACCACCCGCGCCGCCGTCTCGAAGCGATCGAAGGCCCCCAACACCCGCAGCCCAGGCCGACGAGCCAGCGAGGCCTCCAGGCGCGGATCCCCGGCCAGCCCAGCGAGCACCGCCGCCGGCTGAGCGTCGAGGTCGAAGAGCGCGCGCAAGCGGGAGACCAGCGCGGCCAGGACTGGCGCCAGCTGCAGGCTGGCCACGACCTCCAGGTGATCACGCCCAGGGACGGGGCCCACCTCGATCCAGCCCTGGTGGGCGCCGATGGCCGCGACCCGGCGGTAGCGAGGGCCCTGAGCTCGACCGGAGGACGCGACGAGCTCCTCGACCCCGGGCGTCGCTCGCGGGGCCAGGTGGGCCGCCGCTGCCGCCCAGTCAAAGGGCGCGCGATAGTCCAGGCGCAGGCGCAGCACCCCGCGCTCGCGCTCCCCTCGACCGCGCAGCTGCGAGGGCGAGCGCCCAAAGTGCTCGCGGATCGCCGCGTTGAACCGGCGCACGCTCGAATAGCCCGCCGCGAACGCGACCTGGGTCATCGGCAGGGCCGTGTCGTGGAGCAGCTGCTTGGCCAGGCCCAGCCGCCGGGAGGCCGCGAGCTCCCGCGCCGAGACCCCCAGCTCCGCCTCCAGGCTGCGCCGAAGGTGGCGAGCGCTCACCCCCAAGGAGGCCGCGAGCTCCTCGACCCCGTGGGCGTCGAGGTAGCCCGCCGCGATCGCCCGAGCCGCCCGCTGGACCAGGCGCGTGCGCGCGTCGACCGAGGCCAGACCCGGGGCGAGCTCCGGCCGACAGCGCAGGCACGCCCGGAAGCCGGCCCGCTCGGCCGCCGCTGCGTGGGCGTGGAAGGTGCAGCGCGCCCGCCCAGGGGTCCGCGCTGGGCAGATCGGTCGGCAGTAGATCCCCGTGGTCACCACGCCGACATAGAAGACCCCGTCGAAGCGGGCATCTCGTGCTCGCAGGGCGCGGTAGCAGGCGTCGGCGTCGAGGACCACGGAGAAGTCATAGCGCCTCCGGGCAGGGCGGACTCGCCGTTTTCGGACCCCACTGCAACTTCGGGCCCTGTTGGACACACCAGCCGTAACCAAACACGAGTGAACCGATCATTTTGGGCCATCACCAAAGCTCATGAGCGGTGACTGTCTTTCCGCATTGCTCGGCCCTCGGCTGGCCATCATGAGAATGAAGTGGGGTGGAGACGCGGCGCAGCGAGGGGGTGGACGGTGATCGCAGTAGGGCTGGCGGGGGCGCTCGCAGGCTGCGAGGGGTCATCGGGCTTCGAGGACGCTGGGGAGTCCTCGGCCGAGGTCTACGAAGATCCCCTCTCGCTCCCGGCGGAGCCCACCTTGGATCCAGCCGACTTCGACTCGGCCGAGGTCTGCGCCGGCTGTCACCCCACCCACGCCTCCCAGTGGCAGTATTCGAGGCACGCTCGGTCCATGCGGGATCCGGTGTTTCAGGCCCTCGTCGAGCGCCGGCGCAGCGAGGGATTGGAGGACTCCTTTTGTGTACAGTGTCACTCGGCGATCTGTGCCCGCGGGGGAGCCTGCGACCCGGGCTTCGCCTTTGACGCCCTCCCAGACATCGCCCTCGAGGGGGTGACCTGCGAGTCCTGCCACAAGGTCGGCGAGCTGGTCCGGCCCTTCAACGCGGGCTTCACCCTGGACGGCGGGGGGCCCATCCGCGGCCCGAGCCCGGTCCCGCCCGAGAGCCCCTACCACGCCACGGAGCACGGAGCGCACCTCGAGAAGTCCGACTTTTGCGCGAGCTGCCACGACGTGGTCGAGCCCTCGGGCCTCGTCCTCGAGCGCCCCTTCCTCGAGTGGCTCGAGTCCCCGGCCTTTCCCGAGCAGACCTGCCAGAGCTGCCACATGCCCAGCTACACCGGCTCGGCGACGCCCTGGGGGCCCGAGCGCGAGCTGCACCGCCATACCTTCACGGGGGTCGACTTGCCCTTGGAGGGGGACATCGAAGATCCCGCGGTGCTGGCCATGCTCGACGCCCAGATCGAGGCCCTCCTCGATGGAGCCGCGAGCGTGGAGCTCTCGTTGCCCGAGCAGGCCGTGGCCGGGGCCGAGCTGGACATCGGCGTGCGGGTCACCAACCACATCGCGGGGCACGCCTTCCCCACGGGTTCGACCTTCATGCGCCAGGTGTGGATCGAGCTCGAGGTCCGCGACGTCCACCAGGCCCTGGTCTACGTCACGGGGGGCTTGGACGCCGCCGGTGACCTGTGCGATCGCTGGAGCACCCTGGCCCCCAACACGGACCCGGACCTGGTGGTGATCGGCTCGACCCTCCTCGACGAGCAGGGCCAGCCCGAGCTCTTCTCGTGGCGGGCTCACGGCCACGAGAGCAACGCCTTGGCGCCCATGAGCGCCCGGGACTACCGCTTCTCGCCGCACATGCCAGGGGGCCTCGAGGGGCCCTTGACGATCACGGCGCGCCTGCACTTCCGGGCCCTGCCGCCCTTCTTGCTCCGGGAGCTCGGCCTGGATGAGCTCGTCGATCTTGCCGTGGTCCGGGATCTCGACTCAGACGTGGTCTTGCTGCCCGTGTCCGAGGGCTGAGGGGGGCCTGCAAGAGCCAGCGCGGTAGACTCGGGGCATGCCCCAAGCCCGGCGACGCTTCCTCTACCTGTGCCTCGGCGGGTCGACGACTCTGATGTTCGCCTGCAGCGACGACGGGGAAGCAGGGGACGAGGGGGGCGAGACGGGGGCCGATGAGGGCGGAGAGGCCTGCGCCGATCCTTTTGCGGGCGGGACCTTGCTGGCGAGCCTCTCGACCTTCGTGGGCGAGGGCCAGGCCTCCGTCGGGGTCGCCGAGGGGGAGGGCCACGACGGCCGCTTGGCCCTCGATCTGGGCACCCTCGACGCGGACTCGCTGATCACCGCCAACGAGGACTTCTTCGTCCGCACCGCCTCCCCGGATCTCTTGGATCTCGACCAGCCGTGGTCCATCGCCGTCGAGGGCCTCGTCGCCGCGGCGGCGGCCCTCGACCTCGACGCCCTCGCGGCCCTCCCCCAGGTCAGCCGCGCGGTGCTGCTGGAGTGCTCGGGCAACGGCGGCAACCGGGCCTATGGGCTGATCAGCGCGGCCGAGTGGTCCGGGCCATTGCTGACCGATGTCCTCGACCTGGTCGAGGTCGACCCGGCGGCGACGGCCGTGTTGGTCGAGGGCTTCGACGAGCACAGCCACGTCTCCTCGCACTCGACCCCAGGCTGCAGCTGGGTGTTCCGGCTCGAGGACATCGCCGCCGCCGGGGCGATGCTCGCCACGCACATGAACGGCGAGCCCCTGCCGCCCGATCACGGCTACCCGGTGCGGCTGATCATCCCGGGGTGGTACGGCTGCTGCCACGCCAAGTGGGTCGACCGCATCCGCCTCGTCGACGACGGCGAGCCGGCGACGAGTCAGATGGCGGAGTTCGCCACGCGCACCCACCAGACCCAGGCCCACGCCCTCGCGGCCGACTACAGCCCGGCGATCATGCAGCAGGCGGCGATGCCCGTGCGGGTCGAGCAGTGGAGGGTCGAGGGCGAGCTCGCCTATCGGATCATCGGCATTTTGTGGGGCGGGACGCAGCTGACCGACGCCCTGGCCATCGAGATCGACGGCGTCGTCGAGCCCGTGGAGGTCTGCCCGCCGCAGGCGACCAACGACACCTGGACGCTGTGGTCGCACACCTGGCGGCCGCAGGCGCCGGGGACCTACGAGATCCGCATGCGCATCGAGGACCCGGCGATCCCGACGGTGCGCCTGGACAGCGGCTACTACGCGCGCTCGATCGTCATCGACGAGGTTTGAGGGGCTCCACGCTCGCCGTCGCGCCGCCACCGAGGGGCACGACCTCGCCATCGGCGACGCCAAAGTCGACGCAGTTGGAGGCGATCCACAGCACGCCGCCGGCGTGGGTCGTGGATGCGCTGTCTTGCCAGGGATGTTCGCCGGTGCGGTGGCGGAGCCAGGCGCCGTCGGGCACTTCGACGATGCGCTGGGCGTGGCCGGGGAGGGTCTCGACGCGGACGCTCGAGCTCCGGGCATCGTCGAAGCTGTAGTCGAGGGGGTCGGCGCAGAAGTTGACGAGGCGCAGCTCGATGCGCGCGGCCTCGTCGTCCGTGGACCAGCGCTCGATGGTGCCGCCTGGGGGCTCGAGCGCGGCGAAGTCGTCGGGGGTCTCGGGCGCGTCGTCGCGGTTGGTGTCGCCGAGGGTCCAGCGGATCGAGAACTCCGTCCACCCGCGCTCGGCGAGGTCGGCCCGCGCGGTCAGCCCGTCGCACAGCCCCGAGATCTCGATCTGGCCGTGGTCCGTGGTCGTGACCACCGCCCCGAGCCAGCGCTCGCCCTGCCACAGGTGCAGCCACGAGCCCCGGGGGACGAGCTGCTCGCCGGCGCTGTGGCTGGCGAGCTCGGTCCGGGTCTCGACGGAGGTCGGGTGGTCGCTCGCGCCGAAGCCGTGCATGAAACCCTCGGAGCAGTGGTTGCGCAGGTCGAGGACGGTCTGTTCGCCCTCGAAGTCCTCGCCGATCCACGACACGGGCTCGAGCTCGTCGAGGACCATGCGCGGCTCGAAGCGCGGCCGCAGCCCGACGCTGTCCGCGTCGAGGACGGTCGGGGGCTCGGACAGGTCGACGACGCCGCTGGGGAGCGCCCGGTGCTCGGAGCGGCGCTCGAGGGCGCCCTCGGAGCGGACGCTGGCGACGCCACCTTCGAGGCGGGCGCGCTCCGGCGCGTGGGCGCACCCGAGGCCCGTGAACAGCGTTAGTGCCGTCAGCGTCGCGAGGGTCAGGCGTCTCCAGGTCGGGAGGGGAGCGGTCACCAAGCAAGGCAACGGAGCAGTCGCGCGATCATTCCTGGAGACTGCTGCTTGCCTGCGTCGAGTTCAGGGCGCCAGGCAGCTCGCGTTGAAGCGATCGTCGCCGCTCCACTCGCACTCGCCCAGGATGCACTCGGCGAGGTTGTTGCCGAAGGCGTCGGCGTCGTGGTTCCAGATGCCAAACCACCCGCCGTCGTCCCAGACCGCGGTCGGCTGGCCAAAGCTGGTCGCGTGCACGGCGTGCATGCCCTGGTACCAGGCGCGGACGTTGTTGCAGTCCATCTCGGGCAGCACGCTGCCGTAGCCCACGCCCCACTCGCCGATGTAGACCGGCATGCCCCCGCCCACGCCGTCGGCCCAGGCCTGCATGGTCTGCATCGGGCCGGACAGGTCGGCCTCGGTCCAGGGGTCGTCGTAGTCGCCCTGGTTGTCGCCGCAGAAGGTCCACGGGTTGTAGTGGTGGAAGGTCGCCATCACGTAGGGGTCCGCGCCGCCGCCGACCTCGTCGAGGCTGGTCCACACGGCCGGGACCTCGGCCGCGCCAAACCATTGGTTGCCGCCGATGATGATGATGCGTTGGGGGTCGGCGGCTCGGATCGCGTCGTAGGCGAGGCCGCTCATGGCGCGCAGATCCGCCGCGGGCATGGGCGTGGTGTCCTCGCGGTGGGGCTCGTTCAAGAGCTCGAACACCAGGCGGTGGTCGCGGTCGCCGAAGATGTCCTCGATGTCGGTCCACAGCCGCTCGAGGACCGCGGCGCGGCTCTCGGTCTTGAGCGCGACCTCGTGGTGGGCGTTGAGCACGACGTAGAGGTCGGGCTTGGCGAGGGCGTGATCGATGACCTCGGCGATGACCTGCAGGCGCGGGTGCTCGCGGTCGACGTCGCCGACGGCCGGGTCGAGGACCAGCAGATCCCCGCCCACGGGCTCGGTCCAGGTCACCGGGATCCGGACGTTGCGGTAGCCCATGTCGTAGTAGGCGTCGATCTTCGCCGTCGCGGCCGCGACGGTCCGGGGGTGCTGGGTGTTGTCGAACATCTGCCCGAGGTTCACCCCGACGCCCATGGCCGCCGCGGCTTCGCTGGCCGTCGGGGCGTCGGGGTCCCCGGTCGAGCCTTCGCTGTCCGGGTCCTCGGCACCGTCGGCGCCCTCGGAGGACTCGTCGTCCATGTTCGTGGCCGGCTCGTAGCGCGAGCAAGCCAGGGCTAGACCACACACGGCGAGCGAGGCGAGCCGACGCCCCATGAAGCGAACGTTCCAGACCATCATGGGGCGGACCTTAGCAGCCGTCCGCGGCCTTCGGGGGCTGCCACATCCGCACGTGCTCGACGGCCACGGCACACAGGCGCTCGACGGGAACGCCGATGTCCAGCTCGACGACATTGGCCTCGCCCGCGGTCGGATCGAGGGCGGCGTACTGGCTGTCGAGCAAGCTCGCGGGGAAGAAGTGTTCGCGCGCGGCCATGCGCGAAGCGACGAGGGCGGGGGGGCCGACGAGGTGCAGGAACAAGGTCGGCTCGCCGAGCTCGAGGATGCGCGCCCGGTGGTCGCGCTGGAGGCCCGACCACGCCAGGACCCGGCGCGGCACCGAGGCTCGCGTTCGGGACAGGTGCTGGCACAGCGCGTCCATCCACGGCTCGCGCCACTCGTTGGTTAGCGGCAAGCCCGAGCGCATGCGCGCGACGGCGGCGGCGGAGTGGAAGTCGTCGGCCTCGAACAAGGCGAGCTCGAGGCGCTCGGCGAGGGCGCGGGCGAGGGTCGACTTGCCGCTGCCGCTGACGCCCATGACGACGAGCAGCAGGGGGCGGGCGCTCAGCTTGGTCGCGGCGTCGTCCACGGGCCGGCAGGGTACGCCGAACTCGAGGGTTCAGGGAGTGCGACTGGCCCAACCTCGCTTCTCCACGGGGCGGACGTCGTCGAGGGGCCCGAGGGTGCGCAGGTAGGTCGTCAGCCGGCTCAGCTCGCGGTCGCTGGGGTCGCCCTCGAAGGAGCGGATGGCGACGAGGTTGCCGTAGCTGCGCTCGAACTTCCGCGGGGTGTCGTCGACCGCCAGGATCGCGCGGCGGTCAAAGCCAAAGCGGGCGACCTTCCGGAGGTCCTTGACCCAATAGCGCTCGTCCCGGTCGATGTCCCGGCGGTAGGTGCAGCGCTCTCGGCAGTAGACGAAGGCCAGCCGCGCCGGGTCGAGGAAGGTGGCGAGGACGGGGTGGGCGTAGTCGGCCGTGGACGCGGTCCAGATGCCGACAGCGGCGAAGTGGGACCAGGCGAAGGCGAGGAAGTCCTCGAGCCCGGGTCGCAGCCACAGCCGGTAGGGGCCCCACTGGTGGTGGTGGGGCCAGGGCAGCGCGGCCTCTCTGGGGCC
>NZ_ABCS01000113.1 GCF_000170895.1 Plesiocystis pacifica SIR-1 | reverse complement strand
GTGTTCTGGTTTTGGGTGCTGAAGGTTGATGCGGGGCTTGGGTTTCCCTTGGCGCTTGGGCGGCTCCTTGCGCTGGGGGATTCGACCCCCTTGCCCCTTTGTGCCCGTCTTGGTGCGGCGATCGGTGGCTCCGAGTCGAGAGGGGGATGGGCTGCTCGCGCGTGGGTGGATTGGAGCTCGTTGTATTCGTTTGCTCAGTCGAGGGCGCTGGAGCTCAGGCCGCAGAACTCTCCGAGGACGGGGAACTCTTGCCAGCAGACCGGGAGCTCCTTGGGGGTCAGCAGGCCGCTCGACCAAAAGCCCTCGTCGTTGCAGTAGTCGAACTGCTCGCCGCCTTCGAGCTCGCAGGCGACGATGAGGTCGTCGGCTCCGCCGCCGCCGTTGACCATGGGCATGGCGACGCAGGGGCAGGTCCCGGGGAGGACCTCGACGAGCACGGAGCAGCTGGCGTCGGAGTCGATCAGGGGGGAGTTGTTGCCGACCAAGAGGGTGACCTCGCGCCAGCTCGCGGCGTCCGGGGGCTCGGTCGTGAACATTTGGGCGTCGCCGTTGGCGAGGGCGTCGCCGAAGGTCAGCGAGCCCGCCTCGTCGGTGCGGTGGTACCACTCGAGGTGCAGCTGGGGCGGGCAGTCGGCCCCGGGCCGGGCGCGCCACAGGTACTTCTCGACCTCGTAGCTGAGGTCGTCGACAAAGTCGATGCGCGTGCCGGTGGCGTGCCAGGCGAGGGTCTCGGGCAGCGGCAGCTCGGTGGGCTCCGGGGACTCGAGCAGGCCCTGCCCCGCGGCTCCGAGGTCGGAGTAGAGCGCGGTGGTGCTGTCGAAGCGGCAGGTGTCCGCGTTGACCCAGCTCGCGCCGAGGTCCGCGACCTCGCCCTTTTCCCACGCGGGCAGGGGGCCGCCCCCGAAGGGGGTCTCGTAGGCGTCGTGGGGGTCGTCGGGGTCGAGGATGTAGGGGGCCCACCACACCTCGGCCTCCGCGCGCGGGATCAGCCGGGCGTAGCCGCCGGTGGCGGCGCTGCCGAAGGGCTTGGCGGCCGCGGGCGGGACCTCGGGGCAGCTCCCGCCCGAGACGCAGCCGCGCAGCAGGGCGACCTCGCGGAAGAAGCCGAAGGGGTCGCGGCCCTTGGACGCGGCCCAGGTCGGCAGGGGCTCGAGCAGGTCGACCGTCGAGGCGTTGACGCCCGCGTTCATCTCGCTCACCGCGTGGTCGCCGATGGCGTCCAGGAGCGAGTGCAGCTCTGCCAGGTCGTCCCCCGCCGCCGAACCCTCGCGGTCGGTGAGGTACTTGATGTAGTGGCCTTTGCGGTAGCCCCAAAAGCCGTCGGGCGCGATGGCCAGGTCGCCCCACTCCATCCACGGCACGCCGTCCAGGGGGTAGGCCGGCAGCCCGTGGCGGACCCAGGCGGTCTCTCCGGAGATCTCGAAGGCGACGTGCTGCGCCGTGGCCTCTTGAAACCACAGCATCGGCTTGCGCTTCAGGTCGGGGGTGATCGGGTGCGGCCCGGCGAAGGACTGCGGCGTGCGTTTGTGCCACGCCAGCTTGCCCCACCCCCACTGGATCGGATCGTTGGCGTCCATGACGTAGACCTGCTGCTGCCAGTGGAACATCTCGTGGGCCATGGCGTGCACGTAAGGGCGGGTCTGCTCGGTGAAGCAGCCCCCGGCCCACAGCTGCGGGTCGAGCCAGGTCGTGGGCAGCTGCATCCAGCGCTCGGGGTAGTTGGCCGCGGCGAGCGTGGACGAGGAGGTCGTGAAGTCGTAGATGACGATGTGCCAGGGCAGGGGCGTGTGGTCGCCGTAGGCGTCGACGACGAGGGTCCGAAAGCGGCCTTGATACAAATCGAGGATCTTGGTCGCGACCTCGGTGATGCAGGCCTCGACGGTGTCCCCGGCCGTGCCCGCGGGCCAGGTGTGGCGCGGCTCGCCGTCACCCGCGACGCTGACCGGGTAGGCCGTAAAGCGCAGCGGCCCGGTGTGCGGGTGCGCGGTGCCCCAGGTGTGCGAGCCCGGGACGAAGTGCCAGTCGTGGCGGGTGCCGTCGTCCTCGGTGATGTGGAAGGCGTAGGGGCCCAGGGGGTGGGGGAGAAAGTCGGTGTAGCGGGCGAACAGCCACGAGCGCTTCGAGTCCGCCTGGAAGTAGTTCACGGCCTCCCCGCGGTCGTCGAGGGGGTAGAGGCCCAGGCCCAGGCCCGGGGTCTTCGCGGTCTCGCACAAGGTCAGCTCGGCGGCCGCGGCCTCGTCGTCTCGGGTCAGCACGACGTGCTCCTCGAGCCAGGCCCCGGGATCGTCGAGGCCCTCGGCGGCCTCGCCCATGGCCTCGGTGTCCAAGGCGACGCCGGCTTCGAGGGCCTGCTCGACGGTCGGGGTGAGCTCCCGGGGCTCGACCTCGAGCCAGATCGAACCCATGGGCGTCGCGCCGTCGAGGGTGGCCTCGCCCTCGTCCCAGCCCAGGGTCAGCGTCGCGCTCTGGCCAGGCTCGAGGGCGCCGGCGGGGAGGGTCAGCCGGACCGCGGCGATCCACCCGGGCAGCTCCGAGAGCTCGAGCTCGCCGCCCTCGCTGCCGAGGGTCGCGCTGACCGTGTACTGCCCGTCTTCGCCGGTGTCTCCGGCCTCGTCCTCGGAGCCTGCGTCGGCTCCGGGGGCGGCCTTGCAGGCACAGGCGAGGAGGACCAGGGCGACCGCAGCCGTACGCATGCGGAATCATAGCGAGGGGTCTGACGATGTCGTCGTGACCCCTGACCCAGGTCTTGGGTCTTGCTCAGGCTCTTGTCGGGCCTCGGATCTCAGCCCGGGAACAGAGCGCAGGCGCAGGCGCATTCGGGCGGATCGGCGTCGGCCTCGCCCGACCCGCAGGGCTGGAACTCGACCGGCGGGGTCCCGCCGCAAAAGTCCATCAGCACCACCTCGCCGTCGATGGTGGCGTGGAAGGGCGAGGTGAAGGTGTCCTCGCTTTCGCAGCCCACGGCCTGGCCGCAGCCCGCGGCCGTGTCCTGAATGGTCGCGTCGACGCACAGCCCGTAGGACTCGACGGTGCACACGTCGCCCTCGCGGGCGGCGGACAGGCCCGTGATCCAGATGCACGAGGGGTCCAGGGCCGCGGCCTCGCATCCGGCCTGGTCACCAAAGTCGGCGCAGGCCTCCGCGCCCGCGGTGGTCTCTTCCTCTTCTTCTTCTTCTTCCTCGCCGGTGTCCTGGCTGGTCGTGTCCTCGCCGTTGTCGTCGTCGTCTTGCTCCTCGGGGACGCAGCCGAGGGCGAGGCTCGAGCTCAGGCAGGCGAACAGGACAGTATTAAAGGCGACGCGCATACCGTGGTCGTACCACGGCGTGCGCGCGTCGATCATCGCCTGGACTACTCGCCAGGCTCGGCGTCGGGCTCGGCTTGCGTCGGGGCGTCGGTCGGCGCTGGAGCAGGCGCGCTCTGGTTGGGGCCCGCCGGCGCGTCGGCCAGGCCGCGGATGCACCGGGCAAACAGGGGCTGGGCCGGATCGACCTCGACCGCGCCGTAGGTCGCCTCTTCCTCGTCCACGAAGGTCTGCTCGACGGCGCCCTCGCTGGCCCAAAAGGGCCCGGGGCCGCCAAACCAGATCGCGACGGTCTCGATCTCGGCGAGGGTCGGCAGGCGCCAGCCGCCCTTGCCCTCGGCCTCCCCGGGGGCGACGAGCTGGGCGCAAAAGGCCTCGGCCTCGGAGCGGTCGACGGCCTCGGCGACGGCCATGAACAGCTGGTAGTTCTCGCGGTTGAGCACGAGGGGGAGGGGGTTGGCCTTTTGCGGGTTCTCGAGGGCCAGCTCGGCCTCGGCCTCGGTCAGGTCGCGGGCGCAGCGAAAGCCCAGGCGCGGGTGCTGGGCGAGGGTCTTGTCGCCCTCGAAGTTCTCGCTGGGCGCCGGGTTGGCCAGGGCGCTGGCGTCCGCGAGCTGCCACGCACCGGTGCGCGCGCCCATGCGCCCGCCCTTGACGACGTAGCGCGTGCCCAGGTCGCACTCGGACCCGCCGCACAGCTGCTCGGTCCATGCGGCCCGGGACTGCGCGAGGGGTCCGTCGGGGCTGCGGAACGCGGCGCCCTCGGGCAGGTAGGCGCGGAGGTTGCCGTCGGGGTCGAAGGCGTCGGCGACCCACTCCATGGCGTTGCCGCCGAAGCCCTTGAGGCCGAAGTAGCTGATGTCGAGGGGGTCGAAGCCGACGGGGCCGAGGGCCAGGCCGACCTCGTCGCGCAGGCGATCGCCCCAGGGGTAGCGCCAGCCCAGGGGTCCGCGGGCGGCGTACTCCCACTCGGCCTCCGTGGGCAAGCGGGCGCCTCGCCACTCGCAGTAGCTCGCGGCCTGATCGTGGCTCACGCAGGTCTGGGGGAAGGCGTCGAGCTCCTGGCCCTGGGCCTGGGCCTGGGAGGGCGCGCCGTCGCTGCCGTCGACGCAGGTCGCCGGGCTGCACTCGCCCGCGCTCACGCAGTCGGCGTAGGCCCCCCGGGTGATCTCCCAGCCGTCCATCCAATAGGCCGGCAGCGCGTCGGCGACCAGGGGCTGCCCGGGCCACTGCGCGTGGGGTCGGTCGCCCATGCCCTTGACGTCCATGCGCGTGGGCGGGGGCAGGTCGCCGCGCCAAAAGTCGCCCGCTGGGATCATCACCTCGCCGCCGTGCTTGCTCTCGAAGGCCTGGTTGCGCAGGCGGATGCACTGGCCGTCCTTGTCGATCCCGCGCCCGCGCGGACACTCCTCGGCGTTGGCGACGGGGATCTCGTCAGGGAGCTCCTTGCCTTCGTAGGGCACGCCCGCGGGGATCGTCGTGGGCTCGTCGTAGGCCGCCGGCTCACCCTTGGAGGCGCTCGTTCCAGCGTCGCAGCCAGCGAAGGCCGCGATCATCACCACCGCCGCGGGCACTCGGATCTTGGATCGCACCGCGGGAGATGACCACGGCGGGGGCGATCGGACAAGAGCCAACGCCGTTGGCGAAGGCTCAGGATTCGCGGTGGTCGACCACGCGTGCGCGGTGCAAGAGCGCGAGCACCACGAAGTTGGCGAGGATGATCAGCAACACCCAGACCAGCGACCACGGCAGCCCGGCGACGCGCGGCTCGATGTGGTCGCCGAGCCAGGTGTGGACCGGCGCGACGAGGGCCGCCGTGGCCAATGCGAAGTAGACGACCGCGGCCCGAACCACCCAGACGCGTGTGGGCGCCCCGCCATCGCTGGCGGGAGATCGCGCAGCATCGCGCTCACCGGATGGGTAGGGATCCACGGGCGCATTAGAGCACTCGAGTTCGAGCGAGCGCGGATCTGGGCATCGAAAAACTCGAACTGAGGAATCAATGCGTGCAAAGCGCCGCGCCTGAGCCTGCCGGCGGATTTTGCGCATTGACTGACGGGTCCATCAGAGATCTCCCTTCGAGGACCCAGGGCGGCGAAATGGCGATCCAAACGGCGTTGGCGCGCGTAACGGCGAGTGCGCCACCGACGTAACTCGGGAGGGTGGCGCGCTAGTGCCGCACGAACAGCCGTCTGGCTAGCGGCCAGGTGGCTCTACTGGCGCCGGTTGAAAACTGGGCCATCATGTTCAAGGGGCGACAATCCCGCGCCCCCCTGGAAAGAGGTAGACCAATGAGTCTTCTAGCGAATATCGATCATCTCGCCGTCGCGGCTGGCATCGAAGCCGTCGTCGTCGACGCCGCATCGCGGGAACACCGCGGTGTGGACAGTTGGCGTCCCGTCCTCGATGGCGCCCTCGACCTGTTCAAGCGCACCGAAGAAAAGAGCATTCGGCTCGTCGTCGGCAAGCACACCATCGTCGTTCAAAAAGAGAACGAAGAGACCGTCGCGGTCGTCCTGCCCACCGGCCACGCCATCGCCAAGTCCCTGCGTCGGATGATCCGCCGCATGGCTCGCAAGGATCGTGGACCGCTGCCCAAGGCCAAGCTCGAGGAGCTCGCCGCTCGCTCCGGTCGCCCGACGGCACCGGTGACCCCGAGCGCTCAGCCCACGACCGCGCCCCCTGCCCCCGCGCCCGCACCGGCCCAGCCGACGACCAACGTCGCGCCGCCGCCCGTGCCCGCCGCTGCTCCCGAGCCCGAGGCCCCCGCCGCCCCGACGCCGGCCCCCAGCACCTCGTCCGGACCGACCGGCGGGGGCATCACGAGCTTCTAGCTCCGTCGTTCGACGGGTTCGGCCGAGCCGACCCCACTTTCCACAATCGATGCTTCGCTAGCGCGCCCGCGCGCGGTGGATGGATTCACGAGACCCTCCTCGTGAAACCCGTCCGCCTGCGCGCGTGTTTGCCGTGCGCGCTCGGCTGGAGATCAAACTCGAGCCAGGTGCCGAGCGGTCGAGAAGCGCTCGAGCCACAGCTCGCTGCGTCCGCGCGTCGCCAGGTCGGCGAGCATCAGGCCGATCGCCGGGGCGAACTTGAAGCCGTGGCCCGAGAAGCCCGAGGCGATCGTGACCCGCTCGTCTTCGGGGTGGCGGTCGATCCAAAAGTCCTCGCTGGGCGTGTTGGTGTACAGGCAGGTCGTCGTGGCTGCGAAGCCCCCCGCGGCGCTCGGCAGGTAGCGATCCACGAAGGCGCGCAGGGGCTCGAGGTCGCGCGCGTGGATGCGGCGATCGACCTGGTCCGCGTCGTCTTCGTGGGCCTCGTAGAGCCACGCGAACGCGGGGTCCGTGGACGAGTGGCAGGCGAGCTTCGCCCCCGCTTCGCCGACGCCGTGATCGGGGAAGCCGTAGAAGAAACCCTCGGGCACGAAGGCGCCCCAGGTCGGCATGTCGCGCAGGGCCGGCGTCTGGCGCAGGGCCCACGCGAGCACGCGCCGGTAGACGGCGAGCTGGACCTGTCCCGGGCCGCGCAGGCCACCGGGGAAGAGCTCGGCCGTGCGCGCGCCGGCGGCCACGATCAGGTGGTCGCCGCGGATCACGGCGCCGTCTTCGAGGAGCACCCCGGGCGCGTCCGTGCCGAGGATCAGCTCGCGCACCCGGGCGCCGTAGCGCAGCTGGGCGCCCGCGGCCTCGGCCTCGCGACGCAGGGCGTCGAGGCACGCGCGCACGCGCAGGTAGCCGCTGTCGGGGGACAGGCACGCGCCCCAGCCCGAGGGGATCACGAAGGGGTAGCGGCGCCCGGCCTCGGCCGCGTCGAGGAGCTCGTGGGGGATGTCGTGCTCGACGAGCGCGCCCATGGCCGCCTGAAAGTCCGGATGATCGGGCGCGCCGAACTCGAGCAAGCCGCAGCGCACGAGCAGCTCCTGGCCCGCGCGCGCCCCGAGGGCCGTCCACTCGGCGTCGGCCCGGCTGACCAGGGACACGTAGTCCGAGCTCTCGTGGTAGGCGTGGCGAATGATGCGGGTGTGCCCGCCGTGGCTGCCGAGGGCGTGGACGTGCTCGAAGCGCTCGAGCAGCGTGACGGCGCGACCGGTCCGGGCGAGGGCCCAGGCCGCGGCCAGGCCCATGGTCCCGCCGCCGACGATCACGACCTTCATCGCGTTCACGCCCTCACGCGTTGGTGTCGTCGTCGGCGGCGACGAAGCCGTAGTAGCTCGGGTTTTGCAGCTCGGGCAGGGCCGACTGGCGCAGCAGCAGGGTGCGCACGGCCCAGACGTCGCGGAACACCCGGTACTTGAGGGCGGTCTGGTCGAGGTACTCGACGCCCGCCGAGCCGCCCGTGCCCGTGCGCCGGCCGATGACCCGCTCGACCATGCGGGCGTGGCGTTGACGGAAGATCACGAAGGCCTGCTCGAGGGCGACGATCGAGTCGATCACCTCGCGCGGCCACGCCAGCAGGGGCAGCTCGCGGTAGCTCTCGATGAACAGCAAGGCCGCGCGGATGCGGGCGCGACGGCTCCGCTCGTCGGCGCTCGTGTCCTCGGGCAGGTCCTCGGCGAGCAGGAAGGCCCGGGTGCTCTCGGCCTCGCGGAGGTAGCGGGCGTCGAGGCGCTCGCGGTCCTCGGGGGTCAGGGCCTCGCTCATCGCCCGCTGGCGGTTGCGATCGATCTCGCGGGCGTGGGCCTCGATGAAGCCCTCGGCGACGCCGCGCACGTGCTCCTCGTCGCCGATGTCGTCGGGCAGGGAGCCGTCGATGGGCGTGCGGTAGAGCCACTCGTCGAGGGCCACGCGCAGGCTGGGCAGGTCCTCGAGGCGGGCCTGGACGCGCCTCGACGCCGGCGAGGGCGAGCCGTCGGGGTTTTGCAGGGCGCGCAGGTAGGTCTCGTGGCCCAGGGGGATGCGGTCCGCGGACTGCAGGCCCATGATGATCTCGATCTCGCGCAGCTGCGCCGACTGGAAGCCGCTGGCCGGGTAGAGCTTGTCGCGGAAGGCGAGGTAGTCCCGGGTCGTCAGCGTCTCCATCAGCGCGAAGTGGCTGGCGACCTGCCCGAACAACAGCACCGTGCGACGCAGGCCCCGGACCGCGCTCGACAGCGACTGCTCGGCGACGTGGCGCTGGGCGAAGAGGTCGCGGATCAGCACCAGCTCGCGCAGCGCGAGCTTGAACCACAGCTCGTCGATCTGGTGGACGACGACGAACATCACCTCGTCGTTGCGCATGGTGTCCTCGCCCTCGAGCCCGCTCTGCAGGGCCAGGAGCTCCTCGACCTTGATGTAATTCCAATAGGTCATCGGCTTGGCGGGCATGCGTGGACGTTGCCAAGAAGGCCCTGACTCGACAACGGCGACGACTCACGCCGCTCGCCGCGGGCCGCGTTTGGGCCTTGTGGCTGCTCACGCGGCCGTGCGCTCCACGCCCTGGGATCGCGGTTGTAGGCTCCCGCGATGGCAGACAGCAGTCCTCGGCGCGGCGCGCCAGCGGTGGTCCTGCTCAGCGGCGGCCTCGACTCGACCACGGTCCTGGCGATCGCCGCGCGCGAGGCTGGCCAGCGCGTGCACGCCCTGAGCTTCGCCTACGGCCAGCGCCACGCCCTCGAGCTCGGGTGCGCGGCCCGGCAGGCGCGGCGCTTCGACGCGGCCGCCCACGAGGTCGTCGACCTGAGCCACCTCGGCCGCCTGGTCGCGCCCGCGACCTCCCTCGTCGCCGCCAGCGAGCTCGCGGTGCCCGACGCCGAGGCGCGCCAGCGCCAGCTCGAGCGCGGCGAGGCCGAGGCGATCCCCAGCACCTACGTGCCGGCGCGCAACACCTTGTTCCTGAGCTACGCCCTGGCCTGGGCCGAGGTCGTGGGCGCGCGGGACATCTGGCTCGGGGTCAACGCCGTCGACTACTCGGGCTACCCCGACTGCCGCCCGGAGTTCGTCGCGGCCTTCGAGGCCATGGCCCGGCTCGCGACCAAGGCCACGGACGTCCGCGTCCGCGCGCCGCTCATCGACCTCGAAAAGGGCGCGATCATCGAGCGCGGCCTGGGCCTCGGCGTCGACTATGGCGATACCACCAGCTGCTACGACCCGAGCAGCGTCGGCGAGCCGGGGTCCGCGGACGAGCGCCCGCTGGCCTGCGGACGGTGCGAGTCGTGCATGCTGCGGCGCCAGGGCTTCGCCGCCGCCGGGGTCGAGGATCCGACCCGCTACGCCGACTGAGCTGGGCTGAGTTGGATTGAGTCGTGGACGTGGGGCAGGGAGGTCCACGACGGCTAAAATGGAAAGAGACTGTGGATTCATTCACAGTCTCGGGCCGGCTTTGTTTGAACCTTCGTTCATGCGATGTTGCGCCCCGTGACGCGCCCTCGAACTGTCCGCCTCGCCTCGCTCGTCTCCGCCTCCGCGCTGCTGGGTCTCGGCGCCTGCGGCCCCTCGACCAACCCCGACGAGGCCAGCACCGGCGAGGCCCCCGACCCCGGCGGCCCGCTGTCCGAGCTCCTCGTCAGCGAGTACGCCCTGGGCACGGAGGCCGCGACCGCCGAGGTCCTCCAGGCCAAGGTCGATCAGTTCGTCCCCGTGGTCCTCGAGGCCGACCTGGCCTCGCTGCCCGAGGGCGAGCAGGAGGCCCTCGCCGCGCTCATCGAGGCCGCGCGCCTGCTCGACCCCGTGTTCGACCGCCAGGTGTGGGTCGACTACCCCGGCCACGAGGCCCGGCTCGAGGCGGCGGCCCAGGCCGAGGGCGCCGGGGAGCTCGAGCGCCTGCGCCTCGACTACTTCCAGATCATGCGCGGGCCCTGGGATCGCCAGGACCACTTCGCGCCCTTCGCCATCGACATCGCCCACCCGCCGGGCGCCGGCTTTTACCCGCCGGGCCTGAGCGCCGAGGACTTCCGGGCCTACGCCGACGCCCACCCCGCGCGGCGCGGCGAGCTCGAGAGCCTGTTCACCGTGGTCCAGCGCGATCCGCAGGCGCCGGCCGAGCTCGTCGCCGTGCCCTACAGCCAGGCCTTCGCCCAGTGGCTCGAGCCGGCGGCCGAGCGCATGCGTGCGGCCGCCGAGCTGACCAGCAACGAGTCCCTGGCGACCTTCCTGCGCTCGCGCGCCGACGCCTTCGCCAGCGACGACTACTACCAGTCGGACAAGGACTGGATGGACCTCGACAGCCGCGTCGAGGCGACCATCGGGCCCTACGAGACCTACGAGGACGAGCTGCTCGGGCTCAAGGCCAGCTTCGAGGCCTTCGTCACCGTGTCCGACCCCGACGCCAGCAAGAAGCTCTCGGTCTACAAGGAGTGGCTGCCCAAGATGGAGCAGCACCTGCCCGTCGACGACGCGGTCAAGACCCAGCGCGGCGCCGAGAGCCCGATCCGCGTCGTCGACCTGGTGTTCACCTCTGGCGACGCGCGCAAGAGCGTGCAGACCATCGCCTTCAACCTCCCCAACGACGAGCGCGTGCGCAAGGAGAAGGGGGCCAAGAAGGTCATGCTGCGCAACGCCATCAACGCCAAGTTCGACGCGATCATGACCCCCATCGCCGAGCGGGTGATCGTCGCCGAGCAGCTGCCCATGCTCAGCCAAGACGCCTTCTTCAACGAGGTCCTGTTCCACGAGCTCAGCCACAGCCTGGGCCCGGCGACGGTCAAACAGGGCGACCGGGAGATCGAGGTCCGCGTCGCCCTCGGGGCCAGCTACTCCCCCCTCGAGGAGGGCAAGGCCGACGTCATGGGCGCGTGGAACATCCTCTACATGATCGACGAGGGCCTGTTCCCCAAGGACTTCCGCGAGCCCCTGCTGGTCACCTACTTCGCCGGGCTGTTCCGCAGCGTCCGCTTTGGCGTGGCCGAGGCCCACGGCAAGGGCGCGGCCTTCCAGATCAACCGCTTCCTCGAGGCCAAGGCCGCGACCTTCGACGCCGAGACGGGCAAGTTCACCGTCGACCCCGCCAAGCTCGAGCAGGCCATCGAGGCGCTGGTCCGCGACGTCGTCATGCTCCAGCACGCGGGCGACAAGGGGGCCGTCGACAGCTTCCTCGACACCTACGCCGTGGTCTCGCCGGAGATGGAGCAAGCCCTGGGCTCGCTCTCGGGTATCCCCATCGACATTCGCCCCGTGTATCCAGCTGCGGGCGAAACGCGTTGAACGCAGGGCGTGTTCGACCTGGGTCCGCCTTTGCCGCGCTCGCATGAATCATGGTTTTGACGCGGCGAACAGCCGACTGCGGCGTCGACACCGGGCGTCGCTGCGCCCCGAGATTTGGAGACGGCTCCCCCACTTTGCGATGGGAGATTAGGTCGTATCATCCCGGGTCATGACGACTACTCTTCGCTTGATCCGAGTGACCTCGCTGACCTGCGGCATCGCGCTGCTGAGCGCGTGCCCCTCCGACGACGGCGCCGGCTCAGACGATGTCGGCGAGGCCGGCACGGAGGAAGAGAGCACCGAGGAGGGCCCGACGAGCACCTGCGGCGACGGCATCGTCGAGGGCGAGGAGCAGTGTGACCTCGGCGCGGGCAACAGCGACAGCGGCTCGTGCACCTCCGCGTGCACCGTGGCCGAGTGCGGCGACGGCTTCGTCTACACCGAGTTCGAGGAGTGCGACGACGGCAACGACTCCAACAACGACGCGTGCACCAACCAGTGCACCGCGGCCATGTGCGGCGACGGCTACGTCCAGCCCGGCGAAGAGTGCGACGACGGCAACGACAACAACGGCGACGACTGCAACAACGCCTGCCTGCCCGGGAACTGCGGCGACGGGATCATCCAGGAGGGCGAGCAGTGCGACGACGGCAACACCGACACCGACGACGAGTGCCCCGCCTGCGAGCTCGCCTACTGCGGTGACGGCTACGTCCAGGCCGGCGTGGAGGAGTGCGACGACGGCAACGACTCGAGCAACGACGAGTGCGTGGCGACCTTTTGCACCTTCAACGTGTGCGGCGACGGCCACATCTACGAGGGCGTGGAGGAGTGCGACGACGGCAACCTCGCGGACACCGACGCCTGCCCCAGCACCTGCACCGAGGCCGTGTGCGGCGACGGCTTCATCCAAGAGGGCGTGGAGGAGTGCGACGACGCCAACGACGTCGACGACGACTTCTGCCAAAACGGCTGCATCTCCAACGGCTACTTCGAGGACTTCGAGACCGGCGACCTGATGACCCTGCCGTGGGTGACCTCGGGCAACGCCGTGTGGTTCGCCGGCCCCGCTGGGGCCTACGGCGGCAGCGAGTACGGGGGCGTGTCCGGGAACATCGGCAACAGCGGCACGAGCAGCCTCGAGGTCGTGCTCGAGATGCCCCAGGACGGCGAGGTCCGCTTCTGGCACAGCGAGAGCACCGAGAACAACTTCGACTACCTGCGCTTTTTCATCGACGACACCGAGCAGGACACCTGGTCCGGGATGAACGCCTGGGCCGAGGCCGTCTACCCCGTGAGCACTGGCATGCACACCTTCCGGTGGAGCTACACCAAGGACGGCTCGCTCGACGGCGGGCAAGACACGGTCTACGTCGACGACATCTACATCGGGCCGCCGAATTGATTTTGACCCCCGCGTGGGCTGGGGGACTGGGGCTGCAGCGGGCCTGCTCGCGCAGGTCCTCTCGTCGCTTCGCTCCTCGGGCAGGGTCGCTCGTGGGCGCTAGGGGGCATGTGGTCACCCCCTGGGAGGGGGTGCTCTCTGGCGGGGATGAAGGACGCCTGGGTAGCGGGACACGCCAAACCAGAGCTGATCTTCACCCCCGCCAAAAACATTCCTCCCCGTCGCCCCGACCTCGAGCCGTAGCGAGCGTAGGTGGAGGAAACGCGCGCAGAGAGCGAAGCTCAACAACCCCGCTGCGAGCAGCATTGGTCCAACGAATCCGCTGCCAGGAGCACGGGCTCAACGAGCCTACTCCAACACCACCCCACCCACCGCCTGCCAACACATCGGCCCGCAGGGATCCGGCTGCTCCGCCTCCCCGCCATCGATCGCCATCTCCCCAGCAAACAACACCTCTCGCCCAAGCTCGACCTCATAGCTCACCGACTCGAAGGGCTCGGCGTTCGGGTTCAACTCCGCGTCGAAGAAGGGGTTGGTCAAGAACACGGTCACCGCCGACTCGGTCCAGCTGAGGTCCGTGAACGCGAACCCAAAGCAGGACTTCTCCCCCTCGGGGGCGGCCTCGACCGAGCAGATCAAGTCGTGATTGGGGAGCGTGATGTAGAAGCGGTGCGGCCCCTCGTCGAGGTTGAGGGCGTGCTCGAAGGTCAGCGTGAGGGTCGAGTTGCACTCGACCCCGGTGCACGGCTCGCCAGTCTCGGTCTCGGTGCCGGTCTCCGAGCTCGTATCGGTTTCGGTGCTCGTATCGGTCTCAGTATCCGAGCTCGTGTCGGTGTCAGTCTCGGTGACCTCGCTCTCCGAGCTCCCGAGCTCGTCGTCGCCCGGCTCGGCGGCGGGGCAGCCGAGCAGCGAGACACAGGGGATCACCAACCACTTCGCCGAGCGCATGATTCGACCATATCAGCGCCGTCGCCAGCGCAGCAGGCCGAAGAAGCTGGCGATGCCGACGGCGGCGAGCAGGCTGACGCCGCCGAGCCAGGCGGCGAAGTCGTGGTGGGCCTTGCCGCAGACGGTGAACCAGCGCGTGCCCTCCGCGGGGAGCTGGTCGACGCAGCTGAAGTCGTAGGCCTCGTCGAAGTCGGTGGCGCACAAAAATTCGTAGCGGGTCATGCCGGTGATGTCGGTCTGCTCGACGTAGCACTGGCCGACGGTCTGGTGCACGCCGAGGCTCTGGTGGGTGGCGGGGTCGAAGGCGAGGTGCACGACGACGAACATCGCAAAGTAGGCGACGAGGGCGGCGAACAAGAACAGGTCCTCGGGGCGCTTGGGGCCGGCGAGGCGGGTCTCGCCGAAGGCCCCGGCCTTGGCCACGCGCCACAGGCCCAGGCCCAGGTAGAGCAGGGAGCCGACGGTCAGGGCGACGTAGCCGGGGGTGCCGCCGTCGAGCTGCTGGAGGATGGTCATCTGGACCATCATCACCAAGGTGGTCAGGCCGGCGATCATCGCCAGGGCCTTGGCGAAGGTCGCGGCGGAGACCTCGGGGTCGCGGCGCAGGTTGAAGTCGAGCAGGCCCGCGAAGGCGCCGACGAAGGTCAGGATCCACAGGCTGCTGCTGGTCGGCGCGCCGAGGATGCGGGTCAGGATCGGCGGGTCGGTGTCGTGCCAGGTCCACCACAGGTACTTGGCCCCGGTGATGTCGTAGGGCGCGTAGAAGATCATCGCCAGCAGGCCGCTGAACACCGCGATGCCCAGCCAGTCGAGGCGCTCGAGTCGGCGCACCGCGACCGTCGGGTAGTACATGAAGCACACGTAGACGCAGGGGATGTACAGCGGCAGCCGCGGCGTCAGCATGATCGTGGCCTGGGCCTGCCAAAAGTTGTTGACCAGGGGCAGGGCCATGAAGATCAGGTCGTTGACCGTGCCGGCGACCAGCGCGGCGATCCAGATCAGCAGGTGGTCCCGGCCGCTGCGCCAGGCGTGGATCAGGGCCGCGATCGCAAAGCCCATGAACATGTACTCGCCGAACAGGAAGCTGGGCAGGTCGGCCCACTGTTCGGTCACGCTGCCAAAGCGCTCCCAGGGCAAGGTGGGGTCCGCGAACACGTCCGGGGCGAGCACGGGCGCAGCTTACCCCGAGCGGGTAGAGCCTCTAAATGGAGGCGATGCGCTGATCGACGAGCCAGTCGTCGATGGCCTGGGCGGCCTCCGGCTCGGGGGCCTCGGGCAGCGCGGAGTCCTCGCGGGCCTGGTCGAGGCGGGCGAAGGCGCGGTCCATGAGCGCGACGACACGCGCGTCGGTCCACGCCTCGGGGAGCTGACCCAGCTCGGCGCCGCGCTTGCACGCGATCAGCTCGGGGACCTCGACGAAGCCGTAGCGCTCCCACAGCGCGCCCAGGTCCGGGTTGACCTCGCCGGTCTCGAGCAGGTGCACGCCGGTCACGGCGGTCCGCAGCACGTAGAGGACCTTCTTGGCCTTGGGCTGCTCGCCTGCGGCGATCGCCGCGTCGACGACCTTGCGCTGGCTGTAGGCGAAGCCGCGGTAGTGGTTGTGCGCCCGGCGCGAGAGGCAGGCGCGGGCGTGGGCGCGGAAGCCGTCGAGGTCGAAGTTGGGGTCGGCGTGGAGGGGGGCGCGGTCGAACACGCGCTCGAGCATGTTGCCGTTGCCCTTGAGCACGCCGTGCACGGCCTGGCCGAGCTCGTTGACGGTGTAGTCGACCTCGACCTTGGCGGGCTCGCCCCCGTCTGCGCGGGGGACCTCGAGCCACTCGAGGCGGTCGGCGGCTCCGGGGGCGCTGCCCAGGCCGAGCAGGCGCCGCGTGGGCGCGAGCCAGATGCCCTTGAGGTCGACGTCGCTGTCGGCCGAGGCGAAGCCGTAGGCGTGGGCGCCAGCGAGGGAGACCAGCAAGACCCGGCGCTTGGGCAGCTCCTCGGCGAACAGCTGGTCCGTGGCGGCGCGCTGGTCGGGGGTCAGGGCGTCAGTCACGGTTGGTCTCTTTCTGGGCCTTCTGGGCCTGCTTGGCTTCACGACGCCGCGCGGCGGCCGTGGCCGCGCCCAGGATGATGAGGCCGACGCCGAGGAAGACCAGGGGCAGGGCGCCGTCGTCGGAGCTCGAGCAGCCGCAGCCGCCCTTGCTCGCGGCCGCGTCGGCGCCGGGTTGGTCCTTGGCGGCGTCGCCCTCGCCCTCCTCGGCCTTGGCCGGGGGCCCCTGGTAGTCGGCGACGCCGAGCTCCTCGAGCAGGTGGTCGGCGCCCGCGACCTCGAGGTTCCAGTAGAGGTAGCGCGCGTCGGAGATGACGTTGCGCGAGTGGGTGGTCCGCCAGGCGTAGTCGCCAGCCACGTTCTCCCACACGCGGTCGAAGTTGAAGCCGATCAGCCGGCCCTTGCCGTCGATCACGGGCGAGCCCGAGTTGCCCCCGGTGGTGTCGCCGTCGGCGAGGAAGCACACCGGCACGTCGCCGAGCTCGGGGTCGATCCAGCGCGACTCCTTGGCGGTCTTGGCCGCCTCGAGCACGGGCGCGGGCAGGTTGAACTCGCCCTCGCCGGTGTGCTTGGCGACCGCGCCGGCGACCATGGTCTGCGGCACCTGGGTCTCCCCGTCCCACTTGTCGTAGCCCTTGACGGTCGCGTGGGACATGCGCAGCGTGCTGTTGGCGTCGGAGTAGACCGGCTGCCCGCGCAGCTTCGAGGCCAGCTCGAAGTAGGCCGGCGCGAGCACGGCCAGGCGCCCGCGCTCGGCCTGCTCGACGGCCTCGAGGGCCTCGAGCTCGGACACGAGGGCGCGGGCGAGGACGATCATCGGGTCCTTGCTCTTGGCGACGGCCTTGGGGTCGTCGAACAGGGTCTCGAGCGTGTCGAGGTCGGCGAGGGCCGAACCCTCGAGGGCCTTGGTCGCGGCCTCGCGGTAGGGGTCGATGGGCGCCTCGCTGGCCTTCCCGGGCTGCGCGCTGCCCTTGGCCCCGCCCAGCACCGCGTCGAAGCCCGGGCTGCGCTGGTCCTCGCCGAGGCCGTCGGCGACGCGCATGAAGGAGGCGAGCAGCTCGACGTCGACGCCCGCGTCGTGGTCCTTGGTCAGCTGCTCGAGGCTGTTCCACAGCCGGTCCTTGTCGCGGTCGCGGTAGCCCGACTTGCGCTCGAGGTCGTCCTTGCCGCGGTTGTCGGCCCAGGTCACCAGCTTCTGGGCGATGACCAGGCTGCGCGGGGCGTAGCGCAGGTTGTGGAGCAGGAAGGCCAGCGGCCCGCGCTCGGTCCGGGCCGTGGAGATCGCGGCCAGGCCGTCGAGGGTCGCCTTGGCCGCCTCGCCCTGGGCCTCGAGGCGCTTGTCCTCGCCCTGGCGCGTGGCCAGCAGGTTCATCTTGGCCAGCCCCGCGATCTTGCCGGCCGCGTTCTTGCGCCGGTTGGCGAGGCTCTTTTTGGTCGCCGCGACCTTGATCTTCACGGCCTCGTCTTTTTCGCCGGCGGCCTCGAGGATGGCGATCCACTCGCTGTAGAGGGCGTCGCGGCGGGGCAGCCAGACCTTCTCGTGGCGCTCGAGCTCGGCCGACCACAGGTAGCGCTCGGTCTTGCCGGGGTAGCCGAGGATGCCGACGAAGTCGCCCGGGTTGACGCCCTCGGTCGAGGGCTCGAGGAAGTGGCCGGGGTTGTAGGGGGCGTTGCCCTCCTGGCCCGCGGGGGCGGGCTCGTTGTCGGCGCTGGCGTAGACGCGCAGCAAGGAGAAGTCGCCGGTGTGCCGCGGCCACATCCAGTTGTCGGTTTCGCCGCCGTACTCGCCGATCGCCGCGGGCGGGGCGTAGACCAGGCGCAGGTCCTCGAACTCGACGTACTCGTGGAGCTCGTAGCGCGAGCCCATGAAGAAGCCCGCGACCCGGCAGTGGCGGTGGTCGGCCGCGGCCTCGCAGGCGTCGACGAGCTCGTTGCGGGCCTTCTCGATCGCCTTGGCCCGGGCGGCGTCGTCCTCGACGCCCTCGACGGCCTTGGCGATGGTCTCGGTGACGTCGGTGATCTCGCGCAGGGCTCGGACGCTGCGCCCCGGGGCGGGCAGCTCCTCGTCGCGGGTCTTGGCCAGGAAGCCGTCCTCGATGTAGTCGTGCTCGACGGTCGAGTTGGCCTGGAGCGCTCCGTAGGCGCAGTGATGGTTGGTGGCGACGAGGCCGTCGGAGCTGATGAAGGCCGCCGAGCAGCCGCCGAGCCACACCGAGGCGCGCATCAGCCCGCCGTCGGACTCCGTGCCCGCGTCGCGCCACAGCTGATCGGCGTCGAGCTCGAGGCCGTCTTGCTTGGCGCGCTCGATGATCTCCTCGAGCTGGCCGGGCTTCCACTGGCCCTCGTTCGCGGACGCCACGCCCGAGCCCGAGAGCGTCAGGCCGACGGACAGGCCGAAGAGCAGGGTCGACGAGAGGACGAGGCGGCGCGAGGACATGGGCCTGTCTTATTCGTGATGGCCGACTGCGGTCAATGAGCTTTGTCGATCCGCGCGTCCGTCGGGGAGCCGCGGCCAAGGTCCGTGGTATGAGGCGGCATGTCTGCCGGCCCCTCCGAGCTCGTCAAGGACACGGCCCGCGTCCTGCTCCGCCACCTGCGGGACAACCCCGGCGGGGCCAGCAAGGAGGACCTGGCGCGGGTTGCCAAGGTCTCGCACCCCTCGATCCAGCGGGCCCTGACCTGGCTGCGCGACGCCTGCGACTCCCCGGTGGAGTTCGATCGCGGGGCCGGCCGCTGGGTGCTCCGCGATCTCCACTTCACGCTGCCGCTGACCGACCCCGAGCCTGGCGATCTCTCGGCCGTGATGTTCGCCGAGGCCCTGCTCGCGCCCTTCGCCGACGAGGAGATCACCGCGCGGCTGCGTCGCCTCGCCGAGCAGATGGACGCGGAGATCCGCGACCGCGGCCAGCCCCCGCCCGCCGGCGCGCGCCCGGGCAGCCTGGTCGCGACCTTGACCACGGGCAGCCGCACGGACCCCAGCGTGCTCGCGGTGCTGTTCGGCGGCGTGGGCAAGCAGGTCGTGCAGATCCGCTACGCGAGCCCGTGGAACCCCTCGGGCGGCGCGCGCATCCATGACGTCGAGCCCTGGCAGCTGCGCCTGCACGACGGGGCGATGTACATGCGCGCCTTCTCGCGCACCCACGGCGAAGCTCGCAGCTTTCGCGTCGCGCAGATCGAGGCCGCCGCGCCCATCGAGGGGCTGACGCCGCGGGAGCCCATGCCCGCCCTCGCCAAGATCTGGGGGGACCACGATCCGGCCTTCGGCATCGACGAGGACCGGCCCTCGACCGCGGTCTTGCGCATTCGCGCTCCCGTGGCGCGTTGGGTGCACCACAACATCTGGGATCCGGGCCAAGTCGATCGTTGGATCGAAGACGGCCAGCTGCTCGAGCGCCGCATGGCCTATCGATCGTGTCGTGAATTGGCGCGGCGGCTACTGTCCCTCGGCGACGCCCTCGTCCATGTCGAGCCCGAGGCGCTGCGCCAGACTGTCATCGACCACGCCCGTGCGTTGACCGATCACCTCGATTGAGCCGGGCGACCGTCCCAATTGGGAACACGGACACCTGGTGTCAGCGACACCGTCGAGGCGATCACGCTCAGCGGACATCACGATTTGGCACCATGACGAATTCCATTTCGGGGTAGCGCAGCGCGAGCAGGGGTCCACCCTTGCCCGCCGAGAAGTCGAGGCATGTCGCATTCTCTCCGGGCCCCAGCCACCCAGGAGCGCGGTCTGGGAGCTCGGAGGCCCAGGGGAACCAGTAGTGGCCAAAAGCGACCTTGGGGGCGTCGGAGGCATAGTCGCGCCACCACGGCAAGCGCCGCGTGCTGCGGGTATGCCCATTCTGATCTTGGTAGGGCGGACAGGACTCTTCGGGGCCCTTGATGTAGCGCTCGAACACATCCTCGAGGGCGCCGCCCCTGGCCGATTCGCGCAGGATCGTCGCGTCGAGGTGCTCGGGCAGGCGCTCGAGGGTGTGCGCGTCCCAACAGGCGTGGATGACTCGTAGTCGGCCCTCATCGAGGAGCAAGCGCGTGGGCTGGCCCATGAGAAAATCTTCGATTGCATCCCAGCGACGCGGCCGCGCCTCGATCTGCGCCAAGGTCGCAGCAAACTGCTCGCGGTTTTTTGGGCTGTGCTCGCGTAGATCCGCCATGTAGTGCAGCGCGTTGAGCTCGTGATTGCCGAGGATCATCCGGCCACACCCCGCGTCGATCAGCTCCGCGAGGCGC
The DNA here is from genome assembly GCF_000170895.1 of Plesiocystis pacifica SIR-1. Lineage (GTDB taxonomy): Bacteria > Myxococcota_A > Polyangia > Nannocystales > Nannocystaceae > Plesiocystis > Plesiocystis pacifica. The sequence continues at coordinate 11,131 of NZ_ABCS01000113.1, read as the reverse complement.
TCGCAACAGCCCAGGGAGTCAGGGCCACGATCGAGCAGATCGCCCACGCTGACCAGGGTGCGCCCTTTGGGGTGAGCCCAGCGCGTGTCGACGCGGCGGTAGCCCAGACCCTCGATGAGGGCGTCGAGGGTCTCGCGCATGCCGTGGACGTCACCGATCAGGTCAAGACCGGGGCTGGAGCGGGGTGTGGTGGACGACACCGCGCGATTGTAAAGGCTGGCGAGGGGGCTGCCGGCAGGGCGTGTCGCTGCCCTTCGGACCGGACTTCGTCCAAAGCACAGCGCGTCGGTGCGCGGCGAGCCGTGTGTCACGGGCCCGTTCCAAAGCCCGATCTGGCCCGCAGCGCCCAAGATAATATGGATACTTTTCGCGTCCTGGGCGCAGATTCTCGACGGTAGCTGTCCGAAAGGTCAGGTAATTGTCCTTGCACTACGCTCCATGAGAATCACAACTCATGGTCGAGTATGACGTGTACCAATTGCCAGATTCTCAAAAAAATGCCCCAGCCTATTCGTATTACGAATTGATTGTGCTATGGTCCTCGCGTGTCAAGCTTTGAGCGAGAATTCAACTCTGCCGTCGAGGCGGTCGAGCGTGATGTGTTCATCAATCTCGTCCTCGAAAACCCTCAGTTGACCCTCGCGGAGCTCACCAAGCTCGGCAAGGGCAAGTTCGCCGGGCTGCTCAGCTCCGTGAGCGTGGGCGACATCATCGAAGGCGGTCGTGGTCGGGATGAGGGCGGGGAGCGCCTCGCAGGGCGTGGCGGCAAGCGTGCACGGACGCGTACGCGCACCGTCAACACGCGCACCCCCGAGGGCCGCAAGGCCTACGACGGCGCCGTCCTGGGCGTGGTCGAGGGCGCTGAGCGGCCCCTCAAGGCCCCGGAGATCACCGAGCAAGTCGGCGGCACCGCGCTGCAGGTGCGCAAGTCCCTCGCCCGCCTCATCGACGCGGGCAAGGTGACCTGGGAGGGCAAAGCCCGCGGGATGCGCTACAGCGCGGTCTGATCCCAGGGTCATGATTCGGGCGGTGGCGCGAGCTTCGCTAGCGTCTGTAGAGGTGAGCACGATCCCCAGGGATCGGCTCACCTCTTCGAATTGGACCCGATTCTACCGGATGGGCTGCGAGCCTGGCACGCCGACTTGCACACGCCGGATAGCTCGGGCAAGGTCCCGGCACCAAATCCGCGCGCTTCGAGGTCAATGACCGATGCAAAAACCCGTGCCAGAGACTACTAAAAAAGTGGGCATCAATATTGCCGGTAATGCGCAGCTCGCGGTGATGTTCGTGCTCACTTTCGCCAGCGCATGTACGAATAGTCCGGAGACTCAGCCGAATTCCGATGCCTCGCAGGCGGCCGCGCCCGAGGCGGATCCGAGCGTTGGATACGACCTTCGCCGCCTGCGCCCGCGGGCAGAGCAGCCTCTCTCGGCGATGTTCGATCAGATGCACGAGCGCGCGACGGGGGACGGAAAGCGGGTGGTCGTGCTGTTCTCGGCGGACTGGTGCGACACCTGCAAGCACCTCGATCTCGAGCTTGGCAACGAGCACCCCCGCTCGATGATTGGCGACGTGCAGGTGATCGCCATCAAGGAAGACGACTGGCGCACGGCGGCGCGCATGGACGAGTTCAACGAGCTGCGGCGGCGCTGGGAGCCGGTGCTCGACACCTATCCCCTCGTCGTGTTGCTCGACAAAAAGGGCAAGCGTGTCGAGGAGATGAAGGAAGCGCGGGACCGGCTCGAGGGTCAGGGGCTCACGCCGACCCTGCCGATCTGGCTGGACGAGAGCCGCGCGCGCGAGGCCGACGCGAGCTGAGCGCGGCGCCCCGGCCACGGAGCGCACGTTTGACGCTTCTGCGCACGGCGAGACCCACATCGGGAGGGGGCGGAGCTTGCGCAGGTCGGAATCTTCACCCTGGGCGCTGCGTGGGCTATGCACCACCGTGATGCCGCGCCCCGCACGTCTGGTCAGCCCCCTGGTCTGCGCTCTCGCTTGTGTGAGCGCGGCGAGCCTCGCCTGCACCGATAGCGCTTCGACGGCTTCCGGAGCCGAGGAGGGGTCCGCTGACGCGGGCTCCAAGGCGGACGGTGCCGCGGCCGAGGGTGCCGACGCGCTGGCCGAGGCAGGCGAACCTGCACCGGAGGCGGGAGCCGAGGCCGAGGCGGGGGCGGGGGCAGACGCGGGCGAGGTAGACGCGGGCGCCGAGGCGGGCGCGGCCGAAGGCGGAGCCGGGGCCGCGGCCGGCCCGACGGAGCCCCAGGCGCCCGAGGGCTACGGCGAGTTCGTATTCGCCGACCCCAAGCCCGAGGCCGACGCCCTGCCACTCTACGGGCTGGCCGGTTATGAGGTCGTGGGCGTCTACGCCAAGCCCGACAAGGAGTCGACCAAGCTCGGCTTCCTGCGCGTCGGCACGCGCATGCGCGTGGGCGAGGCGGTCAAGACCGAGGACTGCGCGTCGGGCTGGCATCTGCTCGAGTCCGGGGGCTACGCGTGCGCGAGCCGGGGGCTGGTGGTCGACGAGCGCGATCCCTACATGGCCTACAAGCCGGCCAAGGCCGACGTCGACGCGCCCTTCCCTTACAAGTGGGCCTACGTCCGCAAGTGGAACTCGCCCATGTGGTGGCGGGCGCCGACCAAAGAGGAGTACGTCGAGACCCAGGAGCGCCGGGCGATCCTCGAGTCCGAGCGCACCGGCGAGCCGCTCCCGGGTGAAGAGCCCGCGCCGAGCCCTGGTGAGGGCGGCGGAGACGGGGGCGCGGCTGCGGGCGGAGACGGCGGTGGCGAGGCCGCTGCGGGCGACGGCGGCGGCGAGGCGCTGCCTGCTCCCGACGGCGAAGAGGCCCCCGCGCCCGAGCCTGCTCCGGAGCCCGAGCCCGCCCCGGAGCCCGAGCCCGAAGAGCCCCCGGAGCCCATCAAGGTCCCCCTGAGCCCCAGCCACCCCTGGCTCGAGAAGGGCTACTTCCTGTCCCTCGGGGAGGAGCTCAAGGAGGACGGCCGCAAGTACTGGCGCACCGCTCGGGGCGGCGTGGTCGAGAAGGCCAACGCCTTCCCCTACGAGGCCAAGGACTTCTCGGGCCACGCGATCGTCGAAGGGATGAGCTTCCCCGTCGGCTTCGTGATGGTCAAGAACGGGACCAAGCTGCTCGAGTTCGGCGACGACGACAAGCTCCACGCCACGGGCAAGACCCTGGAAAAGCGCACCTTCTTGAACCTCGGCGAAGAGGTCGAGATCGCCGGGCGGACCTACTTCACCGTCTTGCCGATCCCCGAGGCGCCCGCCGAAGGCGACGCGCCCGCGCAGCCCGAGGCCGCGGGGGACACCGGCGGCGAGGAGGAGCCGGCGCTGCTGGTCAAGGCCGACGTGATCCGCCGGCCCGATCCGCAGCCGATCCCCGACGGCCTCGACCCCTGGGACCGGTGGATCGACGTCGACATCACCAAGCAGATGCTCGTGGCCTACGAGGGCTCGAAGCCCGTCTACGTCACGCTGGTCTCGACGGGCAAGAAGGGCACGGACGAGGAGCCCTTCGAGACGCCCACGGGCCGCTACCGCATCTACAGCAAGCAGATCACCTCGAACATGGACGGGGCCACGGCCACGGACGGCAACTACGCCATCCAGGACGTCCCCTGGGTGATGTACTTCGAGGGCAGCTACGCCCTCCACGGCGCTTTTTGGCACCGCAGCTTCGGCTACGTGCGCAGCCACGGCTGCGTCAACCTCGGGCCCAGCGACGCGCGCTGGCTGTTCAACTGGACCACGCCCTTCCTGCCCGAGGGCTGGTATGGCGTGCGCACCAGCGACGACAACGTCGGCTCGACGGTGGTGATCCGCCGCTCGCCCAAGCCGGAGTGAGCGGACCCGAGCGGGGGATTCCACTAAAGGACGATGGCTACTCGTCGAAGCGTCCGTCATCTCGGGCGAGGTATCGGACAAGGCACGAGTGCAGCAGGTACCAGGAGTACCGTTGCATTCGTGCAACCACTGTTTGTTTCTTTAGAAAATCAAGGCTTGCGGCACAAAGTTCAGTGAACTCAAGCACCCAAGCCTGATGAGGTGACCCAGGCCAGTTTGGGACAAAAAAGCGGCGGTTGAGGGAGTATCTCTCCAGGTTTGTAATTTCATGGCTTTGTAGTCCTCCCAGGTCGTGCAGCGGGACGACTTGAGATGTTAGAACATCGACGCGATCAGTATCGCAAGTGTTTCCAACGAACATCCAATAGTCGAAAAGCTCAAGTGCAGCTACGTTGCCATGCTCATCAATAAGGGGCATTTCCGCCGAAAGCTTAAGGATGTCTCCCTGACAGAGGCCTTGAGATGTATTCGCGGTAAAGAAGCTCGTGTGAAGCTGGTTCTTACTTACAAGTTCTCTGATGTTCTGTTGTAGTTCTTCAGCATCGTAGCAAGGAGGCCAACGCTCGGAGTTCATGTGGATTCCCTGGACTATTTTATCGGGCGGGTAGAGATGATTCGTTTAGTGCGACGTTTTCGAGAGAAGGATAGTTCTTCAGAAACGCGATCTTCAAGCCACTCGGGTGCGAGTTTTAGAGGGATAGTCAGCTTTTGTAGCTGCCCGCTAGCTTTGTAGACGGATTCGTCGAGGGAAAGCGCTCGTACGTGATGGAGCCCCGTTGCTGTAAGAGTGAGTTCGAGCATCGCGTTTGAGACTGATGTTGAGGTCGTCGAGCTCTGAAGGGTTGAGCCTTCAACGATGACACAATACCTGTCTGCATCGATCGCCTGTTGAGATCGTTTTGTGTAGTCAGTCATGGTTCGGGATCCGAGCGTCGAGGTAGTCCTTGAGCATGGAAGTCGTCGCCGAGTAAAATACAGAGAAGATGTCCCCAGTGAGTTGAGTGACACACTTCGATAGCTCATCAATGTTCTGGGGGTTTTCAATGTACCTGTCAACATCGAGGACGAACGCATTTGAAATTTGTCCCCAGCGGACAGTCATTGAGCCTTCTCGATCTTCAAAGTCAGAATTGAGCTCATAGGTGAACTGACAGTTTCTGATTGAAGTGTGCGGTGTATGGAGGAAGTCCGCAGTTATAAGATCGGAAACGGAGATGTCATCTCGGTTGAGTAGTTTGCCGACCTGCAAAGGCTCAATGTGATTTACATATCGGATGCCAATGCGAGTAAGGTTGACACGGTACTCGTCGTTGAGGGAGCCTCCGGCAAGCGATGTCACATCGGCAAGGTCACTATGGTTGGTGTGGTTCTCAGTGTATATGCGAAGAGATTCTCGAGTAAGAGAAACGGTGTATTGGTCATCTGCAAAGGTGTGACGTCGTTGAGTTCGTACTGCCATGTGTGGAAGCAGCCCAACAGAGTCCCTTCGTATGTCAACGGTCTGTTGGTCTGCAACATCGTATCGCGGGAAGCGAACTCGAATTTGATCTTGAAAGACTGAGACATCGTTGTCTATACGCAACACTGGATTATATCGTAGTTCAACAACAACCTGTCGAAGAACGTTGCGTTTGTACTGTTGCCTTGGAATGTTTGGTAGGTCCCACACGGGTTTTCGGATTATAGTCGGGGAGATCTCCCCTTGCCATCCAGACACGGCACACACCCTAACGGATGGAAGCTGAAATTCCGAGATTTGAGTGAGTTTACTTACGCGGAGTGGGAATTGTCTGTTCGGATGTTTAGGTTCCCTTTGGGTTTCATCAGGCAGCCCATGAACGTCTCTGAATATTTTACCCATCGTGGACGATGCTACGCCCTCGTCCATGACTCAAAGACATCTTCGTTCGTCGGGCTTTGTTGGCCCGAGGACGGGCCGGCCGTCCGACTCGCGGGCCAGAGCGTCTTCGGCCGCTCGCGCGGGCCAGCGAGATCACTGGCTTTTGTTGGCCCGGTCGACGGCCTACATCTCGCAAGGGTGGAGGGCATGTCGCCGATCCGCGCCGCCCTGGCCAGCCTGTTGACCCGCGATCCCAGCCTGGTCCTCGACCTGCTCCGCCATCACCTCGACGAGCCCTTTCGGCCGAGCCGCATGCGCGCCGTCGACCCGGCCCGAGCGGGGCGAGCCCGCGAAGCCGATGACGCCGGGCCTGGGCCTGGGCCTGGGTTTGGGTTTGGGTCCGGGTTCGAGTCCGAGCTGCTGTGGCTGGTCACCTCCGACCGCGTCCGCACCCCGGAGTGGCTGCTCGTGGTCCAGCAGCCCGAGCGCGCCGAGCTCGTGTGCCCCGAGCGCTTCGCCGCCGCCGAGGCCCGGGCCCGCGAGGCGCTCGGTTGCCGGGTGCAGACCCTGATGATCGCCCGGCGCCTCGAGCTGTCCCGGGCGACGCGGCGCTGGCCTCGGGGCCCGGTGGTCCTGGATCCCGAGCGCGTGCCGAGGGTGCGCAGCTTCGCCTGCGCCGAGCGGCGCCCGAGCCTGGCCGCGCTCTCGGCCCTGGTCCACGGCCGCGAGGACCCCCGGGTGCTCGGCGTGGCCCGCTCGGTGTTCGACGCCTCGCCGCAGCCGGTCGCGAGCCAGTGGACGGCGGGCCTCGACGCCGTCTATCCGGCCGCGTCCTTTGGCCGCGAGCGAGGGGGCGCGCTGCGGGTCAAAGGTCGCGGGTCGTAGACGGTGCGGTTGGTCAGGATGACCACGCCGTAGCGGCGCGCGGGCCAGATGCGCACGGCGGGGCGGTAGCCGCCGCCCTTGCCCATGTGGTTGAAGTAGCGCTCGCCGTCGATGCGCCCGGTGTGCCAGCCCAGGCCGTAGCCGAGCTCGGCGCCGCGGTTGTCGGTCTGCGGGGTCTGCATGGCGAGGACCGAGGCGGGGGACAGGAGCTGTCGGCCTCGCCACTCGCCATGGTTGATGTGCGCCGCGAGGAAGATCGCCAGGTCGCCGGCGGTGCCGATCAGCCCGCCGTAGGGGGCGCCCTCGAGCTCGAAGGGCACCGTCGTCACCCACTCGTCGAGGGTCGGCCCGAACACGCCAGGGTCGGCGACGCGGACCATCATGGAGGTCACCATGGACTTGGCGCGGCTGTGGCCGAGGGCGCCGTGGGCCAGCATCTGGGGGGTCCAGCGAGTGTCCGTATGGACCATGCCGAGGGGCTCGAGGATCTCTCCCCGGACGTAAGCGGCGTAGTCCCGACCCTGCGGATCGGCCCGCTCGATCATCCGGCCGAGGATCAGGTAGCCGAAATTCGAGTAGCGGGCGTGTTGTCCCGGACGCCGACGCAAACGCGGACCGTGGGCTTTGGACAGGTCGGCGAGCTGCTCGGCGAGGGTCGCAGGCGCGTGGCCGGCAGGGTGCGCGCGGTCGTAGACCGAAGGGTTGCCGAGCCCACCGCGATGACACAGCAAGTCTCGCGCGGTGATCGGCCGGCCCGGGGGCTCGCGCAGCGTCCACTCGTCCTCGAGCACGTCGCGGATCGGCGCGTCGATGTCGAGCTCGCCGCGCTCGTGCAGCTGCATGATCGCCGTCGCGGTGAACAGCTTGGTGATCGAAAACCACAAGAAGGCGGTGTCTCGCTCGACGGGGCGGCCGTCGGCGAGGGCGGCCACACCCGCGACGTCGACGGTGATGGTTCGACCTTCGACCGTGGCCACGGCGAGGCCGGGGGTCGCGCCCCGCTCGACCTCGGCCACCGCGCGGGTGCGGATCGCTTCGGCCGAGTCTTCGTGGACGTGGACACAACCGATCAGCGCGATCAGCATGAAAAAAGTCGCGAACTGCGATGTGAGCGGGCGCAGATTCGTCCAGAGCCCGCTGATCATTGGAATATCGCCCATTCCGTTCGGCACGGCGTTCGAACTATGTCTCCCTCCGTCGGCCGCGTCCAAGTCATCCGATGACTGCGCGCGTAGAGCGTCACGCGCTGCCGTTTCAAGGCGGTGACGAGCGCGATTTTGCGTCGTAGGATGGGGCAGCTTTGTGCCACCTACCGGATTGATTGACCCGTGAAATATCTCAGCCCGTCAAACCTCCTTTTCCTGCCCTCGATCGCAACCATTGCGCTGATCACAACGGGCTGTCCTTCCGACCCAGAGGACGAGGGGGCCGATGAGGCCGCCATGGACTCGATCGGCGATGACGACAACGACGACGCCGACGATGACACGCCGGAGGAAGAGGAAGAGACGGAGGAGGAAGAGGGCGAGTCGGACTCGACCACCGACACCGACGGCGAGTCTGAAGGGGACACGACCACCACTGGTGGGACCGGCGGTGGTCCGGGCGCGAAGTTCGATCTGGGCAACCTCCCGGACGCCAACGACGAGAACGTCTGCGGCGCGCCCTTCCACACCCCCTGCGACGGCGACTCCAACGACCTGCTCCACGCCATCGGCATCAACTGCCCGGACGAGTACCAGGTCAACGTCCAGGTCACCGGCGATCCCCAGGCCCGCTACGTGCACACCGGGCAGCTGGGCACCTACGACCCCGCGACCTACCCCGTCCTCGAGGGCGAGAAGATGGCCATCTTGTCGAGCGGCATCGCGCAGGAGCTCACCCAAGGTGGCACCTACGCCTCGACCTCGCTCGTCGGCAACGACCCCATCAACCTCCCGCCGCCGCTGGACCCCAACCCCGTCGACCCGGCGCTGATGATCGACTGCGAGGCCGACCCCGCCCTGATCGGCACCGGCGACTGCTCCAACACCATCTGGGAGCAGTGGCAGCAGGGCTCCGGCGCCTACGACTACTCGGAGATCCGTATCACCGGCCAGGTCCCCGCGGGCACCACCGGCTTCGCCTACAACCTGGCCTTCTTCTCCACGGAGTACCCGGGCTTTTACCAGACGAACTACAACGACATGTACGTCGCCTGGCTCGTCAGCGAGAACTGGACCGGCAACGTCTCCTTCGACGAGATGGGCCAGCCCATCTCCCTCAACGCCGGCTTCCTCGACTACAAGGACGCGCCCAACCAGTACGACTGCCCCGACTGCTCGGCCCCCGAGCTCCAGGGCACGGCGATGGAGGGCCACGCGGGCACGAAGTGGCTGACCACCAGCGCCGGCGTCACGCCCCTCGAGGACTTCACGCTGATCTTTGCGATCTTCGACAAGAACGACAACATCCTCGACTCCGTGGTGATCCTCGACAACTTCGAGTGGAACTGCGAGGGCGGCCCGCCGGTGACCATCCCCGGCTGAGTTTCTACTTTGCCCCCGCAGAGGTCGCGGACCGGGGACGCTTCGTCGCTGTCCGCTCCTCCGCTTGGGTCGTGGGGCAATGGAGTTCGTGCCCATGCGAGGGCATGTGGCCGCCCCCTGGAGGGGGCGATTGGTTCACGGTCTGAGTCGTGGACGTGGGGCAGGGAGGGCGTGGCGTCGTCCACGACGGCTAAAATGGACAGGGACTGTGAAATCTTCACGGTCTGAGAGTTTGTGAACTTTTCCTCTCGGTGTGGGATCACAAGCACCGAGAGGGAAGTCATGCCGAAGTCGCGCCGAGAGAAGCCCCGCCTGCGAGAAGCCGAGCGCCACCAGCTCGAGTTTCGCTCCTACAACCTCGACTCGCTGTTGGCTGATGACCATCGAGCCCGACTGCTATGGGCAGCGGTCGGGCAGCTCGACCTCTCGAGCTTCTACGACGCGATCGAAGCCCGAGGAGCGCAGCCAGGACGACCCGCCACGGATCCCAAGGTGTTGCTGACCCTGTGGCTGTACGCGATCTCGGAGGGCATTGGGAGTGCTCGTCACCTCGCGCGGCTGTGCGAGCGAGACAACGTCTATCGATGGATCTGTGGCGGCTTGAGCATGAACCATCACACGCTGGCGGAGTTTCGGACGGGGCACGGAGACAAGCTCGACGAGCTGATGACCCAGCTGCTGGCGACGCTGATGCACCAGGGCCTGGTGACGCTGAGGCAGGTCTCCCAAGACGGCGTCCGTGTACGAGCGAGCGCAGGAGCAGGCTCGTTTCGACGCCGGGCGACCCTCAACAAGTGCCTGAAGGAGGCGAAGGCTCGAGTGCGAGAGCTGAGCCGGCAGCTCGAGAGTGACCCCGGGGCCGAGAACAAGCGGGAGCAGGCCGCAAAAGAGCGAGCAGCGCGGGAGCGACAAGAGCGTTTGACGCGGGCGCTCGCAGAGCTCGACGAGCTGGAGAAGCAAGACAAGGCCAAGGAGCCCAAGAAGAAGAGCACGAGGTCGAAGAAGCAGACCACGAAGACGAACGAGAAAAAGAAGGCAAAGAAGAAGGAGCGTCGGGTGAGTACGACGGACCCAGAGGCTCGGGTGATGAAGATGGGAGACGGAGGGTGGCGGCCGTCCTTCAACCTTCAGTTTGCGCAAGACACCAAGGAGAATTTCATCGTGGGTGTGGGCGTGACGAACGTCGGGAGTGACAAGAGCCAGATGCTTCCGATGTGCGCGCAGGTGCTCGCGCGTACGGGAGTGCGCCCTCGGGAGTGGCTGGTCGACGGAGGCTTCGTGAAGCTCGCAGCCATCCACGAGATGGAGGCCAAAGGGACGCGAGTCTATGCGCCGGTGCCCAAGCCGCGAGACGAGGAGGACGACCCCTACGCCCGCAAGCCCAAGGACACGGATGAGACGTGGCGGTGGCGAAGGCGGATGAAGACCGAGTCGGCCAAGAGGAAGTACCGGCAGCGAGGGGCACACGCGGAGCTGGTCAACGCGGACCTTCGAGCATGGCGCGGGCTGCAGCAGCTACCGGTCCGAGGGGAGTCGAAGGTGAGGACGGTGGGGCTGTGGATGGCGCTGACCTACAACCTGCTGAAGTGGACGAAGCTGGTGCCGATGCCGGCATGAGCGGCGGGCGCTGAGCTGCCTCCCGGGCCTCCGCCGGGGCAGCTGAGCTGCCTCCCGGGCCTCCGCCGGAGCAGCTGCCCATGCTTGGGCAGGAGTATCGGCGGTCAAGGGAGAGGTCCAAGCCGTGCGTCACTCGCGTCGGCCCGAGTCCGTGCACGACTTCGGGGAAAGACTTACAGCCTCTGAGCCGTGGACGTGGGGCAGGGAGGGCGTGGCGTCGTCCACGACGGCTAAAATAGACAGGGACTGTGAAATCTTCACGGTCTGAGTCGTGGACGTGGGGCAGGGAGGGCGTGGCGTCGTCCACGACGGCTAAAGTGGTCAGGGGCTGTGGATTCATTCACAGCCCCTGAGTCGTGGACGTGGGGCAGGGAGGGCGTGGCGTCGTCCACGACGGCTAGA
>NZ_ABCS01000114.1 GCF_000170895.1 Plesiocystis pacifica SIR-1 | reverse complement strand
TGGGCCCGATCTGCCCGATGGCCCCCCGGCGGCGGCGGAGCAAGGGGACGAAGCGGGCGCTGCCGCCCCCGACGATGGCGCGGGTGAGGGTCAGCAGCTCGGCCTCGCTGGCCGCGACGCGGGCGGGGCCGGCGGGGGGAGCAGCCTGCTGCGGTGCAGGGTGGGTCGTCGCGCTCGCGCTCATCGAGGTTCTCGGTCGGGGGGGAGCCCGCGGCCCCAGGGCCACCCGTTGATGATCAGCTCCCCGTCGACGAGGCGCAACTCCACCGTCTCGCCCCCGCCGAAGTCGGGCTCGGCGGGGTGGTGGCGGGTGGTCAGGAAGTGCAGGCGCTGGTTGGTCGAGCCGATCCAGCGGCGCTCGGCGTCGGGTCGCGCGCGCTCGTAGCGGCCGTCACACAGCAGATCCGTGGCGGCGAGGAGGCGCTCGACCCCCGCGTTGGTGTCCGCTTCGGGCCCGGCTTCGATCTGAACGCGGAGCTCGTCGAGGGTGTAGCCGCTGTAGACCATCACGCTCAGCCCCGCGGCGCGGACCGCCTCGGCGACGACGGCGAGGGCCTCGGCCTGGGCGAAGGGCTCGCCGCCGAGGAGGCTGACCCCGACCAGGGGCGCGCGCGCGTGGACGGCGAGGATGCGCTCGACGAGGGCGCCGGCGGTGCTCGGGCGGCCGCCGCGAAAGGGCAGGAGCTCCGGGTTGCAGCACCCGGGGCAGCGCATCGGGCAGCCCTGGACCCACACCGCGTAGCGACGCCCGGGGCCCTCGGCCTCCGTGTCGGCGACCTCGACCCCGATCGCCAGCGGGCGGGCGGCGTCGGCCTCGGTCATCGGAGGGGCAGGGGCGGGCACCCGCAGAGTGTGCCCGGTCTCGGGCCCGAGGTCACCCTCGTCAGCACGCGTCGTCGCAGTGGGAGCTCGCGCAGTCGAGGGCGGCCTGGACCCCGGGGACCTGGTTGGGGGAAGGCGCGCCACAGGCGTTCTTGCACTGCCCGTTGCCGCCGCCTGCGAGTAGGCAAGAGACCAGGCAGGGGCAGTGGGGGGTCTCGGCGCAAGCCAGCGTTTGCTCGCAGCAGTTGGCGGCGAGGCAGCTCGAGCAGGAGACCGGAAGGTCGCTCGCTTCGAGCTCGACCGCGGCCTCGTCCTCGCAGCTGTCACCGGTGCTCGAGTCCGCCTCGGTGCTGGTGTCGGTGTCGGTGTCGGTGTCGGTTTCGGTGTCCTCGGCCCCGCCCATGTCGGGGGTTGGCGTGCCGGAGTCCTCGGTCTCGGCGGTGTCGTCTCCGTCCGAGCCGGTGTCGGTGTCGGCTTGGCCGAGGGAGTCGTCGCCCTCGAGCAATAGGGGGTTGGGCTTGAGGCAAGCGGCGCTCCCCAGCCCGACGGCCGCGGCGAGCCCGAGCGCGACGAACCATGGCCGATGCTGGGCGGCCATCAAAACCGCCCTCCCACGCTCAGCCCGACGCTGCGCGGGCCCACCGTGGGCGCGAGGGCGGCCCGCCGGGCTCTCGAGGTGTCGACGCCCAGCAGCGCCCCGCTCGTCGCGACCGCGGCCAGGCCGAGGGTGCTCAGCACGATCCCCGCCGTTTTGGTGTCGTAGAGCTGCGGGCAGGCCTCGACGTCGGTGACGTCGCCGCCGCCGGGGCAGCGGCTGTCGAGGGCCCACAAGGTCGCCCCCGCGATCAGCTCGGCTCCGCCGATGGCGATGCCCGTGATCTCGAGCCAGCGGGGGGCCAGCCGGTCGCGGTCTGCCTCGACCATGGGCGGCGAGCGGAGCCCCAGCGCCCCGCGACGCTCGGCGCCGACAGTGGGGGCGGGGACAGGCGCGCCGTCCGTGGCGGGCCCATCTCCGGGGGACGGGACAGGGAAGCTGAGGGTGGGGGCGTCGTCGGTCGAGTCGAGCTGGACGACGACGCGCAGGGGCTCCGCTTTGCCCTCGAGGGGCTCGAGGGGCTCGAGGGGCGCGAGCCAGACCCGGTGTTCGCCGAGGGGCAAGCTGAGCTCCCGGGCTTGCCCAGACCGCTCGACGCTCCCGTAGTTGCGCTCGTCGATGAGCACGCGGCAAGGCTCGGCGCACTCGACCCGCAGGCGCGCCTCGCCCCGGGCCGCCTGGACCTCGCGGCGCTCGTCGACCAGCGCGCCGAGGCGCGGGCCGAGGCGCGCGCTGTCCAGGGGGATGCCGCCCGCGCGCTCGAGGCAGGCGTCGAGGGTCGCGGCGGCGGCGTAGCGGTCGCCCTGGTAGAGCTGCGCCCGGGCCAGGACCAGCTCGGCGCGCAGGCGCAGCTCGAGGGCGCCGGGGTCCTCGGCGAGCAGCGGCGCGTGGTCGGGGAGGGCGTCCAGGGCCTCGCGCAGGGCCGCCAGCGGGGCCTCGCCGTCCGGATCGGCGTTGACCTCGTCCATGGCCGCGCGCAGGGTCGCCAGCGCCTCGTCGTATTGGCTCTGGTCTTCGCCCTGGACACCCGCAACCTCACCCATTGGCGGGCCGGCACTTGGGGACACCAAGGCGGAGAGAACGAACGGTAAAATGAGCATATTTCCAGAGGTGTGGACGAGTGTGCGATACGTCGAATGTCGACGGTCAATCGGCGAACAGTGCGATTTGACGAAACGCAGCCAAGCTCAGGGGGCTCGAATGTTAGTGTCCTCGGGTTGGAGATCGAGCTCAGATTAAATGGCGAGAGCCCAGCCAGCGGGCCTCCGTTTGGCCCCGAATCTCCCGTGTTTACCCCGGTTTGTGGCGATACGTGGCCTTTTGTCCACATCTGACACCGAGCCGCCGAGCGAAAACGAACACGTAGTTCACGCGATGAGTATTACGATTTGGCTCAGCGCTCGCCTCGCCTTGACTTTATGTTGAATGCGATCATTTCATGAATAGATAGGGATGAACACGAAGCTGACCGTGCGACGAATAGGCCCATACTCACTCGTTCGGCGCATCGCCTCGGGCGGCATGGCGGAGGTGTGGATGGCGAGACGCAGCGCCATGGGGGGCGCGACCAAGACGTGGCCATCAAGCTGCTCGCGCCCCACCTGTCGAGCAAGACCCTGTACCGGCGCATGTTCGTCGACGAGGCCCGGCTGACCATGATGCTCAGCCACTCCAACATCGTGCAGGTGTTCGACGTCGGCGTGGACGAGGACCGCAGCTACCTGGTGATGGAGTGGGTCGACGGCCTCGACCTGAGCCGGCTGACGGCGAGCATGCGCGAGCGCGGCGAGGTCATGCCCCTGCCCGTGGTCGCCCACATCATCGGCGAGATGCTCCGCGGCCTCGCCTACGCCCACAACCTCAGCGACGGCGAGTCCTGTCGGGCGGTGGTCCACCGCGACATCTCGCCGCACAACGTGCTGATCTCGGTGAGCGGGGAGGTCAAGATCAGCGACTTTGGGGTCGCGCGGATGATGAGCGAGGAGACCTCGGGGGTGCACGTGCGCGGCAAGCTGCGCTACATGCCGCCAGAGCAGGTGCGCGGGGACTCGCGCCACCCCGCCACCGATCTCTTCGCCGTCGGGGCCGTGCTCCAGGAGCTCCTCGACTCCGAGCGCTTCCGGGCCGGGCTCGACCGCGACGCCCTCGTGGCCGTGGTCCTCACCGGGGAGGTGCCGCCGCTGCGTCGGGCGGATCTGCCGGCGGCGCTCATCGACCTGCGCGACGGCTTGCTCGAGGCGAACCGGGAGGAGCGCTTCGCCTCGGCCGAGGACGCGCTGAATTGCCTGCGCGACTGGTCGGGCTACCGCAACGCCGCCGACGAGCTCGCCGATCTGGTCCGCTCGCGCTCGGGGCTCACGGGCCCGCGCACGGGCCTGACCGTGGCCGAGTCGGGGGAGGCCTACGAGGAGCGGACGGAGGGGTCCGAGCACGCGATCCTCGAGGCCTCGGACGAGTGGTCGAGGCCCCCCCGAGCCCAGCGCAGCGCCGGCTCCCTCGTGCTCGAAGAGCCGACCATCATCGACGCGACCCGCAGCCAGTGCCTGGCGGGGGACCTGCAGACGGACGAGGCCTCGCGCTCGGCCTCGGAGACCACGCCGCACCGGCGCCCGGAGGAGACCCACCGGGACCTGGCCGTGCGCCCGAAGGGGTCGGGCCAGAGCGGGCGCTCGTACGCGTGGGTGGTCGCCGCGGCGCTGGGCGTGGGCATTGGGGTCAGCGTCGCGACCTGGTCGGGGCTCGAGCCCGTGGTCGAGCCGGACGTCGCCGTCCAGGCCAAGCTCGAGCCCGGCCCCGTCTTGGGCGGGCCCGAGGTCGAGGTCGAGGCGGTCGCGCCCGAGCCTGCCCCGCCGCCGCCGCCGGTCGAGGCCGAAGCCGTGGCGCCCGAGCGGCGCGCCGTGGAGGTGGGGGGCGACGCGGTCCTGGCCGCCGCCGAGCCCAAGCCGCCCAAGCCCGACGCCGCCCCGGCCAAGGTCGAGTTCGCGGCCAACGACTACTTCTTCGTGTGGGTCAAGGTCGGCGGCAAGAAGCTCGCCCTCGAGCCCGTCGCCTCCCTCGAGCTCGCGCCCGGCTCGCACCGCGTCTACCTGCGCGAGCGGGCGGACGCGCCGTGGGTGTCCGCGGGCCGGATCCGCGTGCGCGCGGGGCAGCGCTATCGGGTCTCGATGCAGTCGCCCGCCGGGGTCTCGCTGCGCAAGCTGCCCTAGCCGGGTAGACTGGCCGCCGCGCGCGGTGACCTTCACGACCCTCACCTTCGGCCTGTTCCTGGCCCTGGTCTTCGCGCTCTACTGGTCCAGCGCGCGCCTGGGCGCGGGTCGTCGCGGGCAGAACCTGGTCCTGCTCGTCGCCAGCTACCTGTTTTACGGCTGGTGGGACCCCCGCTTTTGCGGCCTGCTGCTGGCCTCGAGCGTCGTCGACTTCGTCCTCGCCCGGGCCATCGCCGCCCAGCCGACCCCGCGCTCTGGCCGGGCCAAGCTCCTGGTCGGGATCAGCTGCGCCCTCAACCTCGGCCTGCTCGCGCTGTTCAAGTACTTCGGCTTCTTCGTGGCCAGCGCGGCGGCGGCCCTCGAGAGCCTGGGGCTCCAGGCCAACCTGCCCAGCTTGACGCTGATCCTGCCCGTCGGGATCAGCTTCTACACCTTCCAGACCCTCGGCTACACCGTCGACGTCTACCGCGGCCGCGCCGAGGTCTGCGACAGCCTGCTCGACTACCTGGCCTACGTCTCGCTCTTCCCTCAGCTGGTCGCGGGGCCGATCGAGCGGGCCGACCGGCTGCTGCCCCAGCTCAGGCGGGCGCGCAGCTTCGACCCGGCGGCGGCCCGGGACGGCGCCCGGCAGATGCTCTGGGGGCTGGCCAAGAAGATCATCCTCGCCGACCACCTCGGCGAGTTCGTCGAGCAGGTCTACGCGGGCCCGGTGGTCCACGCCTCGGGGCCCGTGCTGATGGCCGCGACCCTCGCCTTCGCCTTTCAGATTTACTGCGACTTTTCGGCCTACTCGGACATCGCCATCGGCTGCGCGCGCCTGCTCGGGCTGGACTTGGTCCGCAACTTCGCCCACCCCTACTTCAGCCAGTCGCCCGCGGAGTTTTGGCGGCGCTGGCACATGTCGCTCTCGACCTGGTTCCGCGACTACGTCTACGTGCCCCTGGGGGGGAGCCGGCGCGGTCCGGCGCGGCTGTGGCTGGCGCTCATGGTCACCTTCACCCTCAGCGGGCTGTGGCACGGGGCCAACTGGACCTTCGTGGCCTGGGGGGCCGTCAACGGGCTATTCGTCGGGGTGGCCGCGCGGGCCTTCCAGGGCTCGGAAGCGCCGCGCCTGGGCCCGCGGGATGTCCCGCCGTCACCCACGGCGCAGGCCAGCGTCGGCGCCGGCCTGGCCGTGCTCGGGCGCATGCTCGGGACCTTCGCGCTGGTGTGCGCGACCTGGGTGCTGTTCCGGGCCGCAGACCTGCCCCAGGCCGTGGGCATCTTCCGCCACATGGCGCTCGACTCGTGGACCCTCCGCGCCTGGGCCGAGCTGCAGCACCACGGGGAGTTCCTCGCGGCCTTTGGGCCCTTGCTCGCGCTCTTCGTGGTCGCGGAGTGGTGGACCCGCGACCGCGAGCACCCTCTGCGCGACCCCGGCTTTGACCCCCGGGGCCTGCGCGCGGGGGCTGGCGCGGTCGAGCCAGGGCGCGGGCTGTGGTCCGACACGCTGAGGCCGCTGCGCTGGCTCGGCTACACCGCGCTCTTGTGGCTGACCATCTACCTCATGCCCGACGAGCCGGGGACCTTCATCTACTTCCAGTTCTGAGCCATGCCCCGCTTCCTCGTCCACGCGCTGATCTTCGCCCTCGTCCAGCTGGGGGTGCTCGCGGCGTTGTGGCGCAGCTGCCCCGACGACCCCGACCACTACATGGCCGCGACGGTCGACAAGCACGCTCGCCTGCGGGCGAGCGCGGCGAGCCCTCGGCTGATCTTCGTGGGCGGGTCGAGCGTGGGCTTTTCCATCGACTCGCGGGCCTTCGCAGACGCGCCGGGGCTCGAGCTCGAGCCCGTCAACATGGGCCTCAACGATGGCCTGGGTCTGGCCTTCATGCTCGGCGAGGTCCAGGGCCAGCTGCGCGCGGGGGACGTGGTCGTGGTCGCGCCGGAGACCCACCTGTTGTGGACGGGCTCCCAGGACGACGCGGTCTGGGCCGTGCTCCAGCGCCGGCCGGCGAGCGTGGCGTGCCTGGCCGCGGGCGGGCCCCGAGCCGTGGCCGACGTGGCCGACCAGGGCCTGCATTTTTTCGCCCGCAAGGTCCGCTGCGCAGCGCACCAGATGACCACGGACCGCGCGCTGCCGACGATCTACCGGCGCTCGGGCTTTGACGCGTACGGGGACTTCGCGGCCCACCGAGGGCTAGAGGCCAAGCCCGAGGCGCCCCTCGAGCGGCGCTGGCCGACCCCCGCTCAGCTCGAGCGCGACCCGGACTTCGAGCGCAACCTCGACCAGCTCGCGGGCTTCGCCGAGCGCTGCGAGGCCGCGGGGGCGCGCTGTTTTTTGGCCTGGTGCCCGACGCGAGCGCAAAGCTTCGCGGACGCGCGGGCGGTCTACGAGCACATCGAGGCCCAGCTGCGCGAGCGGGTGGCCCTGCCCATGCTCGAGCAGCCGAGCGAGGTGGCGCTGCCCGAGACGGACTTTTTTGACCGCGGCCCGCACTTGACCGGGGCCGCCGCGGCGGTCCGCTCGCAACGACTGGCCGCGCGGCTCGAGGCGGCCCTCGGCGAGTGAGGTGGGGCCTCCGGATGCGCCCGCCGGCCGTGGGCGCGACCGGGACCGCGCCCTCGAGCTCGCGCAGCGGTCCCGCGCGCGCTGGGCCGAGGCCAAGGGCGACGCGCGCGAGGCCAAGGGCGACGCGCGCGAGGCCAAGCGCAAAGAACTCGAGACCTGGCTGAACGCGCGGCGCTGAAGAGCGAGGGTCACTCTCGCTGCCGACGCAGGCGCAGGGTCAGCGGCGAGGCCTCGAAGCAGGGGCGCGCGCCGTGGCACAGCTCGGGGGCGACGAGCTCGTCGTCGGGCCCGGCGTTGCGGCAGGTCCGGGTGCAGGTGTAGGGGACCTGGTTGCGGGCGAAGGTGGCGAGGATCTCCGCGGGGTCGTCGAGGTCGCGGGAGATGCTCTTCCACTGGAGGTTGCGGCACAGCTCGAGGGTCATGTCAGCGGTCTCCCTGGGAAGCGGGCTCGGAGAGCTCGGCGTCGCCGAGCGGCGCCGGGGCGATGGTGTCGGGGGAGGGCCGGCCGTCGCGGGCCAGCTCGAGGGCCGTGAGCACGGCGCCAGCGAGGAGCTCGAGCTTGTAGCCGGTCATGGGCAGGGGCTTGGCGCCGGCGGTGGCCAGGGCGGCCGCGGCCTCGAAGCGCTCGGGGCTCGCGGGCTGCCCGACCACGGCCTGTTCGACGGCGGTCAGTCGCAGGGGCGTGGGGGCGACGGCGCCCACGGTCACGCGGGCGAAGTCGACGACCCCGTCCGCCCCCAGGCGCAGGCGCACGCAGACCTCGACCAGGGCCCACTCGGCCAGGGCGCGGCTGCTCGCGCGCACGTAGGCGCTGCGCTCCCGGGGCAGGGGGGCGCCGAGGTGGACCGCGGTCAGCAGCGCGCTCGGGTGGATCTGGGTCAGCGCGTCGGTGGCGAGAACGGCCTCCACGGGCACGCGCTCGCGCTTGGGCGGGGCCTCGGGAGCCGCGCTGCCAGCCGGCAGGGCGAGCTCGACCTCGGCCTCGTAGGCGAGCAGGGCCAGGGCCGCCGTCGACGGGTGCGGGGCCGCGCAGGGGTCGGTGTCGAAGCACACGTGCCAAAGGTGGTCGCCCCCGCGGGCCAGGCAGGCGTCGCCGCCCTTGCGCAGGCAGCTGTGGTCGGGGTGGCGGTAGTACCAACACCGCGGCGCCTGGGCGAGGTTGCCCCCGAGGGTCGCCACGGCCCGGACCTGGGGGGTCCCGAGGGCGCCGCAGGCTTCGGCCACGCCGGGCCACGAGGTCCGCACGGCCGGGTGGTCGGCGACGCGCTGCAAGCTCGCGCCAGCGCCGATGCGCAGGCCCCCGGCGTCGGGCTCGATGTCGCCGAAGGCCTCGAGGTCGCGCAGGTCGACGAGCGCTCGGGGCTCGTGCTCGTGGGCGCGCCGCTCTTGCAGGTCGGTCCCGCCGGCGCGGTACTCCGCGTCGAGCTCGGCCTGGGCGGCGAGGGCCTCGGCGGCGGACTTGGGCAGTCGAATGGGGACGAGGCGGGTCACGGCTGGCTCCCTTCGGTGGACTGGGCGACGCTCGCGAGCCCGGCGAGGACTCGATCGGGGCGCAGGGGGATCTGCGTGGGTCGCCAGCCCGTGGCGTGGGCGACGGCGTTGGCGATGCTGGCCGCGGGCGGCAGGGTGCACAGCTCGCCCAGGCCGATGCCGCGGCCCTGGACGCCCTCGAAGCCGCCGGGGATGAAGTGGACCTCGAGGGCGCCGACGTCCCCGAGGCCGCACACGCGGTAGTCCTCGAGGCCGCCGGTGAGCAGGGTGCCGTCGCGGGGGTCGAGGCGGCGCTCCTCGTAGAGCGCGAAGGACAGGCCCTGGATCATCCCGCCCTCGACCTGGCTGCGGGCGAGGGTGGGGGAGTGGACCTTGCCGATCGACAGGCCGGCGACGGCCCGCAGCACCCGGACCCGGCCCAGGCGCGTGTCGACCTCGAGCTCGGTGATCTGAGCGCCCGCGCCGAGGTGGCGACCGATCGCCAGGCCGGCGACGGGCGGGAGGAAGTAACCGCCCTGGTCGCGCTTGCGCTTGCCCGTGGTCGTGATCGCGGGCGCGACGGCGAGGACCTCGGACCAGGGGACGAATTGGGGCTGGGCCGCGCCGTCGCCTCGGGGGCGCCCCTCGAGCCCGCCGGGGACCGCCACGGGGGCGTCGAGCTGTAGGCGAGCCTCGGCGACCTCGAGCAGCTCGTCGCGCAGGGCCTCGGCGGCCCGGGTCGCCGCCGGGAACACGGACGCGGCCGTGCGGCTGCCCCCCGCCGTCGGGCCGTGGGTCCCCCGAGAAGAGTCGCCGATCTCGGCCTCGATGGTGTGCACGGGGACGCCGAGGACGGCGGCCACGGCCTCGGCGAGCAGGGTGCGGGTGCCCGTGCCGATGTCCTGGCCGGCCATGGACACGCGAAAGCCCGCGCTGGAGGCCGCGACCGTCACCTGGGTCGCGGGCTCGACGAAGTAGGGCCAGGTCGCCGTGGCCACGCCGATGCCCCGGCGGTAGCGCCCGCGGTCGGCCAGCGGCGCCGGTCGGTCGCGCCACAGGGCCTGCTCTTGGATCCACTCGTAGACCCGGGCGCGGGCGGGGTTGCGGTTCCAGCCCCGGCGCAGGGCCACGGGGTCGCGGCCCAGGGCGTTGGCGTGGGCGTCGATGGCCTGCTCCATGGCGAAGAAGGCCGGCGGCCCGCCGGGGCCGCGGAAGGGGGTGCCCGGCGGTCCGTTGGTGATCACGTCGTAGTCGGCCAGGTCGAGCTGGGCCTGGGGCAGGTGGATGCGGGCCATGGCCGCCGCCGCCGACCCGATCGCCACGCCGGCGTCGGCCCAGGTGTGCATGCGCAGCGCGGGCTGGGGCGCCTCGCCGTCGGCCGGCGGGGTGTTGCCGCCGTCCGAGGGCGGGACGCTGAGCTGGACCTCGGCGCGCAGGGCCGGGCGCAGCCCGCCGACGATCAGCTCCTCGCGGCGGTCGTTGGCGACGCGCACGGGTCGGCCGCAGACCCGCGCGAGCTCGACGGCCATGAGCGCCTCGATGGGCATCACGGCCTTGGCCCCGAAGCCGCCGCCGACGAACTCGGCGTGGACCTCGACGGCGTCGCGGCGCAGGCCAAAGCGCTTGGCGAGCTCCTCGGCCATGTGCGAGACGGCCTGGGTCGACAGGTGCACGCGCAGGCTGTCGTCCCCGATCCACTCGGCCACGGCCGCGTGGGGCTCGAGGGCGGTGTGGACCTGGGTCTGGGTCTCGAAGGTGCCCGAGAAGGCCTCGGCGTCGTCCTCGATGCGTCGCGCGGCCCGGCCGGCCTGGCGCGCGAACATCCCGAAGGGCCCGCGCAGGTTGGCCTTCCAGCGCACCGGAAACAGATCGAGCTCGTTCTCGTTGGGCGCGCGCTTGTGCGTGCGGTTGACGTAGATCTCCGGCGCGCCCTCGGCCAGCGCGGCCTCGGTCCCGACCACCGCCTCGAGCACCTCGTAGTCGACCTCGACCTCGCGCAGGGCCGCCCGGGCCGTGGCGATGTCGGCGGCGGCGAGGGCCACGACCTCCTGGCCGACGAAGCGGACCTTGTGGCCGATCTCGGTCATGCGCACGGCTCCGTGGACGCCCGGGAGCGCGAGGGCCCGGGACCAGTCGATGGCGCGGACGCGGGCGTGGGCGTGGGGCGAGCGCAGCACCTGGGCCTCGAGCATGCCCTCGGGGCGGACGTCGACGGTGTACTTGGCCGCGCCGGTGACCTTGGCCAGGCCGTCGACGCGGGGCCCCGCGGCGACCAGGGGCGCGCCGGCTTCGGGGGCCGCGTCGAAGCGACCCTCGCACGCGCCGATCACCGCGCGGTAGATGGCCGCGTAGGTGCCACAGCGGCACAGGTGCCCGGACAGCGCCTTGGCGACCTCGTCGCGGCTCGGGCTCGCGGTCCCCCGGCGGGCTCGCCAGGCGTCGTGGAAGGCGGCCGCCTCGACGACGAAGCCCGGCGTGCAGTAGCCACACTGCATGGCGTCCTCGGCCATGAACGCGCGCTGGATGGGGTGCAGCTCGTCGTCCGTGGCGAGGTGCTCGACGGTCTCGACCTGCCGGCCTTCGAGCTTGAGGGCTGGCAGCAGGCAGCTCGCCACGGGCTGACCGTCGACCTGGATCGCACACGCGCCGCAGGCCCCGTGCCCGCAGCCGAGCTTGGCCCCGGTCAACCCGAGGCGCTCGCGGACCACGCTCAAGCTCGACTCGTCCGGGCCGACCTCGAGTGTCTCGGCGGCGCCGTTGACCGTGGTCCGCAGCTGCACCAGATGTCCTTTGGCAGCGCCTTCCATCGCCGGCTGGCCGGAAGGGTGATCGCTGCCCTGGCTGTGAGGGTGCTCGACACACGCCCCCAGGCCGGCGGCGCCGACCACCGTACCTCGCATGAAACCCCGTCGCGTCGTCTTCATGGCTCGAATCCCCTCTGAATGCAGGGTACACGGTGTTTGTAGGTGAGTTTGGGCAATTTGCGAAACCCGCCTGGGGGGGAAAGAGTGAGGCCCGACGCGGTCAGAGCCGCGTCGGGAATTGACTCATGAGTAAGAACGAGAACAACAAAAAGCAGCTCCGTGACCTCTTCATCGAGGACCTCGGCAAGGTCACCGGCGGCAAGGGTGGTCCCTACACGACGCTGGCGATCGGGGAGGAAGACCCGATCACGACCCTGGCGATCGGTGAGGAGGACCCGGACCCGACGACCCTCGCGCTCGGCGAGGAGGACCCGACGACCCTCGCCATCGGCGAGGAGTGAGCGCGCCATCCCACTAAACGAAAACGCGACCGCCGGAGTGCCGGCGGTCGCTTTTTCGTTTGGGGGGGTTCCGAGGAGGCGCTCAGCCCACCGGCGGGATCTCGTCGCACTTTTGGGCGATGACGTCGGCGAGGGAGTTCGACAGCAGCTGGTTCATCTGGTCGGCGATCTGCTGGGGGGGGAGGTTGTCGTCGGGTAGCTCGGCGATCTGCGGCGGCTCGCTCATGCCGTTGACGAAGGTGTCGAGGGGGACCTGGTCGTTGCAGGGGTTGTCGAGCAAAAAGCCCCCCGCGAGCACGCAGTCGAGGCCGCCGCAGCCGGCCTTGGCCTGCGCGACCTTGTCGAGCATGGCCTGGCCGATGGCCTCGCCGCCGAAGTTGATCGGGGTCTGGTCGGGCTCGTCGGTGACGAAGAAGACCAGCAGCACCGCGCCCTCGTCCCGCATGAAGCCCTGGTTGGTGGCCGTGTTGGCGGGGTCGAAGGCCCAGCCGGCCGGGCCCGTGGACATCTCGATGTTGGAGCCGCCGGTGCCGATCGCCGAGGCGCTCGAGAACCACTGCGCGAGGGCGTCGGCGCCGGCCTGGCCGTCGTTGACGTCGAAGCTCGCGTAAAACTGCCCGCCGCCGGGGTCGAACAGCCGGCCCTGGGCGCCGTTCTTGCCCGTGTTTTGCATGTCCGGGGTGACGTAGAAGGCCGAGTTGGGCATGCCGTCGCCGGTAAACACGCACTCGCCGTTGGAGATCGAGGTCGTCCCGCCGCTGGCGAAGCCCATCTCCGTCGAGGTCACGGCCACGTGCACGTTGGTGTCCTCGGGCAGGGCCTCGGCCAAGGTCGTGGCGAACTGCGGCATGGCCAGGCCCAGGGCCTGCTGGTAGCCGCCCATGGACACGGAGTTGTCGATGACGAACAGGATGTCGACGAAGTCGCAGTCCTCGTCGAGGTTGCCCTCGTCCTCGAGCTCCGAGGGCAGGGTGTCGAGCTTGGGCCCGCCGCCGGAGGAGGTGGAGTCCTCCTCGTCTTCTTCTTCGACGCCGTCGCCGTTGTCGTCGCTCGAGCTCCCGCTGGAGCCGTCCTCGCCGTCTTCGGCCTCGTCGGTGCCGACCTCGTCGCCGGCCGTGGTGATCGAGCCGTCGGTGAACACGCTGCCGGCGTCGTTGTCTGGGGTGCAGGCTGCGACGAGGGCGAGCGTCAGGGGGAGCGCGAGGAGGCGGAGATCCGGGTCCATGCCTCGGTCTTGGCCGAGCGGTGTCCAGATTGTTTGGCGAACTACTCGCTGCGACTTCGAGGTGAGCTGCGTTGCGCCTCGTTCGTGGGGCTTTCCTGCAAGCGGGCGTGAACGCGCGCGTGCAGCTCGACGAGCTCGGCCCGACGGGCCCGAAGGCGCGGGCTGGTCTCGGCCTCGACGGCGTGCAGCCAGCGGGGCTCGAGGCGCAGGCGCAGTCCGAGCTCGCGGACCCGCTTGCGCTCCCACCAGCCCCGGGCGTCGAACAGGCCCGCGAGGGTCAGGCCCCACACGAACACCGTGGCCAGGCCAAGCTGGACGCCCAGGCCCAGGGGCGCCGCGGCGAAGAAGGCCCCGGCGGCGAGCAAAATGCCGAGGGCGAAGCCGATGGAGGTCCGCGCGCCGACGCTGAGGACGTGGCCGCGCTTGTCCGCGAGGGCCAGGTCGACCACGCGGATCTTGGAGTCGAGGGTGCTCAGCTCGGCGTAGCGCGCCTCGGCCTCGCGGTCCGGCGGGCGGAAGGGGTCGGCGCGCTCGGGCACTCGCCGAGCCTAGCAGTTGGCCATGCTCAGTCCATGAAGGGCGCGCCCCGAATCTGCCCCTCGAAGCCGAGCTTCCACATGCCCGTCAGCGGCGAGCCGGGGTTGTCGATCTCGGGCTGCAGGTCTTCGATGAGGCCCTGCTTGAAGCCCAGCCGGGGCCATCGCTCGAGGATGGCGTCGAGGGTCGGGGCCGAGAGCTCCTCGATGCGCAGCCCGAACACGTCGACGCCCGCGCCCAGGTGGACGTAGAGGCTCTCGGGTTCGCGCTCGGTGACGCCGAGGGAGGTGTGCAGGGCGATGGCTTCGTGGACCCGGTCGGCGCGGGCGGGCGGCATGCCGTGCTCGCAACACCAGGCCCGCGCGACCCGAGCTCCGCGCAGCTCGAAGGGCGCGGGCCCCCGGTGGGTCTCGGTCAGGCCCAGGTCGTGGAGCAGGCTCGAGACGTAGAGCAGCTCGGCGTCGAAGCGCCGGCCGTGCTGGGCAGCCAGGGCGACGCCGAAGGCCCAGGTCCGCTGGCAGTGGTGGAGCAGGTGGGGGCTCGAGAGCGCGCGGACGAGCTCGGTGGCCTGGGTGGCCAGCTGGCTGTCGGGGGCGTCGAAGCGTCCCGAGGGCAGGTGCGGGGGCTGGATTCGGCCCAGGCGGCGCCGCAGTCGGCGTCCCGTGCGTCGCAGCTCCTCGCCCACGAGCCGGAGCATGAGGGGAGCCGTGCCTGGGCAGTGCAGGTGTCGAGTCAGCGCCATGGGCTCAGCATGGGCGCGAAGGGCTTTGGCAGAAATGACAAATAACCATCGATTTCTGCCAATTGATCGCGCATGCTCCCGAGCGTGCCCTCGCGCCGCAGCGATCGCCGTGTGGTCTCCCTGGCCCTGCCCGGGGTCCAGCCCCTCGACCTGTTCGGGCCGATGGAGGTCTTCGACGCCGCGACCCGGTGGCTGCGGGCGCGGGGCGACGCGCGACCGGGCTACCGCTGCGTGCTCGTGGGGCCGCAGCGGGAGCTGACCACGGGCGTCGGGGTGGTGGTGGTGACCGAGCCGCTGCGCTCCCTTCGGGGGCCCCTCGACACCGTGCTGGTCGGCGGCGCGCCCGAGTTCATCGAGCGGACCTTCGAGCCGGCGATCCTTCGGTGGCTGCGGCGACGGGCCGCTCGCGCCCGTCGGGTGGCCTCGATCTGCACGGGGGCGTTCGTGCTCGCCGAGGCAGGGCTGCTCGACGGGCGCCGGGCGACCACGCACTGGATGGCCACCGAGCAGCTGCGCGCGCGCTTCCCCGAGGTCACGGTCGAGGCGGACGCGCTCTACGTCGAAGACGGGCCCATTCACAGCTCGGCGGGGGTCACCGCGGGCATCGACCTGGCGCTCGCGCTGGTCGAGCGAGACCTCGGCCACGAGGCCGCGCTGGCGGTGGCGCAGGGGCTGGTGATGTTCCTGCATCGGCCCGGGGGGCAGTCCCAGTTCAGCGCGGCCTTGAAGCAGCCGACGCCCAGCCACGCGCCCCTTCGGCGCGTGCGGGCCGAGGTGCTCGAGCGGCCGGCCGGGGATCACCGCGTCGAAGGGCTCGCGCGCCGAGCGGGCATGAGCCCCCGCCACTTCGCGCGGGTGTTCGCGGAGCAGACCGGAGAGACGCCCGCGCGCTTCGTGCAGCGGGTGCGGGTCGAGCGGGCGCGCAGTCTGCTCGAGCAGGGAGGGCTCGGCGTCGACGCCGTGGCCGAGCAGGTGGGCTTTGGGAGCGCAGAGACCATGCGCCGCGCCTTCATGCGGGTCTTGGGGGTCGGGCCGAGCAGTTACCGGGCCCGCTTCCACGCGAGCGGATCGGGGTGAACTGCTCGCAGTTTCAACGGTCAATGACCGCGGCGGCGGACTCCTTCATGGAATCGGGAGTCCTATGATTGCAGCTCGATTACGGGCCGTGGTGCGCTCAATTCGGCGTTCGCCTGCGCTTCAAATGCGCTCACAGCACACTGCCCTCGACGCTTTCCTGGAGCTACGATGGTGATGTGGATCGTTCGAGAGTCGTCTGGGTAGCCTGGGGAGGACTCGTGCTCGCGGGCTGCGGGCCCGGTCTGTCCGAGGGCCGGGAGGGGTTCGGGACGGCCGCTGGCGACGAGGTTGGAGAGTCGGGGTCGGAGAGCGAGACGGAGACGGAGACGGAAACCGAGAGCGAGACGGAGACGGAGACGGAGACGGAGACCGAAACCGAAACCGAAACCGAAACCGAAACCGAAACCGAAACGGAGACGGAGACGGAGACGGAGACCGAGACGGAGACCGGCCCCAGCTGCACCGTCGACGTCGAGCTGGGCGACGCGGCCTCGCTCGAGTGGTTCGACACCATCGAGGCGACGCCCAGCGAGTACACCCTCGAATGCGGCGGCTTCGGCTCGGAGAAGACCTTCGGGTGGACGGCCCCCGCGGCGGGCGAATACCGCATCGAGACCTTCGGCGCGACCCTCGACGTGGTCCTGGGCCTGCTCGGCGACTGCGAGGGCCCGGAGCTGGCCTGCAACGAAGACATCGGCCCCTGGACCCTCGACGCCCGGCTGATCCGCAACTTCGCCGCGGGCGAGTCCGCCGTGTTCGTCGTCGACTCGCTGTTCCCGGGCACCGAGGGCGAGTTCGGCCTGCGCGTGTCGACCAGCGACTGCCCCGAGCAGGTCCTGTCGGGACCTTTGCCGATCCAGGTCAACGGGAGCACCGTCGGCGCGAGCGACGAGTACGGCAGCCAGAGCATCTGCGGCGGCACCGACACGGGCGACCACGCCTACGCGTTCACGGCCCCCGAGGCCGGGACCTACACCTTCGACACCATCGGCTCGAGCTACGAGACCTCGCTGTGGGCCTTCGAGGGCCTGTGCGGCACGGACATCATCGACTGCAACCACGGCTTCGACGGCCCGACCTCCTTCCTGTCCCTCGAGCTCGGGGCGGGCGAGACCGTCACCGTCGCCGTGGACGGCTGGTTTGGCGCCGAGGGGGACTACACGCTCAACGTGCGCAAGCTCGAGGAGGTGCCGGCGAGCTGCCCCGAGCAGGTCCTGCCCAGCGTCGTCCCCCTCGACGTCGACGGGACGACGGTGGGCGCGGCCAACGACTTCTCCGACGAATGCGGAGGCGAGATCGCGGGGGACCGGAGCTACCGCTACACGGCGCCCGAGGCCGGCACCTACAGCTTCTCGACGGTGGGCAGCGGCTTCGACACGACCTTGTCCCTGGGCAGCAGCTGCGGCGACGCGGCGCCGCTGTGCAACGACGACATCGACTGGTTCACGACGGACTCGCGCCTGGTCGTCGACCTGGGCGCGGGCGAGTCGATCATCCTGGTCGTCGACGGCCACACGCCCACGCCGGGCCCCTTCGAGCTCCACGTCGAGACCATCTCCTGCGCCAACGAGAGCGCGCCGTCGACGACCAGCTGGACCCTCGAGGGCTCGACGAGCGCCGGCTTCGACAAGGTCGGCAGCCCCTGCGGAGGCGACGCTGCCCCGGACTGGGTCGTCGAGTGGACCGCGCCCGAGTCCGGGACCTTCCGGATCTCGACCGTGGGCTCGAGCTACGACACGGCGCTGCACGCCCGGGTGGGCGGCTGCAACGGCTCGGTCATGGCCTGCAACGACGACGGCACCGGCAGCGGCGCGGGCGGGGTGGGCTTCGCCTCGCTCATCGAGGTCCAGGCGGTGGCCGGGCAGTCCGTGTTCATCGCCGTGGACGGCAAGGGCTCGGACGCCGGGGACTTCGTGCTCAGCCTCGAGCGCGCCTGTGACCCGCTCGCGCCCGACTGCCCGCGAGGGGAGACCTGCGGCCGTGACGGCGACACCTTCGTGTGCCAGCCGGGCCCGCCGCTGAGCGAGGGGGAGGCCTGCGGCGGCTTGTTCTGCGGCGCCTCGTGTGGGCTGTGCGAGCCCGGAGCGGTGTGCGTCTCGGGCCTCGATCACCCGGCTTGCGGCGTGTCTTGCTGCGACCGCAGCTGTGACCTCGACGCCCCGGACTGCGGCCCGGGGGAGGTCTGCACGCCGGCTCTCGGTGGGGTCGAGGCGGCGCCGTGGCACGGCGACGTCGGCTTTTGCCTGTGAAGCTCAGGCCGCCGGGAAGATCCCGCGCATCTTCATGGCCGCGCGCACGTTGCCCTTGACCTTGCCCTTGCCGGACGTGAACGCCCGCATGCCGTCCATGTCGCCGTTGACGACCTTGACGTAGTCCTCGGCGCCCATCGAGAGGGTCACGGTGGGCTTTTGGTGGGGCCCGTCGACGATGCGCAGCTCGCCGTTTTGGACCACGGCGTGGAAGGTGCGGCCTTGAGGACCGGCGAGCTCCCACTGGAACACCGCGTTGACGCCCTTGGCCGCCGCAGGCACGAAGCGCTCGCCGAGGGTGTCGTAGTACTCGGCCACGTCGGCCACCCGGGCGCCGCCGCCCGAAATGCTCGAGCCGCTCGAGCCGCTCGAGGGCTGGCTCGCAGGCGGGGCAGCGCCTTTGCTGGGCGTCGGCGCCCAGTCGTCGTCGAGCTCGGCGCCGGCGCTCGCGTGGCCGTTGCTCCCGTGGGCGGGGGGCTTGGCGAGCAGGTCGTCGAGGCGGGAGGCGACGCCGCCAAACAGGGGCACGCGCTCGCCGGCGGTGGCCAGCAGCCCGCGGGCGGTGTCGGCCACGGGGGAGGGGACGATGCGACGCAGCAGGCCGCCGCGGCCGTTGCCGTTGGTGTGCCCGTTGCTGCCGTTGCTTCCACCGGTCAGGGGCACGTCGATGCGCGGCTCTTGGGTGCGGGCTTCGGGCCGAGCCTTGGCGTTGGTCTTGGGCTGGGCCTCGCCGTAGAACTGCGTGCACCAGCGCCGGTACAGGCCCACCGGGCCGTCGCCCTTGGCCAGGGCCGGGCGCTCGAGGTAGCGCTTGTTCTCCCAGATCGGGAAGTCCTTGGCGAAGTCGTCGACGTAGGCCTGATAGAACAGCTCGTGGACCTCTTTGGTGAACTCCGGGTCGTCCTGCTCGGCGATGTGCACGATGCCGCGGATGTCGATGTGGTCGCCGTCGATGGGCGTCGCGTAGATGCGCTGGCGGGCCCGGATGTCGGCGTTGCGCACGTGGGTGTGGACGATCACCGAGCCGAGGCCGCGGAGCACGACGTCGAGGTGCACGTCGTTGAGGGTGTCGGGCATGCCGACGATGTCGCCAGGCGCCATGAACTCGAGGTTGATGGTCAGCACGGGCCCGTCGCGTTGGGGCTTGTCCATGATCCGCGCCTGCCGGCCGTCGTGGACCGGGGCGATGTGGGTGATGTCCACCGTGTTCTCGAACACCTCCTGGGGGTGGGTGGCGAGCTGCTTCCAGTGGACCATCTTGCCCTCGGTCCAGCCCTCGGTCTCCAGCTCCGGGATGTCGAAGGCGGGGGTCACCTCGCCGTGCTCGTTGCCCTTGCCGGCGTAGTAGATGTAGATGAGCCCGTTGCGCTCGATGGTCGGCCACGCGTCGATGCGGGCCTTGGGCGGGATGCGCTCGGCGTAGGGCACGTCGACGCAGCGCCCGTCCCCGGCGAAGGTCCAGCCGTGGAAGGGGCAGCGGACGCACTCGCCGACGATCTCGCCGCCGTGGGCCAGGTGCGCGCCGAGGTGGGGGCAGTAGGCGTCGACGACGTGGGCGCGCCCGGACTCGCCGCGGAAGGCGATCATGTCGCGGCCGAAGTAGTGCAGCTCGAGGAGCTGGCCGGCGACGAGCTCGTCGCTGGTCGCAACGACGAACCAGCCCGAGGGGTAGTCGGGGAAGGGGAAGCGCGCGCTGGGCCCGTCGTGATCGGTGAAGGTCAGCTGGGTCATGGTGCTCACTGGGCGGCGGAGGCCGCGGAGTCGAGGTCGGACTTGGAGGACTTGGCCTTGGCCTTCGAGGGCGCACCCTTGCCGCCGAACACGTGCTCGCCGTAGCGCCGGTTCTCCTGGCGCAGGGTCCCGTGCAGGCGGTCCCACAGCTGGGTGTGGTGGCCGTAGTTGCAGTGGAAGTAGACGTGGTGATCGTCGTGGAAGCGGTTGCCCGTGTGGAAGGGCAGGGGCCACTGCACCTTGATGCCGCAGTGGTCGATCATCCCGATGAGGTAGGTGTAGAGGACGACGACCAGGTAGACGGACCAGTGCATCGGCACGACCACCACCGGCAGCATCACGAAGAACTGGAAGACCAGGAACTCGAGGGGGTGGGTGGCCGTGGTCGTGAAGATGACCGGGGCGGTGTAGCGGTGGTGCCAACGGTGGATGTATTTGAAGATCCACTTGTTGTGCATGAAGCGGTGGCTGTAGTAGAGCCCCGCGTCGATCATCGCGTAGCACAGCAGCGCGGAGACCGGCAGCCACACCAAGTTGGTGACCATGCCGCCGGGCGCGTCGGGCCAGCGGGCCAGGTCGAAGTAGAGGGTGCTCCACCCGCCGTTGACCACGTGCCACGAGAAGGTCCCGCCGACGATCCCGCCGATGATGATGTTGAAGCCGCCGAGCTTGAAGCTGTGGCGCACGAGGTCATCTTTGAGGAAGCGCTTGGGCTGGAGCTTCCACTCGTGGGCGCGGTCGCGGCGGCGTTTGTAGTAGGCGACGTGGACCAGCCCGCCGAGCCCCCAGAAGGTGACGACCGAGACACCGACCGAGATGGCGATGATGATGAGGAGGCTGGCGATGGAGTCGTCCATGGTCCGAAGGGCCCGGGTGACGCGAGCCTCGGGACTGAGGATGTCAAGTTTCGCTGACAGGTGTCAATCACCCTGGACGTTGTTTCTGATACCCTCAACGTCACTTCTCGCGCGCTCCCTCTCGCGCGCGGAAGTGAGAGGCTGACCATGGTTGATCGACACTCGGTGCGACGAGGGTGGAGGCTGCTAGCCGGAGCGAGCGCGCTCTTGGCCTGCTACGCGTTTCCGTCCGTGGCCCAGGCGCGCCCGGAGGCGCCGCGCGCTTTTTGCGAGACCTACCCGGAGGTGCCCGAGTGCGCCGGCGTGGTGGTGACTTGCGATACCTGTCACCTGTCTACCGATCCCCCCTCGTGGAACGGCTTTGGTCTCGACCTGCTCGCCGAGCTCGGGCCGCTGACCGCCGACGGGACCAGCTTCGAGGAGGCCCTGCCCGAGGCCCTGCAGCTCATCGAGCTCGAGGACTCCGACGGCGACGGGGTCAGCAACCGCGACGAGATTTTGGTTGGGACCCGAGCTGGCGACGCGACCTCGGTGTGGCTGCCCGACCCGGGCGGCTCCGCGGGCGAGGGCGAGGACGAGATCCTGCCGAACCCCTGGTACGCCCTCGGCGAGTACGACCCCGCCTTCGCCCTGCGCCGCGTGCTGGTGCTCTACTGCGGTCGCTCGCCGACCTACGAGCAGCTCCAGGAGTTCGTCGCCCTCGGCGAGACCAGCGGGGCCGAGGCCCAGCGCACCCGCTTGCACGAGCACCTGTCGAGCTGCCTGGCGGGCGAGTGGTGGCGGACCACCGGCGTCACCGAGCTCGCCGACCCCAAGGTCAAGCCCATCAAGGCGGTGGGCTCGGAGACCAAGGTCGAGATCGCGGGCTTTCGCGTGGTGTTGGCCGACTACGACTGGGACTACCGGCTGTGGCGGTGGATCATGACCGAAGACCGCGACGTCCGGGACCTGCTGCTGGCCGACTACCACGTCGTCGAGGGCGAGGACGGCGGCCTCGAGATCATCACCGGGGCCATCGGCGACCCCACCAACCTCGGCCAGCTCGCTGGCGGCCAGCCCCTGCAGCCCGACAAGCGCGCGGGGATGATGACCACGCAGTGGTTCTGATGTCCAACACCATGTTCTCGGCCTGCCGCGGACCACGGCGGCGCAGGCCTACCGCGCCTACCTGGGCATGGACATCTCCATGAGCGAGGGCATCTTGCCCGTGGCGACGAGCCCTCGGACGTCGACCACAAGGGCGTGGCCCAGGAGGCTGCGCGGCTTGCCACTCCACCCTGGACCCGCTGTCCTACGCCTTCGCCTACTACACCGGCATCATCTTGCCCGCGGGCACGGGCCTGTACAGCGAGAGCCGGCCGGCCAACGAGATGCCCGACTGGGATCCGGAGGTCCACCGCAGCGTGCTGTTTGGCGAGCCCGTCGACGACCTGCTCGGGTGGGCGGCCGTCGCCGTCGAGTCCGACGCCTTCAAGCGCAACCTCGCCCAGATGTTGTTCGAGCACGCCCTCGGCCGGGGCCCTGGCCCCGGGGAGCACGAGGAGTTCGACCTGCTGTGGCAGTCCCTGGCGACCGACGGCTGGTCGGCCAACGCCCTCATTCACCGCCTCGTCGACACCGAGGCCTTCGGAGCGCCGTGATGGTCCGCGACAACTCTCTCCATGCTCTCTCCGCCCTCTCGCTGGCCTCGGTCTTGGCCCTGACGTTGGCGGGCTGCGGCGAAACGGAGCCCGAGCCGGAGCCCGAGGGCCCCAAGGTCGAGGCCTCGGCCAAGGGCGACCTGCAGTGGAAGCGCGCCGACGCCCTCGAGCGCGACCTGGCCGGCGCCCTCGAGCTGGGCACCGACGAGCTGTGCGTCGAGGTCGGGGTCGCGCCCTGCATCCAGGAGGTCCACCTCGTCGCCCTCGGCGGCCACGACCCCATCGATCTCGGGCTCTACGAGTCCCTCGACGAGCCCCTGACGACCACGCCCATCGCCCTCGATCGCGTGGTGCTGTCGGCGTGCATCGCCCGGGCCTCGGCCGACGCCGAGCTGGGCCCGGACGCCGCGGTGGTGTTCGGCTCCCTCGACCTGGCCGGCGAGGCGCCGGCGTCGGGCAGCGAGGCCGTGGCCGAGCTGACCCAGACCCTGACGCGGCGCCTGTTCGCCCGCGATCCGCTGGCGGAGGAGGTGGCGCTCATCGGCGAGCTCACCGTCGACGGCGAGGGCGGCCGGGTCTCGGCCGAGGACTTCGCAATTTTGGCCTGTCACTCGCTGGGCACGACCAGCGAATTCCTGATGTTCTGAGGAGCTTGGCGCAATGACTTCGAATTCGAACGACAAGGGTCTCGGCCGCCGGCGCTTCCTCGCGGGGCTGGGTGGCGCAGCTGGGCTGGGCGCGGCTGGGTTGGGCGCGCTGGGAGCCGGGATGTCCGCCCGTCGCCGGGCCAACGCGGGCTTTCGCGATCACGAAGCAGGGCACGACCCGGCGCAGGCCCTGGCCGAGCGCAAGCTGCTGTTCGTGGTGTGTGCTGCGGGCGGGGGCAGCATCATCGACAGCTTCCTGCCGGTGCTCGACACCGAGGTGGTCAACGGCGAGCCGGCGAGCCTCGACGTCTACCCCGAGTCGCTGATCCGCCAGCCCGAGGGCAGCAACATCCGCTGCCTCAGGAACCTGTCGAACACCAGCTACTTCACGCCGACCTTCTCGATGGAGGGCTTCCTCCAAAACCACTACCCGGACACGGTGGTGCTGACCCACGAGAATACGAGCGTGAACCACGAGGTCGCCCAGCGCCGGGCGGTCACGGGGGCGGGCATCGACAGCGGGCGGACCATCCTCGAGGCGGCGGCCCTGCGCCACGGCTCGGACCTGCTGCTGCCCAACTGCGCCATGGCCACGGGCGGCTACATCGCGCCGGGCACGGACGCCTCGCTGCCGCGCTGGGCCCGGGGCGAGATCGTCGCGGACCCCTTGATGTTCGCGTCCTCGACCCACGGCTACCGCGGCGTGCTCGGGGCTCCGGACGCGGCGCTGATCGAGCGCGCCCGGGGCGTGCGGCGTCAGCTCGACGACGCCTCGCCCTTTGGCCAGACCTTCCGCGACAGCCCCCTGCGCCAGCAGTACCTGTCCCTGCGCGACGAGAACCAAGCTGGGGTCGAGGTCGCCGACCTCATCTCCAAGCTGATGCTCGTGCCCCAGGACGCCCTGCCGAGCAAGTTTGGGCTCGAGAGCTCGCCCATCGTCGACCTGGTCCGCGAGACCTTCCCCTCGATGTACACCGACCCGTGGCAGGCCAAGGCCGCGCTCAGCTTCGCCCTGGCTTACTTTGGGGTCAGCTGCGCGGTCAGCTTGTCCGTGGACTTCGAGCCCGTGGGCACGACCAGCTCGCTGATCTCCACGCCGCTGGCCTTCGACTACTCCCACAACGATCACCGCGTCGCGCAGAACATCATGTGGGGCCGGGTGTGCCTGGTCCTCGACGGGCTGATCCGCCTGCTCAAGAGCTCCGACTACCTGGGCGATCCGGCCCTGGGCAAGATGTGGGATCGCAGCTTGGTCTACGTGGCCACGGACTTCGGGCGCGAGAAGATTCGCCCCTTCAACTCGGGCAGCTACGGCACGGGTCACCACCTCAACAACGGCTCGCTGCTGATCTCGCCGCTGCTCAAGGGCAACCAGGTGTTCGGCGGCATCGACCCCGACACCTTGCTGACCTACGGCTTCGACCGGGAGTCCGGCGCGCCCGAGCCCGGCTCGCTGATGCGCGAGGGGGACGTCTACAGCGCCGTCGCCCAGGCCCTCGACATCGAGTTCGCGCAGCGTCGAGACATGTCGGCGATGATGAAGGCTTGACGCCGGGGTCGGGCGGGGCCACGCAAGAAGAGATGGCCCCGCTGGATCAGGCCCCGACCCCCGTCCACCCCCGAGTCTACGGCGCGCCCTGGGCACGGGCGCGCTTTGGGGCCGAGGCCGATCGCTGCTTCGCCGCGCTGCACCGCTGCGACCCCCTGGCGGACGCGGTGGTCGAGGCTCTGGCCGCGAGCGCGGGCTCGCCCGGTCACCTCGACCTGCCCGCGCTGTGGCGGGCGTGGTCGGAAGGGGGCGAGGCCCTGGCCAAGGTCGGGAACGCCGCAGGCCTGAGCGAGGCGGCCGCGGCGACTCTGGGGGCCCTGTTCGCCGAGACCTCGACCCTGCCCGAGTGGGCCGCGAGCCTCGACACCTCGAGCGCCCGCAGGCTGTTCGAGCGCGTCGGCATCGCGGGCGGCCTGACCCTGGCGCTGCGCTGCCTGCCCGGCGGCTACCTGGCCCCGGCGGGCAACAAGGCGCTGGCCTTTTCGGGTCGGCTGCGCGAGCAAGCGCCCCGGCGGCTGGCGGAGACCACCCGCTTCGTGGCGGCGGTGTGCGAGCCCGGCGGCCTCGAGCCGGGGGCCGAGGGCTGGGTGATCACCCTCCACGTTCGCATCATGCACGCCCAGGTCCGCCACCTCGTGCGCGCGAGCGGGCGCTGGGACGCCGCGGCCTGGGCCGAGCCGATCAACCAGCACGACATGCTCGCGACCATGCTGCTGTTCTCCGAGGTGTTCATCGGCGGGGTCGAGCGCATGGGCTTCGTGGTCGCGCCCGAGGAGGCGGAGGCGTGGGTCGCCCTGTGGCGCCTGGCGGCCTGGCTCATGGGCACGGAGGCGGCGCTGCTGCCCCGGGACTTCGCCCACGCCCAGGCGCTGCGCCTGCTCATCGAGGACACGCAGGGCCCCGGCGACGCGGACAGCCGCGCCCTCGCGGAGGCCCTGGTCGGGGGCCGCTCGCCCGTCGATCGCTCGGCCGCGTCGCCGAGGGGGGCCCGGGCTTGGGTGGTCCGCCACGCGGGGGAGCAGCTGGCTCAGCTGCGCGGGGCCTTTGCGACGGGGCTGTGCCGCTTCCTCATGGGCGAGCGCGCGGCCGCGGGCTTGGGTCTGGGGCCGACGCCGGTCTTCGATTCGATCTTTGCGAGCGTGCCCGCGCTCATCGGTAGCTTCGAGCGGGCGCGGACCCTCGTCCCGGCCCTCGAGGACGAGGCCCGACGCCGGGGCGCGGCCTACTGGCGCTGGGTCGTCGACGCGAGCCTGGCCGGGGTGCCCGCGAGCTTCGAGCGACCGGCCCGCCTCGGGGCGCGCTGAGCTGGCCGCCGTCGCGGGATCTTGCGAAGCCGACACCGGCGGACCTGGCCACGAGTGACGTGCCGCAGTTGCGGACTTGCCCCAGCGGTCTGGAGCCAGGTCGATCGACCGCACTTGCGCGGGGCAGGCAGGGGTCGTAGCACGAGTCGGTGCTGTCCTCCGTGGCGCTCGCGGCTCATCTCGCGTTGACCGCTCTCGGCCCCGCGCCGCTCGCCGAGGCGCCCGCGAGCACGGAGCCCGAGGCCGCCGCTGCGCCGGTGGTGGTCGTGATGGTCGCCGAGGGCGGGGCGCAGGCCGATGCCCGAGCCTTCGCGATGATCGAGGCCCACGTCCTCGGCCTCGAGCTCGAGCTGCTCCGCCGGACCCACCCCGCCTGGGAGCAGGCCCCCGAAGCCGAGGCGATCGCCGCGGCCTCGGTCGCGGTGTTCGAGGACCCCGAGGTCCGCGGCGTGCTGTGGCTCGACATTCAGCCGGGCGCGCTGACCCTCTACGCCCTCGCGCGGGACGGCGAGCGGGTCTACGGCCGGAGCATCCCCGTCGACGCCGACGCGGGCCTCGCCGTGGCCCTCGAGACCCTGGCCAACGTCGGCGCCGTGGCGGCCGTGGCCCTCGCGCAAGAGCGCGTCGAGGCCCTGGCGATGACCGAGGGCGCTGGCGAGGGGCAGGTCGGGGAGGCTCCCGAGGGCTTCTTCGTCGTCGACCTCCAGCCGCCCTCACCGCCCGAGCCCGAGCCCTGCGCCTGCCCCGTGGTGCCCGAGCCTCCTGCCGAGCTCACCCTCGTCGAGGCGCGGCTCGTGCCGGTGGACGAGCCGCGGGCGCATCTGCGCCTGGGCTACCGAGGCGAGCGCTTCGCCTCGAACGTGCCCTGGAGCTCGCTCGCCGAGGTGGCCGCGGGCTGGCGACCGACCCCCACGACGCACCTCGATATGGGCTTGGCCGTCGCGCCCTCGGTGCAGCTGTGGAGCCGCCACGGGGACGTGTCGGTGGAGCTCACGCGCCTCCAGGGCTTCGTCGCTGGCGGGGCGCGCTTTCCCCTGGGCCGGGGCTGGTCCCTCGAGCTCGCCGGTCGCTTTGGCGTCGAGGGCCTGCGCCGGGTGACCCTGGTGGTGCCGCCCGACACGGAGCCGGCGGGCCCCGGTTGGCGGCCGATGGTCGTGCTCGGGGCAGACCTGCGCGCCGGGGTCGAGCTGAGCCCGAGCGCGCGCCTGGTCGTGGGCCCAACCCTGACGGCGGTGCTGCTGCGCAGCGAGCTCGTCGTCGACGCGAACGGCGGAGCGTTTCTGACCCCGAGTGCCGTCCGAGTGGGGGCCACCGCTGGCTTCGACTTCGAGATGCCCCAGGGGCGCGCCAGGCCGCGATCTCGGCCCCGAACCCGGGTCCGGTCCAGGCCGAGCAAAAAAGATTGACCCGCCCCAGGCCCCGGCGGGTACGGGTTCCAAGCCGACCTCTCTCCGCTCCCTCGCATGTCCCTCCCCGCGCACGTCCTGGCACCCGAACGCCCGCGAAGCAGCCGCCAACAGGCCGCCGCCATCGCGCGCGGGTGCGACGAGCTGACCCTCGCCCGCGTCCGCAGCGCGGGCGCCGGCGATCGCCGGGCGCAGCGGTGGCTGGCCGAGGCCGTGCTCGGGGACGTCCGCGTCGTCGCGCGCTCGCTGTCGTCGAGCGCCGCCGATGCCGACGACGCCTGCCAGTACGCGCTCATGCAGATCCTGATGGCGGCGGCGAACTTCCGCGGGGAGTCGAGCGTGCGCCACTGGGCCCGGCGGGTGGCGACCCGGGCCGTGTGCAAGCACCGGCGCGGCGTGTGGCGTCGGCGGGCGCGGGAGCAGAGCTTCGAGGACGGCATGGAGGCCTGGCTCGAGGGCGAGGCCTCGGAGTACTCGGAGGCGCCGCGCCACGGGTTGTCGGGGACCTTGCGCGCGCACCTCGAGGCCCTGCCCGAGAGCCAGAGCGAGGCCCTCATCTTGCGCCACGCCCTCGGCTACTCCATCGCCGAGATCGCCGAGCTGACCCAGGTCAGCCCCAACACGGTCAAGGGTCGGCTGCGCCTGGGGACTCGGGCCCTGCGTCGCCTGGTCCGGCGCGAGAGCTTCGTGGGTGACGTCCGCGGGGCGTCGAAGGAGGAGCCGCGATGAGCCGCGAGAACGCCCACCAGCGCTGGGCCGCCCTGGTGTCCAAGAGCGCCCGCGAGGGTCGCCTGTCGGCCGACGAGCAGCAGCTGCGCGAGGCCCTCGAGCACGATCTGGGCCCGCTCGGAGACGAGGGCGAGCTGTGGGGAGCCTTTGGCGGCCTCGGCCAGGGCATCCGCGGCGAGGCCGACGACGAGATCGTGCTCGACGACCTGTTCCTCGCCCTCGACGAAGCCGGCGGGCCCCAGGCGGCGAGCGAGCTCTACTTCTTCGCCGAGGGCGACGCTGACGAGGATGACGACGATGTCGACGCGCACGCGCCCGTGCTTCGGGTGCCGCGTCGGCGGGTCGAGCGGAGCTCCGCGGAGGAGGAGGACGATGTCCTCGAGGTCGTCCCGGCGTCGAGCGAGCGTCGCGCTCGTTGGCTGGGGGTGGCCGCTGCGTTGATCTTGTGCGCGGGCCTGGGCGTGTGGGCGCGGGCCCTGCTCGAGCCCTCGTCCATGGGCGGCCCCGATCTCGACGCGGGCGTCGACTCGCGCTCGGGCGCGGCCATGGCCGTGACCCGCGGCCGCCAGCGCGGCGAGGCGACGCTCGCGGACGCGTCCGAGGCTGGCTCCGGGCGCCGTGGGGCCGCGCGCGAGGCCCTGGAGGAGGCGCCCATCGAGGTGCCCGCGCCCGTCGAGATCGAAGCCCCGCCCGAATCCGAAGCCGAGGCGGGGACCGACGACGCGTCGCCCCCCGAGCCCCAGCGCGAGCGCGGAGCCAAGCCGTCGAGCCTCGGCCCGGATGCGCTGCTCGAGGCGGCTCAGACTGCGCTCGTGGTCTGCGAGCGCGAGACCGCGGTGGCGCGGTACACCGAGCTCACCGAGCGCTACCCGAGCACGCGCGCCGGCCGGGCCGCGCGGGTCTCCCTGGGCCGGCTGCTGCTCGACGCGGGCCACAGCCGCGAGGCCCTCGCGCAGTTCGAGGCCTACCTCGACGCGGTCGAGGGCGGGCGCTTGAGCGAAGAGGCGCGGCTGGGTCAGATCCGCTGCCTGCGGGCGCTGGGTCGCCGGGCTCAGCTGCTCGAGGCCATCGATGCCTTCCGCGCGGCGCACCCCGGCAGCTTGCACCTCGGGCGCGTGGACACCTGGGCCGACGAGGCGGCCGCGGCCAGCGAGGCGAGCCCGTGAGCGCGCCGAGGCGGATCGGCGTCGCGCTGGCGGCCGCGCTGTTGGGCACGGGCTGCCTGGGGGTCCCCGACTTCATCCTCGCGCAGACCGGCGACGAGAGCTCCCTGGACACCGAGGGCCTCGACGCGGGGTCGGAGTCGTGGTCCGAGGACGGCGCGACCTCGGGCTGGTCCGAGTCGGGCAGCACGGAGTCTGGGCCCTTCGACGAGGGCTTCGAGACCGCTCGGGAGACGGACTTCAGCACGAGCTTCGACGAGGGCTTCGAGACCGACTTCGAGACCGCCCTGGACACGGGTTTCGAGACCAGTTTCGAGAGTGGCTTCGAGACCAGCCTCGACACCGCGCCGGAGACCGGCTGGGGCGAGACGGGCACCGAGTGTGACCTCGAGCTCGAGGAGTGCCTGAGCCTCGCGCAGAGCGAGGCGGACACCCAAGAGTGCTTCCTGATGTACGACGAGTGCCTGGGCGGGCTGGTCGACACGGGCACGGACACCGAGACCGACAGCGTCGATACGGGCTGGGCCGAGTCGAGCAGCGAAGACGGCACG
This sequence comes from Plesiocystis pacifica SIR-1, assembly GCF_000170895.1. GTDB lineage: Bacteria > Myxococcota_A > Polyangia > Nannocystales > Nannocystaceae > Plesiocystis > Plesiocystis pacifica. The sequence continues at coordinate 1,246 of NZ_ABCS01000114.1, read as the reverse complement.
AGCGGCGAAGAGACGGGTGTCATGGACACCGGCAGCGAAGACACCGGCAGCGAAGACACGGGTACCGACACCTCGACGGATACGACCGGCTGAGCAGCCGCGTCAAAAAGTCGAAAAGTCGAAGAAAGATTGACCCGAACGTCGGGCTCGCAGGCACGAGACAAACGGCGGATGGATGCCCGCCGTGATCGGAACTCAAATGAAGACGAAATTTAGCGTTTCCCTCCCGACCTCTCTCGCCGTGTTGTTCGCGTGCGCCACCGCCGTGGGCTGTGGCCGCGTCGACCTCGACTACGACTCGCTGGGCGACGAGTTTGGGGACACCCTCGGTGAGACCGAGGGCTACGACACCGACGAGTCCGACGGGGGGACCGACGAGGGCCTGGACGAGGGCGAAGCGACCAGCGAGGGCAGCCAGGACGAAGGGGAGTCCGACGGCGGCACCGGGGAGAGCGAGGGCGCCGAGGAGGACTCCTACGACACCGGCGACGCCGAGGAGGGCGGCACCGGAGAGACCGGCGGCTTCGAGGAGACCGGCGGCGTCGACGAGGGGGTCGACACCGACGACTGGGGCGAGTCCGGCGAGACCGGCGGCTTCGAGGAGAGCGGCGACTGGGGCGAGACCGGCGGCTTCGACGAGGGCACCAGCGACTGGGGCGAGACCGGCGGCTTCGAGGAGAGCGGCGACTGGGGCGAGACCGGCGGCCTTGACGAGGGCACCAGCGACTGGGGCGAGACCGGCTGGGGCGAGGAAGGGTTCGAGACCTGGGGCGAGGAGGGCTTCGAGGAAGGCTTCGAGGAAGGCTGGGCCGAGTCCTCTTCCGAGGAAGGGTTCGAGACCGGCTGGGGTGAGGAAGGCTTCGAGGAAGGCTGGGGCGAGGAGACCGACGGCTGGGGCGAGACCGGCTTCGACACTGGCTTTGAGACCGGCTTCGAGACCGGCTTCGACACGGGCTACGAGACCGGCGGCGAGACCGGGATCTCGGAGTGCGACCTCGAGCTCGATCTGTGCCTGGGCCAGGCGCAGTCCGAGGCGCAGGTCGAGGCCTGCTTCAGCGCCTACGACGAGTGCCTCGGTGGCGGCGGCGGCAACGAGGATCCCTGCCTCGAGGACTTCGACCTGTGCGCCTCCCAGGCGCAGACCGAGGAAGACTTCATCGCCTGCGAAGAACAACTGTTCGCGTGCTGGGGCTGAGCTAGCTCCCAGCCACTTTCATGGCCAGGGGGCCGCGACCACCGGGGGGCC
>NZ_ABCS01000115.1 GCF_000170895.1 Plesiocystis pacifica SIR-1 | reverse complement strand
CGCAGGCGTCCGCGGCCGCCCGGCGGTGTGGGTGCGCCTGGCCGAGCTCGAAGAGGCCGCCGGCGACCCCAACCTGGCGACCGCGGCCATGCTCGAGGCCGTCGCCCTGGCCCCCTCGGACGCGCAGCTCCACGCCCAGCTGGGCTTTTTGCGCAGCCGCAGCGGGGACCAGGCCGGGGCCATCCAGGCGCTCTCGCGCAGCCTCGAGCTCAACCCCCAGCAGCCCGAGCTGCGCGACCTCCTCGACACCCTCGGGGCCAGCCGCGACGACGTGTTCACCCGCTACGCCGTGGACACCGAGGCCCTGGTCGAGACCTACCGGGGCGAGGGCGGCGAGGCCGAGCGCCCGCCGGCGAACTGGGCGGGCAAGGAGGCCGCCGTGCTCCACCGGATGATCGCCACGCGCATCGACGGCAGCGGCCTGGGCGAGCGCCTCGACCACCGGGTGATCGCGATCCTCGACGACCGCGGGATCGAGGGCCAGGCCCGCCACGACTTCGGCTACGAGCCCGACGAGAGCTACGTGGAGGTGCGCCGGGCCCGGGTCTACCGCGCCGACGGGCGCATCGAGGACATCGGCATCACCCGCCACTACGCCGTGGGCTCGGCCGGCTATCGCATGTACTACGACCAGCGCGGGGTCGCCGTGGAGTTCCCCGGGCTGCGCGTCGGCGACGTCGTCGAGGTCGCCTTCGTGCGCCGCGACGTGGCCACGCGCAACAAGTTCGACGACTACTACGGCGACCTGGTGCCCACCTTTGGCGGCTCCGGGCTCGAGCCCACCCGCCACTTCGAGTACCTGCTCGAGGCGCCCACGCAGCTCGCGCTGCACTTCAACCAGCCCGCCACGACCGAGGCCCTCGACGAGGACCGGACCCTGCACCGCGTCGCGGTCGACGACCTGGCGGGGCTGCGCCCCGAGTCCAGCATGCCCGGCTGGACCGAGCTCACCGACTACCTGCACGTCAGCTCCTACGCGACCTGGGACGCCGTCGGCGAGTGGTACTGGGGCCTGGTCGAGGGCCAGCTGCTGGTCGACGACGCCATCGAGGCCGGGGTCCGCGAGGCCCTCGAGCCCCTGCCCAAGACCGCCTCCGAGCTCGACAAAGTCGCCGCCCTCTACCGCCACGTGATCGAGTCGACGCGCTACGTCGGGCTCGAGTTCGGCATCCACGGCTACAAGCCCTACCGGACCACGGACATCTACAACCGGCGCTTTGGCGACTGCAAGGACAAGGCCTCGCTGCTCAAGGTGATGCTCGCGCAGATCGGCGTGGACGCGCACCTGGTGCTGGTCCGGACCCGCGACATGGGCACCATCGAGGCCAAGCCCGCGAGCCTCTCGGCCTTCAACCACGCCATCGTCTACGTGCCCAAGTACGACCTCTACATGGACGGCACGGCCGAGTACTCCGGGGCCTTCGAGCTGCCCGCGGGGGACCAGGGCGCGTCGGCGGCGATCATCTTGGACGGGAAGGGGGCCCGGTTCACGACCATCCCCTACGCCGCGGCCCAGGACAACACGAGCGACTACGCCCTCTCGGTCCAGCTGCGCGCCGACGGCTCGGCGCAGGTCGACCAGCGCATGGTGCTCGAGGGCTCCGGGGCCTCGTCGTGGCGCAGCGGCCTCGAGGTCGCCGAGCAACGCGACGAGCGCTTGACCCAATTGCTCGCCCGCACCTACCCGGGCGTGACCCTCGAGCAGGCCCGCTACCCGGGCATCGACGACATCCTCGCGCCCGTGGAGGTCGAGGCCAAGCTGCGCGTCCCGGGCTTTGCGACCGGCGTGGGCGAGGGGGGCACGCTGCGCTGGCGCGCGTTGGGCCACGAGGTCCAGCTCGTGCGCAGCTACGCGGCCCAGGCCACGCGCGAGCACCCCCTGGACATCGGCGTGCCCAACCGGGAGCTGCGCGAGCTGAAGTACGCAGCGCCGCCCGGCATGCGCCTGACCCAGGTGCCCCAGGCCGCGACCCTCGAGGCCCCCTTCGCCCGCTTCGAGCTCGCGGTCGAGGCCGCCTCGAACGGGCGCTCGGCGACGCTGCGCTCGACCCTCGAGTTCACCGCCGCGCGCATCGAGGTCGCCGACTACGCGGCCTTCCGCGACTTCCTGGCTCAGGTCGACGCCGCCCTGGCCCAGACCTTCGAGGCCGCGCCCACCTCCACGCCCCGCTGACGCCCGCGAGACACGACATGCGACCTTCTTCTTTGTTTCGCGCCACCACCTTGGCCCTGGGCCTGACGGCCCTCGCCCTGTCGGCCGCCGCCTGCCGGCCCCAGGCCAGCTCGGACCCCAGCGGCGAGTTTGGCCTGGCTGACGCCGAGGCCCACGCCGCCAAGCTCGAGCGCTGGCTGGCCAAGCACCCCGAGGACCACGACGCCCGCGTGGAGCTGGCGCTGGTCTACTGGCAGCACCTGGGCCGGGTCGACGACGCCCTCGACGAGGTCGGGACCATCGAGCGGCTGACGCCCAACCTCGTCGCCGACCCGCCGCCGCCCCTGGCCCGCTTCATCGCCATGATGATCGCCCACAACCGCCTGGACCACGCGGCGGCCAGCGAGGCGGCCGAGCAGCTCCTGATCGAGCTGGCGCTGCGCGGCTCGGCGCGGAACGAGCGAGGGGAGGCCTACACCCGCCAGGCCCGGGCCCTGAGCCCCCTCGCGGCGCGCGTCCTCGACGCCAACTACGGCCTCGAGCCCGAGAGCGAGCGCGCGTTCGTCGAGCTCTTCGACCTCCTCGACGCGCGCCACTTCCTGGTCTCGCCCGCGCCCGAGGACTGGGAGATCACGCCCGACCGCGACCTCCCGGCCGCGACCCGCTCCCAGCTGCTCTCGACCCGTGGACGCATCGCGCGGACCCGCGGCGAGGCCTACCGCGACTTTTATGCGGCCCAGGGCTGCGTGCAAGACTGGCAGGTGGGGGCGCTCGAGGGGCACCGCGGCGCCCTCGAGCTCGACCGCGTCGCCGGCGGCGAGGTCCGCGGCTTCCAGGTCGACGCCGAGGCCTCGCTGACGGGGCTGTCGTGCGCCGTGCGGGTGTGGAACCCCGAGCCCGCCGCCGGCATGCGCCGGCTCCGGGCCCAGGTCCGCGTGCCCGAGGACTCCGCGTTCCTGCGCCTGGCCCTCGGCGCCCAGTTCCCGGCCCGGGTCTACGTCGACGGGGAGCTGGTCTGGGCCAGCGACCGCACCGATCGCTACCCCGTGGGCAGCCCCAGCGTGCGCGTGCCGGCCGAGCCGGGGCCCCACCTCGTCGAGTTCCACACCGCCATCCCCAGCGAGCGCGCGTGGGTCCTGGCCCGGGCCACGGACGAGCACGGCCAGCCGCTGACCCTCGAATCTCCCGGAGCGGAGCGCGCCCTCGAGCTGCCCGCCCTCGCCCCGGCCCTGGCCCGCGCCGACGGCCTGGTCGAGCGCGCCGGCTGGACCGAGCTCGGCAGGGGAGGGCGCGCCCGAGCCATGAAGCTCGACGGCCCCGTCTACGCGCCCCTGCGCGCCTACCTGGCCCTCGACGAGGCGCTGATCCTCGACGACACCGACGCGGCCGAGGGCTTCGCCCAGGCCCTGAGCGACCGGGACTTCGAGGGCCTGGCCTTCCCCGACGCGCACCTGCTCCTGGCCCAATTCGAGCGCCGCGACCCCTCCCGCGGGAAGTCGAGCTCGGGGGTTCGCCAGCAGACCCAGCTCGAGCGCGCCCTGGAGCTCGACCCGGGCCTAAAGCGCGCGCACCTGCAGCTCCTCGAGCAGCGCCTGAACCGGGGCGAGAGCGCCGAGGTCGTCGAGGCCTTCGAGGCGCTCGAGCACACGGGCAACGACTCCCTGCTCCTGGCCCTGCTGCGCTACGAGGCCTACCGGGCCGAGGGCAGCGACGTCCAGTCCCAGGCCGCCCTCGAGGTCGCCGCGGCCTACCACCCGACCAATTGCGAGGTGCTCGCGGCCCAGCGCGAGCAGGCCCGGGACCGCGGCCAGATCGAGGCCGAGGACGCCCTCGTCGAGGTGCTCGAGCGCTGCCCGGGCAGCCTGGCCATGCGCGCGCGTCAGGCCACGGCCCGCCAGCGGATCGAGGCCGCCAAGGCGCTGTGGTCCGAGCAGCTCGACCGCGTCCCCGACGACATGGAGGCCATGGAGGCCCTCGCCCAGCTGGCCGTGACCGCGGGCAACTACGCCGAGGCCATCGCCTGGCACGACCGCATCCTCCGCCTCGCGCCCTACCGGGCCGTGTCCATGGTCGCCCTCGCCGACCTCCACGCCCAGCTCGACGCCCCCGAGCAGGCCCGCGCCTTCGTGCTCGCGGCCATCGAGCGCTTCCCCCACAACTCCCGGCTGCGCGAGATCGGCGAGAACCTGGGCATCCCCGATCCGCTCATGGCCTGGCGCATCGACGGCCGCGAGGCGCTGGCCGACTACGAGCGCGACCGGGCCGAGGGCCTGGCCTCCGAGGGGGTCAGCGAGGTCCTGCTGCTCGACCGCGAGGTCAGCATGATGCTGCCCGACGGGGGCCACCGGCACATCGTCCACCAGATGTTCCACCTGCTCTCGGACGCGGCCATCGACGCCCACGGCGAGATCGAGCAGCCCGGCAACCTGCTGACCCTGCGCTCGATCAAGCCCGACGGGCGCGTCGTCGAGCCCGAGTCCATCGCCGGCAAGGACGGCCTGAGCCTGCGCGGGCTCGAGATCGGCGACGTCGTCGAGCTCGAGTTCAGCTTCGACGCCGCCCCCGAGGCCGCGCTCCCGGGCCACGTCGACCTGGGCCGGTTCCGCTTCCAGTCGCCCGAGACCCCCTTCCACCGCTCCGAGCTCATCACCTTGGTGCCGGCGAGCGAGCAGGGCCGGGTCGACGTCGAGGCCCGCAACGGCCCCCCCGCCGAGGCCCGCCGCGAGCTCGAGCTGCCCTTCGCCCACGGCCCGGACGCCAGCGCCTACGTGGAGCTGCGCTACCGCGCCGACCGAGTCCCGCGCCTGGGCAGCGAGCCCGCGGCCCGGTCCATGCTCGACGAGCTGCCCATGGTCCAGGTCCACGTGCCGCTGGCGGTCGAGGACTGGCTCGACACCGTCGCCGCCCAGCTGCGGCCCAGCCAGCGCAGCAACCCCGAGCTGCGCGCCCTCGCCACCGAGATCACCGAGCAGTACAGCTCCGACTACGACAAGGTCGACGCGCTGTGGCGCTGGGTCGTCGACGAGATCGAGGAGACCGGCGACCTGACCACGCCCGCGACCTTGACCCTGGCCGCGCGTCAGGGCGGCCGCTTGATGCTGCTGCGCGCCATGCTCGAGGCCGTGGGCATCGACAGCGAGCTGTGGCTGCTGCGCGACCGCTTCGGCCCGACCATCGTCCCGGGCGGCAACCCGCTGGTCGAGACCTACGACGCGAGCATGCTGGCCATCCCCAGCGCCCGGCCGCCTGGCGCTGGCGCCGACGCGGGGCCCCTGGTGATCGGCACGAGCTCCGAGGTCATCCCCCTGGGCTACCTGACCCCCAGCTACGCCCGCGGCCGAGCCCTGCGCGTGCAGCTGGAGGCCGACGAGCCCCCGCCCGGGCCCGTCGACGTGCCGGCGAGCCCCCCCGAGCACGCCGATCTGCGCCGCTGGGAGCTGCAGCTCGACCTCGACGCCGAGGGCAACGGGCGGCTCCAGGGGCGCCTCGAGCTGCGCGGCCTCGAGGCCATCTTCTGGCGCCAGGCCTTCACCCAGCTCGACGCCGACGAGCTGCCCAAGGTGTTCACCCAGGCCGAGCTCCAGCGCATCCTACCCATCGCCGCGACGGACCTCGAGAGCCTCGAGTTCGACAACGACTGGGAGCTGCAGCTGCCCCTGGTCGCCCGGTTCACGGCCACGGTGCGCAACGGCGGCGTGGTCCAGGGCGCCGAGCTGGCGACCCTGGCCGCGGCTGTGCCCCTGGATCTGGTCACCGGCTACGCCCAGCTGCCCGAGCGCTGGAGCGGACTCGTCGTCGGCTACGCCCCGCGGCTCGAGGCCCGGGTCGCCATCAACCTCGACGGTCGGCGCTTTAGCGAGGTCCCCGGAGACGTCGAGCTGACCGGCGCGAGCGGGCGCGGGCGCTACACCCGGACCCTCCTCGAGGGCGGGGTGGGGGAGTCTCAGGTCGTGTTCGAGAGCACGTCCAGCCTCACCCCGGGCGTGTTCGAGGTGTCCGAGTACGGCGAGCTGACCCGCTTCTCTAGCCAGGTCCAAAACGCGGAGCAGCAGATTCTACGGGCGCGCTGAACACCGGCGATCGGTTCGCGCTGCCCGTGGCACTCCCCGGGTATGCGTAGAACCCTGCTTGCCCTGATCGCGCTGAGCCTGCCCCTCGCCGCCTGTGACGAGGGCCTGACCGACGACGAGCTCCTCGCCGAAGGCGAGACCAGCGCGAACGCGGAAGACGACGCCGAGGCCGAACAGGGAAAAGACGAGAACGCGGAGGCCCCGTCCGAGGACGAAGAGACCGAGACCGGTGAGCCGACGACCCTCGAGGGCGAGGACTGCGACGGCGACGAGTGGACCGCGTGCCTCGAGGGCGAGGGCTTCCATTTTTGCAAGGGGGGCGCCTACGGCCCCTGTGTCGAGGACCCCATGTGCTTCCCCGGCCAATGGGAAGAGTGTGGGGGGGAGCTCGCCGGCACGAAGATGGGCTGTCTCATCCAAGACGGCGTCCCCACTTGGGACTGGGACACCTGCAACACGCCCCTGGCCCTGAGCTTCGACGGCGGGCCCATCGAGATGGTGACCAGCGCCGCGAGCTTCGACATCTCCGGGACCGGCTCGTGCCTGGGCTCGGACTGGCCCAGCGCCGACAACCCCTGGCTGGCCATCGACCTCGACGGCAGCGGCTCGATCGAGGCGGGCTCGGAGCTGTTCGGCTCGGGCTCGATCCTGGCCTCGGGTCGCCACGCCCAAAACGGCTTCTTGGCCCTGTCCGAGTACGACAGCGACGGCGACGGCTCCATCACGCCCGCCGACGCCCGCTTCGCCGACATCCTGGTCTGGCGCGACCTCGACAGCGACAAGCGCTCGCTCCCCAGCGAGCTGAGCACCCTCGCCGACGAAGGCGTCACCTCGATCAGCTTGGCCAGTGAGGTCCGTGAGACCTGCGACGCCCGAGGCAACTGCGGCCGCGAGCGCTCGGCCTTCGAGTTCCAGGGCGCGGGCGGCCGCCCCCAGGTCGGCGAGGTCGTGGACATCTACCTCGCCTGCCATTGACGGCCTACCGAGAAAGGCAGCCGCCCACGGGTTCAACGCCAGCTGAGTCCGTGGACGATGCTTTCGTGGATCATGGGTCCCGGCGCGGCCGGGGTGGGCGACTGCTAGTCGATTGCTCCGCCAACGCCATTGGCGCCAGCCTCGCCCCCGCGCCCGGAGGTGAGGCTTCGTCGTCGGGCACGAGAGCGCCGTGATCGATCCGGGTCGGCGATGGCACCTCCAGGTCGATGCGCAACGCCGTGTTTGCCCTGGCCGCCCTGAGCCTCGTGTTCGTCGCTTGCGACGAGGGGGAGGTTGACGACGAGATGCTCGCCGAAGGCGACACTGGAGACGACGACGGAGAGCCTGGGGATAGCGCCGGCTGCTTGGACAAGGAGCAGGACCCCGAGGACGAGGAGACCGGGACCGACACCGAGGCCCAGGACGAGGAGACCGAGGCCGACACCGAGGCTCAGGACGAGGAGACCGAGACCGAGACCGGGGATCCGGGCCTCGAGGGTCAACCCTGCAACACCTCCAGCGAGTGGTACGAGTGCATGGGCAGCGAGGGCGAGGGGTACCACTTCTGCGACGGAGGCACCCTCGGGCCCTGCGTCGAGAGCCCCCAGTGCTTCCCTGGCGACTCCAAGGACTGCGGCCTCGGCGAGGAGTTCGGAGAGGGCTGGAACATGGGCTGCATCCTCGTCGGTGGGGAGCCCATGTGGGACTGGGAGGCCTGCAACACGCCCCTGGCCCTGAGCTTCGACGGCGGGCCCATCGAGATGGTGACCAGCGCCGCGAGCTTCGACATCTCCGGGACCGGCTCGTGCCTGGGCTCGGACTGGCCCAGCGCCGACAACCCCTGGTTGGCCATCGACCTCGACGGCAGCGGCTCGATCGAGGCGGGCTCGGAGCTGTTCGGCTCGGGCTCGATCCTGGCCTCGGGTCGCCACGCCCAAAACGGCTTCTTGGCCCTGTCCGAGTACGACAGCGACGGCGACGGCTCCATCACGCCCGCCGACGCCCGCTTCGCCGACATCCTGGTCTGGCGCGACCTCGACAGCGACAAGCGCTCGCTCCCCAGCGAGCTGAGCACCCTCGCCAACGAGGGCGTGAGCGCCATCAGCCTGGCCAACGAGGTCCGCGAGACCTGCGACGCCCGGGGCAACTGCGGCCGCGAGCGCTCCGCCTTCGAGTTCCAGGGCGTGGGCGGCCGCGTCCAGACCGGCGAAGTCGTCGACATCTACCTCGCCTGCGACTGAGGCAGGGCTCACAGGGTCGGCCAAGACGAGTTTGGCCGACCCTCTGTCTACTTTAGCCGTCGTGGACGACGCCACGCCCTCCCTGCCCCACGTCCACGACTCAGGGACTGTGAGGTTTTCACAGTCCCTGTCCACTTTAGCCGTCGTGGACGACGCCACGCCCTCCCTGCCCCACGTCCACGACTCAGAGATTGTCAAGGAATCCACGCCCCCGCTCGCGGGGGCGACCACCAGCCTTCTCGAAGGCACGAACCCCATTGCCCACCAAGCCAAAGCGGAGGAGCGGACAGCGACGAAGCGCCCCCGGTCCTCAGATGCCTGTGGGGGCAGAGCAGAACTCAGACGCCGGTGAAGACCACCGTGACGTCGAGCGAGGCGGGGACCTCGGCCGCGGGGAGCTCGGGGTTGAGGGGCACCGAGAGGCCGATCAGGCGCTCTCGGGCGCACGCTTCGACGGCCCCGAGCTGCTCTTTGTGGGACCGCCCGAGCCGTCGGCCCGCGTCGGCGCTCGCGCGGGTGAAGCGGCCCTTTTCAAAGCGCAGCTCGAGGCTCAGGCCGTCCTTGGGCAGCGGCGCCTCGAGCTCGGGCATGCACGCGAACAGGGCCTCGGCGGCGACCTTCATCCGAGCCTCGCCGTCGGGAGCGAGCACGGGGGTGGCCTTGGCCCCGGGGCTGAGCTCGAGGGCGGGGAACACCAGGCGGCTCTGGAGGGCGCGCCGGGTCAGCGCGGCGCGCTTGGCCAGGGTCGCGTCGCTCGCTCGCTCGCTCCCGCTGGCGGGCAGCTCGGCCTGGGCGACGATGGGCTCGTCGGGGAGCCAGCCCACGGCCAGGAAGGGCGAGTCGACGCCCCCGGTGAGCACGGCGAGCAGATCGATGAGCTGGCGGTGCTGGACCCCCGGCGCGATGCTCAAGCTCACGGCGCGCTCGCGGGGGAAGGCGTGGTGGAGGGCCTGGGCGAGGTTTTTGACGTCGCTCGGCAGACCCGGCGCGGCTCCGAGCCACTCGCCGTCGACGCGCACCCGAGGCCCGCGCCCGCTGAGCTGGACGTGGATCCGAGCGCCCCGCAGCGCCCGCGCGCCGGGGTTGAGGTCGTTGGCCCGGGCCACGAGCATGGGCAGGGCCAGGGTCGCCGCGCCCGCCTCGGAGCCGTCCTCGCTCGCGCCCTCGAGGCGCGGCTCGTGCACGGCGAACTCGAGGGTCGCGGCCCGGACCTCGACCATGGCCGCGAGGGCGTCGGCGTACTCGGGGGCCGGGAGCTCGGGGTGGGCGGCGACCAATAGCGTGCCCCGGCCGTCCCGGGCGAGCAGCCCCTCGATGCCGGCGCGCAGCGGATCGGGCCCGCCCATGCCCACGGTGAAGGTCTGCGCCGCCTCGCCCCCGGGGTCGAGGACGGCCTCGCCCGGGCGCAGGAGCACCACCGGCGCGAGGCTCTCGCGGTGCCCGGTGCCCCGCGGGAGCTCCGGGAGGGTCCAGCTGGGGTCCCGGGGCTGGGGCAGGAGGGCGAGCACGGTCTCGCGCAGCTGCGTCTCCTCCTCGGAGCGGCTGGCGACCACGGCCTGCCAGCGCGGGGTCTGGGCCAGGGCGTCGCGCGGGGCCTCGAGCAAGGCCCACAGCTGCGCGGGGCTGGGCAGGGGCGGCTGGGCGTGGGGGGCCAGATCTTCGAGCCAGGGCGAGAGGTCCTCGCGGACGGTGTAGAGGGCGTGGACCGCGACCTCGTCCCGGAGCTCCGGGCCGATCTCGACGGCCTCGACGAGCACCCCGCGGACGTGGTCGTAGATCCGCCACTGCGCGTTGTCGGCGACGCGCGGGTGCCCGGTCTCGGTCAGCACCCGGTAGGCGAGGGTCTGGGTGATGAGCGCCTCGGCCGAGTCCGGGAGGAACATGTCGGCGCTGAGCAGCATGATCGCGTCGGCGATGAAGCGCTGGTCCTCCTCGTCGACGCTGCCGGGGGTCGCGGCCTCGGTGGACGCGGCCAGGTCCTCGAGGGCGTAGGCCTCTTCCAGCAGGCGCAGCACGACCTCGCGGCTGGCGTCGATGCCCCGCGAGCTCGAGTAGGGGCCCAGCGCCTGCCACAGGCTGTCGCGGGCGTCCTTGTCCCCGGCGAAGCGGGCCCCGTCGTAGAGGTCCAACAGACGATCGAGGCGGAGGATCCGTCCCTCGAGACCCGCCTGGGCGAGGAGGGCGAGGCGCTCGGGTTCGGCGGCCGCCGGGGTCCCGACGGTCGCGTCGTCGATCCAGCCGGCGGCTACGACCTCGGCGCCAGGGTTCTTGCTCTGTCCGATCCCCGCGCACGCCGAGAGCCCCAGACAACCAGTCAGGAGCAGGGAAGGGAGCGCGTGGGGAAACGAGGATGCTGCGGACACGGCCGAGGGACATGGTGACACGGCCGGGGTTCCAGCAAAAGGCAGGTCTGGACTGATAGACTCGCCGTCCGGATGGAGGGAGACCAGCGCCAGGCTCGGATTGGGTGCGCCCCCCTCGGTCCGCCGCGCCGGGCCCGGGCCCCGGCGATCGCCTCGCTGATCCTCGCCCTGGGCGCGGGGATCGGCCGAGCCGAGGCCGCCGAGGTCCGCGTCGGGTCCCGAACCATCGGCGAGGGCTACGTGGTCATGGCCCCAGCGGCGAGCGGGGAGGGCGAGGTCCGCCTGCTCCGGCGGCGCCGCCTGGTCCAGTACGTCAACCTCGGCGTCTACGAGCTGCTCCCGCCCAAGCAGGCCGACCAGTGGCGGCGCGAGCCCAAGGACGGGCAGATCGAGGTGGTCGCGTCCATGCGCGTGCGCCACGACTTCGGCGACTTTCGCCGGTTCGCGTCCTCGGCCCCCGGCGCCTCGGGCCCGCTGCTCCAGAGCCTCGACGGCCGCCAGGTCGACCTGCTCTACGGCTACGTCCAGGGCCGGGAGATCGGGGGCTTCTTCGACTTCCGGGCCGGGCGGCAGTTCGAGACCAGCGGCCTCGACTGGTTCGCGTTCGACGGCGGCTGGGCCCGGGTCGACACCCCCGCGAACTTGTCCATCGAGGCGTTCGGCGGCCTGGCGGTCAACGGCAACGACGTGTTCGGCTGGCCCACCTGGCAGCTCGACGGGACCGCCGGCACGCCCCAGCCCGGCCTCGGGCGCGACATGGACATCGCCCGCTCGCCCATGCTCGGGGCGGCCCTGGCCAGCTCGGGGCTGCGCCGCGTCCACGCCCGGGTGGCCTACCGCCGGACCTTCACCCCGGGCGCCGATACGGGCGCGCTCAACCGCGGCCTCGTCGAGCCCACCGGCGAGGCCGACGGCAGCGCCCAGCCCCTGACCACCGCCGTCGACCAGGAATTCGTGTCTGCGCAGCTCGACCTCCCGCTCTTCGACGGCGTGTTCACCCCCTTCGCCGCGGCCCGCTACAACCTCGGCACGAGCCGCCTCGACGACCTGTCCGCCGGCCTCGATCTGGCCGTGTCCGATCGCCACCGCGTCCGCGCCCAGTACCTGCGCACCATCCCCAGCTTCGACCTCGACTCGATCTTCAACCTGTTCGCGCTCCAGCCCCTCGAGGATGTGCGCCTGAGCTACCAGGTGCGCGCGGGCGGAGGCTGGACGCTGCAGGGGCGGGGGCGCGTGCGGGTGTTTCGCAGCGAGCTGGCCGAGGACGAAGCCGCCGCGCGCACCCGGGCGCTGGCCCTGGGCTGGGGCGCCTCGCTCTCGGCGCTGTGGCGGCGGCATCGCTTCGCCGCCCGCGTCGACGGCTTCGCCCAGGGCGGGGAAGGGGGCACGGTCGCCGGCGGGAGCCTCGACGGCCAGGTCCGCGTCGCCCACGACCGCGTGGGCCTCGACCTGCGCACCTACGCCTCGGGCTACGGCGACGAGACCCGCCAGGGCTGGGCGGTGGCGGTCCAGGCCGGCGCGGACGCCCAGGTCTGGCGGGGCGTCCACGTCACCTTGCTCGCCGAAGAGATGGTCACGCCCTACCTGCGCCACGCCTTCCGCGGCCTGGCCATGCTGGGCTTCGACTGGAGCATGCGCGGAGGCGGGCGATGACGGCCACGGAGCGGCGCTGGGCGACGCGCGTGAGCCTGGGCCTGGGCGCCCTGGGGCTCTCGGTCCTCGCCCTGTCCATGGGCCAGACCGAGGCCGAGGCCGATCCCATCAGCGAGCCGCCCGCGACCTTGCCCCGCTCCGAGGGCCCCAAGCGCCCGGGCGGCCCGGTCTACCCGCCCCAGGAGCTGCGCGTGCGCATGAACCACGGCAAGCACCTCGCGGCGGGGGTCCAGTGCAAGCAGTGCCACACCCGCATCGAGACCAGCGCCCTGGCCAGCCAAAACGACCTGCCCACGGGCGAAGCCTGCGACCTGTGCCACGGCGACCAGCACCCCGCGGTCAACGGGCGCACCCAGGGCGACGCGGCCCACTGCGCCGACTGCCACACCCACGTCGACGAGCAGCGGGTCACGGCGACGACCCGCATCCCCAAGCCGCGGCTCATCTTCTCGCACCAGGCCCACCTCCAGCGCGGGGCCGCGTGCGAGGACTGCCATGGCGACATGGCCAAGGTCGGCCTGGCGACCCAGGCGCAGCTGCCGAGCGAGGCGGACTGCCTGGCCTGCCACCAGGGCAAGCCCAAACCCAAGCCCGGCGCGGACGTGCTGCCCGGCGCCAAGCCAACCTGGGCCAGCGCGACCTGCTCCACCTGCCACCCCAGCGGCGCCGACGGGCGCCTCGAGACCGCGCCCTTTGGCGATCCGACCGCCCCCAAGCTGCTCCCTCGGGGACCCAGCGCCCGCGGGGCTGGCCACGATCTGGCCTTCGTGGAGGACCACCGGGGCATCGCCAAGGCCGACCCCAGCCTGTGCGCGGCCTGCCACGACGACGAGTTCTGTGCCGACTGCCACGCCGGCCCCATCCGACCCATGCGGATCCACGCCGGCGACTACCTGAGCACCCACGCCATCGACGCGAAGGCGGCGAGCCAGGACTGCTCGAGCTGCCACCGGCTGCAGAGCGAGTGCAAGGCTTGCCACCTGCGCGTGGGCGTGGGCACCTCGAGCGATCCCGACGGCGACGGCAGCGGGAGCGAGAGCCGCTTTGGGCTCGGCTCCTCGCTGAGCTTCCACCCGCCGGGGTGGGCGAGCGCGGACGCCGGCGGAGCGCTCGGGGGTGGCCACGCCCGCGCGGCGCAAAAGAACATCTCGGCCTGCGTCAGCTGCCACGACGAGGACAGCTGCCTGGCCTGCCACGCGACCACCGACGCGGCCACGCCCGGCCTCGGGGCGAGCCCCCACGGGCCCGGGTTCGCCAACTCGACCCGCTGCGCCGCCCTCGAGCGCCGCAACCGACGGGCCTGCCTGCGCTGCCACGCCCCTGGAGACATCGCGCTCTCGTGCCTGTGAGGTGCGGCGTTGGACCCAGCCTGGCCCACCTGCGTGTCCTGGGGGTCTTGAGTCCCCCGCCTGGCCGTGCTGACATGCCGCCGATGCGTTCCCTGGTGAAGCACTCCACCTCGCGCCTGCTCCTCGTCGCGGCCCTGGGCCTGGGCCTGGTCGCGTGCAAGACCCCCGAAGAGCGCGCGTGCGCCAACAAGAAGAAGATCGAGGGCGCGGCCCAGGGGACCCCGTCCGACAAGGCCGCCGTCGATCAGTGCGTGGCGACCCTCAACGAGCTGCGCGAGTCGACCAAGGTCGACGAGGGCGTGTGGAGCACCTACGTCACCTGCCTCGCCGAAGCCTCGGACGAGGCCGGGCTCAAGGAGTGCCTCGGGCCGATCTCGGACGCGGTGGTCAAGAACCTCCAGGACAAGATGCAGGGCCAGGTCGAGCAGGCCCAGGCGGACCTCAAGGCCGCCCGCGAGGGTGCAGATTCGGCCAAGCCCGCGAAGTGAGGCTCGGACGCGAGCGGAGGCGCATGCGCGGGCCTCGGGGCCGGCGAGCGCTTCGGCGAATTCGCCAGCTCTAGACCGCGACCTACCGGGAAAAACAGGTTCCACCGGTTCAATCGTGGGATAGTCAGAGAGTGTCCCGCAGCTCGGAGGTCGGCATGGTCGCCCATGACCCGACGCTCCGAACCGCGCTCGTGCTCCCGCTAGCCCTGATTCGTCACGTGGAGATGCCGACCTTGCCCCTCGCCCGCGCCCAGACCGACTGGCTCGGGGCGCAGATTCAGCGAGGCGCCCGGGGGCTCCTGCTCCAAGCCGACATTCCCTGGCCGCCGCCGCCCCGCGCAGTGCTGGGGCACTTTCGACGCAAAGCCATCACCAGCCCTGGCCTCGAGACCATCACCCTCGTGATCCCGAGCGTCGACTCGCTCATCCCCACCCTGGTCGCCAGCGTCGCCCAGCAGGTCATGAGCCTGGGCCAGCTCGCCGGGGGCGTCGCAACCTTCACGAAGCTCGAGGCCGCCCTCGACTGGCACGAGTCGAAGCTCGGCCTGACCATCGATCGCCCGCGCGTTGGGGGCACCCTCGATACGCTCGGGACCTGAGGCGGAGCCCATGATTCAGGTCGCCGCCCCTCGAGCGCAGTCACGGCTGGACAAGGTCCGCGTGGCGACCGTGGGCGAGGTCGTACTGCTCCGGCACTTTCGCGCGCCGGGGCTGGAGCGGGCGCGCGGTGAGGTCGCGGCGCTCGAGCACGCGATCGTTCACGAGGGCGCCACCGCGCTCATCGTCTGGATCGACGAGGCCATCCCGCCGCCGAGCTTCGAAGTTCTGCGCCTATTTCTACGGATCCCAAAGATCGATCCAGGTCTCGAACACATCGCGGTGGTCGTACCGCAAGCGGGCTTTTCCCTGGCCATCGCGTCGAGCGTGATCCGCCAGCTCTTGCGGCTGACGCGTCTGGCCGGCGCCGTCGAGGCCTTCACCGAGCTGCTCCCCGCCTGCGCGTGGCTCAGCCGCCATCACGAAGACATCGACGCCCTCGCCATCGAGGAGCGCTTGTACGAGCTCGGCCGCGACTAAATACGCACGCGGACGGTCAGGCCGCGCACTCGTCGTCGTCGTCGAGGAGGACCTCGGCGGGGTCGTAGGCGGGCAGGGACAGGCCGACGGTCAGGCCGGCGAAGGTCGGGGTCCACTGCTCGCTGGCGGCGGCGAACGCGACGAGGCCGAGCTCCTCCAGCTCCTCCAGCTCGGCCACCAAGGTGCGAGGATCGCGCTCACCGATCACCTCCAAGAACACGAGGTTGGTCGCCATGCCGGCGCCCTTGAGCTCGACGATGAGACGAAGGAGGGTCGACGTGTGGGGACGAAGCAGCGTGGTCATGGCTGTATGCTCGTGCAGTGCTGAGCAGGCGTCCATTTTTCCGCATTTTTGTTCAGTGGTTCGAGAACGCCTTTTTGATCGGGTCTAGCTTGCCGATCCACGATGTTCGCGAGTTGGCGAGGGCCGCTCGATTTCGACCAAATGATCCGAATCGACGGCCCAGGGCGCGATGGCGATCAATCTTGGAGATCTTCGGGGCGATCTACTCGAGCCCGAGGCGGCGGCGGTAGGTCCGCGTCCGCCGATTGAGCACGTCGGCCAGGGTGTACTGGTCGAGGCTGGCGATGAACGCGCGCTGGGCCTCGTAGAGCGGGGAGACCAGGGAGCACGCGCCGGTCAGGGGACACTCGGTGTTGCCCTCTTGCATGCACTCGACCATGGCGAAGTCGGGCTCGGTCGCCTCGAGGACCTCGCCCAGGCGCAGCTCCTCCGGGTCACGCGCGAGGGTCACCCCGCCGCCGCGGCCGCGCTTGACCGCCAAGAAGCCGGCGCGTCCCAACGTGCCGACGACCTTGACCAGGTGGTGGCCCGAGATGCCGTAGGCCTCGCTGATCTCGTCCGTCGATACCTGACGCCCATCCGCCGCCGCGACGTAGATGAGCACACGGAGCGCGTAGTCGGTGTGCTTGGTCAGGCGCATGATCAGTCTCTAACACGAGCAGGGCGCCGAGGAGCCCTGCCATGCCAAGCAATTCTCGTCTTGGCCGACCCTCCGAAAACCCGCGCTCGCTACGAGGTGCGCGCACGAGGGTTGGCCAGCGAGTGAACCGCCCCCTTCAGGGGGCGACCCAATGCCCACGCGAAGGCACGAACCCCATTGCCCACCAAGCCAGAGCGGAGGAGCGGACAGCGACGAAGCGCCCCCGGTCCCCAGCTCCCTGTGGGGGCATGACGGAACTCAGGGACTGTGAACTTTTCACAGTCCCTGACTATTTTAGCCGTCGTGGACGACGCCACGCCCTCCCTGCCCCACGTCCACGACTCAGAGACTGTGAGTAAATCACAGTCTCTGACTATTTTAGCCGTCGTGGACGACGCCACGCCCTCCCTGCCCCACGTCCACGACTCAGGGACTGTCAAGGAATCCACGCCCCCGCTCGCGGGGGCGACCACCAGCCTTCTCGAAGGTACGAGCTCCATTGCCCACCAAGCCAAAGCGGAGGAGCGGAGCGACGAAGCGCCCCGGTCCCAGGCGCCTGTGGTTTGAGGGGTCAAAAGGTCCGTCTACGGGGCGTGAGGGGGCTGGCGCCCCTCCGTCTCCCGAATCTCTCCAAGCCGGGGCCCGGCCGTGGACTCAGCCGGCTTCAAGATCGGGGCCGGTTGCTCGAGCAGCGCGATCGCGGCCTCGGTCGCTCCCGGAGACAGGTGCATGTAGCGCTGCGTCGTCACCAGCGACGCGTGCCCCGCCAGTTGCTGGATCACCCGGGCAGCCGCCCCACGCATGGCGAGGTGACTGCAGAAGGTGTGTCGCAGCGTGTGCGGCCCTCGACGTCGCAGCTTCGCGGCGTCCTGGGCCTTCTCCAGCATCGTCCGGCCCGTCTGCCGCGAGGTCGGGATCTCCCGGCCCTCGCTCCCCCGGTACAGCACGAGCTCGCAGTCCCTGGGGAGAGCCCCCAGCGCATCCGCCAGCCGCCGCGTCAGCGGGACCGTGCGGATCTTGTCGTACTTGGGCGTGGTGAGCTCGCCCTTGTACTCCGAGTGCTCGACCGTCAGCTGGCGCCGGCGCAGATCGACCGCGGCCCAGTGCAGCCCGCGGATCTCCCCCGCACGCAGCCCCGCATCGCCGCCAAGCAACACGAACACCAGGCACTCGGGACTCTGCGCCGCTGCGGCTTTGACCAGTGCCGCGTACTCGTCGAAGTCATAGAAGTCCATCGACGGGTTCTTCACGCGCATGCGCTTGGCTCGGACGGGAAGCTCCTCGAGCACGCCCCACTCGACGGCGCACTTGAGCATGGTGTTGAGCACACCGAGCACGTTGTTGATCGACTTGTTGGCCATATGCTCGGTGAGCTTGGCCTTGAGCCGTTGGACGAGTTCGGAGTTGATCTGATCGAGGCGCTTGTCCCCGAACGCGGGGATCAAGTGCAGGCGTAGGACCTGGCGCTTGGTCTCCAGGGTGGATGGTTTGTGGCCGTTGGCCTTGGCGTAGCCCTCCATGTAGCGCGGGGCGAACTCCGCCAGGGTCGGAACCTCCTTCTTTGTCGGGCCAGCGTCTTCGCTGGCGGTTGCCAACCCATGGATCAGCAGGTGGCGCTCGCGCTCCCTGCCCCAGCGCAGCGACGCAGACTTGGCCGAGAACGGCGACTTGCGTCGCTCGCGGTGGGTCTTGCCGTTGGGCAGGCGGATCATGATGTCGACTTCGTAGCCCCCGTTGCGGTAGGGGCGGATTTTCACGCTCATCGTTGTCGTTTCCTCTCAACGACGGGGCGTGGCTCTTCGGTAGGTGACCATCCTAGCGGATGGCAGCCTACGACGCGAAGCCCGTCCGTCGTGTTCCGCCGGGTTCAGTTTTGGGGCTCAGCGTCCGCGCCAGACGAGGTCACGCCCCTTGCCGACCATGGGGTCGTTGTCGAGGCAGCGCACCACGAAGCTCCCACACTGAGCTGCTCGAAGCGCTCGCGCTTCGATCGTCACCGCTCACCTCCAGTTTGTCTCGGCCCCTACGCGCGGGCCGTAACTGGTCCTCACGGTTCGATGTGGAAGTTCCAGCGCGCCACGAACACCAGCCCCGTCTTCGGATCCCGATCGAGCGCCCGGAGCGTCACGTCGCCGTGCATGCTGCCTTCCTTGAACACGATCTGCTGATGCAGCCCCTTGGTCCCGACGAGCTCGAAGCGGACCATCGCGCGGTCGACGTGGAACTCGATGTCGTCGGTGATGTAGGGCATCACGAGGTCGTAGGGCGTGCCGGGGTGCACGTCGTAGCTCTTCTTCGTCACGTGGCTGGACTCGAAGGTCCCCGCCGGACGCCCGTGCTTGCCGTAGCCCGTCACGTCCGTGGGCTTGGGCCGCGCGGCGAAGATGATCACGCCGCGTGGGACCTCGACCATCTCGCCGAAGCGAAAGCCGTGCCCGGCGTAGGAGCCGAGGTGCGCGGAGAACTCCTCGGGCTCGGAGATCCGCGCCCGGATCACCGTGTCCTCGACGGTCCGCACCTTGGCAGTGAGGATCTCCTCCCTGACCTCGGGGTAGCCCGGCACCGGCTCCGACTTCACGCCGAACAAGATCACGTCCTCTTGGGTGAGGTTGTCGAGGATCTCGTCCTTGGGCGGCGCGTAGCCGCCGAAGGCCTCGATGAACTCCTGCTTCACGTCGTCCGGGAGCGTGTTGCGATCCATGAATCCGCCTCGAGGGCGGATGTCGTCGGGGGTGATAGGGTCGTCGTCGTCCTCGAAGTCCTTGAGAACCACATCGTCGTCGTCCGCGAGCTCGTCGTCCTTCTTCTTTTTCCGGCGCTTGTAGAGCCAGTAGGCTCCACCGCCGACTACGGCCGTCGTGGCGAGCGTCGCCGCCACGATGCCCACGGTCCTCATTGCAGTCATCGACTCTTCCTCCCGATCGTGATGAACGCCAGCTTCAGGTCAGGCATGGCCCGCGCTCCTTCGATGACGCACCGCCTTCCGAGGACGACGGCGATCACCCCGTGGCGCGCGGGGTCTGTCCGTGTTCTGCGAGAGCAGCTCAACCATGGACTGAGCCTGACCCTATTTCAGGGGTTCGTCGAGCATTAAATCGACACACAAACTGCATTCACACCGCCAGTGTGGGGTCATTTTGGGGCACCTCGAATATGTGCCGGGCGAGTCACCCCGCAGAGGTTGGGAGACTTCGGAGAGCGCTCTGGCCGCGGCCGTACCAAGCGAGGCTCAGACGCGTGTCAACGGTCTACCAATCGCGTACTAAATCGCGCTCCGGCTGTATCAACGGCCTACCAATCGCGTACCAACAGCGTACCAACGGCCTACCAATCGCGTACCAACGGCCTACCAATCGCGTACCAATCGCACGTCGATGGCAGCTGGTAACTCCAGGCTCCGGCGGCCTGTCGGCGAAGTGCGGGGTGAGTACACCTCCTCTTTCTTTGGGCCTCCTGCCGCGACCAGCATTGCCGACAATCCGAGGCGAACACACGCTTCAATGGAGACCAAATGCCGACACTAACCCACTGGCATGGGTCAGTGAGCTACACTGGTACGGCGGCGAGGAAGCAGCTCGTCAGAAATCCGGCAGAACATCGACGTCAGATCGGGATCATCGTCGAAGGTCTGCGGCGAGCAGCTTCTGACGCTCCGCCGGCTCCACCCAACTGACCGGTGGGAGAATGGGAAACACCCCGAGGTGAAGGTCGGCCCTCCGCGAGTCGAGGCTGAGGGCGCGTGAGTCGAGCCCCTCCGCGGACGAGTTACTCCTGGCCTGCCCTGGGTCGCGCCCACCTCGCGGACAGAGCCCAGGTGAAGCTCGGACTGGTACCAACAACTGGCAGGTGCGATGCGCACCATGACGTGCCGCGACCTTCAGTTGTGCGGCAGCCTTGGGACGAACGAAGGCGAGGCTCGTATCACGACTTCATGGGCGTCAGCTCGTCGCGGAGCAGGCCCAATGCACGGAAGACCCTCCCGCGCACAGCCGCGGCGCTTTGACCCTCGCTGGCCAAGTCCACGGCTCGCTCTTCGTCGAGGTAGCGCTGTCGGAGCAGCTTCCGGTCCCCCGAGGGCAAGCGCTCGAGTGCGCTTGACAGCTTGCTCAGCAACTGCCGCAGCCATACGAGAGTGCTCGCCCCTGGCTTCGACTCCAACCCAGGCGCGACACGCTCGAGCACGTGCTCGTCAAAGGCATGCGCGGTGCGTCCTTGTTCTCGCCATCGCTTGACGAGCTGGTCGCGAATTTTGACCGAAAGAATCGCCCGGGGATGAAGCTCATCCAGCGCATCGGGTGGTCTTTCGATCACCTTCAAGAGCGCCGCGTGGGCGATGTCTTCGGCGTCTGAGCCCGCGCCACGGCGTCGCGCGTAGCGGATTGCCCACGCCCGATGCTCGACGACAAAGGCTTCCCTCGCGCGCGGATCGTCGCGCAAGGCTGCGGCTAGAGAGGCTTTAGTGACCATCGTGGGGGAGCAGTCGTCTACCATGGACGGCGCGCCATGGAGAACCCCCCGTCGTCCAAGCGCAGCAGCTCGGCGCGCAGACTCGCCACGGTCGAGCTCGACCTGAGCGCGCTCGAGGCCTTCGCTGCCGCGGAGGGGGTATCTGTCGAGTCGTTGGTCGAGGCGATCGAAGAGCCGAGTGACCTGTCGATCATCGAGGCCCACATCCGCGCGCCCAAAGACGAGCCTGTGTTGCTCGCGGGACGCTTCGAGCTCATCAAGCAGGTCGGGGCAGGGAGTTTTGGGCGGGTGTTCATGGCGAGGGACCGCGTGCTCTCGCGGCGCGTCGCGGTCAAGATCATGCCCCTGGAAGACGGTGAGCTCGCTGGAGTCGCCGAACGTGAGGCGAGAGCCCTCGCCGCCCTGGACCACCCCAACGTCGTGACCATCTACGACCAGGGTAACGGCGACGACTATCGCTACCTGGTCCTCGAATGGCTCGAGGGCGAGAGCTTGTTCAGCTGGTGCATCGGCAAGAGCCAAGAGGAGATCATCGCCCGCTACATCGAGGTCGGTGAAGGGCTCGCGGCGGCGCATCGGCGGGGAGTGGTCCACCGCGACTTCAAGTCCAACAACGTGATGCTCGACGCCGACGGCCAGGCGGTCTTGGTGGACTTCGGGCTGGCCCGGAGCATCGAGTCGCTCCAGGGGCATGAGCCGGCATATCTGTGCGGGGCGCTCACGCACCTGGCTCCTGAGCGTTTCCTGGGGGCGCCGGGGGACACTCGGAGCGATCAGTTCGCGTTTTGCGTCTCGCTGTGGGAGGCGCTCACGGGGGTAGACCCTTTCTTGCGGGACTCTCCGAGTCCACCCGGGGCGGAGGGGGGAGAGCTGGCCTACGTCGAGGGTCGGATCGAGGCGTTGCGCTGCGGACCCGAAGCTGGGCGTGAGCTCGTGCCCAGGCACGCACGAGAGGCGTTGGAGCGAGGACTTGCGTGGGCACCGGAGGAGCGGTGGCCGTCAATGGATGCGCTGCTCGAGGCGCTACGGAGCCCCGTGGCTCGACAGCGCTCGACGTGGCCGGCGCTTATAGCGGGGGCGCTAGCCGTGATCTTGCTCGCCGTGGGGCTCAGCACGATCAGAGCTCGAGAGCCGACGATGAGCCTGAGCAGCTTGCCCATGCTCGACTACTCCCGAACGGGTCGAGCGATCGAAGGCTTGGCCTTGATTGCGGCACATCAACCCAGGGACGGCTTCGAGATCTGGTCCGAGTACGTCGAGCCGCAGGGAGCCCGACATCCGCTGTGGGCTGCCTGGTGGTCGCTCGCATACGCCGATCAGTTCGAACGAGAAGGTAGCCCGACAGGGCAGCTCTTGGCGGCATGGACGACAGAGGGGGCCGCGCAGGCTTACGAGCTCGGGGAGGCGTGGGAAGCAGCCGCCAACGCTCGTCAGCTCGCGGCAAAGCGGGCCGAGCTCGCAGGGGATCTACGAATGGCCGCGAGTCTGCGAGAGTGCGCTGCGGTCAATCTGTCGGGGATGAAGTGCCGCTAGTCCAGGTCGGCGCAGCCGACCGTGCCTTGCTCGGTGGTGTAGGGCGCAGAACACAGCAGGAAGTCACCTCCGCAGTGTTCGCCGATCGCCAGCTCATAGCAGCTGCCCCCGTAGCAGCACAGGGGAGTGGCTTTGTCGGGTTGGGTTCCCGGCGGCATGAGGTCGTCGCAGAAGCCAGCGTCGCAGGCGTCAGGGAAGGGCTGGTAGCAGGTGACCTTCCCTGGCGAGGTGAGCTCGCCGTAATCGCACCACATCTTCATTCCCGAGGTGCACCGTCCGTTCGCGTCTGTCGGCCCGCAATCGGCCGTCTCCCCGTCGATGGCGCAGCACACATGGTTGGCCCAGATGGGGGCGTCCGGGCCGGTCCACTCGCAAAAGCGGCTCAGCTTGGTGTCCTTGGAGTCGGTGATCGGTGCGCCGATCTCGTCGAGGTAGACGTCGTCGCACAGGTCTGGCAGGGAGCCGGCGGCGGTGATGGGAGTGAGCGCGAGGAGGGTTGCGGTGGCGAAACCCGCGACGGAGGGAACGACTTTGTTCGTCATGAGCGGAATTCTACTCAGTCGGTTGGGCTGGAACGCCTTGGCCGACGGCGAAGTCATGAGGACCACCCGCGCGGCCGACCTCGCTGAGCTAGCGACGCCGAGCTAGTCGTGAGGCCCGGGCGGCGGACTACGGCGTCGGAGCCTGGCTCGCCGACGCCTTCCCCTAGGCCCGGCGCCTCCTCGCCGTCGACGACTGGCGCATCGTCCAGCTCCCGCTGTGCGCCGAGTTCGTGGGCATGCGCCTCGAGACCGCCGAGGTCGCCAACCGCGAGCGCTGGAAGGGCGTCACCGCGAAGACCAAGATGCCCAGCACCCCCGGCGACGGCGAGCTCCTCGGGACCCTCTACCTCGGCCGCGCCTCGGCGGCCTTCACCCTCAAGCTCTACATGAAGAGCCGCCAGCTCGGCCTGCGCGGGCACGAAGGCGAGACCACGCTGACCCACCGCTGGCGCGAGCAGGGCTGGGACGGCAGCGAGCCCGTGCTCCGCGTCGAGGCGACCTACCGCGAAGACGGCCTGCAGCTGCGCCCCCGCGGCGCCCAAGGCCACGATGGCCTGGGCTTCGACGACCCCGCGATCCTCACCGACCCCGAGGCCCTCGCCCGGCTCTTCGCCCACGCCGTGGGTCACCCGGACCAGCCACAGTCGGGCCGCTACCGCCTCCTCGACGAGAGCGGCGAGGTCGGTCCAGGCTGGCGGGTCATCCAGGCCGCCGCCGAGGCCCCCTTCGAGCGGCTGTCCCAGGTCCGGGCACGGCGGCAGGCCGAGCGGCGAGAGCGTCGACAGCAGGCCGAGCGGCGGTGGGTCCAGGCCGGTGGCGAGGTCGCACGCTTCGACGGCTGCGACCCCGACACGACCACGGCCGAGGTCCGCGAGCACTTGAGCCGGCGAGCCACGCAGCTGTCCCTCGACGAGCTCGACCAGGCCCTGACCCGGGCCGACGCCCTGCACGGCGACCTCTTTTTCGACGAGGACGACGAGGCGCCGTGTCGCGACCCAGACGCGCCCGAGTCTCCCTGGCCGCCAGGGCCTCGACCTTGGGACGAGCGCGCCGAGCTCGACGAGCGCCCCGTGGGCGCCCGTTCACCGCCCCGGGTCGCGACACGAGCGGTTGAGCCCGATCCCGACGACCCCTAGGTGAACGCCATGGACCAGCTCAAGCAATGCAGGCCGCTCACCGCCCGCCAGGCCCGGGTGCTCGAGCTCATCCAGGTCATGACCACCGAGCGAGGCTACCCACCGACCCGCCGCGAGCTCCGAGACCGGCTCGGGCTCAAGAGCACGACCTCAGTGCAGGAGTACCTCAAGGCCCTGCAGGCCAAGGGACGCATCCAGCTCGACGCGAAGGTCGGTCGCGGGATCCGGATCATGGGGCTTTTATATCTAGAGAAGTGATCTTGAGTTCTCCTGAGTCAGTAAAGACAATATCAAACCCTGCCTCACGTAGTTCTTTGACCGCAGCGGCGAGTTCGCGGAGGGTCTCCACTCTGGCCCGTAGCGTCTCCGCTTCGATACGTCGCGTCTCTGCTTGACGGTGCTCGACATCTACGCGCCGCTTTCTCAACTCCTCTTTAGTGAGTCGCGTCTCTGCATCTGTCAACCGAGTCTCGGCTTGGCGGTGCTCAACCTCCACCCGCTGTTTCTTAAGAAGTGTTTCCGGAACTCGGACAGCCTCTAGGGTAAGAGCATCAATGATCGGATCAGGCTCAGGCTCGGAGCTGCGACGTACACATGCCTTAACCCTGGCCAGCCACCAACGCCAAAGGGACTCGTTACTCATTCGGATGGAGGCCTTTTGACGACATTTAGCTCCCGGCCTGCGCAAGCAGCAAAGTCTGCGCGAAGCGCCGCCAAGAAGCGATCTATGGCAGGGTGTTCCTCTGCTACATACACAACGAGTGCGTCACCACTCTCTGCATGGGCCGGGGTGCCACGAAGGTCAGCCCTTTGGCTTTGAGGGGCTTCAGGATTTTGAGTGGGTCACCCCGCCGGGAACCCTGGTACGCCCCCTCCAGCCCAGGCATGCTGAGAGCCCGTGCGCGACCGAGACCTCTACGCCAAGCTCCTTGGAATCGACGACCCCTGGTACGTCCGCGACGTTGACCCGCGCCTCGAGGCTGGGGAGGTCGAGATCTTCATCTCCCGAGACGAGCGCGCCGAGCTCCCGTGCCCAGTCTGCGGGGCCGCGGCCGGGCGCTACGACACGCGGACTCGCACCTGGAGGCACCTCGACACCATGCAGTACAAGACCCTCCTGACCGCCGAGGTCCCGCGGGTCAAGTGCGCCGAGCATGGCGTCAAGCAGCTGAAGGTGCCCTGGGCCGAGCCCGGCTCGAGGTTCACCGCGATGTTCGAGGCGCTCGTCATCGACTGGCTCAAAGAGGCCAGCGTGTCCGCCGTGGCGAGGATGCTGCGCATGACCTGGGACGAGGTCGACGGCGTCATGACCCGAGCCGTCGCGCGGGGCCTCGAGCGCCGGCAGTCCCAGCCGCTGCGCAACATCGGCATCGACGAGACCTCGTTCCAAAAGCGCCACGAGTACGTGACCGTGGTCTACGACTGCGACCGCAAACACGTCATCGACGTCCTCGACAACCGCCGCCAGTTCGACCTCGAGGAATTCTACTTTGGCACCCCCCTCGAACACCTCCAGAGCCTGGAGTCGGTGTCGATGGACATGTGGGGGCCCTACGTCCAGGCGACGCTGATCCACGTCCCTGACGCGGAGCGCAAGATCGCCTTCGACCGCTTCCACGTGGCCAAGCACATCAACGAAGGGGTCAACAAGGTGCGGGTCGATGAGCACGCCGAGCTGCGCGAACTCGGAGACCGGACCCTGACCGGGACCCGCTACCTGTGGCTGAAGAACCCCGAGAACATGACGGCCAAGAGCCGGCTTCGCTTCGAGGCCCTGCGCGGGAGCTCGCTGCGAGTAGCGAGGGCGTGGGCGATGAAGGAGGCCGCGCGCCAGCTGTGGAGCTACGAGCGGCGGGGCTGGGCGCGGCGGGCTTGGAAGCGGCTCATCGGCTGGATGGCGCGGTCTCGACTGCCGCCGATGGTCAAGGTCGGCCGGACCCTGCGGGCGCACCTGTGGGGCATCGTGAACGCGATCGTTCTCGGGGCTACGAACGCCTCACTCGAAGCGGTGAACTCGAAGATCCAGGCGCTGAAGAAGCGGGCGTGCGGGTATCGGAGCCGGGCTCGGTTTCGGAGCGCGATCTTGTTTCACTGCGGGGGGCTCGAGCTCTATCCGAGCGCTCATCTCGCCCACACGAATTCCTGAAGCGCCGGCTTTGATAGTGTTTGTTTCCTGTGCGAATCAGAGCCGACCTGTCAGCAACGGCAAGGTCGACTTCCCGCACTTGATCGTTTGTACGTTTGCTGTCATATTTATATGCTCGCCCTCCGTCAATCTGAACCTGGAGATTCAAAAAATCTTCGTCGGGCAACACCTCAGCCAATTTCAAAAGAGCCCCAAAGTAGATCTCTTGTGCCTCGCCCTCATCGATTCCGAGCCTCCTGGCAACTTCTGGCAACGTATGTCCCGCATCAAACATGAGCACAATCATGTTGATTTCTTGATCGTCTTCGAGGGTCTCAAAGAGCATGTCTAGGAACTTACTCGATACAGACATGTAGCCCTATTATTGGGGACCAATGGCCTACAGGTCAAGGGGTGCCCAAAACAGTGTTATGCATGCAGCCCCAGCCGAATTAAGCTATCGTCAGGGACTCAATACAGGTCCCGCTGGGGCAAAGTCATGGCGCGGGGCGACCAAGAGTGGGGGCCAAAGTCTGCGTGAAGCGCCGCCAAGAAGCGATCTATGGCAGGGTGTTCCTCTGCTACATACACAACGAGTGCGTCACACTCTCTGCATGGGCCGGGGTGCCATAAAGTAGATCGTCAGTCGAGTCATGGGTGCACGAAGTCTACACGATCACCTGTACGGGTAGAGCATCCGCCCGGTCGCGACCGGCAAGCCTTCGCGCTACCCATCCCCCGTGAAGTTCCGTAGCGCGAAGCAAGCCCTCGGCTGGGCGGCGGCACGCCGTCGCCCCGCCCTGACCCAACTCAAGGCCGACGAGCGCGTCCAGGAGCGCTCCAGCGTCGAGGACGACTGGGTCGCGTCGGCCGTGTTCTCGGCCCTCGCCCGGGCTGGCGTGGACCCCCACGGCGAGCAGGCCGACGAGGTCATCGCCTGGGCGACGCGCTCGGATCACGACGTCGACGACGAGGGCAGGAGCTGGTCGACGCACCCGGCCGACATGGCCGCCGAGGGCCTCGCCCGGTCCCTCGAGGACGACGCAGACGCCAGCGCCCAGGTCGAGGCCCTGCGCCGGGAGGCGGCCGCGAGCGCGACGACGGTGGCCAGCGTCGTCCGGGCCCTCGAGGTCGAGCTGCTCGAGCTCGGCCTGCTCGAGCGACGCGTCGAGCGGCCGGCGACCATGCCCTGGTACGCCCTGGTCGACGGCGAGGTCATGAAGACCACCCGTGTGGTCGACGAGAGCCGGCTCAGCGAGGAGGTCCTCGGCGAGCAGGCCGAGCTCGCCGAGCTCGCCGAGCTGCCGGTCTTCGGCCCCGTCGCGCCGCCCCACGACCTCGCCCGCGCGCGGGTCATCTTCGAGCCCATCGGCCGGGACCTCGCGGCCGGGGTCGTGCGCGGGGAGATCGGATCTTTCGCCGAGCTCGATCGGGCGGTTGCGAAGTTTGCCAGTGTCAGCGAGCGGACGGCACGGTCCACGCGTCTGGGCGTGTGGGGAGTCCGTGGGCGTCGCGGTCGGCCGGCCAAGAAAGGGCTTGCAGGGCGAAAATTGGCAAGTCAGGGTGTAGTGGCGACGGATAGCTGCGCCTTGTGAGCGGCGAGCTACCGCGTCGAGCGAGGCCCCGCAGTTTGACCCGAGACGGTCGGCTGCGGGGCCTCGTCGCGGTTGAAGGGAGCAGGCGTGAACATCGACCCGACCATCCTGGACATCCTCGGCGCGCTGGTCTTGCTGCTGCTCGGAGGCGGCACGGGTTACGGCGTCCGGGTGACTCGCGGCGACGCACTGACTGAGCGGCTGGCGAGCATCCAAGAGCAGCTCACTGAGGCCGTGAGCACGCTGGATGGGCTCGTGAAGGGTGACCTCGTGCAGTTGCGGGAGCGCAGCTACAAACATGGAAGCGCGCTGGCCCGGCACGAGGCGGACATCGAGGAGGTCTTCGACGCGCTGACGATCTACATGACGCACGCGGACGGTCTGCCGGAGGCAGCCCGCGAGACGATCATGGGGAAGCTCGCCCGCAAACGACGCCGAGGAACGACTGGACCCATATCTCGGTCCTGAACGGTTTACTCTGTTCCAGCTGATATCATTTTCAGTATACGAGAGCCCAGAGCAGTTCTTTGAAGGAAAAACCGTTCGGCAGTGGCCTGGCGATGGTCGTCGATAAAACGATTGTGGACATACTGTGACGATCCGGTAGCCTGGATAATCTGAATCAATCCCCCCTTCGCCAATCGCGCGAGGGAATCGATATCATGGGGAGGCTGTAGCCAGGAGTGGAGTTTCCTCTTGTCCTCCGGGCGAAAGCTGGAAATCTTCTCTAGGACTGCAATGTCAGCGGGATGAATCAGGTTGTCCACGAGTATCGACATGAGCTGGTCCTGTTGTCCCCACAGAAAGACATCTGGACTAAAGCTCCCAGCGAGGGCCTTGATGAGTAGTGCTCGGCGGGGAGCCGTTGCGTTCGCATGACCACGAGCGGTCACTGAGGCCATTATGGCAAGGTCTCGTGAGGTGGGGTGCTCGGAGTCAGGTCGACCAGACCACTGCTCGGCCACCTTGGACTTTAGTTTCTCAAGCTCTTCTGCGAGTTCTTTCAACACAAGAAGGACAGCTCTGACCTGAACGCCATCATAGTTGGAGTTACGCATTGCACTGAGGACCGCATCTCGAACCTCCGCACTCATGTACTCGTTCGCTGATTCATCTGAGGTCTTGAAAAACTCTTCAACGTGTCCGCCAGAAGCGGCATCAGCAAGTTTGATCAGGCTAGTGGAGTTGCCCGACCAGACTCCGAGAAGGATATCGAGTCTGTCTGCCAGTGACATGTCGAGAGCGTACTAACCCTCCCCCTTCCGCGTACACCCCGCCGAAAAACACGCGGGCGGGTACCCGGGCCCGTTTTTTCGCCGGCCGACCTTCGAAAATTCCCCTTTAGCCCCCTGAACCCCGAAATGCCCAACGATCCCGACAACTTGCCCCTGACCACCGCCGCCCCCGAAGCGCACGGCAACCCGACTCGCCAGCCTACCGGCCGGCCCACGCCCCAGACCATCACCCCAACGCGCCCCCGCGCCCCCGCCGTCCGTAAACGGGACACCTCAACCCCGATCCCCGTCATCCAGCGCAAGGCCGAGGCCACCACCCGCGGCCACCTCGCCCGCGACGGCGAGGCCCACCTCGTCCTCATCCGCGGCGACCAGTGGGCCCGCTGCCCCTCCGAGCGCGACGCCAAGCTCGTCCGCCGCCTCGTCCTCAACAACACCGACGTCACCCTCGACCGCGTCCACCACATCGGCGGCCGGGCCTTCCGCTTCAAGCTCGCGGGCTGATGCCCCGAGCGATCCGCACCAAGTCCGGCCGCCTCCGCCGAGGGGTCGCCCGCCGCCGCATCCAGGCCGCCGGCCCCGGCGAGGTCATCGTCCTCGACCAGGGCCGGCGCATGGTCAAGCGCCGCGACGGCAGCCGCAGCCGCTCCCGGAACAGCTTCACCCTCGACTTCGCCGTCGCCACGCCCCTGGCCTTCGACCTCGACATGCGCAAGCTCGTCGACGAGCTGCGCCTCAACCTCGCCGAGCACTACTCCCTGAGCCTCCTCGCCAGCCAGCTCGCCGACGGATCGGCCCCGCTGCCCCCGCTGTCCCGAAAGACCCAGGCCATCCACCCCGAGCGCGACCCCGACAGCTTCGGCGTGCGCTCGGGCCAGCTCGCCCGGCGCTGGCTCATCTACCCCGTCCGCGGGACCACCGTGCGGGCCTCGGCGCGGCTCAAGCCCTACGGCGGCGAGGGCCGCTCCCACCGGATCAACGGCTGGCTCGAGCGCGGCATCGACCTGCAGTCCGTCCGCGGCGACGCGGCCCG
>NZ_ABCS01000116.1 GCF_000170895.1 Plesiocystis pacifica SIR-1 | reverse complement strand
ACCTCGTCCATTTTAGCCGTCGTGGACGACGCCACGCCCTCCCTGCGCCACGTCCACGACTCAGGGACTGTGAGATTTTCACAGTCCCTGTCCATTTTAGCCGTCGTGGACGACGCCACGCCCTCCCTGCGCCACGTCCACGACTCAGGGACTGTGAGATTTTCACAGTCCCTGTCCATTTTAGCCGTCGTGGACGACGCCACGCCCTCCCTGCCCCACGTCCACGACTCATTTCACCGCCTTGGCCACGTCCGTGACCATGTGGGCCGTGTACTCGGCCTTGCTCAGCTTCTTGCGCCCGGGGTCGTGGCAGCGCTCCCACATGCGCAGGGTGCTCTCGGCCGAGGCCCGCATGGCCCGGACGTCGAGGCCGAGGTTCTCGATGTCCTGGATGAGGTCCGGGGCGAAGCCGTGGTGGGCGAAGCCCAGGAAGTTGAACTCGCTCAGCTCGCCGTTGCGCTCGACGGGCTTGTCCCGTTTGAGATTGTCCGGGCGCTGCTTGGGCACGCCGGTGGCCACGAGCTCCTGCTTGCGCTGACGCTGCTCGCCCTTGGGCCGCTCGAAGCGGGCGCCCGTGAGGGTGGTGAAGCCGTCGATGTCGGTCCCGAGGCTGACGGCGACCCCCAGGTCGCGGAGCTGGGCGAGCATCTGGGCGAGGGAGCGGGAGCTGGTGTGGCAGCGGTTGTCGACGCCGCTGGCGGTGTACTCCTCCTGGGCGTTGGGCCCGGTGCGGACCCCAAACACGCCGCCGGTCGGGATCAGCCACTTGATCTCCTCGATCGTCGCCATGTACTCGAGGGTGCTGAACTTGCCGTCCCAGCCCACCGGCGGCCGGATGGTGTACTTGGGCTGCTCGCCGTACTGCTCCCGGAACCAGTCCTTGCTGGGCATGAGCTCGTCGACCCGCGAGTGGGTGAAGTTGAGCGGGTACCAGCGCGCGGCGGCGGGGGTCTTGCGGCTGCGGACCCAGTCGAAGAGCTGCTTGCGGCCCGCGCGGGAGATGTGGTCGATCTCGAGGATCATGCCGCGCTCGGCCATGGCGGTCAGCAGCTGGAAGCCCTCCGGGGTGACGCCCACGGGGTTGTAGCGATCGAGGCTGACCTTGGCCTGCTTCTCGATCTTCGAGATGTGGGCCATCGAGTCCTCGTAGGCCTCGCGCATGTCCGGATCCATCTGGTTCCAGGCGGGCTTCTTGAGCAGGTGCTTGACCCCAAAGATGCGCCCGTGCTGCAGCGCGGCCCCGGCGAAGCGGGTGTCGTTCTCGTGGGTGATCTGCATGGCGCGCACGCCCAGGTCCCACAGCTCGTCGAGCTGGTCCCGCCACTCGCCGTGGGACTTGGGCATGAGGTGGCTGCACTCGACCGAGAGGATCACCGCGAGCTTGCCGGCGGCGATGATCCGCCGGGCGTGCCAGGGGTCGAGGGCGATCTCGTACCAGTCGAAGCGCTCGGCGAAGGCGTGGTGGGCCTTGAGCTGCAGCCGGATCGCGTCCATGTCGTTGAGCGGGATGTCGCGGTCCTTGTGCTTGATCAGGTGCGACACGAACATGTTGTTGACCGAAGGCGAGATCATCAGGCGCAGGCCGTGGCGGCCGCCCGTGACCTCGGCGTTCATGGCCTCGCGCAGGTGCGTCCAGTGCATGACCTGGTGGCAAGAGTCGTGGGACACGGGCCAGTCGTGGTCGCGCTTGGTCCCGACCTTGTCGTGGGATCCGCCGAACTTGGCGTGTTTGCCCCCGCAGTCCTTGGGCAGGGGCTCCATGGGGCCCGGGGCGATGAGCGCTCCGGCGAAGCCCAGGTGCGACATGTGGTGGGCGTGCAGATCGGCGAAGCCCTCGACGCGGCGCTTGGGCGAGCGCTTGGGCTTGACGACCTTGCCCTGGGCCGGCCGCTCGATCTTCAGCTCGTACTCGATCTTGCGGGTCGCGCTCTTGCCGTCGACGACGGCCGCGATCAGGCAGCCGCGCACGCCTTTGAAGCTGCGCGCCCAGGTCCGCCCGGTGTCGTCCTGGCCCGGCGCGACCCCGAAGGTCCACAGCTCGACGGCCTTGCCCCGGGGCGTGATCTTCAACAAGGTGACCCCGGCCTTGCCCGCGCCGCCGGTCTTTTGGAAGCAAAAGCGGACCTCGTCGCGGTCGTAGGGGACGGGGTGGATCCACGTCCGCCCCAGCGTGCCCGTGAGCGCGCCGTCCTTGGTCGCGAAGGCCAGGCGGGCGGGGTGCTTGAAGGGGTTCTTGGCGAAGTTGCCCGAGATCGACTGGGCGCGGAAGAACTTGAACAGCCCGGCCTCGACGAGCGCCGCCTCGAGGGTCTTGGCCTGGACGCGCGCGACCAGCTTCTCGAGCGCCGCCCCGGGCTTCATGGCCGCGCTCTTGGTCAGCCCGTGGCGCTTGGCCAGCTCGACGGTCTTGGCCCAGATGCCCGGGGCGAATTTCTCGGCGGAGCCAAAGCTGGGATCGACGGCGCGGTCGAGCTGCTTTTTCTTGGTCGCGTTGGCGGCCTGGACCTTGTCCTTTTTGGTCTCGTTGGCGGCCTGGACCTTCTTCTTGGCGGTCTTCTTGGCGCTCTGGACCTTCTTCTTGGCGGTCTTCTTGGCGGCCTTCTTGGCCTGTTTTTTGTCCTTGCCAGACAGGTCGCTGTTGCGGATGTCCGCCAGCGCATCGCGTTTTTCCTGCTTGGCGGCCTTCTTGGACGCCTTCTTTTGCTTCTTGGCGGCCTTTTTGTCCGAGCGGGCCTGCTTCTTGGCGGCTTTCTTCTTGGTCTTGGCGGCCTTCTTGACGGTCTTTTTTGCCTTGCTCCCAAACAATCCCATGCTTGTTCAACTACGACACGTGTCCGCGATGTGTCTGTGCGTGTTCTCCGCATTCGAGAGGGCGACAGCATTCGATTCCGCGCGGTAGCCTGGGTCATGTCGTGGAGTCGCGCCCGTCCCCGTTTGCTCGTCATCGTCGCTGGAGGGCTTCTGAGCGCCTGCCAGTCGGGGACGAAGCCCGGTACGCAGTTGGGGGCGATTCACTACACCGCCGAGGTCCGCAATGGGGTCAGCGCGGAGCTGAGCCTCGGAGACCCCATCGGAGAGACCGAGACGGCGGCCTGGGTGGTGACCTACGACCCGGGCGAGGGCCCGCTGTTGCAGCGCTGGCGGCCGGCCAAGCTGCGCGTCGAGGTGGACCACGGCCCCGTGGCGATCGTGGGCGGGGGCGCCGAGGATCCCAAGCAGTGGGCGGTGCCCCAGGACGTCCGCGTGAGCGTCGTCGACTCGGGCAACTTCGACGTCGAGGTGAGCTGCGAGGAGGCCATGGACGAGTACGGCTCGGGCACGATCGTGGCCATGCAGGGCGACGAGGTGGTCGAGTTCAAGGAGGGGGTCTCGCGGCGCTGCACCGCCAACTTGGTCTACCGCGGGAGCAATGCGATGTTCGACTTCCTGGCCTACGGCGACGGCGAGGTCATCGGGCGCACGAGCTTCGGGGAGTCGGTCGAGGTCGACGAGGCCGAGTAGATCGAGAAGGCTTCAGTCGGGGCAGGGGATCCACAGCGAGGGGCGCTCGGAGCTCGAGTCGTAGTCGTATCCGCCCTGGAGATCGCAGCCGTCCCAGCCAAACTCGCAGACGCTCGACAGGCATTGCCCCTTGCCGAAGCTCTCGACGGGGCTGATGTCGGGCCAATACAGGGCGCCCGGGACCTGCTCCTCCTCTCCGTCGTAGGCGCTCCACGATGCGCCCTCGTAGGCGAGGCTCAGGGCTTGAAAGTCGATCTTGGCGCTGCCCCGTGGCGCGCACGCGGACGGGGGAATGGGGTCGCTGAACTGCAGCTGCAGGATGTCGGGCTCGGCGGGGTCCCAGTCCGCGGAGACGGGGATGCTCTTCGTCAGCTCGGGGATCGTCTCGTAGCAGATGTCGAAGTAGCAGTAGCCGTAGGCGCCGCTGGTGAAGTCGGCCGTGTAGCGCAGCAGCGTGAAGCGGCTGGGGTCGGCCTGTGTCGTGGGGCTCAGCCCGTGCGCGAAGCGGAGCTCCAAGGTGCGATCGTCGAGCCAGCGCGCCGCTGGGACCCCGACGTCGGATCTGCCATGGGGGGTGTAGCGCTCCTTGAGGCCGTCCTCGCAGCGGTAGTAGCCGCAGCCGCTCGGGCCCAGGATGGCGAGCAAGCCGGCGAGGGCGGTCAGGAAGGACGCGGCGGGGTCGAGGCGGAGCGGGGCCGGCACGCGGGGAGAGTCCCCAGCGAGCGTGAACCGTTCACTGGTGTGAACCAATTTTGAGATGGCGAGACTTCCCGAGCGTCCATGGTCTGCGTCGTCCCTAGAAGCTGGAGCGTGTGTTTGGGTTTGAGCGTGCTCTTGGCGGCTGCACCACGAGTTGCAGCCGCAGAGGGCGAACGCGCGCCGGACTCGAGCGAGCTCGCGCCGGAGTCGGAGCCCGAGCCAGACTTCGAGGCTGCGCCCTTGGGCGTCGAGCCCGCCGAGCCTCCACCGGAGGCCTGGGGACCGCCAAAGCCCGAGCCGCCCGCGGGCAAGCACATGTACCGAGCCGGGGTGTTCGGCGTGAGCTTCGGGGTCCTCAACCTCGCGGGCAGCGTCCCGCTCTACATCCTCGGCCCCGGGCACGCGAACTTCACGGGCGTCATCACCTTCAGCTTCGGGACCTTGTTCACGATCCTCGGGGCCCTCGGCATCCACTACGGCAAGCGTCGCCGAAGGGTCTGGCGGGCCTGGGAGGCGGACCCGCGGGCGCCGATCCTCGTGCCCGAGAAGGCCTCGATGCCGGGCCACAAAATCTGGCTGACCGTCGGCGGCGTGACCACGGGCCTGGGCCTGGCGACCATGGCCTACGGCATCCCGGCCTTTGGCGATCCGATCTTGAACACGCCGCCCTTCGCTTACGTGTGCGTCGCGTGGGGCTCGGTCTCGGCCGCCGCAGGCGTGGCCATGTTGGGCGTGGGCGGGGTGCAGGCGCATCGGCGCAAGCACGGCCGACGCCACCGGGCGGGGCTCCAGCCCGAGCTCGCGCCCTTTGGTTGGGCCGACGGGACGAGCCTGCAGGTCGGCCTGGCTGGACGCTTCTAGACGCGTCTAGTCGTAGGCCTGGCTGTCCGCGAGGCGCTCGAGGGCGGCCTCCCAGGTGATCTCGGACACCGGCACGGCCTCGGGCCAGACGCTGAGGATGCTCCCGCCCCGGGACAGGCTGGGGAAGGCGACGATCGAGGCGACGTGGGCGTCGCTGGTCACGAAGGCCATCATCGCCGCTTGGCTCTCCCAGACCACGAAGGTCCGCGCCGAGCCGCACTCGGCCGAGCCGCCGAGCTGGGCGGCGACCAGGCCCGGGTTGGCGAACAAGGTCATGCTGTTGGCGACGTTGAGCTCGGAGAACATCGCCAGATCGGCGTCGGCGCTCAGCGCCAGGTAGGTCGAGCTGACGACGTACTCGGACGCGCCGTCGTCGATCAGCGCGCCGTTTTCGTCCGCGCCCGGTCCGTACCAGCGCGGCGCCCCGGGGTTGCCCTGCGTGTCGGCGACGCCGAAGTCTCCAGCGAGAAGCTCGGCGGAGCAGTCGGCGAAGGGGTCGGCCTCGGTCTCGCCAGCGTCCGTGTCCGTGGACTCGTCGGTGGCGTCGGCGGCCTCGTCGTCTCCGCTGGAGTCGTCGCCGCAAGCGGCCACGGGGGCGAGCAGGGCGAGGGCGAGGGCGAGTCGAAGGGAAGGGTGGTCGGTGTTCATGTGGTGGTCTCTCGAGTTGCGACGCTGGCGAAGAACAGCCGGTCGAAGTCGCGGTCCAGCTGTCGGGAGTGGAAGTCGTCGACGCTGCCCTGGACGCGCAGCTCGATCGCGCCGCCGACGGGCACGTCGACGGGGCCCATGACCACGGCCCAGTCCCCCGGGGTGCCTGCTTCGCCGACCCGCAGGTAGGTGTAGTGGCCGGCGAGGGTGAGCTCGCGGACCTCACCGACGAGCTGGTCTCGATCGGCCGGGCCGACCGCGGGCATGCCCTCGCGCACGGCCGGGGTCGGAGCCTCCGCCGCAGCGGGCGGGTCTGGGGGCGCGTCGCAGGCGGAGCTCGCCAGGACTCCAAACACGAGGAGCAGCAGTCGGTGCGGGGCGGCCATGGGTGCGGGTGCAACACCGCGAGCCCGCGCCCGTGTCACCGCCGGGTCGAACTATTTTTGAGCCCGAGCTCGGGCGCCCTGCAGCTCGATCAGGCGCCGCTCGAGCTTGAGCGCGTCGAGCTCTTCTTTCAGGGCGCTGGCTTGCCCCGACCAGTCGTTGGAGGTCCGCCCGTGGGCGACGGCCAGGGTCGTGCCCAGGGTCCCCTCGAAGATCGAGAGCAGCCAGGCCCGGTCCGAGCGCCCGAGGAACTGATCGGCGAGGGCCTCGGCGCACTCGAGCTCGAAGGCCTTGAGCTCGATGGCGCGGTCGAGGCGAGCCGCGCGCTCGTTGGCAGCGATATCCACCCCCGCAGTGTGACACGGCGCGGCCTCGGAGCTGACGACTTTGTCACAGCGGGAGCCAGCGCCACATCAAGTTGGCGCCCACGGACACCGCCTCGCGGTCGAGGTTGGAATCGCGGTAGGCCTCGCCGTG
Source organism: Plesiocystis pacifica SIR-1 (assembly GCF_000170895.1). Classification (GTDB taxonomy): domain Bacteria; phylum Myxococcota_A; class Polyangia; order Nannocystales; family Nannocystaceae; genus Plesiocystis; species Plesiocystis pacifica. The sequence goes on along the minus strand of NZ_ABCS01000116.1, from coordinate 22,799 downwards.
TACGCACGCGGGGCCTCGGTCTTCGCAGCCGTCGACCCAGATCGACACCCAGGTCGAGACCAGGATGCGCTGGAAGAAGGTCAGGCCAAAGGAGACCTCCGGGCCGTAGCGCAGCGCTCGGTGGATGGCGCTGGCGTCGTTGGTGAACACGATGCCCTCGCTGACCCCAAAGCCCACGCCGAGCTCGGTCTGGATCACGGCGGCGTGGCTGGGCTGGGCGGTGGCGCCGAAGAAGCCGGGGCCGCTGAGGGTCCAGCGGTGGTAGGCGTCGAAGCTCATGCGCCAGGGCTCGCTGAGCTCGCTGAACTCGCTCGTTGGGGTCTCGCCGGGCGAAAGACCCAGGTCGACGTAGTCGGGGTGGGGGTTGAGCACGGCCCGACGCAGGAGCCGGTGGGCGCGGACGCCAAAGTCGAAGCGCAGCACCGTGGGCCCCAGGCGCAGCAGGTGCGGGGTGACCCCGGCGTGGAGCTCGAGGCCGTTGATGGCCACGCCCAGGCCCACGACCTTGGTGGGGTGGCGGTACTCGACGGCGAGGTTGGCCGCGGCCTTGCCCCCGAGCTCCACGAGCCAGCGCCCGCGCCAGCTCGGCTGGCGATCGGCCAGGCGCACGATCGCCTGCTCGCTGAGGTCGCGGACCAGCTTGCGGGCTCGCTGGGCGTCGAGGTCGATGGTGCTGCGCAGGGCCCAGACGCGCTTGCGGGCCAGGCGCTGCAGATCGATGAAGCGGAACTCGGCGCGCTCGAGCTCGGAGAAGAAGCGGTCGAACTCGGCGGTCGCGTCGTGGGCCGGGGTGCCCAGCCAGTGCATGTAGTCATGGCTGGCGATGAGCAGGGCGACGAAGTTGTGGTTGTCGCCCTGGAGCCGGTCCGGGCCCGCGCTCGCGCGCTCGAGCTCCGGGGAGGGCTGGGCGTAGAGCTCGCGGCAGCTCGCCGGCAGGGCCGGGACCTCCCCGTCGACGACCTCGATGAGCGCCGGCAGGCGCCCGGCGTCGCTGGCCGCCCAGTAGTCGCGCAGGCACTGCACCCGCCCGTCCACGCGCAGGTCCGGGGCGTCCATCGCCGACCAGGTCGGGTGCGCGGCGAGGTGGCGCTCGGCGTCGACGAGGCCGACGATGAAGTCGAACACGCGAAAGTCGATCTCGAAGAAGGCGAGGAAGTGGGCGAGCTGCTCGCCGGAGATGGGCAGGCCGCGGCGGGGGAGCTCGATGGTGTCGCCCGAGCGCCCGGCCTTTTGCACGCGCAGGTAGGGCAGGTCGTCGGCGTCCTCGAGCAAGCTGGCCTCGCGTGAGCTCTCGAGGAAGCCCAGGGCGAACTCGGCGTAGGTGCCCAGCAGGCACTCGCGGTTGCCCCGGCCCCCGCACAGCTCGAGCTTGCTCTCGTGGGGCTCGCCAGCGTCGTAGGCCACCAAGGTGGGTTCGACGAAGAGGTACTCCGTGGGGCTGTCGGGCAGCAGGCTCAAGGCGGGCGAGTCGGCCTCGCAGGCGGCGGCCAGGCCCCCGGGGCTGGCGTAGACTGCCGGCGGCTCGCGGCTCCAGCTGCGCAGGCTCGCGGCGAAGCCGAAGGGATGGTTGTCGAACACGCCGCCGTCGATGAGCTCGACGTCCTCGAGCAGGCGGTAGTCGCCGTCGATGGTCTGCACGCCGTAGTCCATGGACTCGGGGGCGAAGGCGAGGGGGAAGGCGGCGGACGCCCGGGTCAGGGTCAGGACGTCCTCGATGGTCACCGGCGCGTAGGGGTCGCGGCCGGCGAAGGGGTAGAGCTCGCCGCGGAGCTGGGCGAGGGTCCCGGAGCTGAACCCGGCCTCGGCCTGGCTGACCCGCGGGCGCAGGTTGTGGATGTGCAGCGGCCGCTCGGGGTCGCGGCCGCCCCAGGCCTCGAAGGTGAAGCCGAAGCGCTCCTCTTGGAGGGCGGCGCTGAGCTCCGGCGCGGCGCCAGGCCGGGCCGGGTCGCCGGCCTCGTCGGTGCGCGCGGGGCCGGAGGTCGGCCCTTCTCCGGGGCCGGAGCCGCCGCGGGGCGCGAGCGCGGGTCCGAGCTCGAGGGGGGCGTGGGCCTGGCTGGCCGCGTCGACGCCGATCGCCAGGTCCCGCGGGGTCGTGCGCGTGGTCGTCAGGCCGACGACGACCTCGCAGTGGGGCAGGGTCTCGGCCCAGCCCGTGGGCTCGCGCATGATCGCCTCGACCCGGTCCTGGGCCGCGAGCAAGGGCGCCTTCGACAGGGCCGCGCGCGGATCGTCGACGGCGTCGAGCAGGCTGGGCAGGCCCTCGTCGATGTAAAAGCCGACGCCGACCCAGACCTGGAAAAAGGCGCTCGACAAGAAGTCGGGCTCGGGCGCGCGGCACGAGTGGATCGCGGCCATGAGCGCGTTGATGGCCCCGGCGGACGAGCCCGAGACCACGGAGAAGCCCTGCTGCCGACCGCGGTGCTCGGCGCTGTGATGCTTGAGGAACTCGGTGTGATAGTAGAGGTAGCCGGCCTGGTAGGCGCCCATGGACACGCCGCCGCGGACGACCAGGGCGCTGTCGCCCGTGAACGCGGCGTTGGCCCGTTGGAGGCTGCGCAAGGTCGCGCTGGTCGTCGAGCGCACGTTGTCGCCGAGGCTGGCGAGCTCGCGCGCGGGCGCGAGCGCGGCCGCGCCGAGGGCTTCGACGAGGTCGACGTGGTGGACGGCGGCGTCGTCGATCAGCGCCCGGGCCTGGCCCGTGCCGGCGAGCAGCACGGGGGCGTTGGGATCCATGCGCAGGAGCTCGGCGAGGGTCAGGGAGCCCAAGTCTGCCGCGAGGGTGGCCATGCACGCGCGGGTCTCGAGCACGCCGGGGTCGTCCTCGGCGGCGTGCTCGGGGGTGGCGCGGGCGCGGGCGCTGCAGACCTCGATGCGTCCGCGCAGGCTCTGCTCGCAGCGCTCGCCTGCGGTGGCCAGGGCGGACTCGACCGCAGACGGTTCAGCGGGCTCCGGCTCGGTTCGGGTCTCGGCGCTCGGCTCGGCTCGTGGCAGCTCCGCGGGGGCGGAGACCGGCGCGTCGGCTCGGTCGGGGTCGAGCCCTGGCGGAGCCGCGAGCACGGCCAGGGCGAGGGCCAGAGCCACCATGGACGACGACGATCGCAGCTCGGCGTGGCGAGGTCAAAGCGCGCCGGCGGGCAAGCGGCGCAGCTGGGCGGGCCAGCGGTAGAGGGGCTGGCGCAAAGCCAAGAGGGGATCGATGGCGACCCCGTCGACGGACACGGATAGCTCCAGGCCGCGACCGGCCGCGAGCCCCAGCTGTGTGCCGCGGGTCACGGGCAGGTGCGGGTGCACGCCGACCTCCGACAGGGGCCCCAGGCGGCTCTCGATGCCCTGGCCGTGGTCGACGGTCACGAACAGCGGGGCTTCGCCCGGATCTTCGCCCGCGCCCGCCTCGACCGCGATCACCTTGCCGTCGGCGATGGCGAGCACGAAGGCGCCCGCGTCCACGCGCAGGCGCAGGGCCTCGCGGCGCTCGTACTTGCCCGTGGTCGGGCTGATGCGCCAGCCGGCGAACACCTCGGGGTCGACGTACTCGACGGGCCAGGCCGCCCACGGCTCGGGGTGGAGCGCCTCGATGCCGGCGAAGGGATCCGTGCTCCCGCCCTCGCCCGGGGCCGCGTCGCCGAGGTCTGGGGGCTGGGCCTCGTCGGTCGCGTCCGCGCTGGCCTCGTCCCGCGAGCACGCGAGGGCCACGACGACGATCGGGATCGAGAGCGCGAGGCTGGTGAGGACGGAGCGGGGGTGCATGGCGTGGGCCCGGACCATACGCAGGGTTCGGCCCACAGACCTAACACGGACGTCGGCCCAGGCGCAGCGCTGGTCGGGGCCCGGCGGGGCCCGCCTCCACGAGCCCCGCCGAGTCGATTACAGGTACATCCCGCCCGAGACCTCGATCCGTTGACCGGTGATCCAGCGCCCCGCCGGCGAGCACAGCATGGCCACGACGCCGCCGACGTCCTCGGCCACGCCCATGCGACCGAGCGCCGTGACCGAGCCGATGAAGCCGCGCATCTGCGGGTCGTGCTCGAGCGCGGCCGCGTTGAAGTCGGTGTCGAGGGCCCCGGGCGAGACCGCGTTGGCCGTGATCCCCCGCGGCCCGAGCTCGGTCCCGAGGTAGGCCATGTACTGCTCGAGCCCGGCCTTGAGCGAGCCGTAGACGCTCAGCCCGGCCATCGTGAAGCGCCCGAGGCCCGAGCCGATCGCGATCACCCGCCCGCCGTCGTTGAGCGTGGGCAGCAAGGCCTGGGTCAGGAACACGACGCTCTTGAAGTTGGTATTGACGACGCGATCGAACTCGTCTTCGGTGATGCTCCCGAAGGGCTGGTGCGAGCTGACGCCGGCGTTGTTGACCAGGATGTCGAGGCCCTCGGCGCCCCAGCTGGCGAGCTGGGCGACGACGGCCTCGGCGAGGGCGGCGATCTGGCCCGTGCCTTCGAGGTCGGCCTGGACCGCGACGGCGCGGCGGTCGAGCCTGGTGATCGCGTCGACGACCTCGGCGGCCGCCTCGGACTGGCTGCGGTAGGTCGAGATGACGTCGGCGCCGGCCTGGGCCAGGCGCAGGGCGATGTCTTTTCCGAGGCTGCGGCTGCCGCCGGTCACGAGGGCGGTCTTGCCGTGGAGGTCGGTGGTCGGCTGGATGCGGAGGTCTTGGCTGGGCATGCACGGACCCTATTTCTTGCTGTTCCAGCCCGGTAGCCGTCGACTTTTCATCCATTAGGTGTGATTCTCGCAATTAATGTCTCTCGCGCCGCCAGACAGCGACGAGCGCCTGTTTTTGCGCATCGTCGAGGCCGGGAGCCTCAAGGCCGCCGCTGCGCAGCTCGGCAGTGACCCCTCGAGCGTCAGCCGACGGCTCGCAGCGCTCGAGACTCGCCTCGGCCAGCAGCTCGTGCGCCGCTCGACGCGGGGATCCAAGCCGACCGAGGCCGGCGCCCGCTACTACGAGGGACTCGCCCAGCTCGTCGCCCAGCAAGACGCGCTCGAGGCCGCGGTAGCGGGCGGCCGCGACGAGCCCCAGGGGCGGCTCCACGTCACGGCGCCGCCCGAGTTTGGCGTCCGCTTCGTGGTCCCCGTGCTCGAGCAGCTCCAGCGCCGCTACCCCGCGCTGGTCGTCGAGCTCGCGCTCGGGACCGCGTTCACCAACCTCGCCGAGCGGGGCCTCGACGCGGCCGTGCGCATCGGCAAGCTGTCCGACTCTTCGCTGCGCGCCCGCAAGCTCGGCGTGGTCCCCCGGCTGCTCGTCGCCTCGCCCGCCTACCTCGACGCCGCGGGCACGCCCCGAAGCCTCGCCGAGCTGCCCGAGCACCGCGTGATCAGCTACCTGACCCGCAGCGGCGTCAACCGGGTCCGCGCTCGGACTCCGCGCGGGGACCTGCGCGAGGTCGAGGTCCGCCCGGTGTTCACCGTCAACAGCATCTCGACCCTCGTCCGCATGGTCGAGGGCGGCGCCGGCATCAACCTCGCGCCGCGCTGGGCCTTCGCCGACGCCCTCGCGGCCGGACGCGTGGTCGCGCTCTTCGAGGACCACCGCTTCGAGGCCTACCCCGTCCAGATCGTCTATCCGAGCCGCCGCTACCTCCCGGCCAAGACGCGGGCGTTCATCGAGTCGATGGCCGACTCCCTCGGGCGTCAGCCGAGCCTTCGCCAGGTCAGGCCCGGCGCTCGCCGAATCGGGGAGTGAAGCTGGGACTCATCGTGGGAGCGCCAGGGCGCTCAGCGGGCAAACTCGACGCTAGCGAACCACGCCTCGATTGCGTCGGCGTGCTGCTCCCACAGCTCGGGGCGGCCCTCGGCCGAGATCGCCAGCACCCGGTCCCCGGTGATCGCCAGGCGCTCGCGCTTGCGGATCGCCCCCAGGCGCGGGTGCTCGGCGTCGAGCTCGGCCTCCCACGCCCGCGCCCCCGCGAGGGTCGTGGGCCCGTCGCGCAGGTACTCGACCCGGCTGAAGAAGGCCTCGTTGTCGGCGCGGTAGAGCGACATCAGCAAGGTCTCGGCGTCGGTGCGCTGGGGCCGGGGCTGGCGGTGGGTCTTGGCCGAGAAGAACAGGAACTCGCGGGGGTCCGTGCGTCGGCAGCGGATCGCCACGGCCCGCGCCGAGCCCTCGCCGTGGGAGTCTTCGAGGCACTCCCACGCCGACTCCGATCCTGGAGCTGACCCTGGCTCTGACTCCGACCCTGGCTCCCCATCCACGGCGGACACGGGCACGGGCACGCGGATGCGCCCGTCCTCGGCGAGGAAGCGCCCGGGCTCGGGGCCGAGGGGCTCGAAGCTGTCGACCGGGGCGGCGCTCGGGCTCGCCCCGGCCTGCTCGTCGCCGGACTGCGCGGGGCAGGCCAGGCACGAGGCGAGCGCGGCCAGGGGCAGCGCGCGGCTCAGGGGTGCAGCTTGACGGCCCAATAGTCCATGTCCTCGCCCATCCGCGGAATCGTCGCGTAGATGTAGCCGAAGCGGTCGACGTCGAGGTCGCCGGCCAGGGGGATGATGCTCGGGCCGGCGAAGTCGTTGGTCGCGTAGGCCTGCTCCCAGATCAGATCGCCGCCGGGGGTGTACTTGCGGACGTAGGCGCTGCAGTTGCCCAGGCTGAAGAAGCCGGTGACGCACTCTTCGAGCATCAGCGCGACGTAGTTGCCGAAGGGGTCGATGGCCGTACCGACGACGGCGCCGATGCCCTCGTGGCCGCCCTGCTTGGTCCACAGCGGCTGGCCGTTGGCGCCGTAGCGGGCGAGGTAGGACTCGTTCACGTCGGTGGTGAAGCGCATCCCGCCCATCAGCACCTGGCCGCCGGGGTCGGCCGAGCCGGCCCACGCGAAGCCCTCGTCGCCGTCGACCACGACCTCGCTCTGGAAGTTGCCGTCGGTGTCGAAGCGCGCGAACCACATCTGGTTGATGACGTCGTCCATCACCGGGGTGCGGGCCTGGCCGGTGAGCAGCAGGTCCTCGCCGCGCACGTCGATGTTGACGCCGTAGACGGGCTGGCCGATGGCGTCGCTCAGGTCGCTGTGGAACTGCCACAGCAGATCGCCCGCGGCGTTGAACTTGAACATGTAGGAGGTGTCGGGCTGGCTGCCCCCGTCGCCCGTGAACACGCCGGCGATGTAGAGGTTGCCGTCGGCGTCGGTGATCAGGTCCAGGGGCGCCTCGAAGTTGGCCGGGGGCGTGCCCGGGGAGGTCCAGTCGCCCTGGGTCAGGTTCAGCTGCGCGCCGGCGCTGTCGTACTCGATCAGCACGGACTCTTCGCCGTCGGGGGCGCTCCAGCCCGAGACCATCACGCGCGCGTCGTCGAGGATCGCCAGGCCGGCGGCCATCTGGACCACGGCCACCTGATCGGTCGCCCAGGGCTCGCCCTGGACCCGCTCGATGCGGCCGTAGAACTCGCTCATGACCGACTCGTAGCCGCTGACGAGCACCTGGGTCCCGTCGGGGTCCACGGCGACGCGGTAGGAGAATTCGTTCGCGCCCCAGTCGTTGTCCCAGGCTTCGATCTCGCCGCCGAGGGGCACGTCGACGCTGGCGGTCAGCGGCCCGGCGTAGGCATCGAGCCCGCCGTCGTCGACGGCGACGGCGTCGAACACGTAGTTGCCGTCGAAGGCCTCGCCGCCCACGACGAACTCGGCCGTGAACGGGCCGGGGCCCGGGATGACCGCGAACTCTTCGCCGTCGCGGAGGATCTGGACCTCGGCGATCTCGCCGTCGCTGTCGCTGGCCTCGACGGCGATCTGGACCGCCCCGGCGGCGGTGATCAGGATGTCGCCGGCCTCCCCGTTGAGGGTGAAGCTGTCGATGGTCGGCGCCTCGTTGGGCGTGCCCTCGGTCGTGGTCGTGTCGTCGTCGGTGGTGGTGTCGTCGCTCGTGTCGCCCGTGGTGTCGTCGGTCGACGCGTCGGCGGTCTCGTCCGTGCCCTCGCCGACCTCGTCGTCGCCGGGCTCGTCGGGTTGAAAACAACCGGAGGCCGCCAGCGCCAGGCTGGATGAGACCAGCAGCGCGGCGGCGTGGGGGTTCGTCAGGGTAAGGCGGGCCATACCCGAGTCTATTTTTCCGTGGCAGCCCTGGCTAGGCGCGAACTCGTGTGTCTAGCCGCGGGCTAGGTCCAGGATCGCGCGCCGAGCAGCAACATCAGCAAGGCCTTTTGCGCGTGCAGGCGGTTCTCGGCTTGGTCGAACACGACCGACTGCGGACCATCCATGACCGAGTCGGTCACCTCCTCGTTGCGGTGCGCGGGCAGGCAGTGCATGAAGCGCGCTTGCTCGCCGGCCGCAGCCATGAGCGCGTCGTTGACCTGGTAGGGCGCGAGCAGCTGGAGCAAGCGCTTGGCCTCTTCCTCTTCGCCCATGCTGACCCAGGTGTCGGCGTAGATCACGTTCGCGCCCGCGACCGCGGCGACGGGGTCGGAGCTCAGCTCGATCGTGGTTCCGGCCGCGGCGGCGTCGCGCCTGGCTCGCTCGACCACGAAGGCGTTGGGCGGGAGCGACTCGGGCACGCAACAAACGACGTCCATCCCCGCCCGCGGGCCAGCGAGCAGGAGGGTGTGGGCGACGTTGTTGCCGGCCCCGACCCAGACCAGCTTCTTGCCCTTGGTGCCGCCGCAGTGCTCGTGGATGGTCAGCAGGTCGGCGAGGCCCTGGCAGGGGTGGTAGAGGTCGGTCAGCGCGTTGATGACCGGCACGCTGCCGTGCTCGGCCAACCCGTCGACCTGGGCCTGGCCGTAGGTGCGGATGACGATGGCGTCGATGTAGCGCGAGAGCACCTTCGCGGTGTCGTGGATCGACTCGCCGCGGCCCATCTGCATGCCGGTCCCGCCCCCGGAGCTCAGGGCGAGCGCCTGCGCGCCGAGCTGGTGGATGCCGACCTCGAAGGAGATGCGCGTGCGCGTCGACTGCTTGGCGAAGATCATCGCGATCGACTTGCCCGCGAGGGACCCCGCGGCGAGGCTGGGGTCGGCCTTGATCTGTGCCGCGAGTTCGACGACGCGCATGGTTTCGGCGGGGCTCAGATCCAGGAGGCTACGCAGATGACGGGCGTTCGACATGGCGCCAGACAGTAGCAATTCTGGCCTCGGAATTGTCTCGGAATTTGTGCCCGAATGGCTCCGACGCTGCTAGCCTTTTTCGGTGAGCTCCCCAAAGTTGACCCAACCCGCCACGACGGCCGTCGTCGCCATGGGCGGACACGCCTTCATGCAACCGGGACAGCAGGGGACCCACGCCGAACAGACCGAGAACGTCCGCCGCATCGCCCTCGAGCTGATGAAGCTGGTCGAGCGCGGCTACAACCTGGTGTTGACCCACGGCAACGGGCCGCAGGTCGGGCGGCTGCTCGAGAAGGTCGAGCTGACCCGGGACTCGATCCCGCCCCAGCCCCTCGACGCCCTCGTCGCCCAGACCGAGGGCAGCCTCGGCTACCTGCTCCAGCGGGCGCTGCTCAACGAGCTGCGCGCCCGGCAGATCCGCCGCTACGTCGTCACCGTGGTGTCGCAGGTGTTGGTCGACCGCGACGATCCTGCCTTTGGCGATCCGACCAAGCCGGTCGGGCCGAGCATGGACGAGGCCGTGGCCAGGCGGCGCGAGGCCGAGTGGGGCTGGACCATCAAGGACACGGGCAAGCGAGGGTGGCGACGGGTCGTGCCTTCGCCGCGGCCCATCAAGGTCATCCAGCGTCACATGATCCGCGAGACCGCTCACGCCGGGCACATCGTGATCGCGGGCGGCGGGGGCGGGATCCCGATGACCAAGGAGCCGGCGTCCAACGACTACGTCGGTGTCGAGGCGGTCATCGACAAGGACCTGACCTCGAGCGTGCTCGCGACCGACGTCAACGCCGAGCTGTTGATCATCCTGACCGCGGTCGACGGCGTCTACCTGCACTGGGGGGAGCCGCACCAGATGCGCCTGGGCGCGGTGACCATGGCCGAGTGTCGGCGCTACATCGAGGCCGGCCACTTCCCCAAGGGCTCCATGGGTCCAAAGGTGGAGGCGATCTACGGCTTCTTGCAGCGCGGCGGCCGACGCGGATTGATCACCGACGCCGAGAGCCTCGTCGACGCCCTCGAAGGCCGGACGGGGACGCACTTCGTCGGCAAAATTTGAGCGACCCGGTCTGCTGTTGGGTTGCGACCCAATCCAAGCGGAACATTGCTGCGTCGTCCTTGCGCTCGCGCCCTGGACTTGCGATCAAGTCGGGGATGAATCTGCGTCGTGTCCTCGTCCTTGGGTCCGTGGTAGCGCTGTGCGCGTGCAACCCCCGGCCCAAGGGTGACGGCGCCGTCGCCTGCGGCGAGCTCGAGCCGCGCAACGACGACGAGGTCGCGCTGTGCAACGAGCTCGACCAGGCCGTGATCGCGCGGGTGGCCGTGCCCGAGGGCGAGCCGCCCGCGAGCGGCTGGCCCACGGTGGTCATGCTGCACGGCTCCGGCGGCCTGTTCCGCTACGGCGATCCGAGCTGCCTCGAGGACGTGCACGACCAGTTCCGGATCTGGCCCGAGCTGCTGACCTCGCGCGGCATCGCGGTGGTGCTCCCGGCGAGCTTTTACTCCCGGGGCATCTGCGACTGGTTCGACGAGCGCGTCATCCCCCGGGAGCTGACCGACAACGAGCGCCTGGTGGTCCGCACCTTCGACGCCCGGGCGGCGGCCGAGTTCGCCTGCGACGACCCGCGCATGGACTGCTCGCGCATGGCCGTGGTCGGCTTCTCCAACGGCGCCTCGACGGCGATGATGGCCATGCACGAGGACCTGGGCGTGGCCAAGGACTCGCGCCTGGCGAGCGTGGGCACGGAGGCCTACTTCGTGGGCGGGGTCGCCTACTACCCCGGCTGCGGGCTCCAGGGGCAGCTCGCCGGTGACCTCGACAGCGAGGACGCCGAGCGCTTCTTCTACCCCTACGCGCCCATGTGGGTGCCCCACGCCGAGAACGACAGCCTGCTCGGCAAGTGCGAGGAGATCCGCGATCCGCAGGTCGACAGCGTCGCCGATGCCCGCGGGGTCAGCGAGGACCGCTTCGAGCTCCGGGTCTACGCCGGGGCCGATCACGGCTTCGACGTGTGGTTCACGGGCGATCCGCAGGCCGACCTCGACGCCCGCGAGGCCGCGCAGGCCGAGACCCTCGACCTGCTCGACCAGTGGTTGCAGTAGGCGCTGCGGTCGGGGTCCAGCTCAGGGCTTCGCCGGCGGCGGGCCCTTGCCGGCGAGCTCCTCGTCGATGACCGTGGCGAAGCTGGCCTCGGGCTGGGCGCCCGAGAGCAGCCTGCCGTTGATGAAGAAGGTCGGCGTCCCCGACACGCCGAGGCCGGAGCAGGTCTTGATGTCCGCGTCGATGCGCGCGTCCGTGTCGGGGTCGGCCATGTCCTTGCGAAAGCGCTTCATGTCGAGCTGGAGCTGCTTGGCCATGGCCTCGAGCTCGGCCTGGCTGCGCTGTTTGGGCTCGGCGTAGAGCAGCTCGAACATCGCCCAGAGCTGGCCCTGGTTGTCGGCCGCGATGGCGGCGCGGTGGGCCGGGCGCGCGTCCTTGTGCATGGGCAGGGGGAAGTGGCGGAAGAACACGGCCAGGTCGCTGCCGTAGCGCGCCTCGAGGGCGGTCAAGGTCGCGGTCGAGCGCTTGCAAAAGGGGCAGTCGAAGTCGCCGCACATCACGAGCTCGACCTTGGCCGGGTCCTTGGCGCGCTGGCCCTTCTTGGCCGCGCCGCGGCGGGGGGTGAGCTTGGCGGTAGCGACGACCTGGCGGGTGTCGGGTCCAGGCTTGGGCGGGTTCGAGCGCGCGCGGGCCTGGGACCACGCCTCGTCCTTGGCCGCGGCCATGAAGGTCACCCACAGCCACTCGGGCGGGACGCCGCTGCCGAGCAGCTGCTCGGCGCGGCGCAGCTCTTCGAGGACCAGCTCCTCGGCGGCGTCGATGGGCTGGGCGCCGCTGAGCGGGCGGCCGTTGATGAAGCTCATGGGCGTGCCCCGGGCCCCGCGGCTCTGGCCAAAGGCCATGTCGGCCTGGACCCGATCGGCGAGCCAGGGAGCGTCGAGGTCGGCCTGGAAGCGCTGGACGTCGAGGCCCAGATCGGCGGCATGGCGCTCGAGATCGGCCCGAGTGAGCTGGCGCTGGTTGTCGAACAGGCGGGCGTGCATGTCGGGGAAGCGGCCCTGGGCGTGGGCCGCCAGCGCGGCACGGGCCGCGGGCTCGGCCTGCTTGTGAAAGGCGAGGGGGAACTGGCGGTAGACCACGCGCAGGCGGTCCGGGTAGCGGGTCAGCAGCTCGCGCACGGTCTGCTCCCAGCGAGAGCAGTAGGGGCACTGGTAGTCGGTGAACACGACGATCGTGACCTGGGGGAGGGCGGCGCCGAGCCAGGGGTGCTCGCGGTCGTAGTCCACGCGGTAGCGGGGCTCGCCGTCGTCGAGGGACTCGAGCGTGCGGACGTGGTCGAGGTCGGCGGCGTCCCACTCGAGCAGGGGCCCCTGCGCGCGGATCTGGGCGTCGGTCGGGGGCTCGGCGATGACCGGGGCCTGTTGACCACGGAGCACGGGCTCGGCCTCCGCGTCGGCCTTCGTCGCCGCGTCGAGGTCGGCGCTGGGTTGGGGGCGGCAGGCAACGCTGGCGCCGAGGAGGGTCAGCAGCGCGAGCAGGCCGAGCGCCGCCGCGAGCCGAGTCGCCAGGGAAGTGGCCAGAGGAGTCGCCGTGGGTCGGTCGGGTCCCATGCCTCAGTGTCGCACGCCGATCAAAGATCCACTGGCGTCGAGCGAGATCGAGATTAGACTCGGCGCCATGGAAGACCTGCTCGTGACTGCGGCGGTGGTGATCCCCGCCCGCGAGCTGTCCTGGACCGCCGTCGCCAGCGGGGGTCCCGGTGGCCAGCACGTCAACAAGGTTGCGACCAAGGTCCAGCTGCGTTGGACGCTGGCGAACAGCGAGAGCCTGCCCGAGTGGGCGCGCGCTCGCCTGGTCGCAGCCGCGGGTCGCTTCATCGACCGTGACGGCAACCTGCTCATCAGCTGCGCGAGCACGCGCAGCCAGGACCGCAACCGCGAGCTCGCCCGCGAGCGCCTCGCGGACATGGTCCGCGCGGCCCTCGACCGGCCCAAGCGTCGCCGGCCGACCAAGCCGAGCCGGGCCGCGAAGCGGCGGCGCCTCGACGACAAGCGGCGCCAGAGTCAAAAGAAGCAGGGGCGGCGCACCGGCTTCGACTGACCACCAGCTTCAACCTCGGGTCTGACCCGAGACCATCAGGGCGATCTCCGCCCGGGCCGTAGGAGGGACCGGGCGGAGATTTTTTCGTGGTTGACATTCGCGCGCCGAGCTCCCGGCGCAGCCCAGGCTCGGAGGCGTCGAGCCGCGCCTGCTCCCAGGCGAGGCGGGAGATCGCCTCGAGCGCCGAGCGCCCGAGCCTCGAGCGCTACGCCGGCCACAGCCACGCCATGGTCGCCGCGAGCTTGCCCGCGCGCAGCATCGTCGATGACCGCCTGGCCGAGCAGGGCCTGCGCCGGCGGGTCGCTCTGCGCCTGCCCCAAGTCATCGCCTGTGCCCGGGCGGTCGCAACCACCGACCGGATCACGGCGACCTCCGAGCGCCTCTACGCCGCCCTCGAGGTCGCCCGCGGCTGAGACGCGCGGCCATCCTTTTGGGAGGGGCGGAGCCATCCATGGGAATGGTCATAGTATTGGGGGAGGCAATTGTGGCATTGAGCGGAGCGCCTCGTGCTCTTTCCGCAGTCCATTTGGCCGGCTATCACCGGGGACGGGGCGGACAGCGCTCGATTAAATGAGTATATGAAAGGCTCCGACTGGATATGCCTCTCACGATTTCCCATCGCCGCCCGGGGGAGCTCACGCCCGCCGAGGTGGCCTACATGCGCCAGCTCTACGAGGCCGAGTATGTCGACGACGCCGAGCCCTTCGCGTCCCGCTTTGCGAGCTTCGAGCGGATCGCCCTGTTCCATGACCGCGGCTGGATGGGGCACGAGCCTCGAATCGTGGGCTTCGCGCTGCCCAAGTTCGCCCAGCTGCGCGCGCCCTCGGGGCCGTTCACGGCGATCGGCCTGGGGCTGACCATCGTCGAGGCGCCCTACCGCAACCGCGGGCTGATCCAGCGCCTCATCTGCGCGCTGATGGCCGAGGCCAGGCTGCGCGCCCCCCTCGACCCCATCTACGTGTGGGCCCTGGCTGCGACCTTTCGTCCTTATCTGATCTTCGCGCGCAACCTTCGCGACTACCACCCGCGGCCCGAGCGCGAGCTCGACCCCGATCGCGCGGCGATCATGACCGCGATCGGCCGCCATCACTTTGGCGAGGACTTCGACCCCGAGCTGGGCTGCGTCCGAGACCGGGCCTGGGTGCTGCGGGAGCCCGCGCACCGGGTCGAGGGCGCGCACCCGGACATCGCCTTTTACGACCAGCGCCGCTGGCTGGCCCCGGACATCACGGGCGTGGTCGTGCTGGCGCCCGGCAACCTCGACAACCTCGGCCACTGGCTGGGCCGAGCCCTCACCCGGCTGTGGTCGCGCGGTCGGGCCCGAGGCTCCGCCGCTGCGTCGAACACCCCCTCTGGTCGAGGACGTGGGGCAGGGAGGGCGTGGCGTCGTCCACGACGAGAACAAGGAATTTAGAAATGTCGCTCACCATCGATGACATGATGCACGGCGTCCAGCCCCTGGCCGAGTTCTGCGCGGGCCTGGACCTGAGCCCGGCCAAGCGGGCCAAGATCGCGACCTTGATGGGTCTGGCCGGCCTGCAGCGCCGAGCGCTGCGCGAGCTCCCGCCCTTCCCAAAGCGCCGGCGCCGACGGACCCGGGAGCTCGAGGCGCTGCGCGGGCTGCAGCTGCGCAGCCGAAGGCCGCGAGGGGCCGCCCCGGTCGGCCCCCACGCCCTGAGCCCGGAGGCCATCGCCGACTTCGAGCGCACGGGCATCAGCGAGCCCTTCCGCCTGCTGTCTGCGCGGGAGGCCGAGCAGCTCGCCGCCCAGTCCGAGCGCTGGGAGCAGACGGACTTTCAGACCCACACCGCCTTGAGCCAGGCCTGCGAAGACTCCCTGCGCGGCGCGGGGACCTGGACCATCAACTACAGCGGCCTCTACCAGGCGCTGCGCAAGCGCCCGCTGTGGGAGGTCTTGACCATGCCCGAGCTCAGCGACCGGGTGGCCTCGCTGCTCGGCGAGGACCTGCTGTGTTGGCGCTCGCAGTTCTTCGAGAAGCGGCCCGGGGCGGCGGGGACCTTCTGGCATCAAAACAGCGCCTTTCGGGAGACGGCGCGGGGCAACAAGCTGGCCCCGCCCGCAGGCGTCGCCGTCGATCCGGGGATGCTCAGCCTCAACGTGTGGATCGCCCTGCGCGACGCGACCGTGGCCAACGGCGCCCTGCGGATCATGCCGGGGAGCTTCGAGGACGGGCGCTTCGAGTACATGTACGGCTTCGCCATGGACCACATGCTGGAGTTCCTCGGCGAGCTGCCCCCGGAGGCCCTGCGCCCGGTGCTCGCCGCGGGGCTGTTCTCGTCGGGCTCTTTTCAGCGGGTCCAGGCCGTGTTCGAGGGCAGCCGGGCGCTCTTGGGCATCGACTTCGCGGGCCGGGAGGTCCGCGACCTGACCCTGCGCGCGGGCGAGGCGGTGATCTTCACCTCGCTCAACATGCACGCGTCCTACCCCAACGTGACGAGCGGGGACACGCGGCTGGCCCTGGTGGGCCGCTACACGGCGGCGGACGTGTCGGTCTATCCGGGCCTCGACACCAACCACTTTCCCTGCCCCGACGGGCCCATCGCCTACTCCCTCGCCAAGCTGCCGCCCTTCCTCGTGCGCGGGCAGGTCGACCGGAGCGTCAACCCCCGGGCCCGCGTCGAGCCCTACCCGGAGTCGGTGCGGCTGCGCGGAGAGCCCTGAGCCGAACCTGGAGCGGCGTCAGTCGTCGATGGGCGTCGACCAGATGGCCTCGGCCCGCCCGCGGACCAGCGCGCGCAAGCCCTCGAAGGTCAGGCGCTTGCGCAGGGGCTCGAGCAAGGGGCAGTAGTCGAGCCAGTCGAGGTCGATGAGCACGGTCTCGGCCGCGCGCTGCAGGCACTCGAAGGCCAGGCCCTCGTGGCCGTGGTGCTGGGCCGCCTCGGCGGCGAGCTGGCAGACCATGGACACGAAGCGGGGGTTGCGGGCCCAGGTCAGGATGCGGTCGAGGGTCTCGCGCAGGTCCTCCTCGGCGAGCTCGTCGTGGACGAGCATGCGCGCGAAGGCGGTGTGGATGTAGCGCTCCGAGGCGCTCTCGGACAGCAGCAGGTGGGCCTGGAGGATGCGCTGGCGGTCGCGGTACCACGAGCCCACGCGCAGCTCGAGCACGGCCGAGGCCACGTCGACGTCGCGCCCGGTGGACTGGTGGAAGCGGCGCATCTCCTCCTCGAAGCCGTCGAGGTCGCCGTGCAGGGCCCGGTAGCGGGCGACCTCGACCAGAGACCAGATGTTGCGCGGCTCGAGCTCGATGGCCAGCTCGATGTGGGCGATGCCCTGGCGCGCGCGCCCGGCCTCGAGCTGCAGCCGGCCGAGGTAGGCGTGGGCGTCGGCGTAGGTCGGGGCGATGCGCAGGGAGGTCGCCAGGCTGTTGGCGGCTTGCTTGTACTCGCCGCACTGGACGCCGTGGATGGCCGCGGCGAGGTGGGTCTCGGCGAGCTCGGGGGCGCCCTCGAGGGCCTCGGCGACGACCTCGGCGGCGAGCTTCTCCCAGTCGGGCTCGTCGGCGTCCCAGCTGGGCAGGAACCACGCGCGCAGGTAGGCGATGGCCCGGCCGGCGAGGGCGGGCTTGAACTCGGGGGCGAGCTCGATGCAGCGATCGTAGAGGGCCACGGCGCCCTCGGGCCCCTTCCAGTCCCAGGTCCGCGCGAGCCGGCGGGCGCGGAGGTAGGCCTCGATGGCCTCGGCCGGCGCCCCGCCGCGGTGGGCGATGTCCTCGAGCTCGAGGCGCAGGGCCTCGGCGATGCGCTTGCCCATGGTGTCCTGGAGCGCGAACACGTCCTCGAGGGTGCCGTCGTAGCGCTCGCTCCACAGCTGAAAGCCGCTGCTCACGTCGAGCAGGCGCGCCGAGATGCGCACGCGGGAGCCCGACAGCTGCATGGTCCCGTCGACGAGCACGTCGACGCCGAGCTCCGTGCCGACGCTCCGGGGGTCGCGGTCGTTGCCCTCGCCGAAGCGGGCCGTGGCGCCGCTGCCCGAGACCCTCAGCCCGCGCATGGTCGAGAGCACGTCGATGAGCTCGTCGCCGAGGCCCTCGGCGATGTAGGCCTGATCGCTGGGCCCCCGGAAGCGGAAGGGCAGGACCGCGAGGGCCCGGCCGCGGGGCACGGTGGGCGTCGCCGGGGTCGTCCACGCGAGGCTGTGTTGGCTGTGCTGGGTCGCGGCCGTGGTCAGGGCGCCGCGCAGCGGCGAGGGCTGCTCGGTGGTCGGGTGGCCGTCGGTCTGGGCCAGCTCGAGCAAGCCCGCGACCGTGTCGGCGACCTCCCGGGCCGTGCCCGGGCGGTCGCTCGGTTGGCGCGCCAGGCAGCGGGTCAGCAAGGGCGCCGCGATCTTGGGCAGCAGGGGCTCGGCCGCGAGATCGGGGAGCTCGCGGTGCAGCCGGGCGAGGGCCGTGGCCATGGGCGTGCTCGAGGCGAAGGGCAGGGTGCCCGAGAGCATCTCGTAGAAGATCAGCGCGAGGGAGTAGATGTCCGTGCGCGCGTCGATCCGCTCGCCGGCGATCTGCTCCGGAGACATGTAGGCCGGCGTGCCCAGCAGGCCGCCGGTCTGGATGCTCGTGTCGACGTCCTGGAAGGCGCGGGCGATGCCGAAGTCGGTGATCACCACGCGCCCGCCCGACTCGATCAGCACGTTCGCGGGCTTGAGGTCGCGGTGCACCACCCCAGCCGCGTGGGCGGCCGCGAGCCCCTCGGCGAGCTGGCGGGTGATGTCCAGGGCTCGGCGCAGGCTCGGCCGGCTGTGCCCGAGGTAGGTGTGCAAGCTCTCGCCCTCGACGTACTCCATCGTCAAGAAGCGCCAGCCCTCGTGCTCGCCGAGGTCGTAGGTGCGCGCGGCGTTGCGATGGGTGACGCGCCTCGCCAGTCGGACCTCACGGCGGAAGCGCTCGACGGTCTCGGGCGTGGCACTGAGCGCATCGAGGAGCTTGAGCGCGACGATCTCTCCGACCTCGTGATCGCGGACGCGATAGACCGAGCCCATCCCGCCGCGGCCGAGGAGCTCTTCGACGGCGTAGCGCTCGGCGAACACGCTGCCGGTGGCGACCGCTTGTCGGGCACCGCTTCGGCCGTCGGCCTCGTCGACCTCCGTGTCCGCCATCGCTCGACGTTAGCAGAGTTCGCCGCCGACCTGCCGCGAGAGTGCGCGCGTCGGCGCGTCTTGGCGCGGACTCACTCGCGGCGGCGCGCCCCCGCTCCGCGGGCTGATCCTGAGACCAGTGGAGCGCCGGAGCCGAGCGCATGCGCGCGCCCTCGTGACCCCCGATGCGTGCTCTCGCGCTCTCGCGGGCCCAGCCCCGTCCCAGCCCCGTCCTGGGGGCCATCGGCCCCCGTGGCCCCATCCCGACGTCGGGTGCCTGTAGCATGGGCGCACCTTGGCTCTGTCTCGCCTCGTCTCGATCTTTGGCTGCGCCGTCATGTTCGCCGTGGCCTTTGCGCTATCCACGAACCGCAAGCGGGTCGACAAGAAGGTGCTCGTGTGGGGCGTGCTCTCCCAGTGGGGCGTCGGCGCGCTCTTGCTGTGGGTGCCCGCGGGCAAGTTCGTGCTCGAGAAGGTCGCCAACTTCGTGACCGCGATCCTCAGCCACTCCTACGTCGGCTCGCAGTTCCTGTTCGGCGCCCTCGGCATGCAGGGCGGGGGCGAGTCCGGGCTCGGTGTGATCTTCGCGTTCCAGATTCTCCCGACGATCGTGTTCGTCGCGGCGCTGTTCTCGATCCTCTACCACCTCGGGGTCATGCAGCTGATCGTCGGCGTGCTCGCCAAGGTCATGGTCAAGACCATGGGCACGAGCGGGGCCGAGTCGCTGAGCGTGGGCGCGGCGGTGTTCATGGGCCAGACCGAGGCGCCGCTGACCATCCGTCCTTTCCTCGAGAGGCTCACGCGCAGCGAGCTCTTCCTGGTCATGGTCAGCGGGATGGCGACGGTGTCCGGGGCGATCCTGAGCGCCTACGTGGCGATCGGTCAGGTCGAGAAGAAGTTCCTGCTCGCGGCCGTGGCGATGACCGCCCCGGCCTGCGTGGTCACGGCCAAGCTGATGATGCCCGAGGAGGAGGAGCCCGAGACCTCGGGCCAGAGCGAGATCGAGCTGCCCAAGTCCGAGGACTCGAGCTTGCTGCTCGCCGCGGCCCAGGGCACGACCGACGGGCTCAAGCTGGCGGTCAACGTCGGCGCCATGTTGATCGCCTTCATCGCCCTGGTGTCGTTGATCAACGGCGGCCTGGGGGCGATCCCCTTCGAGCCCGGCGGCGAGCCCCTGAGCCTGCAGCGGCTGCTGGGCTGGCTGCTCGCGCCGGTCGCCTGGCTCATGGGTGTGCCCTGGGCGGACTGCCAGGCCGTGGGCGCGGTCCTCGGCACGCGCACGATCCTCAACGAGTTGATCGCCTTCGGTGACCTGCGCAACGTCCTCGATCAGATCAGCCCGCGCTCGGCCGCGATCGCAACCTTCGCGGTCTGCGGCTTCGCCAACGTGTCGAGCATCGGCATCCAGATCGGCGGACTGGGGGCCCTCGCGCCCGGGCGCAAGAAGGACATCGCGGAGATGGGCGTGCGGGCACTGGTCGCGGCGACGCTGGCCAACTTCTCGACGGCCTGTGTCGCGGGCGCGCTCATGGCAGCCTGAGCGCGCGGAGCCCACGGTTGGCAGCGCGAGTGCGAGGGGCTTCCCAAGCGTCCTCGAAAGCGCGACACTGCCCGCCGGAGCGTTCCGTTGATCAAGCGCCTCGAGATCGAGAACTACGGCTGCATCCGCCACGCGGAGCTCAAGCCCACGCCCATGCACGCCTTCGTCGGACCCAGCGACGTGGGCAAGTCGACGGTGCTCAAGGCCATCGACGCCCTGTCCCGCTTCATCAACGCCGACGCGCAGCGCGAGCGCGACGCTCGGGCGCCGATGATCCCCCGCAAGGCCCGGGACACGCTCACGCTGACCGTCGAGTTCGCCGGCAGCCTCGGCTTCAACGTCGGCTTCGCCCCGCGCTCGCAGACCCTCGAGAGCTACGTGCGCGAGTCGATGCAGGGCGAGTGGCTGGGCTACCGTCACATCACGCCAGACTTCAGCTGGGCCTCGGAGGAGCCGGCGGCGATCGGCCACTTCGTCACCGAGATTCGCCAGCGCCTGCACGTCGGCTTCGTGGCCCTCGAGCGCGCCGGGCTCATCGCCGACAGCCCGGTGCGTCGCGCCGGCGCGCCCGTGATGTTCGGGGCCGACGGCCGGGGCCTGGCCTGGGTCTACGAGCAGCTGCTGCACCGAGAGGGCGACGCCTTCGACCAGATCACCCAGCGCATGCGCAAGCGCTTCCCGTGGATGGGCGGCGTGGAGGTCTCCTCGGTGTCGAGCTCGGCCAAGACCCTGGTCATGCGCACCCTCGACGGCCAGCGCATCCCCGCCGAGCACGTCGGCGAGGGCTTCCTGCGCATGCTCGCCTGGGAGGCGCTGCGCTACGCCGATCGCCCCCGAGTGCTGCTCGTCGAGTCCCCGGAGGCCGGCCTGAGCCCGGGCCTGGTGGTCGAGGCGATGGCCATCCTGCGCGAGCTCACCGTCGACAAAGAGCGGCCCACTCAGGTGCTGATCGCCACCCGCAGCCCCCTCGTGCTCGCCGAGCTCGGGGCTCCGGAAGTGACACTGGTGACCCGCGACCCGAGCGAGGGGACGCGCGTTGCCGCCCTGGCGGAGCACCCCGACTACGCCCTGCGCATGCAGTCGCTGCCCCGGGGCTCGCGGGGCCTCGATCTGTGCGACGGGGTCATGGCCGCGGCGACCGGCAACACCGTGCGCACCCGGGTCTGAGCCCCTGAGCCGGGCCTTCGAGCCCGTCGCTTGTCCGCCCCACGGCGCCGCCGCCGTGGTAGGCTGCGCCCATGCCTGCGTCCCTACCTCGCGCGGATCGCCTGCGTCTGATGAAGTTCGTGTGCTCCTTCGCCTGGGCCGATCTGGAGATCCAGGATGAAGAGCGGACCTTCGTGTCCCAGATGATCGAGCGCTTGGGTCTGGAGGAAGACCGCGCGCAGATCGAGGGGTGGCTCAAGCACCCGCCGCGCCCCGAGGAGGTCGACCCGACGGAGGTCCCCGCCGAGCACCGCAAGCTCTTCCTCGACGCCGTGCGCGACCTGGTCAACGCCGACGAGCGCGTCGACCCCCAAGAGGCCGAGAGCCTCGAGTTGTTCGAGCAGCTGCTGTCCTTCTGAGCGCGTCGCGTTCAGGTCGGTCGGCGATCACATTCGGATCAGGGCCCAGGACAGCGAGTCCTCGCCCTGGGGAGTGTCGCAGCTCCAGGTGTGCGAGGCCTTGGTGACCTCGAAGCGCCACGAGAGGTCCCCGCCGGGGCTCGGCAGCTCGAGGATGTGGGCTCCAGGCTCGTAGGTGTCGCCCGCGAAGGCGGTCATCCGAGCTTCGGGCTCGCCCCCGAAGTCGAAGCAGCACTCGGCCTCTCCAGGGTAGTCGCTCCAGTAGCCCGCGCAGTCGCAGGCGGCGACGGGCTCGTCGTCGAGGGAGGGCGGCTCGACCAGGGTGTCGCTGAGGAAGGTCTGGGCCTCCGCGGGGAGGGGGATGGCGTCGCGGCGGCCCAGAAACACGGGGCCGTCGAAGAGCTCGGCCATGAACATCGCGTCGTAGTGGCAGACCTCGTTTTGTTCGTCGACCCAGCTCGGGGCCGGGACGTAGACCGTGAGGCAGCGCGTCTCGCCGAAGTTCGCCTCTTGCTCGGCCAGGGTCTCGACGAGGGCCGAGAGGTAGGGCGCGCCGACGTGGATGGGCTGGTCGGGGTAGCAGGTGGCGCAGCCGATGGTGCACTCGGCGACGGTGACCAGGCCGTCCGCGGGGGTGTTGTAGTCCCCGGGGGAGTCGATCTCGATGCCGAAGGTGTGGAGCTCCTCGAGGCAGGGGTAGCCCGAGACCTCGAAGTCGATGGCGTACATGTACGGGAAGTTCGGGTCGCAGTAGCCCTCGTCGGTGTCGGACTCGTCGGCGGGCATGTCTTCGCCGTCGGCGGACGCCTCTTCCTCCTCGAGCTCCTCGCCGTCGTCCTCGCTGCCGCCTTCCGCCACGCTGCGCTGGAAGTTGGGGTTGGCCATGGTGCAGGCGGAGCTGGCGGTGGCCACGAAGAGGACGAGCGGTGCGCCAGCGAGGGCGCGCGCACGATCGAGCAAAGCCATGGCTTCGGCGTAGCACAGGGCCGCGGCAAAGGGGAGGGCGGCTCGTTCGCGCCCGTCGTGGCTCCATCAACAGCCGTTGCAGCTCGATCCGTTGCAGCCAGATCCGCAGTTGTTGCAACCGGATCCGCACTCGTTGCATCCGGAGCCACACTCGTTGCAACCCGATCCACAGCCCTCGCAGGCGCCGCCGCAGTCCCCACAGGCGCTCCCGCAGTCCCCACAAGCGCTGCCGCACCCGCCACACTCCCCGCAGGCGTCTCCGCACACGTCGCCGCAGCCCGAGCACCCGCCGCAGATGTCGCTGCAGGCGTTGCACGAGCCCTCGCAGCACCCGTTCGTGCAGTTGTCGAGGGCGTCGCCGCAGCCTTCGGAGCAGGCGCCACACAGGTTGCACTCCTTGGCGAGGCCGCCGCACAGCTCGGAGAAGAAGTCGGCGAAGCAGTCGTCGCAGGGGCTCCCGCCCGAGCCGCCACCGCC
>NZ_ABCS01000117.1 GCF_000170895.1 Plesiocystis pacifica SIR-1 | reverse complement strand
CGACCCTCTGTCTATTTCAGCCGTCGTGGACGACGCCACGCCCTCCCTGCCCCACGTCCACGACTCAGAGCCTGTGAGTAAATCGCCCCCTTCGGGGGCAACCCAATGCCCACTCGAAGGTACGAACTCCATGGCCCACCGGCCATAGCGGAGGAACGGAGCGACAAAGCGCCCCCGGTCCACCACCCCCTGCGGGGGCTAAAAAGGACGCCCCCCTTTGGGGGCAACCCAATGCCCACTCGAAGGTACGAACTCCATGGCCCACCAAGCCAAAGCGGAGGAGCGGAGCGACGAAGCGCCCCCGGTCCCAGCCGTCTGTGGGGGCAAAGGAGAGCTCAGTCTCGGCAGCAGCCGATCCGCAAGGTGACGAAGCCGGTGTGCACGGGCTCGAGGTGGGTGTTCACGCGGATGTCGTAGTCGAGGCCGATCCGGTACATCGCATCGTCGGCGTCGAAGATGAGGCCAGCCCCCACGACGCCGCCGACGGCCGCGGCGGTCTCGTGCAGCCGATGGCGGCGAGGCAGCCCCCCGAGGGCACCGATGCCCGTGCGCACGTAGATGGGCCCGAGGATCGCCGTGCTGGTGATGTCCACGCCCCAGCTCGGGGCCTTGCGCTCGTAGTAGGGGGTCACGTGGGCGACGGCGCCGAGCATCACCCCGAGATCGCGGGTGTCGTGGCTGAGCACGCCGCCGCCTTCGATCTCGAAGCGCGTATTGGGGTGGAAGCCCTGGTTGTAGAAGGTCATCCCCGGGGCCAGGCCGAGGCCGATGTAGCCGTTGGTCAGGGACATCGTCCGCTTGGGCGCGACGTACTCGTAGTCTTCGTAGTCGTAGTCGTCGTAGGGCTCGGCCTCCGCATAGGCCTCCTCTTGCTCGAAGTCGGGCTCGTCGATGGGCGGCGTCGCGGTGCTCGCCTCCGCGGGAGCCTCGGCCGGCGCCTCGCCGGCTTCGCTCGCCTCGGGTTGGGCCTGCGCGTCGCCGTCGCTGGCGTCGACGGCGATGGCCTCGCCCGTCGCGGTCTCGCCCTCGGCAGCGGGGGGCGCGAGGGTGACGCCTAGAGCAGAAAGGGACAGGGACAGGGTAAGCAAGGTCGAAGCAGCCATGGTGGGGGTCTCTGCTCCGGGAAACGGCCCGCGCCCTGTTTTGCTTGCGTCCTGGAGCGTCACCGGTGACACACCCCACGGGAACCCACGCCTTCGTGATCCCGACGGCCGCGGCTGCATCTACCCGTGCTGCGCTCCCGCTCCAGAGCCCCTCGTCGCTCGAATGCGCCCACGAAAAAGGCCCCACCGAAGTGGAGCCCTCTCGTCGCGAGCTTCGCTCGCTACCGAAGTGAAGCGCGGCTCAGCTCGCCTCTTTCTTGTCGGCGTAGACCAACACGGGCTGGGTGCCCTCGATGATCGTCTCCGGGTTGATGTGCACCTCGGTGATGTTGTCGACGCTGGGGATGTCGTACATGACGTCGAGCATCGCCCGCTCGAGGATCGAGCGCAGGCCACGAGCGCCGGCGCGCTGCTCCTTGGCCGTCTTGGCGATGGCGTGGAGGGCATCCTCGGCGAAGGTCAGCTCGACGCCGTCCATGCGCAGCAGCCGCTTGTACTGCTTGACCAGCGCGTTCTTGGGCTCGGTGAGGATCGAGACCAGGGCCTCCTCGTCGAGCTCCTTGAGGGGCGCGACGACGGGCATGCGGCCGATGAACTCGGGGATGAGCCCGAACTTCATCAGGTCCTCGCTCTGCACCTTCTGGAGCAGATCCCAGTGGCGCTTTTCTTTCTTCTCCTGGAGCGTCGCGCCGAAGCCCATGGTCTTGGCGCTGACCCGGCTCTCGATGATGTCCTCCATGCCCGCGAAGGCGCCGCCGCAGATGAACAGGATGTTGGTCGTGTCGACCTGCAGGAAGTCCTGCTGCGGGTGCTTGCGGCCGCCCTTGGGCGGGACCGAAGCGATGGTGCCCTCGAGGATCTTGAGCAGCGCCTGCTGCACGCCCTCGCCGGACACGTCGCGGGTGATCGAGGGGTTGTCGCCCTTGCGAGCGATCTTGTCGATCTCGTCGATGTAGATGATGCCGCGCTGGGCCTTCTCGACGTCGTGGTCGGCGTTTTGAAGCAGCGAGACGATGATGTTCTCGACGTCCTCGCCGACGTAGCCGGCCTCGGTCAGGCTGGTCGCGTCGGCGATCGCGAAGGGCACGTCGAGGATGCGGGCGAGGGTCTGCGCGAGCAGAGTCTTGCCAGAGCCCGTGGGCCCGATGAGCAGGATGTTGCTCTTTTGCAGCTCCGGCTCGTCCCCCGAGTTCTTGACGTTGATGCGCTTGTAGTGGTTGTAGACCGCGACCGAGATGATCTTCTTGGCGCGCTCTTGACCAACGACGTAGTCGTCGAGGATGACCCGGATGTCCTTGGGCTTGGGCACCTTGCCCGGCCCTTCCTGGCGCTCTTCCTTCTGGACTTCCTCGGCGAGGATGTCGTTGCACAGCGCGATGCACTCGTCACAGATGTAGACGGAGGGCCCGGCGATGAGCTTCTTGACCTCCTTCTGCGACTTCCCGCAGAAGGAGCAGCTCAGGTTTCCGCTTCCCTTGTTGTTGCCCGGCATGTGGTCCCTTGGGGTTGACTCGTTCTCGAGTGGTTCAGGATTCGGACTTGCCGTCGCCGGCGTCGCCCGAGGCGCCCTCTTCGGAGCGCCGGAGGACTTCATCGATGAGGCCGTACTTCTTGGCCTCGTCCGCCCCCATGAAGTTGTCCCGGTCGGTGTCGGCGAGGATCTCGTCGACGGTGCGGCCGGAGTGCCTGGCCATGATCTCATTGAGCTTGGCCTTGAGGCGCAGAATCTCGCGGGCCTGGATCTCGATGTCCGTGGCCTGACCCGAGGCCCCGCCGTGGGGCTGGTGGATCATGATCCGCGCGTTGGGCAGCGCGAAGCGCTTGCCCTTGGCCCCGCCAGCGAGCAGGAAGGCGCCCATGGACGCGGCCTGCCCGAGGCAGTAGGTGGCCACGTCGCAGCGCACGTACTGCATGGTGTCGTAGATGCCGAGGCCGGCCGTGACGACGCCACCGGGGGAGTTGATGTAGAGGCGGATGTCCTTATCGGGATCCTCCGACTCGAGGAAGAGCAGCTGGGCGATGATGATGGACGCGACTCGATCGTTGATGGGATCGCCGAGGAAGACGATCCGATCCTTCAAGAGGCGGCTGTAGATGTCCCAGGAGCGCTCTCCGCGATGAGTCTGCTCGACGACGAAGGGGATGTTCATGGAGAGCGGGGGTTGGCCGAACCAGGGCATTCGTGTGCTCCGTTACAGTCTCTCGTATGGTGACGGCGAGAGTCTGAGCTTGCAAGGGTGAGGGCGGGATGACAAGGGCCTCGTTCTGAGGCGCCTCGGAGTCTGCATCAGACCATCGATGAGCTGACCGGCGCGCCGCCCAAGAAGGGGGGAGTACGGGAACGAGCCCACCAGGTTCGTCTGGTGAGCTCGGGTGGGGTCGGAGGCGCAACTGCGACCCAAGCGCGGGTGGCAGTCGATACACGCCATGTCCCTTCGACCGCTTTGTGGCCGAGGGTCCAGAACTTGGCGGCATGCTCGGATCAACGCGGATGATTCAGATCCGCTTCCCGAGGCTCGCAGGCCGATGAACTCAGCCCTCGTCGCCGTCGCCGTCCTTGGCGTCTGCCTCAGCGGCGTCGGCCTCGGGCTCGGGGTCGGGGGCCTCGGTGACCTCGGCCTCGTTCATGAGGAAGTCGAGGATCCGCTCCTCTCGCATCTGCGCGCGAAGGATCAGAATCTGCTGGTTCTTCTCCATGGTCGCGCGCAGGCGCGCGGGGTTTTGACCCTGCGCCTCGGCCATCTCCTTGACCTCGGCGTCGAGCTCCTCCTCGGTGATGTCGATGCCCTCGGCGTCGCGGATGGCCTCGAGCAGGAGGAAGGCCTTGACGTTGAAGGTCGCCTGGGGGCGCACGTTCTCGGCCATCTGCGCGTCGCTGCTGCCGATGTGCTGCAGGGTCATGCCCTGCTGGGCGAGCTGGCGCTTGAACTGCTGGACCTGCGCGCGGACCTCGTTGGTGATCATCGAGGGCGCGGGCTCGAAGTCGTTGGCCTCGAGCAGGGCCTCGACGAGGCGCTGGCGAGCCTCGCGCTCCGCGACGTCGGCGTCCTCTTTGCGGACGTTCTCGCGGATTTGCTCCTTGAGCTCGTCGAGGGTCTCGGCCTCGCCAGTGTCGCGGGCGAACTCATCGTCGAGCTCGGGCACGATGGTCTCGCGCACGTCACGCAAGGCGGCGGTGAGCTTGACCTCGGCGCCCTTGAACTCGGCGCGGACCTTGTCCTCGGGCGGCGTGAAGCTCAGCTCGCGCGCGCTGCCGACGGCCGACAGGGGAAGCTCGGCGAGGGCCGCCGCGAGGCCGGGCACGACCTCGGCCGCGCCTTCCTTGCCGATCTCGATCTCGAGGTCCTTGCGGCTGAGCGGCGAGTCGCCGATGGAGCCGTCGATGTCGAGGGTCCACACGTCGCCGGCCTGGGTGTTCTCGCGATCGCCCTCGATGGGACGGATCTCGACGAGCTCCTGCTGCTTCTTGGCCAGCTCGGCGTCGACCTTGGCCTCGTCGGCCACGGACGGGCGGCGGCGCACGGCCACGCCCTTGTAGTCCTTGGGCTCGATCTTGGGCGCGACCTCGAAGCGGGCGGAGTAGCTGAAGTCCTCACCCTTTTCGAGGGAGCTGCTCTCGAGCACGGGCTGGGTCAGGGGACGGGTCGAGTGGGTCGCGATCGCGGTCTCGAAGGTCTCCTGGAACAGCTCGCCCTGGAGCTCCTGGCGCGCGCTCTTGCCAAACATGCGCTCGAGCACCTTGGCCGGGATCTTGCCGGGACGGAAGCCCGGCACGCGGGCGCGCCTGCCGATGGTGCGAAGCTTGGTATCGAGGCGCGGTCCGACGTCCGTCCACGGGACGGTGACTCGAATGCGGCACTCGACGGATGTGATCTGCTCCAGCTGGCTGTCCATGAGGAAGGGGACGCCTATAACAAAGCCGGGCCGGTGACACTAGGGCTGTCCGCGTGACCTCGCCGAGATTCTTGGCCGCCGCCCGAGCCAGCAGGAAAATGCGCGATCTCCGGCCACCGAGCCCCGGACCGAGCCCGGGGTCCCCCGCCCTCAGCTCACAGCGCCGCCAAGCCCGACTCCAGGTCAGCCCGGAGATCCGCCAGGTCCTCGATGCCCACGGCGTAGCGGATCAGCCCCTCGCGGATCCCCAAGGCCGCCCGCCCCTCGGGCCCCTGGTCGTAGAAGCTCATCAGCGCGGGCTGCTCGACCAGGCTCTCGACCCCGCCGAGGCTCGGCGCGAGCTTGGGGACGCGCAGCGCGTCGACCAGCCGCGTGCCCGCCTCGAGGCCCTCGACCTCGAAGCTGATCACCCCGCCGCCGCCGCGCAGCAACCGGCGGGCGTGGCCGTAGTCCTGGTGGGACTCGAGCAGCGGGTACCAGACCTTGGCGACCTTCGGGTGAGCCTCGAGCACCCTGGCCAGGGCCAGGGCGCTGTGGTTGTGCCGCTCGACCCGGAGCGCGAGGGTCTTGAGCCCGCGGCTGAGCAGGTAGGCGTTGTGCGGATCGCAGACCGCCCCGAGGGTCCCGACCTGCTCGCGGATCGCGTCGACCAGCCCGGACTTGCCGATGACCACGCCGCCGAGCAGGTCGTTGTGGCCGCCGAGGTACTTGGTGGTTGAGTGGATCACCAGGTCCACGCCGAGGCTCAGCGGGCGCATGTTGATGGGCGTGGCGAAGGTCGCGTCGATGATGGTCTTGATCCGCCGCGCCTTCGCCAGCGCGACCACGCCCTCGAGATCGACGACGCGCAGGTAGGGGTTGGTGGGCGCCTCGGTGAAGATGATCCGGGTCGTGTCCCGGACGGCGCCCTCGATGGCCTCGAGGGTCGGCGCGACGATGTCGAACTCGACCCCGAACTTGGCGAGGTAGCTGCGCGCGAACAGCCGGGTCTTGCGGTAGACGTCGGCCGTGAAGATGACGTGCTGGCCGGCGCGGAGCATGGCGAGCAAGGTCGTGGTGATCGCGGCCATGCCCGAGGCCATGAGCACCGCCCCGCAGCCGCCCCCGTCAGCCTCGCCGGCCTCGAGGGCGGCGAGCTTGGCTTCCGTGGCGGCGACGGTGGGGTTGCCGTAGCGGCCGTACTCTTCGGGGCGCTCGACCTCGCGCTGCATGAAGGCGTGGAGTTCGGCGGTGTTCTCGAAGGGGTAGGTGCTCGAGAACACCACCGGTTCGGTGATGCTTCGGCCCGAGCGGACCGAAGGCTCGCCGCCGTGTACGGCTAGCGTGGATCCTCCGAGCTGTTGATCGTCGGCGCTCATGGGGGGCATCCAACACCGGGTGGAGAGGTTGGGCAAGGGTGGGAACCCCGTGCGCTCGAGGGCGGAGGGAACCTCGTTGTGCGGTGTTCTCGGGCTGGCGCGCTCTCGGGGCTGCGGTGCCTGGTTGGCTTCGACGGTGCAATGGGACTGCGGTGCCTGGTTGGCTCCGACGATGCAATGGGACTGCGGTGCCTGGTTGGCTCCGACGATGCAATGGGACTGCGGTGCTGGGTTGGCTCCGGCGGTGCAATTTGGACTGCGGTGCTTGGTTGGCTCCGGCGGTGCAATTTGGACTGCGGTGCTGGGTTGGCTCCGACGGTGCTCCGCGGCCTATTCGGCGGGCTCCTCCCCACTCCTGCGCTCGAGCCGAGCCACACCTCATTGCTCTTCCAAGTCTGTACTCGGCTCGGTGCTCGTCGCAGGGACCCCTCCCGCCGAGCGGCCTGCTGTGTATGCGCCAGAAGAATGCCGGGCGAACCAACACGAGGTCCGCGGCGGCCGGTTGCATCCCCACCAACCTCCACAACCAGCAAAGTCCCAGCAACCATGGTCTTCACCCCCGCCAAAACATTTCCCCTCGCCGCCCCATGACCGGAGCCGCAGCGAGCGAAGCGAGCGTGAGGTGGATGAATCGCGCGCAGCGAAGCGAGCACGATTCATCGTCGGGGCGGACGCTGTCGAGGGCCTCCCGATAGCACCTCATGGGAAAAAATAGCCTGCTCTCCAACCCGGGCTGCATACAGCAGTGGTTGGACAACCCAACGAGCATCCACCCCAGGCTCAACCAACCCAACGAGCATCCACCCCAGGCTCAACCAACCCAACGAGCATCCACCCCAGGCTCAACCAACCCAACGAGCATCCACCCCAGGCTCAACCAACCCAACGAGCATCCACCCCAGGCTCAACCAACCCAACGAGCATCCACCCCAGGCTCAACCAACCCAACGAGCATCCACCCCAGGCTCAACCAACCCAACGAGCATCCACCCCGGCCCCCAGAAAACCCCACCAGCACTAAGCCAGCAGCATCAACTTCTCGTCCCGATCCCGGAACCCAGCGTCCACCCGCTCCAGCGCCTCTCGGGCCTCGTCCTCCCGCCCCATGTCGAGCAGCGCCATCGCCAGCTCATAGTTCGCCTGGCAGCGCTCGTCCTTCGTCCGGGCGACAGACGCGGCCTCGGAGAAGTGCTCCATGGCTCCCTCGCCGTTGCCCTGCTGCAGGCGCAGCATGCCCATCTGGACGAGGGCCTTGGCCTGCCAGCGGGGATCCTTGGCCGCGGTCGCGTACTCGGCGATGGCCTTGTCGATGAGGCCCATCTCTCGGTAGGCGGTGCCGAGGTCGAAGCGGTCGCCGGCGTCGGCGTCTTCGACGTCGTTGGTCTGGATGGCGACCTCCCGCTTCTTGCGGGTCTTGGGCGCGCTGTCGTCGAAGATCGCGGACAGGAAGTCGTCGTCGTCGTCCTCGTCCTCGAGGTCGAGCAAGGGCGCGGCCCCGTCTTCGTCGTCCTCGAGGGTGAACTCCGACTCCGGCTCCGGCTCCAGTTCCAGGGTGAACTCCGACTCCGGCTCCGGCTCGAGGGTGAACTCCGACTCCGGCTCTGGCTCGAGGGTGAACTCCGACTCTGGCTCCGGCTCGAGCTCGACCTCCGGCTCTGTCTCGGGGGCGGCGAGGCCCAGGCGCGCGGCGACCTTGGCGAGCTCGGGGTGGCCCGGGTAGAGCTCCGAGAGGTCGTTGTAGGCCGCGACGGCGTCGTCCTCGAGCTCGTTGTCGAGGTAGAAGTCGAGCTCGTCGAGCTCTCCGGAGATGTCGGGCCAGCCTTGCTGGGGGGCGGGCTCGGGCTCCGAGCCGGGCTCGGGCTCGGGCTCGCCGAAGCCAAAGTCGAAGTCGCCGTCCTCGCCCGGATCCGGGGCGTCCGGGGCGTCGGGGGTGTCCGGGCTGATCCGGCCGACGACCGGGCGGCCCGTGCTCTCCTCGACGGCCTCGCTGGCGGCCTCGTCCTCGCTGCCGAAGAAGTCCTCCTCGTCCTCGTCGTCGAGGCCAAAGCGGTCTTCGAAGTCTTCCTCGCGGGGGAGCTCGGTGACCTCCGAGCCGGTGTCCACGGAGATCGCAAAGTCGTCCTCGTCGTCGACGAGGCGGTTGAGCTCGGAGGTCAGGCTCGGGTCCGCCGAGCCGATGTCGATGTTGCCCTCGGAGTCCTCGCGGGCGGGCGCGACGACCTCGACGTCGCGGCTCGGGGGCGCGGTGTGGGCGGACAGCGGCTCGGTGACCAGATCGCCCCCGAGGCCCAGATCGAGGTCGAGGTCGCCGAGGTCGTCGTCGTCGTCGTCGCCGATGACCAGGGACTCGCTGACGTCGATGCCGAGGGGATCGTCGTCGAATTCCGTGGGCACGGCCGGAGCCAGCTCAGGCTCGGCCTCCGAGGTCGCGGACAGCACGCTGGCGCAGCGCTCGGCCAGCTCCTGGGCGCCGCCATGGGTGGGGTCGATCTCGAGGGCGGTCTGGGCGTGGGCGGCCCCGGCCGCGGGGTCGCTGGCCGCCACGAGCTCGCCCAGGTAGACCCAGGTCTGCACGGCCGCGCCGTGGCGCTCGAGCTCGGACAGGATGCTGGCGCGCATCTCGAGGGCCTGCAGGTGGTGGGGCTGGGCGCCGAGGATCTGGTCGGCGTGGACCAGGGCGTGCTCGAAGAGCTTGTACTTGGTGAGGACGCGGACCTCTTCGAGGTGCTTGTCGATGTCGACCTCGCCGCTCTCCTCGGGCGAGGCCTGGTCGCCCTCGGAGATGACCTCCTCGGTCAGCGAGGCTCGCCGCGGCGAGGGCACTGCAGCGGTCCGGGGCGGCGGGGTCGGGGTCGGGGTCGGGGTCGGGGCGACCTCTTCGAGCTCTTCGACCTCGTCGAACTCTTCGATCTCCTCGAACTCCGACAGCTCGTCGATCTCTTCGATCTCCTCGAACTCCGACAGCTCCTCGACCTCCTCGGCCGGGACCTGCGGGCCGAGCTCGGCGAGCAGCTTGGCGACGTCGGCGTTGTCGGGGGCCCACTCCGCGGCCTTGCGCAGGACCGCGACGGCGTGGCGCAGGCCGTCCGCCCCCGCCTTGGGGTCGCGCTGGATCTTGACCAGCTCGAGCACCACGGACACGGCCTTGTCGGTCTTGCCCAGGCGCACGAAGGTGTCCGCGAGCAGCTCCAGGCCCAGGGCGTCCGTGGGCACGCGCTGGAGCAGCTCGTTGAGCTTCATGAGCGCGCGCCGGGGCTGATCGAGCTCGAGGTAGACGCGCACGAGGTCGCGGATGACCGCGTCGACCTGGCGGTGGTAGAGCAGGCGCTCGGCCACGCGCACGTACTCTTGGTGGCGGCCGGCGTCGCGCAGGAAGTCGGCGCCGCGGCGGAAGTGCTCGACGGCGTCGTCGGTCCGCCGCTCGCGGGAGAAGAGCTCGGCCAGGCGCAGGCGCTTGGCCATCTCCCGCGGCATCAAGTCGGCGACGCGCTCGTAGAGCATCAGCGCCTCGCGGGTATTGCCCGAGCGCAGGTAGACCCCCGCCACCTTCTCGTAGAGGGCCACGGCCTCGGGCACGCGGCGCAGCTGCTCGAAGGCCTGGGCCGTGCTCAGGTGCACGTCGTAGCGCTCGGGCGCGAGGTTGAGGACCTGGCGGTAGACCTGCAGCGCCTGGGGCACCTCGTTGCTCGAGAGCAGCAGGTTGGCCGCGTGCACGTAGCGCTCGACGGCCAGGTCCAGCTTGCCCGCGCGCTGCAGGCAGTCCGCGAACAGCAGCCACGCCTGGGTGTCCCCAGGCACGGCCTCGACCACGCCCTGGAGCTCCTTCATGGCCTTGTCCAGCTCACCGCGGGCCGCGAATTGTTGCGCGGCTTGGAGGGCTTTGTCTCGCTGGAAGGCCATCGGGGTCGTCTGCTCGGATCAAGCGTGCGAGTCGAGCTCGGCCTGGATCGCGTCTGGATCCATGTTGCGCTCGAGGAAGTGGGTGTCGTAGCGGCCCTCGGTGAAGGGCGCCTGCTTGAGGATCCACCGGTGCAGAGCGACGTTTGTGGAGATCCCCTCGAACACGCACTCCCCCAAGGCCCGGCGCATGCGCGCGATGGCCTTGTCGCGGTCCTGGGCGTGCACGATCAGCTTGCCCAGCATGGAGTCGTAGTAGGGGGACACGGTGTAGCCCTGGTACACGTGGG
Organism: Plesiocystis pacifica SIR-1; assembly: GCF_000170895.1. GTDB lineage: Bacteria > Myxococcota_A > Polyangia > Nannocystales > Nannocystaceae > Plesiocystis > Plesiocystis pacifica. The sequence goes on along the minus strand of NZ_ABCS01000117.1, from coordinate 18,533 downwards.
TGTCGATCCGTACCCCGGTCCCGCCGGGGAGGTTCAGCGCCGTGATGGTACCTGGGTGCGGCGCGAAGTTCACCGGGTGCTCCGCGTTGATTCGGCACTCGATGGAGTGACCGCGCGGACGCCACTTGCGGTCCAGCCAGCCGAGGGGCTCGCCTTGAGCCAGCCGAATTTGCTCCTGAACCAGGTCTACGCCCGTGATCATCTCGGTCACGCAGTGCTCGACCTGGACCCGGGTGTTCATCTCCATGAAGTAGAAGCGATCTCCGTCGAGGAGAAATTCTACTGTTCCCAGGGAGTTGTAATTAATCGCGCGGGCTGCGGCGATCGCGGCTTCGCCCATCTCGCGCCGCAGCTTCTCGCTGTAGTTCGAGGCGGGCGCCTCCTCGATGACCTTCTGGTGCCGGCGCTGAACCGAGCACTCGCGCTCGAGCAGATCGATGACGTTGCCGTGCTGGTCGGCGACGATCTGGATCTCGATGTGCCGCGGGCTGGTGATGTAGCGCTCGCAGTACATGTCGCCGCAGCCGAAGGCCGCGAGGGCCTCGGCCTGCGCGGTCTGGAGCGTGGGCGCGACCTCGTCGAGGTCCCAGACGATCTTCATGCCCCGGCCGCCGCCGCCGGCGGAGGCCTTGAGGATGACCGGCAAGCCGATGCGCTCGGCCGCCGCGCGGGCTTCCTCGCCCGACTCCAGCACGGTCGTGCCCTCGAGCACGGGCACGCCGGCCTTCTTCATGGTCTCGCGGGCCATGACCTTGTCGCCCATGGTCCGCATGTGCTCGGGGTCGGGCCCGATGAAGGTCATCCCGCACTTTTGGACCGCGTCGACGAACTCCGGCCGCTCGGACAAAAAGCCGTAGCCGGGGTGCACCGCGTCGGCGCCCGAGATCTCGGCCGCCGCGATCAGGTTGGGGATGTTGAGGTAGCTCTGGGCCGCCTGGGCGGGCCCGATGCACACGGCCTCGTCGGCGAAGCGCGTGTGCAGGGCGTCGGCGTCGACGGTCGAGTAGACCGCGACGGTGCGCAGGCCCATCTCGCGACAGGCCCGGATCACGCGCAGGGCGATCTCACCCCGGTTGGCGACGAGGACCTTGCTGAACTTGGTCACAGACGGCGCACCTTGAACAGCTTGGTCCCGAATTCGACGGGCGCCTGGTTCTCGACGAGGCACTCCTCGATCACGCAGCCGAACTCGGCCTCGATCTCGTTGAACAGCTTCATCGCCTCGACGATGCACACGGTCTGACCGGGGGTCACGGTGCTGCCGGGCTCGACGAACACGGGCTTGTCGGGGCCGGGCGAGCGGTAGAAGGTGCCGACGAAGGGCGAGGTGATGAAGTCGCCCTCGGGCTCGGCCTTGGCCTTGGCCGGCGCGGAGGCGGGCGGAGCCGGCGCGGCGGCGGCCGGAGCGGCGGCCGCCGCGGGCGCCTGGGCAACCACGGTCTGGGCGGGCACCAGGGTCTGGCTGGTCACGTCGCCGCGGCGCAGGAGGATGCGCTGCTCACCGGTCTCGATCTCGAGCTCGTCGAGACGGTAGCGCTTGAAGACCTTGGCGAGCTCGCTGACGTAGGAGATTTCGGGCAGCTTGGAGTCTTGATCGGACATTGTCGCGTTGTCGGGCTGGAGGGCGTGGCCAGCAGTCTAGGCTGGCGCGGGCTCGGATTGGAGCACCGTAGCGAGGGCCGAGAGCGCGAGGTTGTAGGACTCGGCTCCGAGCCCCATGATCACCCCGCGGCAAGCCCCGCCGGTCACTGATGTGTGCCGAAAGGACTCGCGCGCGTAAAGGTTGGAAAGGTGCACCTCGATCGTGGGGTACGGCACGCCCGCGATGGCGTCGCGCAGAGCGACACAAGTATGGGTGTACCCGCCAGGATTGATGATCAGGCCGCGTCGCGCCTCCTGCGGAGCTTTCGCACTGGCCTCCGGCGAACCCGCGGGAGGGGGCGAAGCTCCTTGCCGCGCAAGGGCGATCGCAGACACGTCGCCGTACCCGAAGGCGTGGATGGCCGAGATCAGCTCACCTTCGGAGTTGCTCTGGAAGCACTCGACCTCGAGGCCCAAGCGCGCGCCCAGGCTCCGCAGTCTGCCCTCGATGTCGGCGAGCGTGGTGGTCCCGTAGACCTCCGGCTCGCGCACACCGAGCAAGTTCAAGTTCGGCCCGTTCAACACGAGCACGCGCGGCTTCAGCTCGCCGTCCACCCTCGTCCCGCCTTCGAGTGGGGTCGCGGATCAGCGATAGAGGTCGGCGTTGAGGGCCTTGGCCTGCGAGCGCAGCATCCACCGACCCTTGCCCATGTGCCCGGGCGAGCCGAGCATCACCGCGACGAAGTATTCCTCGGACATGACGCGGACGATGACCGTCCCGTACTCCCCCTTGAGGGTGATGTCCGACAGGCCGCCCATGCCGAGGCTGTTCGCGGCGTCGCGCAGCTCCATGAAGCGGAAGGAGAACTCCATCGCCATGGACTCGATGTCCGTGTCGTCCTCGTGGTCGGGGTGGACCCACTGCTCGACGGAGATCCCGTCAAAGCCCATGAGGATCGCGCCCTTGGCGCTCGGCGTCTTCTCGACGATGGTTCGCAGAATTTCGTCCATGGGCAGCTCGATCAGCGTCGCAGCCAATGCCTCGCGGGGTCAAGCACGCAAAGGGGCTGGCGAGCGGAAAGTCAGGCGTCCGGCTCGCAGCCCGGGGCGCTCACGGGCAGACCCTGCGCATACCCACAGGTACCGGAGAAGCCCGTCGTCGACGGGCACACGCCGACGCACTCCTCGGAGTCCGAGGGCGCGCCGCAGTAGCGCAGGCAACCGAGGCAAATCTCGAGGGGGTAGGTGAACTCCTGGGTCTCGATCTTGCCCAGGGGGCCGTCGTCGGAGATCGAGTCCGTGCGCCGGGCCTTGATGACCACGGTCATCTCGAGCACCTCGATGACGCCCTCGCTCAGGGTGCCGCGCAGCTGCTCGGTGATGGAGGTCGGGATGTCGACGAGGACCACGTCCGACTCCCCGCCCGCGATGGAGGTCTGGGGGATGGGCGAGTTGAAGCCCGTCGGGGCCGCGCCGCCGGAGTAGGTGAAGGTGACGTCGGCCGAGAGCAGCTGGACCACCGAGTCGTCGATGCCCGTGTTGCTGCCGGCGTTTTGGATCTGGTTGTTCTCGACCACGAAGCCCATGCCGATCTGGGTGTCGAAGGACACGTCGGCGACCATGTTGAGGGGCGAGGCGGTGTTGTTGCTGAGCACGCAGTTGTCGCGGGCGTCGAACCACACCGCGCGGCTGATCACGAGGTGATCCTGCTCGTCGACGCAGCCGAGGCCCGTGAAGGCGGTGAAGGCGAGGGTCCCCGCGAGGGCGCAGCGGGATACGATGGACGAGGCTAGACGAGACAACATGGCCGAACTCCAGGGCGCAGCGTCCCCAAAGGGGGACCCTACACTCTTCGACTCGAAGCCTAGCAATCTCCGTCCGGATCCCGCAACAAAGACACGATCTCGGCGGCCGTCAGCGAGAGCACCGCCGGGCTGCCGATGGCCTTGAGGGCGATGAAGGAGATCGACGAGCCGGCGCGCTTTTTGTCGTTGGCCAGCACACTCTCCATGCGGCTGGCTCGCTCGTCCTCGAGCCACTCGTCGAGGTTCGTGGGCAGGCGCAGTGCCGCCAGCGCCTGGCGCAGCTGGTCCTCGAGGCCCTGCTCCCCGGCCTCGGCAACTCCAGCCCCAGCTCCAGCCCCCCCAGCCCCAGCCGGTGGCGTGGGCGCGATTTGCTTGCGCTGGGACAGCCGCGCCATCGCAACCAGGCCCAGGGCGACCGCCTCGCCGTGCTTGAGCTCGAAGTCCGAGAGCATCTCGAGCACGTGGCCCACGGTGTGCCCGAGGTTGAGCACGACCCGGCCCTTGCCGGCCTCGCCCTGCTCCCGGGGGTCCCGGCTCACGCACGCGGCCTTGAGGCCCACGGAGGTCGCGACCATGCGCGCGAGCACGTCCGTGTCGCGGGCGTAGATGTCGTCGGAGGCCGCCACGACCTGGCAAAAGTGCTCCGGGGAGAACAGCGCGCCGTGCTTGAGCATCTCGGCCAGGCCGCAGCTCAATTCGCGGTCTGGCAGGGTCGAGAGCACCTCCGGGTCGATGAGCACGACCGTGGGGAAGTGGAACGCGCCGACCAGGTTCTTGCCCGAGGGCAGGTCGATGGCCACCTTGCCGCCCACGGACGCGTCGACCTGGGCGAGCAGCGAGGTCGGGCATTGCATCAGCGAGATGCCGCGCATGAACAGCGCCGCCGCGAGCCCGGCGAGATCCCCGACCACGCCGCCGCCGAGGGCCACGACCACGTCGCGTCGACCCATGCGCGCGGCGACCATGCCATCGATGAGCTCGAACAGGCGCTCGGTGCACTTGGTGGCCTCGCCCGCGGGGACGGTGAAGCTGTGCACCTCCAGGTCCTGGGCCTCGAGGCTCTCCCGCGCGGCCTGCCCGTAGAGGGGCATGACGTTGGTGTCGGAGATCAGCGCCACCCTGCTCGCCTTGGGGTGGCTGCGGCGCAGCTCGTGGCCGAGGCGACCGAGCAGGCCGGGGCCTACCAGTACGGGGTAGCTGTCGTCCTCTGTGGGGACGGCGACATGCAGCGCGAGTGGTTTGCGCTTGTCCGGGGCCATGGCTCGCTCGGGATCCGTCAACGCCGATGCCACGACGCCTGAGAGCGTCTTATCGCGCGACCGGGTCCCAGGGCAACCCGCACCGCAACAAAGCTCCCACCTTGCGCGACACCGACCCCGGTGTAGCCGCGCTCAAGCTGCCAGGGCTGCACGCAGGGCCTCGACCACGGCGCGCACCGGCGGGCGAGCGTCGACGCGCAGCTCGGCGCTCGCGTAGGCGGAGGCCCGGGCGCGCAGCAGCTGGTCGAGGCGCTCGCGCAGGGAGGCCCGGTCCTCGAGCAGCGGGCGCTCGGCCCGGGCCGCGTCCGTGCTCAGCCGGGCGACCAGCGCGTCGACGGGGAGCTCGAGGTAGACGACCCGGCCGGCGCCGGCCATGTCGGCCCGGTTGGCCGGATCCACGACCACCCCGCCGCCCGTGGCGATCACCACCCGAGCGCCGGCGAAGCCCGGCTCGTCGAGGAGCGAGCACAAGGCCGCGCGCTCGCAGGCGCGGAAGTAAGCCTCGCCGTCCTCGAACAGCTCGGCGATGCTCGCCCCGAACATCCGCTCGATGCGGCGATCGAGGTCGACGAAGGTCGCGCCGAGGTCCGCGGCGAGGGCCCGCCCGACCGTGGACTTGCCCGCGCCCATCATCCCGACCAGGAAGACGGGGCCGGGGCTGACCGCGCGCGCGGGGCTCGAGCTCGGCTCAGTCACAGTCACAGTCACCTGGGCAGCATAAACAAAGAGGGAGGCCGAAGCCTCCCCCTGCTGCATGGATTCGTCCGAGCGCCTAGCCGCCGATGCTCTCGGACCGGTTGACGATGCGCGGCGTCAGGAAGATGAGCATCTCCGAGCGGTCGTCGCGCTCCGTGCGGTTCTTGAAGAACCACCCGATGATCGGGATGTCGGCGAACCAGGGGACCTTGGAGTGGTTGATGGCCTGGTTGCGCGTGTAGATGCCGCCGATGACGGCCGTGTCCCCGTCGGTGATGAGCAGCTGCGAGCGCGCCGACTTGGTCAGGATGGTCGGATCACCCCGGGCGCCGGTGTTGACGAAGTCGGCCTCGTTCTTTTGGACCTCGACCTCGAGGAGCACGGCGCCCTCGTTGGTGACCTGGGGCGTGACCCGCAGGCCGAGGGTCGCGTTGACGTAGCGGGTGTTGACGCCCTGGGCGGACACCTGGGCGATGGGGATCTGCACGCCCTGCTCGATCTGCGCCTCGGTGTTGTCGAGGGTGACGATCTTGGGCGCCGAGATGATGCGGACGTCGCCCTCGTTCTCGGCCGCGCTCAGGCGCAGGTTGGTGTTGAGGTTGCCCGAGAGGCTGCCGAAGCTGAAGCCCAGGGCGCCACCGGAGCCGGTGCCGACGACCGCGGGCAGGTCCACGGCGTAGTTGGGGTTGGCGGCCGCGCCCGGGAGGATGAGGCCGTTGACCGGGGACTGGTTGCTGCCCGAGCCGCCGCCGATGCCGATGGCGTTGGGGAAGAGCAGGCCCGTGGGGTTGCCCGTGCCGGGGCTGGCGACGAAGTCGAAGCCCCACTGGATGCCGAGCTGGCGCAGCCAGTTGGTCCGGGCCTCGACGATGCGGGCCTCGATCAGCACCTGCGGCGTCTGGCTGTCGAGCTGGCGGACCAGGGACTCGGCCAGCGCGATGTTCTCGGCCACGTCCATGACGATCAGCGTGTTCGTGCGCGTGTCCGGGGTGACCGTGCCGCGCGAGCTGAGCACGCTCTGGACCTTGGGCAGCATGTCGCCGACGTCGGCGTAGCTCAGCGAGATCAGCCGGGTCTCGAGGGGCTTGAGCTGGACCCGCGCGTTGGCCTCCTCGATGGCCTTGCGGCGCTCATCCTCGAGGGTCGCCTGGGTGGCCACGCGGATCACGTTGCCCTCCTGGACCATGCCGAGGTTGAGCGAGCGCAAGATGATGTCCAGGGCCTGGTCCCAGGGGACGGCCGAGAGCTTCATGGTCACCGTGCCCTGGACCTCGGGGCCGGCGATGATGTTGACCCGGCCGATGTCCGAGAACAGCAGCAGCACGTCCTTGATCGGCGCGTCCTGGAGCTCGATGTCGATGGGCTCGCCGCGCCAGCGGCTGCGGCCGCCGAGCTTGGTCCCGCCCCGCGCGGCCATCACCGGCGGCGTCGAGAAGCCCGAGACCTTGGTCCCGCCGAGGCTGACGACCTCGCTGTGCTCGACGGGCGCGCCCTCCCCCGCCTGCGGCTGGGGTGCCCCGCCGGCCGCGGCCAGCTGGCCCTGCTGCGCCGAGGCCGAGGCCGGGGCGGTGCGCTTGGACTTGGGGAAGGTCCAGACCAGGCGGTTGCCCTCGCGGTCGAGCTCGAGGGTCGAGGGGTCGCCGGAGGAGGCGACGATGATCTTGACGTCCCCGCCCTCGCGGAAGCTGGTGATCCGGTTGACCGGGCCGCCGAAGCTGGTGGTGTCGAGGCTGCGCTCGAGCTGTGCCGCGATCTCGGCGTCGCGCAGCTCGAGCACGCGCATGGTCGGCGTCAGGCTGCTCGCGTCGTAGACCACCGGGCCGTCGAGCTCGACGACGATGCGCGCGCTGTCGGGGCCGTCGATGAAGCGGACGTCGCGGACCGCGGCCTCGCCAGCGGCGGCGCGCTCGGCCTCCCACTGGTGCTTGAGCGAGCGCCCCTGGGCGTGGGCCGCCAGGCGCTCCCCGAGGGCGGCGCTGGCCGTGTGCACGCCGGCGGTCAGGGCCGCGAGCTCGGCCTGCTCGCGCTCGGCCTCGTCCTGGGCGGCGTCGAAGCGCGCCTGGGCCTTGCTCAGGTTGGCCTTGGCGCGACGGTGGGCCCGGCGCTTGCGCGGCGCGGCGCCCTCGTCTCCGCCGAGGGCCTGGTACGCGTCGCGGGCCTGGCCCAGCTCGCGCTCGGCCGCGGCGAGCTGCTCCCCGCGGGTCATCAGGTTCTCGCGCAGGGTCGTCGCCTGCTCGCCGCTGCTGGCGAGGGCGTCGGCGAGGACCTGGCGCTCGCGCTTCATCGCGGCGAGCTCGGCCTTGGCCTGCTTGGCCCGCTTTTTGGCCCCCTCGACCGCCGAGGCGGCCTGGTCGACGGCGCGCTCGAGGGCCGCCCGCTTTTGCTTGCTGGCCTTCTTGCCCGCCTGGCGGCTGGCCTTGCGCGCGTCGGCGAGGGCCTCGTCGGCCTCGGACTCCGAGCGCTCGGCCTGGGCGACCTCGCGGCGCAGGCTGTCCATGGCCGCGTCGGCGTCGCTGAGCAGGGCCTCGGGGCTGTTGGCCCGGGCGGCCTCGGCCTGAGCCTGGCTCGCGCTCTCCTGGGCGGCGAGGGCTTCGGCCTGGGCCTGGGCCGCGCGGCGCTCGGCGACCAGGGCCTTGCGCTCGGCGGCGAGGGCCTCGGCCTCGGACACCCGCGCGTCGGCGACCTTGCGCGCCTCGAGCAGGGTGTCGGCCGCCTCGCTCTCGATCTCCTTGGCCCGCTTGCGCGCGTCCTCCTCGACGCGCTCGGCCTCGGCCTCGGCCGCGGCCCGGATCCGCTCCGCCTCCGCCCGGATCCGCTCCGCCTCGGTCTCGGCCGACTTGGCCCGCTTGGCCGCCTCGGTCGCCCGCTTCTCCGCCTGCTTGGCCTTGCTCTCGGCGCTGTCGACCCGGCGCTCGGCCTCGGCGGCCCGCGACTCGGCCTTGTCGACCTTGCGCTCGGCCGCAGCCTCCATCGACTGGATCTCGGCCTGGCGCTTGCCGGCGCTCTTGCGCGCGAAGTAGGCCTCGGGCGCGACCTCCTTGGGCGTGACCGTGATGACCAGGTCCTTGCCCTTGGGCACGACGATGTAGCTGGCCTCGCGCTTGAGCTCGACGGTGACGCGCGCGAGCTTGCTGTCGCGCTCCTCGACCGAGCGGATCGAGACCCGACCCACGGCCCAGCTGTCGACGGGCACGTGGGGCACGGCCTCGCCGCGCTCGCTCGCGCTGACGTCGACGACCAGGCGATCGGGGCTCGACAGGCGGTAGACGTTGAAGGTCGGCTCGACGTGCCCGCTCAGGCGCAGGATGGTGGTGCCGTCCTCGAGCTCCTCGACGGTCAGCCCGTCGATGCGGTTGGCCTGATCGGCGCTCCGCGAGCGCTTCGAGGCGGACTTGGCCTTGGGCGAGCCCGCCTCGGCGGGTCCGTCCATGGTCAGGACCAACATCGCCGGCATGGCGAGAGCCAGGAGCGGAGTCCAGCGAGTCTTGCGTTGGTGCTTGGCTTTGCGCTGAGGTTGCATGAGGTGGATGCCGTCGCCAGGTGCAGGCGCGACGGTGCCCGTTGCCCGTCGGCGAGCCGGCGGGTGCGAGAAGGTTCAGGTGAACGAAGAGGCGGCGGACGGGACAGGGTCCGCGCGGTGAACTAGCGGTTCTTCAAGTAGATGACCTTTCGCTCACCACGATCCAAATTCCAGCCAGGTGTGAGCTCCGGGTCGACAATCTCGACCTCGATGTAGTCGCGATTGACGGAGGCGAGCAGCAGCTCCTGGGAGCTGAAGTACTCCCCTTGCTTGATGCCCTTGGACTTGTTGTCGCGGCCCGCGAGGAACAGGGCCGTCGGCGAGACGTTGCGCCCCGCGTTGACGATCGCGATCAGCCGCAGCTCGTCGAAGCCGTACTCGCGCAGCTTGACGCTGCGCTGGGCCTTGGGCTCCTCGATGGGCACCGGGGCCTCGACGACCTCGGCGGCGAGGTAGTTGTGGAAGGGGTCCCGGCTGCGACCGGTGAAGTCGTCGCGGGTCAGCTCTGGGCGCGGGCGCGTGTTCTCTTCCTGGGGCGCCTCGCCCTGGGCCGCGCCCATGGCGTCGCCCGAGCCGCTGCGCCGCGTCCCGGCGCCGCCCTTGGACTTGTTGCCCATGCCGCGCACGTTGGTGTTGGGCTGCTCCTCGGCGCACCCGAGCAGGCCCGGGGACGCGAGGCCGACGAGGGCCAGGGACAGGACCAGGTTGTGGGGCCGCATGGTCATCGCTTGCTCCTGCGCGTGCTGTCCTCACCGCCCGCGTTGCTCTGCTCGTTCTCGCTGAGCAGGCGGAAGGTGCTGGCGGTGAAGTCGACGGCGAGCAGGGGGAAGCCGCTGTCGTCGAATTCTCGACCGAGCTTCATCTTCACCGCCTCGATGTTGACGATCTTCTTCATCTCCGAGACGCGGCGGTAGAACTCGCCGAGCTCGTGCCAGGTCCCGACCGCGGTGACCTCGACGGGGATCTTGGCGTAGAAGTCGTGGCGCTCTTCGGACTGCGGCACCCAGCGCTCGAGCTCCAGGCCGACGCCTCGGGCCTCGCGCTGGAAGGTGCTCATCAGGTGGTCGACGGTCGAGGGATCGACCGGCACGACCTCGAGCATCTTCTCGAGCTCGCGGTCGCGCTCGGCTTGCTCCTTGACCCGCTGCTCGTAGTTGGCCAGCTTGTCCTGCGCCGCCTCCAGGTCCGCCTCGGCCTTCTTGACCGCGGCCTGATTGGCGTTGCGCTCGGTGACCGCGTCCGCGTAGTAGATGTAGTACCAGCCGACCATCACCAGCAGGGCGCCGACCACCCACCCGGCGGCCAGCTGCCACGGGGGCAAGGTTTCGAGTACGTCCAGGCTAGAGCTCGATTCAGCCATGTTCCTAGTCCCAGTACGCGACCTGCGCGGTCATCTCGAAGGTGTAGTAGTCGAAGTTGGTCTCGCCGGGCTTGAGCGGCTTGTCGGAGCCGCTGGTCGTGCCCTTGTCCTTGTACTCCTCGAGGGCGTACTCGGGGTGCGAGACCGTGGCGAAGCGGGCTGAAGCGCGCAGGCGCTTGACGAACTCGGACAGGTCGTCCGGATCCCGGGCGCCGCCGATGATCTTCAGCACGTTGTTGTCGTCCTCGTCGAGCTTGGCCAGCCACACGCTGTTGGCCTCCCACGAGGGGTCGAGGCGGGACTGCGGGTCCAGGGCCTCGCGCCGGCGCTGCTCGGCCTCGTCGACGTCGGGCATCTCGCCCGTGGTCAGGATGTTGGCCAGCTCGTAGAACACGAACACCGGCGTGCGCCGCTTCTTCTCGAGGGCCTCCTTGGCGGCCTTGAGCTCCTCGTAGCGGTTGTAGCGGGCCTGCAGGCCCTCCTCGTCGATCTGCGCGTTGATGTCCTTGGCCTCTTTGTCGATCTTCGCGGCCTTGCGCTTGAGCGCGGCGGCGTCGGCCTTGACGGACTGCAGCATGAAGTAGCCGATCACGCCCACGCCGATCCATCCGGCCAGCATGCCCACGAGGATCAGGCTGCCCTTCGAGACGTCGGTCGTCGGGACGATGCTCCCGACCGCGCCTCCAGTGCGCGACGAGGCCCCCCGACGCTTGGCCGTTGGCGATAGGTTGATGCGAATCATCGGTGGTCTCCTGGGGCGCGCAGGGCGAGGCCAAAGGCGACGGCGGCCACCGGGGCGTTGGCCCGGAGGTAGTCGACGTCAAAGCGACGCGCGTCGACGGTGACGCTTGCGAAGGGATCGAGGATCTCCACGGGCACCCGAGAACGATCTTGGATCGCCCGCGGCAGTTGCGGTACCAGGGCGCTCCCGCCGGTCAGGTAGACCTTGGTCAGGTTGGCGTCGACGGCGTCATTGACGAAGAAGTCGATGGTCCGCTGGAACTCGGCGGACACCTGCTCGGAGATCTGGGCGAGCACCCGATGGACCTCCTGGGGTACGACTTCGGCAGCGCCTGGTGCGCCAGACCCAACTTTGTAAGCTTCGGCACCTTCTCGGCTGACGGCCAGGCGATGGCGGATCGCCTCCGTGTAGGTGTTGCCACCCGCTGACAAATTCCGGTGAAAGACAGGGTTTCCGTTGTGGATGATCGCGATGGTCGAGAACTGCGAGCCGATGTTGATGACCGCGACGGTCTCGTTCGGCGAGAAGCCGACGGAAGTCTCGACGGCGTTTTGCATGGCGAAGGCGTCGGTGTCGACGACCGCGGGGTTGAAGCCCGCGGCCGAGACCACCGAGACGTACTGCTCGACGATCTCCTTCTTCGCCGCGACCAGGCAGACCTCCATCTGCTCGTCGGGGGTGCGCTCGACGAGCACCTCCCAGTCGACGATGACCTCGTCCCGGGCGAAGGGGATGTTCTGTCGGACCTCCCACTCCATCTGCTCGGCCAGGGCCGCGCCCTCCATCGCCGGGATGTGCAGGCGACGGATGATCACGCTGTTGCCGGACACCGCCATGGCGATGTCCTTGCCCTTGAGAGAGATGCGCTTTTTGAGCCCGAGGATCGCGTTGGACACCGCCTCTTGATCGACGATCGTCCCCTCGACGATCGCCTCGGGCGGCAAGGGCTCGATGCCAAAGTTTTGTAGGGACGTACCCCTGCGGCTCTTCTTGATCTGCACGAGCTTCACGGAGCTCGAGCCGATGTCGAGGCCGATGCACTGCCGCGCCATCAGTTCCTCGCTCCCATCTCGTTTGAACAAACACCGCCAAATTCACTCGAATTCAGCCAAAAAGAGCCAAGTTTCACGGACGCCTCCGCCACGCGGGTTGGGCCCTCGCTGTCGCGGAGGGCACGGGTCGATAGGTTCACGTTGGGCACGACGAGCCCGCGAGTCGGCGTGGTCGCGCGCTCGCACGGCAGGACCAGCGCTCGACTCGAGCCGCCGCGCGGGGGCTCGACCGGCGTCCGGTCTAGGCGTCCATGTCGGGCCAGACCTCGGTCCGCGCCGAGGGCTTGAGGCCGAGGGCCTCGAGGATCTTGCGCTTGGTGTCCATGCGCGAGGGACAGCCCGCCTCGACCCGGTCGATGGTCAGCGGCGAGACCCCAGCTCGACGGGCGAGCTCGGCCTTGGACATCATCGCCTCCTGCCGAAGCTTGCGCACGTTGTTCGGCTCGAGCCCCGCTCGCGATCGCGCTCGCGACTTGCTCTTGGCCGGCTTGGGGCTCGGGGCGACGTTGGCCGCCGGAACGGCGACGGGGGTCTCCGGGGCGGAGACCGGCGCCGCTGCTGCACTCGGAGCCGGCTCCGGCTCCGGCTTCGCGCTCGCCACCGAATCCGCGGTCGAGGGCTCCTCGCTCGCCCCACCAAAGTCGCCGCTGGCTTCGGGAGCGCTCGGCTCCACGACCGTCGCCACGGAGACGGCCTTTGGCTCGGGTTTTCCTGAGGACTTCATCGCGTTGGCCGGGCCTTGGACTCGACTTGGACATTGTCAGCCGCGCTGCAAGTGGAGTCAACGGCCGCAGGCTGCCCAAATGATGCGTAATTGAGTGCAAGTGATAGGGATTTGATGGGTCTTTTAAGTGCTGGACCACGTGACCCCGCCCAGGATCGTGCTCGCTCGACGCTGCGTTCACGAATGAGTTTTCTGACGTAGACATGGGCAGGAGGGAGGTCTGGCGGACCGCGCGTACAAAAGCTTCCCACGCCGCCTTCCCGGATCCCAAAAATGCGAAGAAACTCCTGGCGGAACCCTGACTCTCTGAGCAGGTCGGAGCCCGCCGCGCAGTTCACGCCGACCGATCGGGGCGAGGCGCCAGATCCTCCCCACCCTGGCTCCGCCGCGCAGGTGGGCGTGCCAAGCGCACGGTCGACTCGTATGGTGGACCGGTGAGCGAAGGCTTCTCCAACGTCCTGGTCGTCGACGACGAAGAGCCCATGCGCCACATGCTCGAGCTGCTGCTGCGGCGCGCGGGCTTCGAGGTGGTGAGCGTCGAAAGTGGCGAGCAGGCCCTGGCCCACCTCGCCGAGCACAGCGTCGACGTGGTGCTGTCCGACGTGCGCATGCCGGGGCTGGGCGGGCTGGGCCTGGCCGAGCGCATGAGCGCCGAGCACCCCGAGGTGACCCTGGTGATGATGAGCGCCTTCGGCACCGTCGACCTCGCCCTCGAGGCCATGCAGCGCGGGGCCTACGACTACGTGTCCAAGCCCTTCAAGCGCGACGAGGTCGTGCTGACCCTGCGCAAGGCCGAGGAGCGCCTGCGCCTGCGCCGGGAGAACGCCCAGCTGCGCGCGCGCCTGGCCGAGTTCGAGGGCGGCGTGTCGGTCATCGGCAAGCTGCTGATCCACAGCGCCCCCATGCGCAAGCTGGCCGCGACCTTGCGCAAGGTCGCGCGCTTCGAGACCACCGTGCTGATCCTCGGCGAGTCCGGGGTCGGCAAGGAGCTGGTCTGCCGGGCGCTCCACGAGCTCGGCCCGCGCAGCGGAGGGCCCTTCATCGCCCTCAACTGCGGGGCCATCCCCGAGGGGTTGTTGGAGTCCGAGCTCTTTGGCCACGCCAAGGGGGCGTTCACGGACGCGACCCGGGACAAGGCCGGGCTGTTCGAGGCCGCCGAGGCCGGGACCTTGTTCCTCGACGAGGTCGGCGAGCTCCCGGTCAGCGTGCAGGTCAAGCTGCTGCGCGCCCTGCAAGAGCGCGAGGTCCGGCGCGTGGGCGAGACCGACGCCCGACCCGTGGACGTGCGGGTGGTCGCCGCGACCTCTCGACCCCTCGAGGAGATGGTCGAGGCCAGCGAGTTCCGCCGCGACCTGTTCTACCGCCTGGCCGTCATGCCCCTGTCGATCCCGCCGCTGCGTGAGCGTCGCGAGGACATCGCCCCGCTGACCGCCGACATCCTCGAGGCCATCAACCGCCGCCTGGGCACGACCATCGAGGGCCTCGACGCCGAGGCCCTGCGCATCCTCCAGACCTACGACTGGCCGGGCAACGTGCGCGAGCTCGAGAACACCCTCGAGCACGCCGCGGTGCTGACCGAGGGCGCGCTGATCAGCCCGCGCAGCCTGCCCCAGCGCCTGCACCGAGAGCGCCCCGGCGCCGACGCGGCCCCGGCCGACGACGGCAAGCACTTCCACCTCGAGTTCTCCATCGACGACCTCTCGGTCAAGCGCGCCGCCCACCGCATCGAGCACGAGCTGATCAGCCGCGCCCTCGATCAGACCGGCGGCAACCGGACCCACGCGGCCAAGCTGCTCGAGCTCAGCCACCGGGCGCTGCTCTACAAGATCAAGGACTACGGCGTTGGCTGAGCCTGCTTTGCCCCCACAGGGGCATCCGAAGCGGGGACGCTTCGTCGCTGTCCGCTCCTCCGCCGCTCGTGAGCGCGGGGCGGGAAGGGCAGCCTCGTCCACGGCGCGAGGTGGGCAGGGACTGTGAATTCATCCATGGTTTCTGACGCCCCTGCCGGCAAGCGGGGGTTGCGACGGCCCATCGAGCTGGGGCCTCCCGATGGCCCCCCGGTGCTGCTGCTCCACGGCCTGACCGGCTCGCCCTGGGACCTCGAGCCCCTCGCCGTGGCCCTGGCGGCCGAGGGTCGGCGCGTCAGCGTCCCCCGGCTCATGGGTCACGCCAGCCTCGAGGAGCTCGACGGCGTCCACTGGTGGGGCTGGTACCGCAGCGCCGAGCAGGCCCTGTGGCGGCTGTTCGACGGTCCGGCTCGCGCGGACTCGGGGACCGACTCCCGGACGGGGACCCGGGCGAGCGTGCTCGGCTTCTCCATGGGCTCGCTCCTGGCCCTGCGCCTCGCCGCCCACTACCCCCGCAGCCTCGCCTCGCTGGTCACCCTGGGCGTGCCCTTCGAGCTCCCCCGCTGGAAGATCGCCGCCGCCCGGACCCTCGCCAACCTCCGCCGCCAACACCCCGAGCTCGCCCGGCTCATCGGCCACCACCGCAAGGGCCGCATCGACGCGCGCAGCCAGGCGGTGGCCGAGGGCGGCCCCTCGATGCCGGCGATCCCCTACTCCTCCGTGGTCGAGCTCGCCGCCTTGCAGGCCGAGGTCCGCGCCATCCTCGACCGCGTGCGCGCCCCCTTGCTGCTGCTCCACGGCCGCTACGACCACGCCGCCCCCGCCTGGGGCAGCGCTCGGGTCAGCCAGCGGGTCAGCTCCGCATACGTGCAGCGCGTCGAGCTCCCCAACTCCTGCCACAACCTCGCCCGCGACCTCGACCGCGACGGCGTCCGCGAGCACGTGCTCACCTTCATCCGCCGCCATCACCGGGTCGACTGAGCTTGCTCGTCTCGCTGCGCGCGCTTGCCCTTCGGGTCGCGGCGCCAGCCGGAGTGGACCAGACGCTCGGCCCGCCAGCCTTCGTGGGGCTCGGTGTCGTAGGGCCGCAGGTCCACGGGGATCTCGCGCAGGAACTCGTAGGCCTCGAGGGTCGGGCGGATGACCACGGCCCGAAAGCGCACCCCGGCCTCGGCGGCCGTGCGCGCGGCCGCGGCGAAGGTCGGGTCGTGGAGGTCCGAGGGGCGGATCGCCTCGGCGTCGGGGCGCTGGATCGTGAACAGCACCGTGGCCTTGGCCCGGCCCTCGAGCTGCTCGGCGAGGACCTCGAGGTGGTGCGCCGCCCGGGCGCTGACCGAGTCGGGGAAGTAGCCGCGCTTGTCCGGGTAGACCAGGTGGCAGTTCTTGACCTCGACGAAGTGGGGCGTGGCCCCGTCGAGGAGAAAGTCCACGCGCGAGCGCTCGCCGTAGGCCACCTCGGCGCGCAGGTTCTTGAAGCGGCGCAGGCCCGGGAGCACCCGCGCCGCGAGCAGCTCGCCGACGAGGCGGTTGGGCGCGACCGTGTTCGCGCCGACGATCATCCCGTCCTCTTCGACGAGCTCCCAGGTGTACCGGAGCTTGCGCTTGCTGTCCGGCGGCACCGCCCACACCCAGCAGCGCACACCTGGACGGACGAGCCCCTCCATGCGCCCCGGGTTGACGCAGTGGGCCCGGATCCGCTCCCCCGAGTCGAGCTCGATCTCGGCGATGAAGCGCTCGTAGCGGTCGATGAGGCGGCCCGCGAGCAGCGGCCAGGGGTGGGGGACGCGGAGCAGCACGGGGGTCGGTGTACGTCAGCGGACAAAATTTTTCAGGTCCGCGGCCCGCGTGTGGCACACTCTTTCCGTGCCCCAGCAGATCATCGACAACGAAGCCCGGGCCCAGCAACTCGCGCGCGCGATCGCCTCGGACATCCAGCTCTACAACAAGGCGAAGATCGAAGAGGGGCTGAAGAACGACAACTTCTTCGAGGTCCTGGGCGAGGAGATCACCGAGGGCCGCGACCTGTTCCGCAGCCGCGTGACCGGCGAGCTGTTCCGCCGCAACTACTTCGACCGCGCCATCGTCGACCGCGTGATCAAGACGATGTCCAACCTCGACACCAAGATCTGGTAGTCGCGCCTTGAGCGTAACCCTGGTCCTCGGAGAGGACGCCATCGGCCAGCGCCTGGACAAGGCGCTGGTCGACGCGTTTGCGCGCAGCGAAGCGCACGAGAGCCTCAGCCGCTCGCAGCTCGCCCGGGCCTTCGCCGCCGGCGAGGTCCGGATCGCCGGGCGCAAGGTCAAGGCCAGCTTCAGGCTCGAGGCCGCCGGGGTTTGCGTCGAGCTCAGGGTGCCCGCGCCCGCGCCCCTGGCCCACGCCCGGCCCGAGGCCATTCCCCTCACCGTCGTCCACGAGGACGCCTCGCTGCTGGTCCTCGACAAGCCCGCCGGCATGGTCGTGCACGCCGGCCCCGGCCACGACTCGGGCACCCTGGTCAACGCCGTGCTCCACCACCTGCAGGTCCACGCCGACGCCCTGCCCGTGCTCCCCGGCAACGGCCCCGAGCGCCCCGGCGTGGTCCACCGCCTCGACAAGGACACGAGCGGACTGATCGTGTTCGCCCGCGGGCTCCGGGCCCAGACCGTGCTCGCCGAGCAGTTCCGCGACCACAGCATCGACCGGGCCTACCTCGGCGTGGTCCTGGGCCGGCCGAGCTTCGAGCGGCGCCGGCTCGAGACCACCCACGGCCGCGACCCGGCGGATCGCCGCCGCTTCGCCCCGGACCAGGGCACGCGCCGGGCCGTGACGACCATGGAGGTGCTCCGGCCCCTCGGCGCCCACGCGGCCCTGGCTCGCTTCACCCTCGAGACCGGGCGCACCCACCAGATCCGCATGCACGCGCGCATGGTCGGGCACCCGATCTTCGCCGACCCGCTCTACGGCCGCCGACCCAAGCACCCCGCGCTGCGCCGCCTCGCCGACGGCCTGGGCCGCCACGCCCTGCACGCCGCCTTGCTCGGCTTTGCTCACCCCGACGGCTCGGGGCGGCTGGTGCTCGAGGCTCCGCTGCCGCCCGAGCTCGCCGCGCTCGTCGCCGCGCTCGAAGCCATCTAGCTCGAAATAGCCACGGCGCCCGCTCGGTTGACGCTCCCGTGACCAGGCGAGCTCTCCCTGGGGATGTCATCGATGACCTGCTCGAAGTGGGCGAGACCCGCGCGTGGGCTGGCCGTCCGCAGCAGGGGGTGGTGATCCGCGGATACGACCTCTTCCTCATCCTCTGGGCCGTCGCCTTCTCGGCCATCCTCGCCGTCGGCCTGGCCCCGCTCCTGCGCGCGGCCCTGGGCACCGCCCCCGCCCTCCCGCCGGGCAGCGAAGGCTCGGTGTTCCTGCTCCCCTTCCTCGTCGCCCCGCTGTGGCTGCTGTTCGGGCGCCACTGGTTCGACGCCGAGTTCCGCGCCTGGACGACCTACGGCCTCACCGATCGGCGGGTCATCATCGTCACGGACTTTTGGCGTCGACGGGTCACGAGCATTCCCCTCGACGCGCTGCGCGAGACGAAGCTGTTCGCGCTCGCCGATGGCCGCGGGGACATTCGCTTCGTGCCGCGCACCTCCCAGTACCCCGCGTGCGCCGAGTACTTCGAGCGCATCGACGACGCCGCGGGTGTGCTCGCCAAGATCCGCGCTGCGCTGGCCCGCCGCCGACCCAAGGAGCGCGCGCCGATCCGGATCGAGATCCTCGTACTCCGTGGGCAGCGCGACCTTGGGGTGAGCTCCGCGGGTGCCGAGCCCGCCCTCACCCTGAATCTCGGCGAGCGCCGAGAGGTCGACGTGCGCGTGCACGCCGACGGCTCCGACGTCCTGGCCGGTCATCGCGTGATCGAGCTCCTGAAGCTCGGCGCGCTCGCAGCAGACTCCAAACGCGCGGCTCTTCGGTAGTGGATGGG
>NZ_ABCS01000118.1 GCF_000170895.1 Plesiocystis pacifica SIR-1 | reverse complement strand
TCCACCACAGCGTCGTCGCGGCTCCTTGCCCTCGGGTCCCAGCTCCACCCCAAACCCGACACGGACTTCGGACACGCGGTACTAGCGAGCTCGCCTGGGCCTGGCAGGTTCGACGCGCCGCGGCTACCATCGGCTCGGCGCTTCGACTATGCCCCGACACAACATCGCTCGCCTCCAGCCTCGCTCCCAACTCGCCTTTGGCACGCTGCGCGCCCTCGACAGGGTCGGCCTCGGCCGCCCCTGCCTGCGCGCCATGCTGGGCTTGTTTCCGCGGGCCTACGCGCGAATGGGGCGCTCCCTCCGCGGCTACGAGCCGACGGAGCGCGACGTCTTCGTCGCCGTCTACCCCAAGGCGGGCAACAACTGGATGATGCAGCTGGCCACGCAGGTCGTGCACCGCGGGGAGGTCGAGTTCGACCACATCCACGACCTCGTGGCCTGGCCTCAGGCCCCCGTGCCCGAGCTGATCGTGCCCCTCGACGCGCCCACGCACCTTCGCTGCGTGACCGGCCGGCGGGTGATCAAGACCCAGCTGCCCCACCCGCAGACCCCCTACAGCGAGCGCGCCCACTACGTGGTGGTGCTGCGCGACCCCAAGGACACCCTCGTGTCCATGTACCACTTCGCCAACGGGGTCATCGGCGGCATCGTCGACGTGCAGTTCAGCATGGAGGCGCTGTACGAGTACGTCGTCAGCGACACCATGCCCGCGTGCTGGGCCGAGCACGCCGCGAGCTGGTGGGCGCTGCGCGAGCGCGACAACGTGTTCGTGGTCACCTTTGGCGAGATGAAGCGCGACCTCGCCGGTGTGGTCTCGAGCATGGCCGCGGTCCTGGGCGTCGAGCTCAGCGAGGCCGAGCACGCCCGCGTGGTCGAGCGGGGCAGCTTCGCGTGGATGAAGGCCCACGAGGACAAGTTCGCGCCCCCCGTGCCCACCTACCGGGGCCAGCCCGCGACGATGATCCGCAAGGGCGAGGTCGGCGGGAGCAAGGCCGCCCTGAGCCCGGCCCAGCGGGCGGCCCTCGACGATCACTACCGCCGCAAGCTCGCCGCCCTCGGCTCGGACCTGCCCTACGACGAGCTGTTCGTGGCGTCGTCCACGACGGCGAAATAGTCAGCCGCCCGAGCGCTGGGCGCTGAAGGCACGCCGGCCGACCCGCGCCTGGACGCTGCCGGTCATCTGCGTCGAGGTGTAGTCGGCGGAGATCGTCGCCTGGCCAATCGACGCCTCGAGCACGACCTCGACGTGGTCGGCGTCGGCGCTCACCTCGATGGCCTCGCGCCACTTCTTGATGAATACGCGCGCCGTGAGCTCGCCGCCTTGGCTCTCGAAGCACAGCTTCCCGCGCTTTTTGCCGAGGGGCAGATCCACGACCATGTCCCAGCACCCGAGCAGGGCCTGGGTCCCCGCCACCGCGGGCTCGGCCTCGACGGCGGGCCGCTCGGCGTGCGCAAGTCCGCCCGCGAGCAAGCACGCGAAGGTCACGGCGAGGCGCGAAGTCCAAAGATACGCACGGTCCATCATGCGGAGCAGGATAGCGAAACCCAGGGCGGTCGTGGGCTCCGGAGATCGGCGAGTCGAGTCGTTCATGGCTTGTCTCCAGGGGGCGGGGGCCGCAACGCTTCGCGGACCAGGCGCATGTGCTCCATCGCAAACTTGGGCGCCTGCCGCTTCCACTGCGCCTGGCTCAGGTGCGAGTGCGTGGCGAAGAAGAACACCAGCCCGCCCAGGGTCGTGCGCGCGACGACCTCGAGGTCCAGGTCCTCACGGACCTCGCCGGCGGCGACGCGCGCCTTCAGGTAGGCCGCGAAGGCGCCCGTCACCCGAGCCACGACGCTGCGAAACAGCGCGTGCAGCTCGGCGTTCGAGCGGGACTCGCCGAGCAGCACGTTGAACAGCTGCGCCTCGGGCGTCCCGGCCACCACCAGCTTCGAGAACATCCGCGCCATGTCGTCGAGGATCTCGGTCAGCGGGCGCGCGTCGGCGCCCTCGAGCAGCTTGACGACCTCGGTGCCGAAGGTCGTGCGCGTGGCCGCGACCGCCGCGAGCAGGGCCATCTTGTCGGGGAAGTGGTGGAAGATGAGCCCCTCCGAGACCCCCGCCTGCTTGGCGATCGAGCGCGTCGAGGTGCCCGCCACGCCGTGCTCGGCGAACAGCCTCAGCGCCGCGTCCGCGATGTTCTTCTTGGTCGCTTCAGCCTGCCGCTGGCGGGCTGTCTTGGCCTTTCGCTCTGCCATTCGCGGACCGACAGTACCCCCGCCCCAGGCGATGGAAAAGCCCGGCGCGGCCCGCCGCCGCCTCCCCGTGGGGACCCCGCTCGACATTTTCATTGAGCGCTCACTCAGTGAGTGTATACTCAGCAAGAGGACGCTGCCAAGGGCTTTCGGCGGCGCGAACGACGATGATTCAACGCTTGATGGTCAGGGTCCTGGCGGGGCGAACGGAGCGGACCCGAGGCATGTCCGCGGACACGATGCTCGACGCCATGGACCGCAAGCTCGAGAGTTTCAAAGCGCTCGTGCGCCCCGCCCCCGAGTCCAGGCCGCGCACGCCCTTCGACGGGCCCAACGGCGAGAACATGAGCCCCGCGCGGAGCTTCTCCTTTCGCCACATGCTGACCATGCTGCCGGACGCGATCCCGCTGCTCTTCGGCATGTGGCGGAGCGCTCGCATGTACGACCGGCAGTTCCTGCCCGCGAGCGACGAGGCGAGCCCGGAGTTCATCGCCGAGCTCGAGGCCATGGCCCGCGCCGCCGGTGCCCGCGACATCGCCTACGTCGAGGTGCCGCCCAACGCCATCTTCCGCGACAAGGGCATCCCCCACCGCTACGCCATCGTGTTCACGGTCGAGATGGACAAAGAGCCCATGGACAAGGCGCCGAGCTTCGAGTGCATGCACGAGGTCGGGAAGGGCTACAAGACCCTCGCGCAGGTCGGCAACCGCCTGGCCAAGCACATGCACGCCCACGGCTACGCGGCCTACCCCGGGACCGCCCTCGGCGGGGTGACGGACTACGTGCACCTCGCCGAGGTCGCCGGGTTGGGGGCCATCGGCTACCACGGCCTGTTGATCACCCCGGGCGAGGGCGCCCGCGTCCGCATCAACACCATCTACACCAACATCACCAACCTGCCCCTGGCCAACGGGGCGCCCAACGAGCACCGCTGGGTCCGGGACTTCTGCGCCATGTGTCACAAGTGCGTGCGCAAGTGCCCCGTGGACGCGATCAGCGACGAGCCAAAGCCCCGGGGGGACGGCGGCATGCAGGCCATCGACCACGACGCCTGCCGGGACTACTTCGCCGACAACTTCGGCTGCGCCGTGTGCCTGTCGGTCTGCCCCTTCAGCCATCGGGGCTACGACCAGGTCAAGGCCCGCTTCAAGGGCAACCCCAAGGCGCCGCAGTTCTTGATCCCCGTGGACGCCGTGCGTGTCCGCGGCCCCGACGCGGCGCGCACTTAGGCGTGCGCGGACGCGATCGCTACGATCAGCGCCAGCAGCGGGCGAGACCCAGCTCCTGGTCCCGTGGAGCGAGGCCGCCGAGCAGCTCATGAACGAGCGCGCGGCCGAGGCCACGGTGCTTCGGATTCGCTTCCGCTGAGTCGTGGACGTGGGGCAGGGAGGGCGTGGCGTCGTCCACGACGGCTAAAATAGTCAGAGACTGTGATTTACTCACAGTCTCTGAGTCGTGGACGTGGGGCAGGGAGGGCGTGGCGTCGTCCACGACGGCTAAAATAGTCAGGGACTGTGAAAAGTTCACAGTCCCTGAGTTCAAGCGCCCGCGTGCTCGCGGGCGATCTTGCAGGCGCCCTCGTAGTCCTTGGCGCCCTTCATGACCCGAATGGTCTCGGCCACCGCGAGGGGGTCGAGGCCGCCGGCCGTGGACAACAGGATCTTCACGTCGCCGCGATCGACGTGGGCCTGCAAGGCCGCGTGCATGGCCTTCGACTCGTCCGGCGTGCCGCTAAAGCTGAACTCGGTGTAGGTTGCGTCCGTCACGGATCGAGCCTACCCCAGCCCGCCCTCGCTCAGAGACTGTGAAGTCTTCACAGTCTCTGTCTGCTTTAGCCGTCGCGGACGACGCCACGCCCTCCCTGCCCCACGTCCGCGACTCAGCTCTCGAAGCCCAGCGGAATCAGCCGCAAGCTGACGAGCACCGCGAGGCTCAGGCCGCGGGTATGGGCACCCAACTCCGGGGTTAGCCAGGCCCGCTCGGGGCTGTCGAGGATCATCGCGGCGGCGGTCGTCGGGCGGTCGGCCCGGCTGTCCGTCGCCCGCAGCAGGGCGAGGGAGGCCGGCAGCCGTCGGCGGGTGAAGTTGAGCAGCTGGTACCACAGCACCACCTCCACGACCTGGGGCGGGGCCTCGCCCTCGCCCTGGCGCTCGAGGCTGCCCAGCAGGTTGTCGGCGAGGTCGCCGTCGAGGCTGAGCAGCCAGGGATCGCCGGGGCCTTCGTCGGTCTGGGCGATGTAGCTGCAGCGCAGCGCGACCTCGTCGCGGAGCTCGTCGGCGACCGCGGCGAGATCGTGGTCCGGAGGCTGGCGACGCTGACCGAGGCACTCGCCGATCCAGCGCTCACCCTCGGGCGTGCTCAGCTCGAAGCGCACCCCCAGCGCCTGGGTCGGTCGGGTGCGCGGGTTGTCGTCGCCCAGGAAGGCGCCGGGTACGGCCGCCTGCTCCCAGCGCTCGACCTTGGTGACCGCGTAGCCCCCGAGGGCGAAGCTCCCGTCCCGCGCGGGGCGTCCGGCGTTGTTCTCGACCAGCACACCTTCCCGGTGCAGCTGCGGATCGATCAGCTTCTCCGCCGCGCGCTGCTGCACCCCGCAGCCCGACGAGATCGCCAGCCCCATCGCCAAGATTGCGCAAGCACCAGGCGCGCGCTGGTGAGCACGAGCACGAGTAAAGCGGCGCGGAGGACGGGAAAACACGGGAGATCCACGGCCAGATACCCCGGTCGTTGCGGCTTCGCAACGTGAGAGCGGACAAAAACGCCCCCCCCACCCATTGCCGGGGCCCCGATCCAGCGTCCATGATGCGCCCTACCAGGCTCGCCGGCCCATCCCGTGGTGGGGCGAGCTCGGCCTGGACCCCAGGATCATGCAGCGCTCCGCTCGAACGTCCCGCCACCGGCGCTCCCCCGCGCTCCTCGGCCTGTGCCTGGCCGCCGCCGTCACGGCCACCGTCGTCGGTCACAGCGAGCCCACCGAGGCCGCCAACGCCCAGACCAAGGTCATCCTCAACGGCAAGCCCGTCGCGGTGTTCTTCAACGACGGCGACTCCTTCCGCGTGCTCTCGGGCTCCTACAAGGACTCCAAGGCCCGCCTCTACGGCTACAACACCCTCGAGTCCTACGGGGCCGTGCACGAGTGGGGCGGCTGGACCATGCAGGAGCTCTACGTGCTGGCCAAGATGGGCACCTACAACGCCCGCGACGGCGTGTGGGAGTGCGAGACCGACGGCAAGACCGACACCTACGGCCGCATGCTCGTGTGGTGCCCCGAGCTCGCCACGGACCAGGTCCGCCAGGGCTACGCCCACGTGATGAGCATCGACGACAACCCGGGCAGGGACATCCTCATCGAGGCCCAAAAAGAGGCCATCGCCAACAAGCGCGGGATCTGGGCCCACGGCATCCCCGAGTTCGTGCTGACCTCGCTGCACTCCGCCGAGGAGGACGTCGAGGGCCGCGGGACCTACAACCGGCTCGTGTCCTCCGTCGACGGCCACTCGGTCAAGTGGAAGCACAGCACCCGCTACGCCGAGTGCGACAAGGTCTGCCACACCATCTACGAGGTCGACGGCGCGGTCATCGATGGCCTGGTCGCCCCGGCCAAGATCGACCCGGCGACCAAGGCCTTCCTCGGCGCCCTGTCCGACAGCGACGTGCGCTCGGTGCTCTACGACT
Source organism: Plesiocystis pacifica SIR-1 (assembly GCF_000170895.1). Classification (GTDB taxonomy): domain Bacteria; phylum Myxococcota_A; class Polyangia; order Nannocystales; family Nannocystaceae; genus Plesiocystis; species Plesiocystis pacifica. The sequence goes on along the minus strand of NZ_ABCS01000118.1, from coordinate 22,871 downwards.
TCGCCATGTACCGGCACATCAACCGCAAGGTCGCGCCCGAAAAGCGCGAAGAGCTGAAGGCCGCGCTGATGGCCTGGGCCGAGGCCGGGCGCTTTGGCCAGCAGGCCTCGGGCGAGGGCGCGTGCATGCTCCACGTGCCCTTCAAGCGCCGCTTCGGCGGCGGGAAGGCCGAGTGCCTCAAGTGAGCACGCGGCCTTCGACGCGCTGGGCGGCCGCGTGCTTGCTCGGCGGCTTCGCGGCGGGGCTGTCGAGCGCCTGCTACGTCGTCACCACGCCGGTCTACGGCTGGGAGCAGGACGACATCTCGTGCACGGACTACATCGACAACGACGCCGACGGGCTGGTCGACTGCGCCGACCCGGACTGCCTGATCCTCTCGAACCTGTGCGGTGAGGACGTGCCCGAGATCCCGGTCGACGAGACCGAGGACAACCTCGCGGCCTGCACCGACAAGATCGACAACGACAACGACGGGCAGTTCGACTGCGGCGACCGGGAGTGCCGGGACATCCCCGAGACCTGCTGCCTGCGCGAGTTCGACGACGCCTCGTGCTCCGACGGCATCGACAACGACGGCAACGGCTTCGCCGACTGCGCCGACTTCGGCTGCCGCGGCGGGATGTTCGTGACCGTGTGCAGCGAGGACAGCAACACGACCTGCGACGACGGCGAGGACAACGACGGCGACGGCGACGTCGACTGCGACGACTCGGGCTGCGTGGGCACCAACGCGTGCGCGGGCCAGGTCGGCGGGGAGATGGAGAACACCCTCGAGGCCTGCTCCGACGGCGTCGACAACGACGGCAACGGCTTCACCGACTGCGCCGACTTCTCCTGCTCGATGTCCGAGGACCCCGAGATCCTCGAGTACTGCGCCAACTTGCCCAGCGAGGACACCCTCGAGACCTGCTCCAACGGCGTCGACGACGACGGCAACGGCTTCACCGACTGCGACGACTTCTCCTGCTCCCAGTCCGAAGACCAGGCCATCCTCGACTACTGCGCGAGCTTGCCCGACGAGACCTCCTTCGAGGAGTGCACCGACGGCGTCGACAACGACGGCAACGGCTTCACCGACTGCAACGACTTCTCCTGCTCCCAGTCCGACGACCAGGAGATCTTCGACTACTGCTTCGAGATCGGTGAGAACACCTTCGAGAAGTGCTCGGACCACCTCGACAACGACGGCAACGGCTTCGTCGATTGCGCGGACTTCTCTTGCTCCCAGGCCGACGACATCGCCGTGCGCCAGGCCTGCCAGGAGAGCCTCGGCGACGCCGAGGCCACCGACGACGAGCGCTGCTCCGACGGCCTCGACAACGACGCGGACGGCTTCGTCGACTGCGACGACTGGGACTGCTCTTACAACCCCAACGTGACGGTCTGCGACGGCCCCAAGCTATGCGAGATCTGACTTCCACTTCGGCCTCTAGCCCGCGCACTGACCTCCGCGACCTCTGTGAGCCCTCCATGACCCGACGAGCGGGACGCCTCCCCTTCCTCACCTCCGCCCTGGCCCTCGCGGCCGCCTTGCTCTGCTCCCCGACGGCCTCGGCCGGCGCCCCCGCCCCTACGGGGGACAGCGCGCCGACCGTGCAGAGCCCCGGCGCGACCTCTCCCGCCGCCAGCAAGGGCCCCGACGCGACCGGCCCGAGCCCCAGCAAGGGCGGCTCGGCCATCGACGACCCCAACCCCGAGCCCGAGCGCGACTGCGCCGACGGCGAGGACAACGACGGCGACACGGTCTACGACTGCGGCGACGCCGACTGCAGCTCCGACCCCGCCTGCGCCCCGGACGGGATGGCCGAGAACAGCGAGGCGCGCTGCCACGACTGGGTCGACAACGACTCCGACGGCTACCTCGACTGCGAGGACAACGACTGCCAGGGCATGGACGCCTGCAAGGGCTCGTGGGACCGCGAGCTCGCCGGCGAGAGCGTGGACGCGCCCGCGGGCGGCTCGCTCGAGAGCGGGACCGTCGGCCACGCCCCCGCCAGCGGCCCGGACCTGACCTTGAAAGCCGGCGAGGTCGAGGAGGACCTGCTCGGCCGCGGCGCCGACAACGACGGCGAGCGCACCAACTACTTTTGCTCCGACGGCGTCGACAACGACGGCGACGGCTTCACCGACTGCGACGACCTCGGCTGCAAGCTCGGCACCGAGGTCACCGTCTGTCAGCCCGCCGGCGACATCCGCTTCTCCGTCGTCGCGCGCATCAGCCAGGAGTTCAACCTCGCGGGCCCCGAGTTCGGGACCAACGCGCTGATCAACCAGCCGCCCAACGCCGACGGCTCCGACGCCGTCGACCCCCGGGGCGAGGAGAACCGCAGCCTGTTCAACACCGAGTTCGAGAGCCTGCAGATGCGGGTGCTCGGGCAGATGCCCTTCATCCAAAACAGCTTCTTCCTGCTCTCGATGCGGGCCGAGAAGACCCCGCGGCTGACCTTCGCCACCTTCCAGGTGCCGATCAAAAACGGGCACTACATCAACGTCAACTCCGGCGGCGGCGGCCTCAGCCTCGAGCTGGTCCGCTCGGTCCACAAGCGCATGCTCGTCGACCCCGCCTTCTACGTCTACAACGCCTTCGAGCAGGGCAACGGCGCGGCCATGGAGTTCGGCGGCCCCCTCGACAAGCGCGGCAAGTTCATCTACCGGACCTTCCTCGCGGGCGGCAGCGGTCGCTTCGCCGGCAACGTCGGCGGCACCTTCTTCCCCGACGACAACCGCAACTACACCTGGTCGGCGGGCGCCCAGATTCACATGAACCTGGTCGGCTACTACAACCGCTTCGACTCGCCGATGCTCTACACCCTGGCGCCCACGACCTTCACCGTGGCGGTCGGCGCCAAGTACGACCAGCGCAGCCAAGAGCGCTACCCGGCCGTCAACCTCCAGAGCGTGTTCCGCTACAAGCGGCTCATCTTGCTGGGTGAGGTCTACGCCAAGCGCGAGCTCAACTTCGGCAACTGGCAGCTGGCCTACAACGTCCAGGCCGGCCTGCTGGCGATCAAGCGCCGCTTGATGATCGCCGCCGACTTCGGCCAGTACCTGTCCTCGACCTTCGAGAACCCGCCCGAGGACCTGGGCTCGGACCTGCGCCGCCAGCTGCAGGAGACCCAGTACCGCGTCGCCGCCCACATCTACCTGTGGCGCAACGTGTTCCTCGCCCAGGTGGTGTTCCGCGATCGCTTCGTCGAGCGCCCGCCGAGCGCCTCCATCCCCGAGGGCGTCGACCGGCGCACCGACCTCCGCGTGCTGCTGCTCTACCGGTTCTGAGCGACGCGCGAGACCTGGTCCTCGGACCACACTCGAGGGAGGGCGCCGCGGCACCCTCCCTCTTTCGTGGCTTTGCGGACCGCGCAAAGCCGGCCATCATGCCGTCCATGACCACGACCGCGGCCGGCTGGACCATCATCGACGAGGACGCAGGGGTGCTGTCCCTGCCCTACACCTACGGCAAGGACGGGAAGTCGAACTGCTTCGCCGCCAAGCTCCCGAGCGGAGGCGTGCTCCTGGTCAGCCCGCCCTCGCGGGTGTCCGACGAGGCCGTCGCCGAGCTCGAGGCGATCGGCCCCATCGAGGCGATCGTGGCCAACAACGGCTTCCACTACCTGGGCGTCGATCGCTGGCAAAAGCGCTTCCCCAAGGCCCGGAGCTACGCGGCCCCCGGGGCCATCGCGCGCATCGCCAAGCGCTCCACCAAGCCCCTGAGCTTCGAGCCCCTGTCCGCGCTGGCTGGCTCCCTCGGCGACGACGTCGCCGTGGTCGAGGCCCCCGGCAGCCGCCACGGCGAGACCTGGGTCCGGGCCAAGATCGCCGACGGCTACGCCTGGTACGCCTCGGACATCCTGACCAACCTCGCCGCGCTGCCCAAGCCCTTCCTCCCCCGCACCTTGTTCAAGCTGACCAAGAGCGGGCCGGGCTACAGCGTGTTCAACCTCGCCGTGCGCTTCATCTTCAAGGACAAGGGCGCGGGCCTGGGCGCGATGATCCGCGAGGTCGGCGAGTACCCGCCGACGGTCATGGTCCCAGCCCACGGCGACATCCTGCGCGGCGCCGACCTGGCCGAGAAGACCCGCGGCCTGCTCCAAGCCGCGCTCTGATCGGACAGCAACACTCAGTAGGGCGCCTGGCCGACCCAGTTGCCCGGCGGGTCGTAGTTGCACACCCACAGCTCCCAGGTCCCGCCGCCGAAGGGGCTGTTGGTCCCGCAGGTCGAGACGGCGCAGCCGAGCTCGGTCGAGGCGCGCCAGACCATCTGGGTGTAGTGGCCGCACACGGCCCCGGCCGCGCACTGGTGGCGACGGTGATCGTAGTCCGCCGCCTCCGAGGCCCAGCTCGCCGTCACGCTCTCGGGGCTGCCGCCGCCCGAGCGCGCCGCGAGGTTCTCACCATAGCCGACGTCGCTGTGCTCGAACTCGCAGCGGTCCGCCCAGCGCTGAGCCTGCGCCGCGAGCTTGGGGGACCAACGCAGCGGCGGGAGCGGCTTGCCGGCGTTGGGGACCCCCAGCCGGACCTGGTTGTGGGCGCGGACAAAGGCCTCGGCGAAGCCGTCCTCGACGCTGGGGATAGCAGGCTCGCCCCCGCCTCCGGTCGGTTCCGCCCCAGGCTTCGTCGGGCGCGCGTGCGCGCGGTTGAGCCGCGCGGGCTTGTGACCGCGCAGTTCTCGACTGCTCGCCGACATGGTCTGGGTTCGGACCCGCCCCCCCATCGCGCTCACCTGGCGCGTGCCATCGTCCGGTCCGCTCGGGGCCCTCGCCGCCGGCTCCGGCTGGGTCGCGCAAGCTCCGAGGGCGAGGCTCAGCGTGACGAGGAGCGCCCCCTTCCAGCGAGCTTTGGTGTCGGGGGCTCGCTCAGTCACGGTCTCGTTCGGCATGCTCGAGATCGACGCACGAGTCCGCGGGCCCGTTCATCGCTGGCGAAAAACGCCGCCTTCCCCGGGTCGAAGCGCCGGGCGACCCCCGGGCACTCCCGGGTGTCCAGTCGGGGAATGCCCGCCGCCTCGGCCCCACTGCGCATCTGCCTCGGCCGCGCAGACTCGCCCACTTGTTTTGTTCGCCCCTGCCGCCAAGCTATGATCACGGTCCGAGGCGCGGCAACGCGCGGGCGGTGCTCTGGACATGGCCAACCTCGAGGACATGAGCCGCGAACAGCTCATCGCCGAGCTCGTGGCTGCGCGCCGTCAGATCGCGGACCTGCGCGAGGATCCGAGCGCCGAGCGGGCCCCAGCCCTCGACCCCCAAGACGCCCGCAGCGTGCTCGAGAACCTGCTCGAGCATCTGCCGGACTACCTCTACTTCAAGGACCGCGAGCGCCGCTTCGTGCTGGCCTCGCAGCGCTTTTGCCAGCTCTTCGACTGCCAGCTCGCGGACATCATCGGCAAGACCGACGAGGAGCTGTTCCCGCCCGAGGTCGCAGCTCGCAGCGTCGCCGACGACATCCGCGTGATCGAGACCGGTGAGGCGTTGATCGGCCAGATCGAGGGCAGCGCGAACACGGGCTGGGTGCTGACCAGCAAGCTCCCGTGGCGCGACGCCGCCGGCGAGGTCATCGGGCTGTTCGGCCTGTCCCGCGACATCAACGAGCTCAAGACCGCCCAGGACAAGCTCCGCGACAGCGAGCGCTCCCTGTCCGTCGCCCAGTCCATCGCCTCCCTCGGCCACTGGAAGCTCGACCTCGGCACCCAGCGCGTGCGCGTGTCCGACGAGCTCGCGCGCTTGCTCGCGCCCCTCGAGTTCGACTCCGAGATCGACCTCGAGGTGTTCAAGGCCTTGCTCGCCTCCTCGCCGACCAGCGATCACCTCGACGCGGCCGTCGAGGACAAGAGCCCGTGGTCGGACCAGTTCCAGATCCGCGGCGTGGGCGGGGAGCTGCGCAACTTCCGGACCGCCGGGCAGGCGATCATCGACGACTCGGGCGGCGTCAACTCGGTCATCGGCGTGGTCCAGGACATCACCGTGCAGGTCCGGGCCGCGGAGCAGCGCCGCGCCCTCGAGGCCCAGCTCCAGCGCGCCCAGCAGCTCGAGAGCCTCGGCGTGCTCGCCTCGGGCATCGCCCACGACTTCAACAACCTGCTCGTGGCCATGTACGGGAACATGGACCTGGCGATGCTCGACCTCGACGAGGACTCCGAGGTCATCGAGTACATCAGCGAGGCCAAGGCCGCCGCGCGCCAGGCCGCCGAGCTCGTCGACCAGATGCTGACCTACGCCGGCCAGGGCAAGGCCAGCAGCGAGCAGGTCAACCTCAACCAGCTCGTGCGCGACATGACCTCGCTGCTCGAGTCTTCGACGACCAAGAAGACCCAGCTGCGCATGAACCTGTGCCCGGAGCCGTGGTCGATCCGCTGCGACTCCAGCCAGCTGCGCCAGATCATCCTCAACCTCGTGACCAACGCGGGCGAGGCCATCGGCGCCGACGCGGGCACGGTGCTCGTCGAGACCGAGCTGACCCACCACGACCGCGCCAGCTTGACCGCGCTGCGCCCCAGCCAACCGCTCAAGCCCGGGCCCTACATGGTGCTGACCATCAGCGACACCGGGCCGGGCATGGACGAGCTCACCCAGACCCGGGCCTTCGACCCCTTCTTCACCACCAAGCCCACGGGCAGCGGGCTCGGGCTGTCGGCGGTCCACGGCATCGTCATCGGCCGCGGCGGCGCCGTGCTGCTCGACAGCGAGCTGGGCCGGGGCACGCGGGTTCGCTGCCTGTTCCCCGCGGGCTCGCCCATGGAAGACGCCGCCCCCGACACCGACGACGACGCGGTGTGGCGCGGGAGCGGGACCATCTTGGTGATCGACGACGAGGACGCGGTCCGCTCCCTGGCGATCCGCGCCCTCGAGCGCCTCGGCTTTCGGGTGCTCAGCGCCAACAACGGCGCCGTCGGGGTCGAGCTCTTCGCCGCCCACCGGGCCCAGCTCAACTGCGTGCTCCTCGACCTCAAGATGCCCGTGATGGACGGCGAGGAGACCTTCGCCGCCCTCCACCGCCTCGACCCGACCATCCCAGTGATCCTGTGCAGCGGCTTCGTCGAGCACGAGTCGACCCGGGCGATGACCCGGGCCGGACTCGCGGGCTTCTTGCAAAAGCCCTACACCATCGAGGCCCTCGGCCAGACCCTCCACGAAGTGCTGGGCTAGGGGCTAGCTCAGCGGCGTCGACGTCGACGGGGCCGCCAGGCCATCACGAACAGGGGCAGGGCGAGCAGCGGCGGGAGCAGGCGCAGGACCTCGAGGGTGAAGGCCCACAGCTCCGCGCGGGCCTGGGCGCGGGCCCGATCCCCGAGCAGGACGTCGACGTGCACGTCCAGGCTCGACGCGCCCGGCTCCGCCCCCGGCTCGCTCGCCGGCTTCGCCGTGGGCGGCACGCGCTTGGGCTTGGGCACGCAGGCGAGCTCGGGCTCGCTCAGCTCCTCGCCCTCGGCCATGCCCGCGCGCCAGGCCAGCTCGAGGAACTCGTGACGCAGGCAGCGGGCGTCCTCCCCGAGGGCCCCCTGGGCCAGCTCGAGGGTGTCGGCGTAGTTCCAGGACGCGTCCGGGCGCCGGCCCGCGAGGGACTCGCCAAAGCCAGCCACCGCCGCCGCGAAGCGGAAGTCGTCGGAGTTTTGGTCGAGGCTGCGGCCCGCGTCGCGCACGGAGGTCGTGACCTTGGTGCTGCGGTGGCCGTCGGGCTTTTTGTAGCGCAGCTCGAGGCTCATCAGCGCCTCGCTCGCCTCGGCCTCGTCGGCGGGGATGATCTCGTAGAGCGCGGTGACGTTGTGGCCCACGCCGATCTCCCCGGCGTCCTTGGTGTCGTCGTTGAAGTCGCGGTGGGCCAGGCGGCGGTTTTGGTAGGCGATCAGCCGGTGCTTGGTCACCTGCTCGGGGTTGAAGGCGACCTGCACCTTCACGTCCTTGGCGATGGTCGTCAGCGTCCCGCCGATCTCCTCGACGAGCACCTTCTCGGCCTCGCGCTTGCCGTCGAGGAAGGCGTAGTTGCCGTTGCCGTGGTCGGCGAGCTGCTCCATCAGCTCGTCGTCGTAGTGCCCGCCGACGCCGAGCACCGACAAGAACACCCCGCTCTCGCGCTTTTGCTCGATCAGCTCGACGAGGGCGTCGTGGTCGCTCAGGCCGACGTTGAAGTCGCCGTCGGTGCCGAGGATGACCCGGTTGACCCCGCCGTCGACGAAGTTGGCCTGGGCCAGCTCGTAGGCCTCGACGATGCCCGCGCTGCCGTTGGTCCCGCCGCCGGCCTCGAGGCGATCGAGGGCCCCGAGGATGGTCTCCTTTTGGTCCCCGGAGGTCGGCGGGAGCACCACCCCGGCCGCGCCCGCGTAGACCACGATGGACACGTGGTCCTCGGCGCCGAGCTGCTCGACGAGCTGCGTGAAGCCGTGCTTGATGAGCGGCAGCTTGCCCCGGCTCGACATCGAACCGGACACGTCGAGGAGGAACACCAGGTTGCGGGTGCGCAGCTCCTGGGCCTGGGCCGGGAGCTCGCGGGTCGCCTGGACGCCGATCTGGACCAGGCGGTGATCCGGCGCCCACGGGCACGGGCCGACCTCGGTGTGGACCGCGAAGGGTGCCCCGGCGCCGCCCGAGGGCGCGACGTAGCCGTAGTCGAAGTAGTTGATCATCTCCTCGGTGCGGACCGAGCCCGGGTCGGGCATCCACCCGTTGCGCAGGCTCTGGCGCACGCTCGCGTAGGAGGCCGTGTCGACGTCGATGGAGAAGGTCGACTTGCGGTCCTCGCCCGTGGCCACGAAGCTCGCGGCGACCTGGCGCGCCTCGACCACGGATCGCTCGTGGACGTAGCCGCGCATGTCCGCGCTGCCGATCAGGCCGGTGTTGCCCACGCCGCCGATCGTGCCCTCGCCGATGCCCCCGCCGCCGCGCCCGGTGCCGACCAGGCCGAGCCCGCCGACGCCGTAGGCCTCGCCGACCTCGGCGCCCGTCAGGCCGCCCCACACGTCCTCATCGTCGTTGCCGACGGCGAAGGATCCTCCGTAGGGAGAGGTCAGGAAGTGGCCCTGTTGCTGGCTCATGACGCCGAGGATCCCGGCGTTCTTCGCCGCCATGTCCGGGTCGAAATTCCGGGCCATCTGCGGGACCGCGTTGTTCGGCCCCTTCATGGCGTAGAACCCCGACTTGCCCTTGCTCGTCGGCTTGCCCATCTTGCCCTCTTCGCCCTCGTGGCGCTGGCTGGCGAAGCCGACCCCGCCGACGCTCTCGGCTGGCGGCGGCTCTTCTTCGTCGACGGCGTCCATGTCGTAGAAGGCCGCGCTGGGCTCGGGCTCCTGGAGCTCCGCCCAGCTACGCTCGAGGGTGTCTAGATTGAGCAGTCCGCCCAGGGTCAGCAGGCCGACGCCCGCGACGATCAACCCCCGCCGCCGGCCTCGATCGCCGTCCGCCTCTGCCTCCTCGCCTCCATCCTCTGGGCTGGGCTGGGCCGCGGGCTCGGCTTCCAGCGTGGGGTCGGCGGAGGGCTCGGGGGCTTGGGGCGGGTTCGGGCTGACCATCGCGTCCAAACGACGCGGACATGGCCAAGAAGTTCCCGCGAGCGTGGAATTGGTCCACGGATCAGGGATGCCTTCGGGAGATTGGGGAGGTCGCGACCGGGCCGACGCCAGCGCCGGGGTGCTCGATCGCCCCCGATCTCGACGCCCACCCGTAACCTGCCATTGCTATGGTCGAGGCGATGGTTCTCGACGCTGATGCCCTGCAACGTGCCCTCGCATTCAACCTCGAGCAAGGCTTCGACGCCGAGCAGATCGAGACGATCCAGATCGTCATGGGCTGCGACCCCGTCACCGGCGTGATGGACGAGGAGACCACCCAGTGGATCGCCCAGTGGCAAGCGTGGATGGGCCTGAACCCAGACGGCCAGCTCGGCGAGCTCAGCCGCCGTCGGATCCAGCGCCTCGCCATGGTCGGCGGCTCGCTGCTGCCCGAGATGGTTCAGATCGGGTGCTGGGTCGACACCGCCATCGAGGAGCTCGCCGCGGCCGCGCCGGCGCTCGCGGAGCTCGGCGTCGAGTCCCTGACCCTCCCCCTCGCCCTCGCCGGCCCGCTCCCGGATCTGGCGCCCCTCGGGGAGACCCTCGCCAGCTTGGGCCTCGAGGTCGTCATCGAGCTCGGCGTGAGCCCGACCCGCGCCGACATCGACGCCCAGCTGGCCGCGCTGCCCGACGCCCTCACCAAGCTGAGCGCGGTGGCCATCGCCCTCGACGCGAGCCCGTGGACCGCCGAGGCCGTCGACGGCTTCGACAGCCTCGAGCTCGCCGCCGTCGAGCTGCTCACCCGGGCGCGCGAGCTGACCGAGCCCCTGGGCGTCGAGCTCGAGCTCAGCGCCGACTTCGAGGCCCACGCCGCTGGCGAGCTCGGCGAGGCCGGCACCCTCTCGCCCTACGTCGATCGTCTGTTCGTGCGGGCCGCGAGCGTCGCCGTCCACGAGGGCCGCGAGGTCGCCTTCGAGGGAGACTCGCGCAGCCCCGGCAACGCCCAGCTCCTCGCCGTCAGCCAGGCCGAGACCGTCCCCGGCGTGGCCGATGGCTTCGTCCAGCTGTGCCTCGGCCTGGCCGCCTACGACCAGAGCTGGGCGGGGCACACCATCGGCGAGGCCATGGATCTGGCCCTCGACACGGCCGCGGCCCTCGGCGTGGCGGAGGTGCGCTACGGCTCGAGCTCGCTCTTGCTCGGAGCGAGCGAGGCGGACTCGCCGGCGGCGTACCTGCGCAATCGGCCGCCTCGGGTGGATCTCGACGATTGGGAGGACGAGGACGTCGAAGGTGAGCCTGAGCCCGCTCCCGAGCCTGAGCCCGCTCCCGAACCCGAGCCTGCGCCCGAACCAGCTCCCGAGCCCGAGCCCGCTCCCGAGCCTGAGCCCGAGCCCGCTCCCGAGCCCGAGCCTGAGCCTGAGCCTGCTCCCGAGCCTGAGCCTGCTCCCGAACCCGAGCCCGAGCCTGCTCCCGCTCCTGAGCCTGAGCCCGCTCCCGAGCCTGAGCCTGCTCCCGCGACCGAGGCGGGCGCCGACGCCCCCTCCCCCACCGGAGCTCCCGCCGACGTGACTCCACCAGAGACCGTCAACCCCACGGGCGCCGGCTCTGTCGAGCCGCCCGAAAAGGGCCCCATGCCCAAGGAGCCCACCGAGATGGAGGTCATCCCCGGCGCCATCGGTGAGCCTCAAAAGGGCCCCATGCCCAAGGAGCCCACCAAGATGGAGGTCATCCCCGGCCGCCTCTCGGTGCGCCCGTCCAAGCCCCCCCGCGCTCCCTTCGCGCGGACCCGCCGACCCAAGCTGAAGGTCCGCCCCAAGCCGACCATCAAGCCCTCGCAGCCCATCCGAGTGGTCGAGGTCGTGTCGACCAAGGTCGCAGCGCGCAAGGTCGTCGCGGCCCGCGTGCGCCCAGCCCGACTGTCCAAGGTCGCGGCGCGGGTCCAGGGCAAGCAGGCCAAGCAGGTCAAGGCGAGCAAGCCCGCGCGCACGGCCAAGGTCCGCGTCGTCCGTCGAATCCGGGCTCGCCGCAAGCCTCGCTGAGGCTGCTACCCTCTCGGGCCATGAGCTCGAAGCTGGACGCGGAACTCGTCACGGCCCTCCGCGTGGGGGACCGTGACGCCGGCAGCTGCGCGAGCAGATCGGCACCGCCTCCTGATGCGCCAGCCCGAGCTCTTCCCCGCCCCCAGCCCCGAGCGTTGGCGGCCCATCGACCACGACGCGGCCGCCGAGGCCCGCATCTTCCTGCGCGAGGCCTTCCTCGACCCCGAGGCCGCCACGACCCTCTACGCGCAGCTGCGCGACGCCGTCCCGTGGCGCCAGGACGAGCTGCGCGCCTACGGCAAGACCCACCCCATCCCGCGCCTGCACCAGTGGTACGCCGACGACGACTCCGGCACCTACGTGTGGTCGGGCCTGACGATGCATCCGCTGCCGTGGACGCCCCCCCTCGACGCCCTGCGACGGCGGGTCGAGGCGGCCACGCGGCGTCGCTTCAACTCGGCCCTGATCAACTACTACCGCGACGGCCGGGACACCGTGGGCTGGCACGCCGACGACGAGGTCGAGCTCGGACCCGCGCCCTTCATCGCCAGCGTGAGCCTCGGCGCCGAGCGTGACTTCCTGCTGCGCCGCGTCGCCAACGCAGACACAGACACAGACACGGAGCCTAGGCACCTGAGCGTCGCGCTGCCCCACGGGAGCCTCCTGGTCATGGCCGAGGGCTCGCAAGCGCGCTGGCAGCACACCCTTCCCCGGCGAACGCGCGTGACCGAGGGGCGCATCAACCTGACCTTCCGCCACGTCTCGAGGGCGACTCCGCTACACTCGAAGCGCCGATCATGACTCGCCGCTCCCGTGCCCCCCTCGCCGTCTTGGCTGCCGTCTCGGCCTTCGCTGCGTTCGCCTGCTTTGGCGAGCCCGAAGCCCCGCCCGCGGCGCCCTCCCAGCCGGAGAGGGAAGCGCCCGCCCCCGCGCCAGACCCTGCCCCAGCGCCCGCGCCAGACCCCGCGCCGAAAGCCCCCGCGGGTGTCGACTGGGCCGTGCTCGAGGGCAGCTGGCACATGGACCAAGAGGCCAGCGGCGCGGTCGAGGGCGTCGACGTCTACGTGCCCAGCAGCGTCGACCTCGGCCCAGCCCGCTTCCGCGCCGCGATGAGCTTCGGCCCCGGGTCCCAGTGCACCCTCCGCCGCCTCGCCCCGACCGACGCCCACTACTTCATCGAGGGCACCTTCACCCGCGAGGGCGGCCGCGTCGCCATGACGCTGAGCGAAAAAGACGGCTCGACCGTCGAGTTCGACTTCGACGTGCTCAGCCTGAAGCCCGACCGCCTCGAGCTCCGCCCGCTGTCCAAGTAAAGCCGGCCAAATAGACGCTACTCGGGCTTGGGCCCGAACACCTTGAACAGCCCGTAGCTGACCCCGACGACCGCCGCGAACACGCCAAAGAGCGCGAGGTTGTAGTAGACGAGCGCGGCGAAGCAGCCGACGGCGAGCACCAGCGCGACGGCTGGAACCACCGGGTAGCCCGGCGCCCGGTAGGGCCGCTCGAGCTCGGGCTCCTTGCGGCGCAGGACGAAGAGCGAGGCCATGGACAGGATGTAGAGGCTCAGCGCGCCGAACACCGCCAGGGTGATGATCTCGCCGGTCTTGCCCGTGGCCAGGGCCACGAAGCCCACGAGCATCGCCGCGATCAGCCCGGGCGCGGGGGTCTGGTAGCGCTCCCAGGTCCGCCCGAGCACCGCCGGCAGGTAGCCCACGCGACCAAACTCGAACACCGCCCGACCCGCGACGAGCAAGATGCCGTGGAAGGACGCGATCAACCCGAGCAAGCCCACGGTGACCAGGAGGTGGAACAGGCCGTGGTCGGCCCCGACCACGTGGCTCAGGGCCAGGGGCAGCGGGCTGTCGCTGGCCTCGCCGGTGCTCGGGTCGATGACGATCGCCTCCCAGCCCGCGACGCCGATGGCCGCGAAGAAGGTCAGCAGCGCCAGCGCGAGCAAGGTGAGCATCGCGGCCACGAAGGCCCGCGGGATGTCGCGGGCCGGGTTCCGGGCCTCCTCCGCGACGTTGGCCACGCCCTCGATGGCCAGGTAGAACCAGATCGCAAAGGGCAGCGCGGGCATGATCCCGCCCCAACCATTGGGCAGCGGATCGGTCGAAAACGCCGACCAGCTGAACTTGGGCAGGGCCACCCCCGCGAAGATCAGCAGCTCGATCACGGCGAGCACGGTCACGCACAGCTCGAACATCGCCGACACGCTCACGCCGCGGATGTTGATGGCCACGAACACGATGAAGGCCAGGACCGCGACGACCTCCGGGGCCACGCCGACGTCGTAGTTTTGAAAGTAGGCCCCGATCGCAAAGGCGATGGCCGGCGGCGCGAACAAAAACTCGACCAGCTGGGCGACCCCCGCGAGGAAGCCCAGGTCCCGGCCCAGGGCCCGATCGGCGTAGACGAAGGCGCCCCCCGCCCGCGGGATGGCGCAGCTGAGCTCGGCGTAGCTGAGCACGAAGGCCAGGTACATCACCGAGACGATCCCCGTGGCGACGAGCATGCCGTAGGGCCCGCCCTCGGCGAGGCCCAGGTTCCAGCCGAAGTATTCCCCGGAGATCACGTAGCCCACGCCCAGGCCCCAGATCATCACGGGCCCGAGGCTCTTGCTCAGGCCCTTGGAGCCCGCTCCCTCGTCGGTGGTGGACGCGTCGGCGGCATCGCTCATGGCGCCAGTGTACCCAGGGCGAGGGCCGCGAAGCGGGGGGAAAGCCCCCGATCCCGCCCGGATCTGCGCGGGGTCCTCCCCGCCTGTGCGCCGCCCCTCGAGTTGCTAGGCTGACTCCATGGCGAAGCGCCCACGCGGGTCGAGCACACTCGGTGGCTGGAGCACCTGGCTGCTGGCCTGCCTCGCCGCCGTGGGGCTCAGCGCCTGCCTCGACTGCTTCGACGACGGACCCCTCGAGGACGCCTACTACGAGGGCAAGGCCGCGGCCGCCGAGCGCAACCAGGCCGAGTACGACGACGGCTACGCCGACGGGCGAGCGCTGACCTTCGCCGACGGCATCTCCGACGGCGACCTCGCGGGCTACCAGGACGGCCACTTCGACGGCTACTACGGGCCCCTGGGCTACCCGCGCGGCTTCGACGAGGGCTACCTCGACGGCCACTTCGCCGGCACCTTCGACAGCTCGGCGTGCACCGCCGGGGCCAACGACGGCGACGCGGACGGCTACGCCAACGGCAACGACCAAGGCTGGAGCGAGGGCTACGAGCTCGGCTACGGCGACGGCTGGGACGACGGCTACTACGACGGCAGCGGCAGCTGCGGCTTCCGGTCCCACAAAGACGGCCGCGGCGAGGCTTCGAAGTCGAGCGAGGCCGACCCCGACGACCTCGCGACCTGCCACCGCCGCGGCTTCGATCGCAACCTCGACGCCAGCGCCCGGCCGCGGGGCTTCGCCGACGGCAAGCGCGACAACCCCGAGTACCAGGCCGGCTTCGACGAGCGCTACCCCATCGCCTACGCCGACGGGCAGTTCGACGGGCAGATCGACGGCTACAACATCGGCCTGCTCGAGGGCTACGACGCGGGCTTTGGCGACGGCTACGACACGGCCTACTACGCCTGCTACGACGACGCCTACCCGGGGGCCTGGTCCGAGGGGCACGAGGACGGGTGGAACGAGGGGCTCGGCGTGGGCTACGACGAGGGCTACCTCGCCGGCTGGAACGCGGGCTTCGACGACTGCTGACTGTCCTCAGTGGACGACGCCACGCCCTCGCTGCCCCACGCGTCAGTCGAGGTAGCTGCCCGGGGCGATCTCGAATTGCCGCTCGACGCCCGGGACCTCGGGGTGCTCGGGAAAGGCCTGGGTCAGCGTGTGCACGGCCCCACCGCCGGCGCGCAGCTCGAGCGTGGTCTCGCGAAACTCGAGGGGCTCACCGTCCGCGGCGGGCAGCAGCATCGGGTGGTCGTAGGTGATGCGCACGAAGCGATCCTCGACCGTCCACGAGAACGCGACGCCGTAGGGCTCGGGCGCGCCGGTGTTCGGATCGTGCTGCTGCAGCGCCTGTGGCGTGCCTTCCAGCAGCATGCACTCGTTGCGAAAGCCTCGGAGGTTGGCGTAGAGCTCGAGCCAGACGCAGTTGGTCGCGACGCGGCGATCCTTCTCGACCGCGTCGAGGATCGCCCCCGCGCCCTGGCCGTGGGTCTGCAGCATGACCATTTCCTTCATCCACACGGGCCGGGGCGCGTCGGGGCCGACCTTCGCGGTCCACGTGCCGGCGAGGCTGCGCTCGAGCTCGGACACCGGACGCGGTGCGGACTGCCCACGCAACGCGGCGAGATCGACCGCGGGCGCGCGCGCCTGGGCCACGGGTGCGCGCGGCGACTCCGGCTCGCGCTCCGACGAGTCGGCGTCCTCGTTTCGAGCGGCCGAGTTGGGCACGGGCCGCGGCCCCGCGTCACACGCCAGCCCGATCACCGACACCGACACCGACACCGACACGAAGAGCGTGGTCCATCGCCTCATGATGCGAGGATAGCGTGTCTCATCGCTACGTCTCTCACGCCCCAAAGCGTATCAGTCGACCTCGACCTCGCGGGCCCAGCCCTTGGGGTAGAAGCTCTCGAGCTGCCCCGTGCCCGCGCGAAACAAGCCCACGCCCAGGCCAAAGCCGCGGTAGCGGACGATTACGTAGCCGGTGGTGCAGCCCTGGGTCTGGGCCTCGCCGAGGCTCTGGTGCTCGCGCCCGAGGAAGGTCCGAGCCTGCTCGGGCTCGAGGTCGACGACGTTGGCCTGGGCCGAGGCTCCCAGCAGCATGGCCGCGGCGGTGGTGGGCTGGGGGCGCGCGCCGGTCGTGTGCAGCAGTCGCATGCCCAAAGCGTCGCGCGGGAGACCCTCGGGCAAGTCCTCCCGGCCCGCGCACAGGTAGACCGACTTGGCCCCGCCGCGAAAGATCGACCAGCCCTCGAAGGGCGCGGCGTCGATGCCCCAGCGCCCCTCGAGCTCCCCCAGCCAGCGCGGCGCCTCGCTCGTATCGAGGACCGGCCCTCGCCGAGGCTCCTCGGCGGCGACCTCCCCATCTTCGAGGCGCTCGAGCACCGCGATGAAAAAGCCCCCGCTGTCGTTGTGGTGCGGCCAGATGCGTAGCGCGTGCTCGAGCTGCGGGTCCAGCTCGCGCCCCGCCCAGGCCCGCAGCCCCGGCTCGCCGCGAAAGCCGGGCACCCGCGCGGGCAATGAGCGCACCGGCGCCCCGCCTCGGAGCAGCGCATCGACGACGCACTCGTTCTCCTCTGGCGCGAAGGTGCAGGTCGAGTAAACGACGCGCCCCCCGGGACGGCACAGCTTCACCGCCTCGCGCAAGATGTCGAGCTGCACCGCCGCCATCCGCCGCGAGCCCGCCTCGTCCACGCGCCAGCGCCGGAGCTTGCGGCAGGTCCCCTCGCCGGAGCAGGGCGCATCGACCAGGACCCGGTCGTAGGGCGCCCCCGCGTGCGGGTACTGGCGCGCGTCGAGCACGGTGGTCGCGACGTTGACCAGGCCCAGGCGCTCGAGCACCTGCCGGCACGCCCGCATCCGGCCCATGCTGCGATCGTTGGCGATCACCCGGCCGGCGTTGGCGAGCGCCGCGGCCAGCTGCGCCGACTTGTTGCCCGGCGCCGCGCACAGATCCAAGACCCGCTCCCCCGGCTGCACCCCGAGCAGCTGCGCCGGCAGCATCGAGACCTCCTCTTGGATGTGGAGCAGGCCCGCGAGGTAAGCCCAGTGGTGCCCCGCCGACACCCCCTCGGCCACGCGGTAGCCCCCAGCGCCCCAGCTCAGCGGACGGATCCGGTCGCCGAGCGCGGCCTCCAACGTCGCCGCGTCGCCGCGCAGCGGGTTGGCCCAGACCGTCGTCGGCAGCGGCCGGAGGATGGTCGCCGCGAAGGCCTCCCAGTCATCGATGATGCCGCGGTAGCGCGCGAAGATCTCGGGGTCGTGCACGGGGCCGGCAGCATAGCCGGTCAACCGAGCAGCTTCGAGGCGTCGACGACGAGGATCTCTTTCTCGAGGTAGTTGATGAACACCAGGTCCGTCCCGACCCGCTCCATCGCCGTGCAGTGCCCGTCGAAGCCCTTGTTGGTGATGTCGATGCGGTGCGAGATCATCTCTTTGGACACGAAGTCATAGCGGCCGTAGCAGACGTCTTCGAAGGTGTCGCTCGCCTGGCCCGGGGGCGGCGGATCGCCGAACAGCTTGTTGAACAGCTTGTCGGGCAGCCAGCGCAGCGCCCCGTAGAGCACCCGGGAGATCCACGAGCGCGTCATGATCTCCTCCTCCACGCTGCTGACCACCCGGTAGTAGGGGAACAGCACCTCCGTCCCCGCCGTCTCCATGTTGTCGGCGAGCAGCTCGGGCGGGAAGGGGCTGACCCGCTCCCACGCCTTCGGGTCGTCGAGGGGCACGCGGATCAAGTTGTTGAGCTCCGACAGCCACAGCGTCCCCGCCGGACCGTCGCCCGGCACGACCACCGAGCCCGCCAGCACCCGCATGCCCGAGACCAGCTCCGTCGCCGGCCCCGGCTGGTCGAGCTTCGCGCTGAACACCGCGCCGTCCTTCTTGCCCGCGATGCGCAGGGCGTTGAGGGTCTGCCCCCGGGTCGAGAGCACGTCGTAGACTTGGTCGTTGCAGGCGATCAGCAGCCGCCCCGCGCCGCCGTCGTGGCGCGCGTCGATGGCGATGTCGTTGGGCTGGAAGCTGCCCGGGAGGTCCACGAAGGTCTGGGCCTCGGGCGCCTTGGTGTCATCGCCCAGGTCAATGGCGAGGACTTTGCCCTGGTTGCCCACGCACAGGTAGCAGACCCCCGCGTCGCTGAGCTTGCAGCCAAAGTAGAGCCCCTCCTTGGGCAAGGCGCAGCGCTTGGTCACCGTGTCCGTGCGCAGGTCGACCTCGTAGAGGCCGCTCGCCTCGGGGTCGCTGTCCGCGGACACCGGCACGAACACGCTGTGCGGGCGAAAGTTCGGGTTGTGGCAGGCGGACTCCAGGAAGGTCGTGGAGTCCGGCATGGCGATGTAGCGCTTGGGCGGATCGACGAGGGGGATGTCTTGGTCGATGGTCTCGGCTTCGCGCTCGGGCATGGCAGCTCCTGCGATCATCCTAGCCCTCGACTCGAAGCGAGAGGGCAACGAGCTCAAACTCAGACGGCCGCGAATGTGCGACGGCCCTCGACGACGACGAGCTATGATGCCCACCGATGACCGCCGAGAACGAGCCAAGTCAGCGCACGGACCCACTCGAGGTCCTCGACGCGAACCTCGGCAGAGTTCGGGCCAAGTTCAAGCGCCTCGTCCTCGCTTGCCTGGGTCTCTTGGCGCTCTACGCCCACCGGCCTCCCATGCCTGACGGCCAGTGCGAGGCCAACCATGACCTCATGCGCATCAAGCGCCTCCTTGGCACATTCGGAACACCTGGCGCCTCTGGCACCCCCTCCGCGCCGCCCATCACCTCAGAACACGAGTGGATCTGTGCCCTCGTCGACGAACGCGTCGTTGCCGTCCCCGACACGCTCGACTCCCCCGCGCTCGTCAAGCTCTTGTACCCGTCCTCCGACACGCGCGTCAGCGAGGTCGCTCATGCCCTCGACAACACGGTCTTCATCGGCATCGAGGAGGGCTCCAGAGGGCAGCTGTGCGCAGCGATTGAAGCCCAGCTCGCCCGCGTCGATGGGCGCTTCGAGTCCGCGCCGGGCTTTTGCGAACAGAGCCTGCGCTGCTCTGCGGAAGGCGAGCTCACCGTCCACCTGAGCTTCGATCCATCGAGCCTGTCGACTCCGCTGGAGGCCCCTTGGGCCCGCCCCCAGACCCAGCTTCAACTCCCCCTCGATGCCATCGAAGACCTTCACACCGTTCGCCGATCGGCCATCGACTTGGAGCCGAGCTTCAAAGAGCTCGCCATCGCCCTCGACACCCTCCGCGGCAACGAAGACGGCGAGGCCCTCATGGACCTGCCCGTTGCCGCAGCCCGGACCCGGCTCGCTCGAGACTGGCACGCCCAAATCCGCGCGCAGGAGATACAGAGCCTGTCCGAGCTCATCAGCATCCCCCTGCCGTCGACGTGGTTCGCTCTCATCGTGCTCTTGGGCCTGCTCGTCTCTTTCATCCTGACGGTCCGACAAAGCCTCGAGCTCGCGCGCACAAACGCTGCCCCCACAGTTCAAAAGCTACTCCGAGAAAATGACTATCTGTGCCTCCCCGCCGGTACCGGGGAGTTCCTGGTCGTCGTCGCCGTCCTCGTGATCCTGCCCGTCATAACGTCGATTGTATGCGTTCAGGACATCTCCATTACCCATCACCTCAGGCAACAGAGCCCCATCGGGATGCTGGAAAATGCCTGTAAAGTCGGCCGCTTCGGGCTCATGGCCGACTACTGGACCCATGCGCTCTCCATCGGGGGGATCGCAGGATTGCTCTCGGTGACGGCCGCAGCGCACCTTTCAATGATTCACTGCTGCATGCGTCCGCCCACGCCGGAACATGAAAAATCGAAGCGGGATCATGAACCGTCTTCGCCCGACCACCACTCTAGTGATGATGCTTCGAACCAGGAGCAAGCCAGCCAGAGCAGCGCTCTGGTGGAAGCGCTCGAAGCCGATGACGCTTCCGCGGCTCGAGAGCCGGCTTCGACGCCAAAACCCGGCACGGAACGGGACGCCATACTGGCAGATGGATCAACAACTGGAACAGAGGGCGAAGATCCTGCGGACGACCCTGAGTCGTCGAACGAGATCGAGCAGCCGCCCAAGCCGGACACCCCGGCGTAGAGCCCAAAAACTCCCCTTCCGAGGTCCTCAACTGCTATCGTTCGCCGAGTCTTCGGTGATGTCTGGACAGCAACAGGAGCGGCTTCGTCCCCTCGAAGCTTGGCTGACGGCTGTGGTGGCCTCGATCGCCGCCCCGCTCCTGGCCTGGATTGGTTCGCTCATCGTGGGTGCACCCCTGTTCACGGGGCGCCTGATGCTCCTCTCGGTGTTGGCCTTCGCCACAACCTTCGGCCTCCAATATCTGCCCCCGCTCAGGCGCATGCGCATGGCGCTGAGAGCGAATCGAGCCCGCGCGAGAGGCCAACTCCCCTCCGCCCCGATGGCCCTCACCAAACCCTCCTCGGAGTGAGCGCCAGGCCTGACCTCGCTTGACAGGCCACAGGGGCCCCATGTACCCTCACACAAATTTATTGTGCTCTCTTTGGGAGACAACAGGCTGACAAATGGAACAACATCAAGAGATGAATGGCATGCTGGCTCGCGCTCCCAGAGTAGTCAACGGTCGAGCTCGACTTCAATGGATGCTGTTTCCAACTCGACTGTTCGTCTCGGGTAGCGTCCTCGTGCTGGGCCTGGTGGCCTTTTGGGCGATGTTCAGAGGCGCGCAGGTCGTGTCCGGCGTGAGCGAGAACGACGACAGCGCCCTCTACAGCTGGTGCATCCTCGCCATCGTGCTCGGCGTCAGCTTTGTATTCAGCGCAGTTGCAGACTTCCGCGCGCAGTGGAAGTTCGATCGTCGCTCATAGGATTCAATGGGGGTGGGACAATCCTACTTCCCACCACCCAAACCACAATCATTCTTTAGATTTGATCCCCCTTTTCGAGATAGAGAACTGCGGATGAGATGAGCCGCATTCAAACCCGACCAAACAAGGTCATTCATAGCGCTGGAGAAATCAATGAACCTCGTAGGTCTTGCCATGGTCTTCACCCTCGGCTCTTCTCCCCAAGAGTGCACGGATACGGATAAGGATACGGATACGGACACGAAGACGCTCACCGAAGCCGATCAGTACTACTATGAAGCACTGCGCTCCCAAGGTGTGCGTTGCGACGATGGTACACCAATGGTCGTTGGTCCCTACAAACTCAACGAACACTGCTCTATCGACGGGTGCTTGTTGGGCTCACAGAGCTGTTGGAACTACAAGCTCGAGCACTGCTACGACGACGGGGAGCCCAATCAGATGTGTGAACTCGCCGAATCGACGTGTACGACGTCATGGGGCTGCGCGTGGCTCCTCGCTAACTGCGAGGGCGAATGGGCCTGCGCGACTCCGAGCTGGTGCGTGTGCCATGAAGAAAAATAGACGTCACCACTACTGGAGTTCTGCCCCCGTTGAGCCATCATACTTCCAAACGTTGTATCCATAGACTTTACCAACACCAGCATCAACCATCGATTGACCAACAGGGCCGCTCCGGCTCAACCTTCGTCCGTGCCTACGCGCCTGAGCGCTGCTCTGCTCCCCCTCCTCCCCGTTCGTTGCTTGCGTACAGCGAAACGTCGGCGGCTCGGACGACGAGGTCGCTGGCGAGTCCAGCACGACGGAGAGCGAAGGCACGGCCTCGACCACGGTCGACAACTGCGAAGGCGCCTGAAGCTCCGCGTGACACCCTCGCTAGCCTCATCCGTCTAGCGCCCGCTCGCGCCTCAGCCATCCCGTCCGCGAGGCGTGCATTCACGGTGGGGAGCGCTATGATTCCGCGATGCGGCACTCCCTGGCAGCTCCCGCGGCGCTCGCCCTCGCCGCGGGATGCACCCTCGCCAACCCCGCCTTCGACCCCGTCATCGCCGACATCCAGGACGACGGCGAGACCGACGAGAGCGACACCATCGAGCCCGACGAGGACGACTCGAGCGAGGACGAGAGCACCGAGGACAGCAGCGACGAGTCGACGGGGTCCGCCGAGTCGGAGACCACCGAGGGCGAGACCGACACCGAGGGCGAGACCGGCATCGACACCGGCACGGGCGAAGAAGGCATGGAGACCGAGACCCAAGGCGACCCGCTGTGCGAGCCCAGCGAGCCCCTCGACACCTACTTCAATTTCTCGCACGCCTCCCTCGCCAACCTCGAAACCGGCAGCGCCCCCGGCTTCAACCAGCTCCCGGAGGGCTGCTACACCCTGCTCGTGTGCAGCGTCGCCCTGCTCGACTGCGAGCCCGAGGACATCGGCCACTACCTCCTCAAAAAGGTCTCTGGCACCGACACCGTGTCCGCCGGCGAGAGCCCCGGCGTCGCCGCCCCGATCTACCTGCGCATCGTGGAGGGCCCTCAACCCTGCGGCGAGCCCCTCTACATCGGACCCGAGCAGAGCATCGGCGTGGCCTACTTCGAATTTGGCTTCGAGACCCTGCCCGTGCGGCTGCCCTGCTACGACGAGCCCGGGCTCGACGTCTTCCTCGCCTCAGACGGCTCGACCTTCTGGGACGAGGCCCTCGAAGACCCCGCCGCGCTGTGGTGAGCGTACGAGGACGCGACGAGCAGCGCGTCCTCGAGCCAGAATGGCGATCTCCCGAATGGTGAGGGGGCGTTGGTTTGGCGGGGTGAGGGGGCGTTGGTTTGGGGGGTGAGGGGGCGTTGGTTTGGGGGGTG
>NZ_ABCS01000119.1 GCF_000170895.1 Plesiocystis pacifica SIR-1 | reverse complement strand
GACGCCTCGAGCGGGCTCTCGCCGTGGCTGCACTTTGGCCAGGTCGGGGCCCACCAGGTCTTGCACGCGGTGCTGCGCGCGGAGGACTGGTCGCCAGCCCTGCTCGGCGAAGCCAAGGCGCTGCGCGGCAGCCGAAGGGGCTGGTGGGGGTTGAGCGAGTCCGCCGAGGGCTTCCTCGACGAGCTGGTGATCTGGCGCGAGCTCGGTCAGGTGTTTTGCTGGCACCACCCCGACGCCTACCTGCGCTACGGCTCCCTCCCCGAGTGGGCGCGGACCACCCTCGAGGACCACCGCGAAGACGACCGCCCCTCGCCCTACACCCTCGCCCAGCTCGACGGCGCCCAGACCCACGACGAGATCTGGAACGCCGCCCAGCGTCAGCTCGTCCACGAGGGCCGCATGCACAACTACCTGCGCATGCTGTGGGGCAAGAAGATCCTCGAGTGGAGCGCCGACGCCGAGCAGGCGATCGAGCGGATGATCCACCTCAACGACAAGTACGCCCTCGACGGCCGCGACCCCAACTCCTACAGCGGCATCTTTTGGGTGTGCGGCCGCTTCGATCGCGCCTGGGGGCCCGAGCGGCCGATCTTCGGCAAGATCCGCTACATGAGCTCCGACAACACCCGGCGCAAGCTGAAGATGAGCCAGTACCTCGCGCGCTGGGGCGCCTCGCCCGAGCTCTTTTAAACGCGAACGACCACCTGCTTTCGCAGGCGGTCGTCGTCCCCGTGTGAAACTCTCGAAGCCGTGGCTCAGCGGTAGTCGAGCTCGTCGATGTCGAAGGCCAGGGTGACGGTCTCGACCATGCTGCCCTTGGTGATGACCATGTCGAAGTTCCACACGCCCTCGTCGGTGAGCACGACGTTGTCGACGGCGTAGGCACCATCGCCGAGGTACTCGACCGCGAGCTCGCTCTGCATGCTCACCTCGGCGCCGGGCATCCAGGCGTCGATGTCGATGTCGGCACCGGGGATGCCGCGACCCTCGGCGTCGGGGTCGGTGGGGTCGTGCATGCCGACGCGGACGATGAGGTCGTTCTGACCGACGCCCAGGTCCCCGTCGGTGCTCGACAGGACCACGCGGAACGCGCCCGAGTCACTGGCGACGCCCATGCCATCGACGAACTCGGAGACGTCGCGGAAGTCGGTGTCCTCGGCCTCGGTGCAGGCGGCGAGGGGGGCGGCGAGAGCGAGGGCGAACAGAGCAGCGGTGATGCGGGTCATGGCGGTTCCTGTGCGGGCGAGGAGGTCTTCGTCGGGGGGTGTGCCTCGTGGGCACACATGTAGTTATGGGGAGCGACCCTCCTCACGTCAACACAAAAATGCAAGAAATTTGACTACATGTAGGACATGGTGCGAATCGCCGATTGAACGCCGTTTCGAGCGGTCAAAAGTACAAAAGAGCGCGTTGGCGCGCAGGGCCAAGCACTCTCCAACAGTCGGCGCCTAACACGCGTTCTGGATCTAGCTCTTCGTTCAACGGCCGAGCTAGCCCACAATAGATTCAAAGCTACCAAGTCGGACGCGCGACACGTGGCGAGCCCAGAGCAGCGCTAGCCACGCGGATCCAACCAGGTACGCAACGCCGCCAGCTCCGGCGAAAGACTCAGGCCGACTTGCGGCGCTGCCGAAGGCCAGCCAGGCCCAGGAGACCCAGCAGGCCCAGGAAGCCACTCGCTGGCTCGGGCAGCTCACCCGTCACCGAGCAGCCCTTGCTGGTCGCCCCCGGCCCGTCGCCGCCCACGGCCGGCGGACCGTCGCCCGATCCGCCACCCGACGACGAGCTCGACGACCCACCGCCCGACGACGACCCGCCGCTTCCGCCCGACGAGCCACCGCCCTCGGGGAGGTCATCGCCGAAGTCCGAGCCGCCGCCACCGTCTCCGCCCCCATACTTCTCCTCGCGCTTGCGCTGCTGCTCTTCCTTGTATTTGACGTAGGACTCGGGCAGCTCGGGGAGCTTGTTGAGCATGCGCGGGCGGACGTCGGACAGCTTCTTCCACGAGCCCTGCGAGGGCACCTGGCCGCCGCCGGCGGGCTTTTGCACGCCGAGGATGTAGAGCGCCCGGCGGTTGCGGACCTCGTCGACGCTGTCGCCGGTCTCGACCGCCAGGCCCTTCTCGCCCATGCCCGCGTAGTGGATCTCGCACCACGCCCCGCGATCGTAGAAGTACTTGGCGATGGACTTGGCGCGGGCCTCCGACAGCTTCTTGTTGTCGCTCGCCTTGCCGACGGTGTCGGTGTAGCCGACGATGTAAAGCTGCGCCGAGAGGTTGCCGTTGACCGCCTCGTTGGCCTTGTCGAGCTTGGCCAGCTCGTGGACGAGGACCGCGAAGGCCTCGGCGACCTTCCACTCCTCGTCCTTTTTGATCTCGGACTTGCCCGAGTCGAAGTTGACCTCGGTGTGCGGGATGTCGACGGCCCAGGGCACGCGGGTGTCGGTGTAGGAGTAGCCGCTGTCGTCCCCGCCGGTGACCTTGACCATGAACACCTCGTCGGAGGTGTTCCAGCTCATCTCGAACTCGCCGCCGGCCTCGACGACCTCGTCGGCGACCAGCTCCTCCGTCACCAGGTCGCCGTCGGTGTTGTAGACCTGCAGCTCGCGGTTGGTGATGGTGAAGGGCGTCTCGTAGCGGATCTTCTGGCGGTCGACGATGTCGACGCGGTCGCTGAGCAAGGTGAAGGGCTTGCGGTCGCCGCCGGTCACCGGCTTGACGACATCGAAGGCGCCGGAGGTGAAGGCCTCGTTGGCCTCGATCTCGATCTCGTAGGAGACCGCCCCGCCCTTTTTTTGCTTCCAGGTGATGCGCGTGGGCTTGCCCGGCTTGATGTTGACGGTCTTGTCGACCTCCGAGCCGTCGTCGCCGCGGATCTTGACCTTGACGCCCGACAGGGGCTCGTCGGCGCTCAGCTCGACCCAGGCCGTGCCCTTGTCGTCGGTCTGTCCAGAGTATTGCCAGTTGAACCCGCCGAGCATCATGAACAGGGCGAGGAAGGGGGCGGCGAGGGAGGAGAGGGCCATCGGATCGTCAGTCCTGATCGGGTTCTGAAGTGGGGGGCGTGGGCGTCCACGGGACGAGGGCGCCCGGCGAGTCGGGATTGTAGCGGAGACCCCCGCGGCCCGGTCAACCAACCCGCTCGGGTCGAGCTTCGGAACCTCCAAGCCGCGGTAGAGTCCCGCCCATGCACTTCGATCTCCCGGGCGTCGCGGCTCCCTTCGTGATCTACGCGGCCATCCTCGCGCTGCACGTGCTGTCCCCCGCGCGCAGCGTGGACGGCTACGTCCGCCACCCCGAGACCGGCGCCCCGCTGCGCTACCGCCTCAACGGCCTGAGCGTGCTGTTCGTCGCGGTGTTCGCGTGGATCGTGATCGGGTGGATGAACTGGCTGCCCTTCGACTGGCTCTACCACCACCGCTGGGGCGCCCTGCTCGGCGCCTTCATCATCGGCATGGGCTTCTCGGCGTGGATGGTCCTGCCCGCCCCCTCGACCGGCAAATCCTTCGTCGCCGACTTCTTCCTCGGCCGCGTCGAGAACCCCCAGTGGCTCGGCGGCCACGTCGACGCGAAGATGCTGCTCTACCTCATCGGCGCCGTCATGCTCGAGCTGAACGTGCTCAGCTTCGCCGCCCACCACTACATGGCTTACCCCGAGGACCCCTCCCCCGGCGTGGCCCTGTACACGGTCTTGCTGACCTGGTTCATCTGCGACTACCTGACCTTCGAGGAGGTCCACCTCTACACCTACGACCTGTTCGCCGAGCGCGTGGGCATGAAGCTGGGCTGGGGCTGCCTGACCTTCTATCCGTTCTTCTACGCGGTTGGCCTGTGGGCCGTCGCCGACCTGCCCAACCCCTACGGCGAGGGCGGCCACGGCCGCTGGCTGGCCATCGCCGCCGCCCTCACCTTCTTCACCGGCTGGTCCCTCGCGCGCGGGGCCAACATGCAAAAGTACACCTTCAAGCGCGACCCCGAGCGGGCCTTCCTCGGCATCTTCCGCCCCGAGGTCGTCACCGACGGCGAGCGCGAGCTGCTGTGCAGCGGCTTTTGGGGCGTGTCCCGCCACGTCAACTACCTCGGCGAGATCCTCATGGCGACCGGCCTCGCCCTCGCCCTCGGCCACCTCGGCAACCCCTGGCCGTGGCTCTACCCGCTCTACTACGTGGCCCTGCTCGTCCCCCGCGAGCGCGACGACGACCGCCGCTGCGCCGAGAAGTATGGCGAGCTGTGGACGCAATACCGCGAGCGCGTGCCCTACCGCATCGTGCCCTTTCTCTACTGACCATGTTGGTCGGCCTCGCGCCGATCCCCGATGACCCGCGCTGGCACGCCCCCGACGATCGCCCAGTCCGGCACGTCGCGGGTCACCACCGCGCCCATGCCGACGACCGCGTGATCCCCGATCGTCACCCCATCGGTGACCCCCGCCCCCGCGCCGATCCACACGTCCGCGCCCACGCGGATCCCCCTCGAGCGCACCGGCTGCTCGCGGACCGCCGCCGCTGGATCCATCCCGTGGTCGAAGGCGAACAGCTTCGCCCCCGTCGCGATGCGCGTCCCCTCCCCCACCGTGATCCCCGCCCGGCCTCCGTCCATCACCACTCGCGGGTTCACGCTGACCTCCCGCGCTAGATTTAACGGCCCGTGGAGAAAACACTCCGCGCCGATCGCCACGCGCTCGCCCAGGTGGATCTCCCGATGCGGCTCGGCGAAGATCTTCGCCGACGGCGCGACGAAGCAACCCGGACCGATCACCACCTTCTCCACCGCCCTCAGCTGAGCCTGGATCTGCGCCTGCCACGGCTCCGCCCATGCCTCGAGCTTCGGGGACAACCCAAAGTACAGCCACGGCATCCAGGCCATGCGCAGCATGTGCTGCGCCCGGTAGTCTGGCTCGTCCGCCACCGCCCGAGGCTCGGGCCCGCTCCCGCCTCCGTCAAGCTCCCCCAGACCCGCGAGTCAACTCACCAGCGCACTCTCCGCCGCATCTAGCGGGTCGTCGGGCTCCGTGCTACATCCCGCAACCCCTACGGCGGGTTTAGCTCAGTCGGTTAGAGCGCCTGGTTGTGGTCCAGGAGGTCGTGGGTTCGAATCCCATAATCCGCCCTATCTAAGAGGCCGAAATCGTTGAGGTTTCGGCTTCAGTCTTTATGCGTCTCCACGATTTCTCCAAAATCAGCGGAGTTCGTGTCGCCCAGACACAGTGTCCCCGGATTTCGAGGAGCGCGATCGAACGCTCCAGGGCTGCGGGGGGACAAGTCCATGTCGCGCTGAGTCGTCTCGAGATCGCTGTGTCCGGCGAGCTCCTTGTCGCTTCGCTGCCTCTGCGATCCGCTCGTACTCGTCGACGTCGTGGAAGTCCACCATCGCCGTGGGGGAGGTTTGCCTTCGATAACCCAGGTTCGGGGAGCGTGGTGTTGCGGTGACCAGGCGAGCTCAGGGTAGGAAGTTCGCGCTCCTGCTGGAGTTGCAGGTTCTCGGCGTAGTCGGCGAAGCTCCTCGCGCTCTTCGGAAGTCAGCGGACCGTGGCTCAGGGGTCGGGCGGGAGCAGCTCTGGGTAGCTCACGACGTTGCGCTGGAGCATGGGGATGTCCGCGTAGAGCACGACGCGATCGCTGAGGTCGAAGCGCGTCGGGTACAGGCGCGAGGACGGCCGTAGCTGCCCCTCGATCACGGCGTCCATGCCTGCGAGCGCGGCCTCGAGGTCGGTGTAGCCGAGGGGGCGGGGGGCGCGGGTGCCGGGCTCGTACTTGTGCGCGGGGTAGATGGTGACCTCGGGCGAGACGGTGGCGAGGGCAAGCTGGATCGACGCTCGCATCTCCCGGTTGCTGCCGTTGGACAGGAAGATCCCGAGGTACTCGGTGAACCAGTCGCCGGACAGCAGGATGCGGGCGTCTTCGTCGTAGAGGGAGATCGAGTCGGTCGTGTGTCCCGGGGTGTAGAGCACGCGGACGCGCCGGCCCCCGAGCTCGATGGTCTCGTCGGGCGCGAGCCAGCGGGTCACCTGGAGGACCGGTGCCTCGATGCCTTCGACGTGCCCGAGGTGCTCCTTGGCCAGGAGAGGGAGGGCGCCCGCCTCACCGGCCCGCGCGCGCAGGTGGGGGAGATCGACCATTGCCAGGCGCTCGAACTGCCCGTGGGCGACGTGGTCGTAGTGGAGGTGGGAGAAGACCGCGGTGTAGGGCAAGGAGGTGAGCGAGCGGACCACAGGGCGGATGTCGCGAACGCCCGGGCCGGCGTCGAACAGCAGGGCCTCGCGCTCGCCGACGATGAGGTAGTTGTAGTTGAGCTGGTGGTAGCGCGGCTCGCCGATCGCGTAGAGTCCCGGGGCCAGCTCCTCGACGGTGTAGTAGTCGTCGAACCACTCGACGCCCTCCTCCGCTGGTGCCTGCGGGGCGAGCTCGGGGCGGAGGCGGAGGACGTGGGCGAGGAGGTTGTGGCGCTGCCAGACCCCGACCACGGCGAGGACGAGGGCGGCCGCTGAGAGCCCGGCGGCGACGCGGAGCAGCAGGCGCTTGCGGGTTTTCTTGATCTTGGTGTCCATGGAGGCGAGGCGCTCGTAGTCGATGGCCAGGGACCTGTCCAATGGGCTCAGGTGCCACGGCGAGGCCCCGACGCGAACGCGGTTTGGGCTGGAGCGAATCCCGGCGAGCGAACGGATCCGCGCTCACCGGCCATGGCCTGGGCATGGTCCCCCACCGACTCTCCCTCTCCCTCAGCTCGGCGCTCCTGGCTCTGACAGCGTGCGTGGAGACCGGCGTCATCATCGAAGGCATCGACGACTACGACGAGCCCGAAACCGGAACCGACACCGGCGGCGCCGACGAGGTCGACGTCACGGACGAGTCCGAGTCCGAGTCCGAGTCCGAGTCCGAGTCCGAGTCCGAAGGCGGTGAGGAGTCCCAGCTCCCGACCTTCCAGTGTGAGCTCGTCGACCACCTCGTGATCCCCGTGGACGACACCGTCCCCGAGTTCAACGGCCTGCGCCGAGTCATCGCCGTCGACGCCCACGGCGGGACCTACCTCCACAACGAGTCTCCCGTCGCCATCGAGCTCGCCCGCATCGACCTCGACGGCGCCCTCAGCTGGTCCGTCGACCTCTTGCCCCACGTCCCCAACTACAACGCCTTCGTCAACTTCCTGCACGTCGAAGGGGGCGCCCAAGGGCCGGTCTATGCCCTCGTCCCCTCCGGGCCCGGGGGCTACTCCGACGTCCTCGTGGCCCTCGAGCGCGAGACCGGGTCCACGCTGTGGACGGTCCCCCTGGACGACTTCTTCCGAGCCAACGATGCCCTCGCCGTCGCGCCCAACGGAGACGCGGTGGTGTTCGGCGCCGACCTGACCCAGTCCGCCGGCGAAGACATCACCTACTCGACCATCCGCCTGTCGGCCGCTGACGGCTCCGAGCTGTGGCGCTACGACGACTTCATCACCGATCGAGGCGGACCGCCCGAGTCCGTCGGCGTATCGCCCGCGGGAGAGGTCTTCAACCTCGTCGACACCAACGACGGCGGCGGGATCGTCGTCCGCCGCATCGGCCCCGCGGGAATCCTCATCGACAGCTTGCTCGGGCCCGACTACATCGCCTCCGCCGACGGTCAGGTCCGCACCGACGGCTACGGGCGCCTGATCCTCGACTTCAGCACCACCATGACGGACTACAGCGTGCGCTACGACGCCGACTTGGAGGCCCTCGATCTGTTCGCCCCGGCGGACTACAACCCAGGCGCGCGCCTCCAGGTCCACGGCGCGGGCGACGACGAGCTGCTCATCCTCCAGCACACCGCCGCGCTCCCGGCCGCGGAGTCCAGCTTCGACCTCGCCGTCGCCGTGCCCGGGGAGCCCGAGCGCTGCCGCGTGACCGAGACCTGGCCGCTCGTCGAGCCCGACAACCCCTACAGCGACGCCCGCCTCGGGGCGTCGCGGTGGACCGTCGACGACGAGTTCGTCGCCGCGCTCTACGAGGGCGAGGTCTCGAACGTCGACTTCATCCACGTGTTCCGGACGCGCTGAGCGCGACTGGGGTCCTGTCCTCCCCATCCTCGCGCGCCACAAACCGGTGAGCCTACCGTGTCCCATGTACGACTCCCCGGCGACCAGCTACGGCGACCCCGGCGGCCTCAAGCTCCAGGTCATCAACCCGCAGTGAGGACAGCGCGCAACGCTCTGCGAGCTCCTCTCGGGTCAGACCCATGCGGGCGCGTACCTGACGCAGACGCTTGGCAAGAGCGTCTGCTGGGTGAGGCTCGGGACGCCGTGGGATCAGCTGGCGCAGTTCATTCGGCACTTGCCGGCGCTCCAGCAGCGGATGGCCTTTGCGGTGCTCTACTCGCTGCACCACAGCGCGGTGATGGAGTCGCAGGCGTCGCTTCCAGCGTCTCCACGACGAAGGTAGAGCTGAGACTACCCCTGTTCCCCGACGCGTCGCGCCGTGAAGGTCGAATCGTCGCCAAAGTGGATGAAGATCTGCCCGCGCATCTCATCGCCCTCGACCTCGATCCAGCCGCGCCCCGCCATCGGCTCTCCTTCGTCGTCGCCGAGCCAGGAGAAGCGTAGCTTGGGCGGCTGCTCGCCTCGCAGACAGCGACAGTCCAACTCCCCGTACACCAACCCGAAGCGGAACCGACCCTGGCGCGCATCGGGGTCCCCTCGCACCGGCTCGATGACCACGTGCGCGGGACCGTCCATGTCGTAGTAGTCCGCATCCCACCGCTGCATGGAGTTGATCCGCCAGGTACCGACGAAGGGGCGCGCGCCGCTGGCCTTCGCCTTGGCGGGCGGTGCGGGAAGATCGGGTTCATCTTGGACGAGCGTGAGCGGTGGTCGAGGCGCCGGCTGAGGGCTGCCCGCATCTTCATCGGCGAGTCGCGCGAGCAGCACGTCGTCCTTGTCGTACTCGCGCCCGAGCTCGTCGACCAGCACGGTCGACCACTGACTCAGGCCGCGCACGACGAACACCCGCGTGCTCTGGGCCCAGGGGTCGCGCCAGTTGGTGACGGGCTCGAGCACGACCTCGAGGGTCGTGTCCTTCTCCAGCGCCTGCTCGCACATCATCCCCAGCGCGTTCTGGAGCTCCTTCGACCAGCCGAGGGGGAGCATCACGTCGTGCTGCCGCCAGCGCAGACGAACTGCGTCGTGAAGGCGCCCATACGCATAGAGCGCGCGGAGCGAGACGATGTCGGCGTCGAGCGCCCGACGCAGGCGCTCGAAGTCTCCCGCGCGCAGGTCCTTGCTGAGTGTGGCCTCGGGCGTCAGCGGGCGCTCGATTCCACAGGAGCTGCGGATCATCATGAGCGTGCTCAGCTTGACGGGGCGACCTCGCTTGCTGAACTTGCGGGTCTTTTGTGGGGGCGCGAGGTCGTGGAGCCGGCGCCCGCCGGGCTCGAAGCCGAGCCTCCGCAGCAGGGACCGCACATCGACGCTCGCCAGGATGTCGAAGCTCGAGAGGCGCTCGCGCAGGTCTGCAAAGCGGCTCCGCGTGTACAGCTCCGTGTCAGCGTCGCCGAGGTCGGCGACGACGACCGCCTCTGGATCCTCGGGTGGGAAGGCGTGGATGAGCGCGACCTTGGCCGAGGCCAGCCAGGCAAACTCGGCGTCACGCCTGGACGCGTAGGCTTCGCGCGACGCCGCGAGCTGCTCCGGAGACGGGCGCTGGGCCGCGTGGGCTTGGGCCCTCCTCGCGCGCTCGCGCACGGCCTCGCGAGCGGAGCGCAGGGCGTCGTGGCCGGGGACGAGCGCCCAGCGTCCGTCTTGGTCGGGCCGAACGGCGCTGTTGCGTCGTTCGAAGCTGGCGGTGTCGGCGCGCAGGCGATGGTGCTTGGTCAGGGCCGAGAGATACGCGACCACCCGCTCGGGCTCCATCGCTTCGCCGTGGGCGTCGAGGACCGCGAGGGCGAGCCGCTGCGCAGACCAGGACCCGACGCCAGCGTCGTCGCCAAAGGCCCGCTCGAGCTCCTCGAGCTTCAGGGCCACCTCCGGCCCAGGTGAGGGCGAGGGCTCGACGCGAGCAGCGGTCGAGGTCGGGGCCCGTTGTTGACGACGAGCGAGCTCGAGGCGCCAGGTCCACATCCGGGCCTCGTGGTCGTGGGGGTCCAGCTCGTAGAGGTCGCCGTCGCGGTGAACGGGCCGCGTCGCTGGGCGGCTCCGCCGCAGCGAGGCGAGCGCCTCCCGAACGCTCGACACCCCCGCATCCTCGAAGCGACGGGCGACCTGTTCGAGGGTCATGGGCCCACCGCGCTCGAGCAAGGCCGTGACCAGCAAGCCGAACTTGTTCGCCGCGCGACGTCCGACGACATCTTCGAAGCGTGGTGCGTCGATGTCCAGAGCGTCGCAGTAGGGGTTGCGCTGGTCTTCCTGCATGGGCGGGGCCGGGTTGAGTGCGAACCATGCCCCGTTTGGCGCCGAAGGAGAAGTCTAGCCCGACCAATCCACGGGCGAAAGGTATCCCCAACTCGAGCGCCTGCGGTCATCGGGTGCGGCCACGTCGAGGTCGCGGGTCAAGGTCACGGCGCCGTGGCGGATCGCCGCGACCTCCACATGGCGAACTCCACCTCTCGTGCCAGCGGACGGGTTCTCAGCACCCTCGGTGGCGCCCGAGACCGCTGGGCGTGGCTGGCCTGAGGCGTGGGCCTCGCGCTCGCTTTCTGAAGTCCAAGAGCGAGGCTTCCCGCGGATGCTCAACATCGTCGACACCCCCGCACCGCGACGAGTTCGAGAGATCTGCCGCGACCACGGCCTCGACGATGGCCGCAGGTCCAAACGCCCGAGCATCGAGCGCACCCAATTTGCCAAGCGCACGACGTGCAGACGCTGCACTTGCCCGAAGAGCCGAACAGTCTCGCTTCGTTCAGCCTCGAGACCGGTGATCCGCTGGGCCAAGTCCCCATTGCGACGCCCAAGGAGGTCTCCGTCGCCGTCGCGCGAGCCAGAGCTGAAGAGCTGTCCGGTCTGACAGGGGCAACTCCAACCGGACGAAGACTTCGCTCGGGCTCAGCCTCGAAGCCGTGCGTCCCAATATTGATCCGAGCCGCGGTCTCCCGCGCGGGCTGGCTCGGTCCCGAGCGTCGTGTAGAAGCCGTCGACCCAGGCTCGGTAGCGACGCAGATCGTCCTCGTCGTCCAACAACCCCGGCTTCGACAGGTGCCGCTTGCGGGTCCACATGCGCAGATGCTCGTCGGTCGCGGCCATCAGCTCGCCGTGCCCGGCTCGCTCGAACATCGGCTCGAGCAGCCCCAGGGGCAGGGCCCGCAGCAAGCCCGGGAGCCCGTCGCGACGAAGCCGCCGCATGCTGTAGACGACGTGCAGGTCGATCTCCTCGGCCGTCCGCGGGACCGCGAGCATGAACTGGTTGACGACCAGGTCCATGGCCGCGACCGTCGATCGAATGTGCTGGTAACCCAGGCCCACGGTCGTGACCTCGACGTGGGTCTCGACGTAGCCGTCGGGGAACCCGAGCACCCGCAGCATCCGCCGACCCGCGGGCGTGGCCGGGTGGCGCATGACCAGCGACGCGTGCGTGGAGGTGGCGTCGGTCGTGAAGGGATCGACGATCTCGACGCCCTGCTCGCGGTGCAGGGTCGTATTGTGGCGGACATCGACGGCGTGGACCTCGAGCGGCTCCTCCATGGGCAGCGCGAGGCGCTCGGTCCGGATCCGGTAGGGCAGAAACTCGCGCGCGTCGAGCTCGGGCAGCTCGAAGTCCGGGGCGCCGCCAGCGGGGTCGTGCCAGCAAAACACCATCCCGGCGACGACGCGGGTCGGGTACATCGCCAGGCGCAGCTCACCGCCGCGAGCTCGGGCCTCGACGCAGGCGCCGTCGGGGGTGAAGCGCAGCCCGTGCAGCGGACAGCGGATGCACTCGCCCTCGACGGTCCCGCCCTGGCCGAGGTGGGTGCCGACGTGGGGGCAGTGGGCGTCGGCGACGAGGACGTCACCGCCCGCGGTCCGGTAGACGACGCGCGGCGAGCCGGCGAGCTCGAAGCTGTGAACGGAGCCGGGCGCGAGCGCGTCGGCGAGGTCCACGAACACCCAGGAGCGAGGCAGGGATGCGCGCACGCGCCATGGTGGCGGTCTCGAGGCCTGCGCGCCAGCTTGTTTGACCGGGCCTGCCCACGCGCGCCGTGAGGGGGTCTACGAGCCCGCGGTGGCCCAAAGCTCATGGCGAGCGGAGAACGCTCTCGCTTGGTGCTGCCGTCGTACGCCCCGTGTGCGCGCCAAGCTCGGTGCTACAGTCCGGGATCAATAGACGTGGGCCTTTGGCACTGAACCGAACCGAACTGACCCATGGGACATCGCATCACCTACGCCATCCGCAAAGACGGAGCGCTCTCGCCCTACAGCTCTCGCTGGGGCGCGTTGACGGCTCCCGCCGACATGTTTTGGGGCCCCGACGCCACGGCAGACTTCATGCGCAGCAACCCCCAGGCGCAGGGGTGGTACGACGATTGTTGGGGAGAGGGCGCAATCGGTCTCGACTACGACGCCAAGACGGTGGTGTTCTTTGGCGTCTACGAATACGCGGGAGCGGTCAGTTCGAGACGAGCAGCGGTCGGTGATCATGAAGCGGCTGGACGACTTCGTCCACCTCGAGCGTGTCGCGCAGGAGCTCGTCGTTCACCGGGCCCAGCGCTACGACGTGGGCTTCCTCGAGCGTACCTTCGCTGCGCGGTGGCCCGCTTGGCGGGTGCGGGTCGTGGACGAGCACTTCGCCCGCCTCGGTCGAGAACTGCCCGCGCAGCTGATCGAGCGCCCCCGGTGCTCGGCTCCCATGACGAGCCCGACCCCCAGAGCTTCGAGGCCTGCGTCGCCGAGATCGCGGGGTTTTTGTTGGCAACGAGGCCATCGAGGAAGTGATGGGCGCGTTCACGCAGCGCCTGCGTACCCAGACCGAGGCCGACGCGGAGGGGCCCGTCCGCTGGGGCGAGGGTTTCTTTGACCTGATCCCCGCGAGCGGGCCCGGAGGCGAGGACCGCAAGCTTCGCTTCGAGCAGATCGTTCGGCAGCTCGCGCTCGAGCTTCAGAGGGCGAACTGGCTCTCATAGTGCGTCAAGAGGAATCTGACGCGAGCGGGATGCGGGGTACTGGGCACGCGAGATCTGGCGGGGTGCGAGCAGAGCGCACCTCGGAGGTGATCGCGTGTGGTGATGGTTGGGAACGATGAGGGACCAGGACCGGAGGTTGACCGACCGGGTAGGCCGAAGCTCTCAGACATGAGGTGTCCGCTCAGGGCGGCACCGGATCAGCTTCGTTGGGCATTGGGCCGGTAAGTCGTCCTCAGGAGGCCTCGGGACTAGCGTTCGGACCTCGATGGGCCAGGACTAGAAGTTGGAGGTCCTCCGTCGGACCGGTGTCATCGAATGGAATTCGTCAGGTGCTGGGCTGTGGCACCTCGTCGGTGGTTGGGGCCAGCTTCAGGCGGCTGACGTCGAAGAGCTTCTTGCTGTCGAAGACAGCTCCGTGAGCGACGTGCCACAAGGCGCTGACCAGTTTTCGCATGAGCGCGATCAGGGCTTTTTGCTTTCGCCCTGCGTCGCGGGAGACCTTCTTGGCGTACCAGGCTCGGACGATCCGATCGCGCTGGATCAAGCGGAGTACGGCGAGGTAGAGGAACAGCCTGGCGATCCCAGGGCCGCGCTTGGTGATGTGCAAGCCGCCCTTGGACTTGCCCGAGCTCTTCTCCTTGAGGTTGAGCCCGAGGGCTTTGACATAGGATGCGGGGCAATCGTACTTCGTCGGGCAGCCGACGCCTGCGACGAGGACAGCGGAGGTGGCCTTGCCGACGACCGGCGCCATCGCCTTCGTCGCCGAGCCTTCGAG
The DNA here is from genome assembly GCF_000170895.1 of Plesiocystis pacifica SIR-1. Classification (GTDB taxonomy): domain Bacteria; phylum Myxococcota_A; class Polyangia; order Nannocystales; family Nannocystaceae; genus Plesiocystis; species Plesiocystis pacifica. The sequence goes on along the minus strand of NZ_ABCS01000119.1, from coordinate 14,926 downwards.
CAAGGCGAGCTTCTCGACCTTCGCACGGGCCTTCTTGGCGGCCTTTTGGTGTCGCCGACATTCGGACGCGATCGTGCTGACGAGCTCGAGCTCCTCGTCGACCTGAGGAACGCCAAGGCTCGAGTGCGCCGACTCGATCAGCTTGTCGATCTTGTCTTGGGCGAGAAAGTTTCCGCCGACCTTTCGCATGAGCTCGCGGGCCTCGTCTTCTCGCTCGACGAGCGCCGCCGGTCCACCAAACTCGATCAGGGTCTCGAGCATCGTCGCCGAGTCCATCGACATGATCGATGAGGCCCCAGGCCAATGCCTTGCGAGCAGGCCTTCGAGGCGATTTCGATTTCGCCCGACTTCTTTCTCGTGAACCTCCAAGACCCTCAGCACAGCGGCCAATCGACGCTGATGCTCCGGCTCGAGCGGCCACGGCTCGCTGATGTCCCCGAGGTGGAGCTTGGCGATCAAGGTGGCTGACTTTGCGTCGTGGAGGCTCGGCACGCCATCGAAGACCTCGGCTGCATCGTGGACCCGCTTGGGGTTGACTCGGAACACGGCGACGCCTGCTCGGTCGAGAGCAGCACGGATCGCGTCGCCGTAGACGCCGCTGGGCTCCATGACGACCTCGACGCGCTTGGGGCCGCCAAGGTGCTCGACCAGCGCGAGGAAGGTCCTGGACTCGGCCGGATGAATCCACTTCACGATCCGCAGGACTTGGCCCTTGTGGTTGACGATGGCCGCGTAGAAGTCCTCCTTGGCGACGTCGATCGCCACGATCACCCGTCCAGTGTCGAGCTCGGCGCTCAGCTTGGTGAGATCTAGGCCTTGGATTTTCGTGGCTCGGTATTTACGCTTGGACATGGGGATGACCTCCGACTTCTTTGAGTGCCCAGGCAAAAAACCTGGGTATGAGGCATCCCCCTCTTTCTACAGCTGACTAGCGCTCAGGCCCCAGGGAACGACCAGGGGTCGCCCGCCTCACGGCGCGCCCGCAGATCCCGGAAGTAGCCCTCCGCCCGATCGCGGTAGGCCTGACGCCCCCCCTGCGAGTGGATCGTGATCGCCGCCTGGAGAATGTCGAGGTCCGAGGCCAGGGCGCTCTCCTCCAAGGCCGCCTCGACGGCGTTCCCGATATCGATGCGGGGCAGCTGCCAGCCGCCCTCGCCCTCGGCCGCGCCCTGGATCCGCGCGCCCAGCTCGTCGTTGGCCTCGCCGGACGCCGCGTTGCCCAGGGCCACGCGCTGCCAGCCCGCTTTGTCCTCGCCAAAGCCAGAGCGGATGTAAACGTCGAGGTCCGAGACTCGAATCCCGAGCTGCCTGGGCAGCGGGGAGGCCTCGAAGAAGTCCTCGGCGCAGCGTCGGCGCGCGCTCGCGGCCGACTTGACCTCGAGCTTGGTCCGCCCGCCGGCGGCGTTGATGGCCTTGCGCAGGGCGTTGAACATCTGGCCGCCGAGCAGCATGCGCTCGAGGTTGGCCTCGGTGAAGCGAGACAGGCGCAGGTGCTTGTCCTCGACCTTGGACCGGAGCGCGGCGACCTCGCTCGGCGCCCCGGAGCCGGTCGCGGCCGACCACACCTTGCCCGCGGCGTAGCAGACCTGGTTGGCGCGGCGGACCTCCGCCTCGCTGAGCCGCATCGTCTCGAGCTGCGCTTGGGTGAGCTTCTTGAGGGTGCTGATGGTCTTCGACGCGACGTGCTGACCGGCGCTGGCGTAGCTCGCCGCGACGCCGCTGACCGTGCGCATGGCGGACTCGCGGACCTTGGCCGCGGGGCCGATCTCGACCATGGAGATGGCGCCCACGCAGTCGGTGATCAGCGCCTCGACCACCGCGCGCGTGCGTGCGACCGACCAGGCCTCGTCGAGGGCGGGCGCGGGCGCCTGTTCCAAGGCGAGAGCGATGTCTGAGGTCGCTGCCGGAGCCTCCTGGGAGTTCGAGAGGGAGAGGTGGAGAGCCTGGGCGTGGAGGAGGGCGACGTTGGACACTGACGGGCTCCGTTCACCCAGGGAGTGGGCTCCCTGGGCCGTTGAATTCAGCAAAATCCATAGTTTTTGTGTTCTGGGCTCTCAGCTGGCGACGACGGCCTTCTACGCCATCTGCGAAGGCTCACGCGCTCCCGCCCTGCGCCGATGCGCGAGAGCACTCCGTGCCCCGTTTTGCCCCTGGCGTGCTCTAATCCTCCCGTGAACACCCGGCGCATCCTGACGCGAGCCGCCGCCGCGCTCGTCCTGCTGGTGCTCACCCTCGTCGCCCTGCGCCTCGCCAACCGCTGGTACCTCGGCCACTACGGCTGGTACGAGGGGGAGCTGCTCGAGGTCGAGGCCAAGCCCGAGGCGGGCTTCGACGCGCCCTACCTCGCCTACGTCCCCGCCTCGGCCGAGGGCGCGCCGCTGCGCCTGTGGCTGCGCCCCAACAACAGCGGCCCCAGCGACGACCCCGAGGTCCACCTCGAGTCCGCCCGCGCCCAGCTCGCCGTCAGCCGCTGGCAGGCCGAGCGCCTCGGGGCGGTGGTGCTCGTCCCGGTCTTTCCGCGCCCCGGCGAGGACTGGATGGTCTACACCCACGCCCTCGACCGCGACACCGTCCTCGCCGAGCGCCCGCTGGGCCGCCCCGATCTCCAGCTCCTGGCCATGGCCGAGGACCTGCGCGCGCGTCTGGCTCGGCCCAGCTGCGAGCGCGTGTTCATCGACGGCTTCTCGGCTGCGGGCATGTTCGCCAACCGCTTCGCGCTCATCCACCCCGAGCGCGTCGCCGCGGTCTCCGTCGGGGCCCCCGGAGGGTGGCCGATGACGCCGAGCCCGTCCGAGGACGGCGCGCTGGTCTACCCCGCGGGCATCGACGACTACGAGCAGCTCTTTGGCCGGGCGCCGCCGCGAGAGGCCTGGGCCGCCGTGCCGATGCTGTTTTTGCTCGGCGACGCGGACCAAAACGACTCCGTCCCCTACGCCGATGGCTACGAGCCGGCCCTCGCTCAGGTCGTGATCGAGCGCTTCGGCGACACCCCCCTCGCCCGCTGGGACGACGCCGAGGCCCAGTACGCACGGCTCGACGCGCGCTTCGAGCTGCTGCCCGGGGTCGGTCACGAGACACCGCGCTCGCTCCTCGTGCGCAGCCTCGACTTCTTCGCCGCCCACGACGATCGCGGCGCTTGCCGCTAGCAGTCGCCCACCCCGGCCACGCCGGGACCCATGATCCACGAAAGCGCCGAGCGGGCTGCTCGACGCCGTCAGGACGAGCAGCTCATGTGCGAGACGCCGCCCATGCCGAAGAAGCTGGCAGGCTTGAGCGCGTAGTACTTGCGCGCGGTGTCCTCGTCCTGCTCCGCGTAGGGCTGGGTCATGACGGTCTGGAGCTCGCGCACGAGGCTGTAGTCGCCCTGAGCCGCCCGCTGGTAGGCCGGGACGAGGTGCCACTCGCGGAGGATGAACTTGGGGTTCACCCGCTTCATCTGGGCCGCGACCCGCTCGGGTGTGCGCTCGTCGTCGAGCTCCAGCGCGGCGCGCCAATCTCGGAGCCAGGCCTTCCACGCGCTCTCGTCGACCCCCTTGGGGTTCGGGTAGAAGCTCGCGCGCAGCGGCTCGAGCTCCTCGGGTAGGTCGGAGAGCTCGCGGAAAAAGAGCGTGTAGTCGACCCGGGTGTCCACCATCAGCTGAAGCAATGGCTGGACGAGCCCTTCGGTGGCGGCGGGGCTGGGCAGGCCCAGCTTGGCCGCGAACACCTCCGCGATCGTCTCGTTCATGCGCTCGGGGAAGCCCTCGCGGATGGCCTCGAGCTGCCGTCGCTGAACCTGCGTAAACCCGTCCCAGCTGATCAGCGCGGTCCAGAACATGTGGTAGTTGCGGTGCGCGGCCTCCGGCTGGTTGAGAAAGGCAAAGTGCCAGCCGCCGCCCGTCCACGGCTGGTACTCGGGGTCGAACAGCTCCATGAAGCCGAAGGGCCCGTAGTCGAGGGTGAAGCCCCCGAGGGCGGTGTTGTCGCTGTTGAAGTTGCCCTGGCAATACCCGACGCGGAGCCAGCTCCCGGCCAGGGTGCTCAGGCGCTCACCGAACGCGCGGGCGAGGTGGACGAGCTGGTCGCCGAGCCCAGCTTCAGCCGAGATCTCGGGGCGGTATTCGCGGTCGAGGATGTGGCGCAAGATCAGCTCGAGCTCCTCCATGGCGCGAGGGTGCTCGCCCTTGCGGGCTCGCCGGGCGAAGAGCTCGAGCTGGCCGACGCGAAGAAACGAAGGCGCGACTCGGGTGGAGATGGCGGCAGGGTCGAGGGCCCAGCGATCCGGGTCCGTCGAGGAGGAGTTCTCGGAGTACCAGGGCCGCCGGACCATCTCGGTGCCGGACACGTAGAGGCTGAGGGAGCGCGAGGTCGGCACGCCCAGCGCGTGCATGTGCTCTTGGGCGAGGAACTCCCGGACGCTCGACCGCAGCACCGCACGTCCGTCGCCGCCCCGACAGTAGGGGGTGGGCCCCGCCCCCTTGAGCTGCATCTCCCAGCGCTGGCCGTTGAAGCTCCCCTCCAAGCCCGAGATCGCACGGCCGTCGCCGTAGCCGTTGCCGGTCCCGAAGGGACAGTTCGAGGTGTACTCCCGGCCGTAGATGGACAGGGCGTAGCCGGTCGCCCAGCCCTGCTCGCGCATCGGCTCGGGGGCGACGCGGAAGTCCCCGGAGAAAAAGCGCATGAACTCAGGCGAGCGCGCGAGCTCGTCCGCGAAGCCGAGCTCGGCGAACAGCGTGGGGCTGTGGGCGACGTAGACCGGCTCGGGGAGGGGCGTGGGCTTGACCGGGACGTAGTGACCCGAAGACACCTGGCGGGGCTCGTGGTCGACACCCGTCGCGGTGGCGTCCGGATCCGCGTTGAGGGACTCGAGCAAGGAATAGTCGGCCTGCTGGGCGACCGCCGCGAGGGTCGCGGCGAGCGGGCGATCGACGGCGTGGCTGGTCATCGCCCCCAAAGTAGCGTCAGTTGGGCGCGAAGGTAGCCCCCAACACGGACGGCCAGTCTGCAGAGAATCCAGCGGCATCGAGACACCTGCCGCCTCTCGCGCGCCTTGCGCCCGCCGCGTCTCGCCCTCGGTCTCGTCTCCAGGCTCCACCAGCGAAGTCACCGCATCATGGTCAACTACTGGTAGCGAAGCTCGACGGCGAGGCGGACTAGGAAGTGACCTTCCAGTACTTGACCCTCAGCCCGTCGGGCGCGTGCCACTTCCAAAAGCGCTCGAAGGTGACGGCGATCGAGTGGGTCCCCTTCCCGTAACCTGCGAGGAGCGCCCGCCAGTCGTTGTTGAATTCACCGTACTTCTTCTCGAAGGGCGTGATGAGCTTCTCGTGGGTGCTGTCGCCGGGGATGGCGTAGCGCTTGAGGTTCGTGATGTTCCCGTAGGGCTCGGCGGCCGCGTAGACCATCCCCTTGAGCTTCTCGTAGGCCTTGACGATGTCGCCCGAGCCGCCGGGCATGTGGTGCACCCCGGCCACCCAACCCTTCGCGGTCTTGCCAGCCACGACCACCCCCACGCAGGTGGAGAGGCCGGTGGTCCCGATCATCTTCTTGGTGTCGGGCGTCATCACCTGGTAGGCGCCCATGTTCACGTCGGTGAACTTCTTGTCGGCGGACTTGTACATCTTCTTGAGCGAGATCGATCCGCTCGCGAGCTCCACGTCGCCAGGAGAGGTCTCGATCATCTCGTTTTCCGCCAGCCACCCGAGAAAAGCAGCCCTGTGGTCGGACGTGGATGACTTGGGAATTGGGAAGACGTAGCGCCGGTCGCTCTGTTGGAGGAGCAGCACGGCGCGCCTCTGGTCGGTGTCCAGCTCGAGATCGACGTTCTCGAGGAAGGCGTCGAGCTCGACCTCGCTGTCCTGGGTCTGATCGAGGACGGCGAGCTCTCGCTGGACCGGGGCGTCGGTCCTCGTCGTCGTCCCCTGGCCCGTCCCCGTCGTCTGTCGATCCAGCAACCCTTCGGCCGAGCGCCCCTGCGTGACCGCGTCGGCGACCGCGTCGGCCTGGCGCTCGTAGCGGTCGCCCGCCTTGCCGACGCCGCCGCTGAGCTGCACGCCGGAGCGCTGCTGGATCACGTGGGCGGCCTCGTGCGCGGCGGTGCGCAGGCTCGGCTGCCCGGCGAAGGCGATCTTGTCGCCTGTCGCGTAGGCCTTGGCGCCGAGCCTTTCACAAGCGGCTGACGCCCGACCGTCGCCGAAGGCCTCGATCGTCGACGTGTCGTGGTGACCAAAGGAGCGCTGAATCGCGTCGGCGTAGGGCAAGGGGGAGCCGCGGCGCGCCACGCCTTCACGAGCGACCTGGCGCAGGCTCGCGGCCTCGCTGCGGTCTGCCAGGGCTTGCGCCGCAGTGGCGGCGCGCGTCCGCCCGGCGCCCCTGGTCAAGAGCTGCAGCGAAGCGAGGTGCTCGGTCCTTCCGCTGCGGTCGGCCAGGAGCTGGAGCGCGGCCCGGTGCGGCGAGGAGAGGCTCAGGCTCCGTCCGCGTTGGCTGTCCGCGAAGGGGTCTGGGGATCGACGACGGGTCCGGGAAAGACTCGTGGCCCTGCTCCTGCGAGACACCTTCACGACCCATGTTTAGCAAGCTTGGCGGAGTCTCGCATAGGCATGAAATGAGCGGGGCGGCCAGCCGCTCTCCTCGTCGTCGACGCGGCGGAAATGGCAGTCGCTCGCCCCCGGGCAGCTACTGGTAGTCGACGAAGATCGGCAACACGTCGTTATCGAGGTTGCCGACGACCGTGACCACGTAGACGTTCGCCGCCGGGTTGGGCTTGGGCAGGATCGCGAAGGGGTCAAAGTCGTAAAAGCCCGTTCCGGCCTTGACCATGGACGCGTAGGCGCCCGTGTCTGTCGCCCACATCAGGCTCTGGGTCTGGCGGTTGAAGGCCAGCACCGTGACCGCCGGGGTACCCGGAGCACCTCCAGTGGGCGGGGCGTCGAGGGCCCCCGGAGGCAGCGCCGCGTAGACCCGGTAAGACCTGCCCTGGGAGAAGTCGAGATCCGTGCGAATTTCGCCCGGCTGCGGGGTGGGCGAGTGGACCGACTGCTCGATGGTCAGCAGCCCGCTCGAGGGGACCTGGAACACGCTCGGGTCGACAGCCTGGCGCGCCTCGTTGCTCGGCACCTGTACGGTCTGCACCCGGGTGACCAGATCGTCCAGCCACACGAACACCTGGTAGTGGTCCGAGGTCGGCGGCAGGCCGAGGTAGCGGGCGAGGTCGACGTTGAAGTAGCCCGCCTCGGCCGGGATGTCGCGCGCAGGCCCACTCCGGTTGGCCTCGGCGTCGCTCATCTGGACGATGATTGCATCCTCCTGGCGGAAAGGGACGACCTCGTTGAGGTCCGCGAAATAGACCGCTCCCGTCGAGGCCGAGATCGCTACGACCTTGAATACCAAGTAGAGCTCCGAGCCATAGAGCTCCACGTAGGGCCACCCCAGGCTGTAGGCTCCAACGAGCGCAACGCTCGGGCCGATCGAGGACTCTCCGGGGACGAGCGCGAACTTGATGTCCGCGAACGCCGTTGGGTCGAGCGAGGGCGTCTCGGGGGTCTCCGAGAACCACACGTTGGCAGGGATCTGAAATTCGCCGTTTGTCATGGCTGACTCCTCCTAGAAGCCCGAAGAACCGCTGACCGCGGGCGACGAGAGGTCGCGCGCCCGCAAGGCAGCGGTGCAGTCGGCGCAATAGTTGATCGTGATGGGGGTCGAGAGCGCGTGGAACATGATGCACTGGGGCGAGACCCCCAACGCGATCCACTTGTTGGTCTTGAGAGAGTCGGGATTCCAAGCCGTACTCGAGTAGCGACAATGCGGACCCTGGCCGATCTTCTGACCTTCCGTGTCCTGGCCAACCTTCGTGGGTGGAGGTGGAGTAAAGAGGTTGTACCGCGTACTCGAGTCAGAGCCTTTGTAGTAGTATACGTTGTAGGTGTTCGCCGGGACAGGCACCTGGACGGCGGTGAGCCCCAGGTAGTGCCCGGCCTCATGCCACATCGTGTGATTGGCCGACTGCGTGGCGTCGTAGGTATCGCTGGCTTTTTGCTCACGCAAGCGCATGGCCACAAAGGTCTTCGGGCCCCAGGAGAAGCCCGAGTATGTCTTTTGTACCGTGACCGCAACCCACACCTCGAGTTCGTCGAGGCTGAGTCCTCCTTGGAGGCCGGCGATATCGGCGCTGAGCTTGTACTTGGAGGGGCCCGAGTACTCCAGGGTGATCTTGTTGTCGGGGATGGAGGCCACCTTTGTTTTGTCTAACTTCTTGACGACCTTGCTGAGGCCCGACAGCAGCCACTTGTTCTTGGCACTCAGGTCATAGGCCCCGTCGAGCAGGTCCGTGGCCGTCGTATCGCTGGGGCTGACGATCTTCCTCCACACGTCGCGTGTATCGTCGGCCAGGCTGTCACACAGCACGAGATTGAACACGCGCTCGGCAGGCGCTGGGAGGCTGTTGTTCGTCCACCACGTGCCGACGGCCACGCCGGAGCTGAGGATGTTCTGGTGGTCGACGACCTTCACGTCCCCCTTGCGGTCGAGCTCGAGGAAGGTGTCCTCGTACTTGCCCTTGAAGGTGTCCTCGTTGGCCCGGGCGCTGTAGTCCCCCGTGTCCCAGCGCTTCATGACCGCCAGGGTGTAGCCGAGCTTGCGCCACACCTGGATCTTCTTCGAGCGCGAGCTCGCGGGGGCCTTGTCCCCCTTCTTGCCGAGCTCGGCGGTGCCCTTGATGGCGTCGTCGCTGAGGAAGGCCACGGCGTAGAAATTGTCGCCGCCGTAGCGCGAGAGCTCGAGGCGCGCGCTGGCCTTGCCGTTGGTGTCGCTGACGGCGCTGACGTGGGCCTTTGAGGCCTGCAAGGGCTTGTCGATCCGCGGCTTGCGGGGCTCATCATCGGTGGCGTCGCCGTTCTTGTCGAAGCCCCACAGCATGAGGTCGACGCCGATCCCGGCGACCGCAGGCTGGGTCGTCGCCGTCGCCAGGATCCCGCGGCCGTTGCGGAGCGCGTCGCCGTTGTCGTTGACGAGCGCGTCCCGCTTGGGCGGCTGGTTGACGTACTGACGCCAGTCCTCGCCCGTCGGCGCGACCTGCTGGATGGCGACGGAGGTGACCAGGGCCCAGTCCCCGTTGGTCAGCGGCTTGGTCCCGGTCCAGCTCGTCTCGTCCGTGCGGTCGATCTGGATCACCAAGCGCACGTCGTTGAGCGCCGCGCTCGCGGCCTTGCCCTGGGCCCACGCGGTGTTGTCCGCCTTGCCCGCCGCCTGGGCGTCCAGGCTCCAGGCGCTGCCCTTCGAGCCGACCACGTCGCCGTCGCTGTCCGCGTTGTAGAGCGCGATGGCGTCCTCGTCGGACAGGACCGCCAAGAGCACCCGGTGGGCGTGCGCCGAGGACGGCCAGTCGCTGGTCTCGACCTTCTTGACCACGACCTTGGCCCGACCGAACTGCGCCGCCTCGTTCTGGACCGGGACGCAGCGGCCCCGAGTCTGCTTTTGGTAACTGGACATCTTCACCGAGCGCGCGGGCGAGGAGCTCGCATCGTCGCGGTAGATGTCCAGCTCGACCATGGACACGGCGAGGGCCTTGGTCACGGCCTTGCCGACCGAGATCGCCGGCGGCGCGGGGAACTCCGCCTGGGGTACGCCGGCGCTGAGGGTCAGCGAGGTCTTGCCCGGCGCCGCGCCCTGCAGGTAGTAGACCCGCTCGGTGTCGACGAGCCAGGCGTTGGGGATGATGGCCTCGTTGCTCGGGTTGAAGCTGAGCTCTTCGCTGCAGTCGGCGTCGAGGTAGACCCGGAGCTTCGCGTCGGCGCGCTTCAAGGTCCCGTCCTCGAGGTAAGGGACCGCCGGGGTGCTCTGCTTCACGCCGATCTTCGCCCGGACCGGGCTGACCGCGTCGGTCTTGGTCTGGACGCTCCGGGCCATCAACAGCACGTCGTACTCGGTGTCGAGCACCGGGGTGACCACGCTGCTGGCCTCGACGGGGGTCACGGGGCTGTTGCGCAGCGCGGGCTGACGCAGCTCAGTCTGTGGTTCGGTGACGACGTAGGGCTCGTCCGCGGCGCTGAGCTCGAGCTCGAGGCGGATCGGGTTGCTGGGCGGCTCGTCGGCGGTCCAGGTCGCGTAGTAGACCTTGCGCTCGTCGATGAGATCACGGTTGGCGAGGGGCGCCGTGCTCTCGCCGCTCTTGAACAGCGGGTCTCGACCCTCGCCCCCGTCCTCGTCCGCGAACAGCTCGAGCGACAGGCTCCCGCGGGTCAGCGTGCCCTTGCCCCCGTAGGCCGCGTCCTCGGCGTTGCCCTGGGCGGCGAAGAGCTTGACCTCGGTGAGCTGGGTCTTGACGATCGGGCCCTGGTACTCGACCTCCGCAGTGACCACGTTGACGGCCTTGACCGGGACGCTCAGCTTCGCCGGCTCGGCGATCGCCACGCTCCGGTGCTTGGGGTCGTAGAGGCTCAGGCTCAGCTCGACCTCGCCCGCAGCGCTCCCGGCCATGTACAGGCGCAGCGGGTCGTCGCCGGTCAGCGCGGCGTTGCGCAGCACGACGTGGTTGTCAAAGAAGTCGACGGGCTCGGTGAGCTCGGCGTCGCGGTACAGGCTCAGCGCGCCGGAGCTGCGGGTCAGCTGGGCGTGGCCGACGTAGGGGCTGAGCTTGGCCTGGGTCTGAGAGATCTTCAGAACCACGGAGGGCGGCTCGGGCTTCGCCAGCGCGGGGAACCACAGCGCGTCGTCGAGGCTGGGGTCGTAGCTGGCCGTGAGCACCGGCGTGACCGTGTTGACCTGCGCGACCAGCAGCGGCTTGCGGACCTCGCCGTGAGCGAACATCTGCTTGGGCGCGCTGCCGGGCGCGAGGCTGAGGCTGAGCTCGACCGCGCCGGCCTTGGGCGAGCTGCTCGCGCCGAGGTAGTAGGTCGTACCGCTGCGCAGGGCGAGGTTGGGGATGGTCGCCTTGCCGTTGGTGATCGTGACCTTGTTCGTGCCCTTGGCGTCCGCGTAGAGCTCGACGGTGGCGTCGGTCGGCGAGAGGGTCAAGGTCCCGTCGCCGTCGTAGGTGGAGGGCGCGTCGTTCTGGGTCTCGGCCAGCCCGAAGGTGATGGGCACGAAGGGGGCCGTCGAGAACACCCGCGCGACCGCCGTGTCGAGGTCGCCGATGCTCATCGTCGGCGCGACCACCCCGCCCTTTTTGACGGTGACCTGCTTTTTGCCCCCCGGCGCGTCCTTGGGTTCCTTGACGTCGTAGAGGTCGACCTTGGTGTTGCTGCGGAAGTTCGTCGTCTTCTTGATCTCGGAGCTCTCGAGCGGGTCGGGGCTCAACGCGATCGAGGTCGCGGTGACGTCCGTAGCCTCGATCCCCGCGACGTAGGCGACGAAGCCCGAGCCCGCCGTCAGCTGGGCGTTGCTGATCCACGCCCGGTTCTCGGCCATCGCCAGGGGCTTGGTCTGCTTGTCGTCGAGGAAGAGCGCGACGTCGTCACGGTCGATGGAGATGGTCGCGCCGCCCGGGTAGTCCGGGGCCTCGCTCTGAGTGATCGAGAAGGTGACCTTCACCGGCGTCGGGGTGACGCGCTGAGGGTCGTACCAGACAGTGGTCGACTCGACCTCGACCTTGGGCTTCACCGTATTCGTCATCGGGCCTCATCCTGAGAGCACGCCACGCGCTCACCCGAGAAGGCGCTCGCGGATGGGCGGGGTGCTCCCGGCCTGGATGACGCGCGGGGCTCGTGTTTGTGAAGCCGCGCGGCCTCGCCAAGGCTCGAGCAGCTGCCGCGAACACACGAGCACGACGAGGCGCCCACGTACGCATGACGTGGGCGCCTCGCCGTTCTCGCGCCGACAGAAGCTCAGAGGCTATGAATGAATTCACAGCCCCCTTTCCATTTTAGCCGTCGTAGACGACGCCACGCCCTCCCCGCCCCACGCCCTCCCCGCCCCACGCCCACGACTCAGACACTGTCAACATCGGGATAGGGGCGCCGGCTCCACACGCCGTCCGCGACGCTTGTTCGTAAGCTCGCGGACGCGCTCCTTCATCCTTTCCATGGACTTGCTCGCCACCCCGATCTTCGTCTCGCCCTTCTTGTTGACCCACAGGTCAAACCCCAAGAAGGGTCGTTCGTAGACCCGAGCGACCGTGCTCTTCGACTCGTTGACTCGCAGCCGCAGCTTGGCGAAGCGCTTGATGAGCGCGCCCATCACCCGCTCCCCCGCTCGCTTCGACCGCACGAGCACCCGGAGGTCGTCCGCGTAGCGGACAAACGCGTGGCCGCGTCGCTCGAGCTCCTGGTCCACCTCGTCGAGGTACACGTTCGCAAGTAGAGGCGACAGCGGTCCGCCTTGCGGCGTCCCTCGCCTCTGCTCCACCTTCACCCCGTTGACCATCACGCCGGCCGAGAGGTAGCGGCTGAGCGTCCTGAGCAGTCGACGGTCCTCCAAGCGCTTGGCTAGCCGCCCCATCAGCATGTCGTGGTTGACCCGGTCGAAAAACTTCTTGGATCACGCGGTCGCCCACCGTCGGGATGCCGAGCTCGCGCTCGCCTCCCCCGCGCTTGGGGATCTGCACCCTTCGCACCGGCTTGGGTTCGTAGCTGCCCGCGAGCAGCTGCTCGCGCATCCCAGGCCACTGCTCGCGCATCCAGCTGGGCAGCTCTTCGACCGTCATCCCGTCGATGCCAGGACTTCCACGGTTTTTTCGCCGCGCGCTCGAGGTTGCGGTGGTCGACCACCTCTTCCATGAGCGCGCGCGTGCCTGGGCCCTCGTTTCCGGTCCTCGCCGACGAGGCCTCCTCGCTCCCCTCGGGCGTCGTGCCCTCGCTATCGTTCGGTCCTTGTGGCGCCCTTCGACGCCTTTCGTGACCTCTGCTGACTTCTCGCTCCGCGTGCGTGACCACGTGGCCCTTTCAGGCCCCTAGAGCGAGAGCTCCCCGGGTAAGGACACCGGCCTTCCCAGCGCGATCGCCGGATGCACGTGACGCCGTGTTCGGCCACGAAGAGCTTCGCGTTCACTCGCACGCTCGCCCTCGGCGCCCCGCCTCTGATCCGGTTTCTGTGCGTCGACCCGCTGGTTCGTTTCACGCTTCTTTCAGACCCTCAGTCGCCCTCGGGCCCTTGCGCTTCCCTTTCTTCGTTCGTGGCTCCTTGGAGGAGGACTTTCACCTCCAGGTCGGTGTCCATGCCGGGCACACGAATCCACGCCCCCGCTCGCGGGGGCGACCACATGCCCTCTCGAGGGCACGAACCCCATTGCCCACCAAGCCAAAGCGGAGGAGCGGATAGCGACGAAGCGCCCCCGGTCTTCAGGTGCCTGTGGGGGTAGAGCAGAGCTCAGTAGCGGACCCGAGGCGCCCGCGGGAGCCGGCCCCGGAGGGGGAAGGCGTCCGCTTGCTTCGCCGCGCTCAGGCCGTCCGCGATGCTCGCCAGCGTCGCCCACTCGACCTCGTAGGCCCGCTCGATCTTGGCGACGGTCTCCTCGATCATCCGGATGATCTCGCCGTCGGCCGTGTCCTGGTGGATCCCGAAGCTCAGGTAGCTGCCGCTCGCGGACGGGAGCATGGCCAGGGCTCGGCCGATCTTCTCGAGGTGCAGCGGCGACACCGGCGGGATCAGACCGCCGTTGATCGGCATCTCGAGCAGCTCCCCCTCCCCGTCCGCGAGGATCAAAAAGGGCTGCGAGCGCCAGTCGACGCCCGTCCCCGCCGTCGCGTTCAGGCAGCGCGCGTTGGCCAGGTGCCGCGCCTCTTGGGCCTCGGGACCCCACAGGTCCGCGAGCATCCCCGGCCACGATCCGAACGCGCTCTTGGTCTCGACGCTGCGCCTGCGCCACGCCCAGCTCGCGTCGAAGGCCGACGCGTCGTAGCGAAACTGGCGGGCGCGGGCGAGCTCGAGCACCGCGTCCGAGGCCATGGAGTGCCCCGCCCGGAAGCCGCGCAGCACGGCCTCGACGCTCAGCCCCTGGCGCTGGACCAGCTGCTTGATCAGCCCCGAGAGCAGCACCCGCGAGCTCTGCAGCCAGGTGTCGATCTGGTGGTCCTCGAAGGCCGACAGCGCCCGGGTGTAGCCGCGGTCGACCTGGGGGTGGATGCCCGGGTAGCGCACCTCGAGCACGGGGTCCTCGCCCTCGATGACGGTCGGCGCGGCCTCGGGCGCGGCCCCGATCCCGTGGATCGACTCCCAGGTGTTGAGCAACAGCCCGAACTCGTCGTGGGCCGTGAACGCCGGCACCATCGCGTCGATGATCCGCTGGAAGTCACCGCCGCGGGCGAAGTAGGCCGCCGAGACGAAGTGGGTGATCGGGATGTGGGGGAAGCGCTCGCGCAGGCGCTGCAGGGGCTCGACGCCGTCGAGGCTGCGCCCCTCCCAGTTGACCGTGAATCCGACTTTGAGCTGTGTCATGTGTGCCTCTCGCTCTCGGTGCTCAGTGCGGCCCGCAGCCGCGCGAGCGCGCGGCCCAAAATTCCGCCAGGTCCGGACGCATCAGCGCGCGCGCCTGCTGCAGGCGCTTGCGAGCGTTGGGCACCGAGATGTCCAACAGCCGCCCGATCTCCTCGTAGCTGCACTCGCGGATCAGTCGCAGGACCACGACCTCGCGCAGGCTGTCCGGGAGCCGCCCGAGGGCGCTCGCCAGCGCGGCCGCCAGCTGCTCGCGGACCAGGTCCGCGTCCGGTGCCGGCGTCGGGCCTGGGGTCGGCACGGCCAGCTCCTCGCGGACCAGGGTCTGGGTCCGCTTGTAGGCCCGCCCGCGATCGATGCACAGGTTGCGCAGCACCCTCGAGATCCACGAGCGAGGGTTGCGGATGCTCCGCGCCGCCTCGAGCTCCAACTCGAGCTCGAGGATCTTGACCCACGCCTGGCCCATGATGTCCTCGGCGTCGCTGACGTTGCCGTCGGTCCAGCCCAAGCACAGGCGATAGAAGTAGTTTTGGTCGAGCTCCCAAGCCCGCAGCACGGCCCCGCGGACCACGACCGGCGCGTC
>NZ_ABCS01000120.1 GCF_000170895.1 Plesiocystis pacifica SIR-1 | reverse complement strand
TCGACACCAAGGGCAAGGTCGTCGACGTGAAGACCAAGACCAAGTTCCCCGGTGACCCCCAGGTCGACAAGATCATCCGGGACACCATCAAAAAGTGGCGCTTCAAGCCCTTCGTCGTCGGCGGCAAGCCGGTGAAGACGTGCACCGAGCGCACCTTCAAGATCAAGTTCAAGTGAGCGCCGCTACCGCGCGAACTTGACGACCAACCTCAACCGAGCGCCTCCGGCTCCGACCGGACAGAAACCGAGAAACACCGATGCAAACCATGCTCCTGCTCGCCAACGAAGGCACGGACTTCAGCCTCTCGGGCATGTGGGCCCAGATGGGCATCTTTGCCAAGCTGGTCCTGATCGTACTGATCATTCAGTTCGTCATCACCCTGATCATGTCGATCGAGCGGCTGATGGTCTACAACAAGGCCAAGTCGCAGAGCATCAGCTACATCATGATGCTGCGTAACTTCCTCAACGAGCGAAAGCTCGAGGACGCCGTCGCGGCGGTCAAGCAGCACAGCTCCAGCCCCGTCGCCAAGGTCGTGGGTTCGGGCATGGACGAGTACCTCCAGGGCCTCGAGGCGCTGCAGGAGGAGGGCCCCGACGACGTCGGCGACTTCGACATCGTCGACGCGGTCAACCGTCAGATGGAGCGCACCAAGGAGCGCGAGACGGCGAACCTCAAGAAGGGCCTCGCGCTCGTCGCCACCACCGGCTCGACCGCGCCCTTCGTCGGTCTGCTCGGTACGGTCGTCGGTATCATCAACTCCTTCCAGGGTCTGTCCTCGGACGGCGGCGGCGGCCTGAGCTCGGTGGCTGGCGGTATCTCCGAGGCGCTCGTCGCCACGGCCGTGGGTCTGATCGTCGCCATCCCGGCGGTCATGGCCTTCAACTACTTCAACTCGCGGGTCGAGGGCTTCCAGATCGACATGAACGACGTCGCCAGCGAGGTCATCAACTACGTCCTCAAGGAAGGGCGCTACTGAGCCCGCGGGCTCTGAGCACTCTGATAAACCCATGAGTGGCGGATCGCATACTGGGCGGCGTACGCGCCGAATCCCTTACAAGGACGACCACGGCGATCACGCCGCGGGTCCCCAGAGCAACATCAACGTCACCCCGCTGGTCGACGTCTGCCTGGTCCTGCTGATCATCTTCATGGTGGTCACTCCGATGCTCGGTCGCGGCAAGGACGTGCAGCTGCCGACGCTGGTCGAGGCCTCTGAGCACAAAGAGGGCGACCAGGTGTTCGTCTCGGTCGACGACGAGGGTGTCTGGATCAACCAGGACAAGTACACCCAGCGCAAGGACTTCGAGGAGGCCCTGACCACGGAGATTTCCGTCGCCGAGGGCAAGGCCGCCGCGAGCGGCTACGAGGGGCCGATCTTGTTCCTCAAGGGGGACGCGAACACCGACTATGGCCGGGTTCGCGTCGCCATGGAGTGGATCCAGCAAGCCAACGTGCAGAACATCGCCCTGGTGGTCGACGTCGGCAACGGTCTCTGACTCGGCCCAACTGGAGCCGGACTTCTTCACAGCGAGTCGGGGATGGGTGACGAAAGGCCCGAACCGGCTCGCTGTTCATGATCCTGAACAAAAACTGCGAAGGCTGCGGCCAGGACCGCCGCCTGCTGGATCCAAGCCCGACGGAGCCGATCCACGCACCCCCCGCTCGACCTCGAGTTTCTCGGTAGAACGCACATCGGCGGGTCGAGCGGCCCTCGCAAGACTTCACGAATTCCGTTATTCTGCGCGCCCCTGAAGGCGTAAGCACAGCAACCCTCGGTGGTTGCATTCCAGGAGAACCAGCCCATGGGCATGAGTGCAGGTGGGTCCGGAGGCGGACCAAGTAGCGAAATCAACGTCACACCGCTCGTCGACGTGTGTCTGGTGTTGCTCATCATCTTCATGGTGATGACGCCCAAGAACGTGCCGGAGATCTCTGTCCGGGTTCCCCCAGAGAGCAAGAAGAAGCGGCAACAGCAGAACAAGGAAAACGACAACCTCGTCGTTGGCCTCGACAAGCAGGGCGCGCTCTCACTCAACGGCCAGCCCATGAACAGCAAGGACGAGCTCGGCGACTTCATCGCCAGCCGTCTTCAGGGACGCGACAAGAAGGTCGTGTTCATCGATTTTGACGACGACGCCAACTACGGGGGGGCCGTGGAGATCCTCGACCTCGCCAAGCGTAACGGTGCCGTCGTCCTTGGCATCATGAAGAAGAAAGATCGGCCTGTCCCCGACACCTTCCCACTGCCCGGGACCTGACCGAGAGGAAATCAGCACATGACCAAACCAGAACTGCGAAAGCTCGGTTCGCTCGCCACGACGGCCGCCCTAGGCGCCATCGCTGCGAGCGCATTGCTGTCGACCGCGTGCATCTCTGACACCGACTGCGGCGTCTGTGACCCGAACAAGCTGGTGCTCGAGAGCATCACGGCGGTCAACTACGAGAACCGTAAGGTCAACCGCCTCACCCCTGGCGTCGATCAGGGCAAATTCTTCATCGAGGACATCGTCGACTGCCTCGAGACGGAGGAGGCCCTCGAGAACGCCCGCGGCGAGAGCGAGTACTGCAAGCTCTCTCCGCTGATCACCGGCAGCGGCCTCGAGTTCGTGTTCAACAACCTGCTGGACGCGACCTCCATCGAGCTCGTCCGCAAGGACCCGAGCAACCCGCAGCTGTTCGAGGTCTACGACTGGAAGAACCGCCTCGCGTCCATCGAGGGCCCGATCAGCCGCTTCAACGGCGACTACTTCGAGCTCTCCGGCGAGGACCCGGACACGGTCACCCGCGCGGTCAACCTGTCGTGCATCGACAACCTGCGGGCCACCGGCCAGGACTTCAACCACGAGGTCCTCGACGCTGACCCGCTGATCTGCAACGGCTTCTACGCCGCCAGCGACGGCCGCCAGCTGCCGCTGCGCATGCAGGAGTCGGGCACCACCAAGTCCTACGCGGGCGAGACCGACTGGCGCGCGGCGAGCTGCTCGGCGCCCGACAGCGGCCCGGACACCTGCTGCACCGCGTGCGACTACGAGCTCTCGGTCAACGTCGCCAAGTACGGCGTGACCTCGGACGGCACCAAGCGCACCCCAGCAGACGCCATCGCCTGTGACCCCACGGGCAACGTCTACACCGAGTGCGCCGACTTCGTCTCCGACGTCAACCGCGACTTCGAGACCAACCGCTACGTCTACGACTGGAACGGCGAGAGCGGGGAGTGGCGCCTGCCGATCTCGGACAAGATCCGCGAGACCCACCCCGCCCAGCGTGCCGACGGCGTCGAGCCCGACGGCGCGCCCTGTCAGACCGACGCCGACTGCGACGACCGCCTCGGCGGAGACTCGGGCGCGGTCTGCATCGGCACCAACTCGCAGGGCGACGTGTGCTCGGCCGAGGCCGACGACTGCGGCGACAAGCACTGCAAGGCCGAGTGGTTCGTGACCTGCGCCGCGCAGACCGACACCACCGGCGGGGCCTACTGCGTCGACCGTCGCTTCCGCGACAAGGGCGCTGGCGGCTGCTACATCGGCACCGAGGAGTTCCAGTCCTGCGAGATGGACGGGACCTGCACCACCTGGGAGGCCGGACGGCGCCTGGCCTACTGCGACACGGGCGAGTTCCCGGACGGCCTGCTGAGCGCGAGCGAGTGCTGCCAGGCTGCCCTGGGCGCGAGCGGGGACGGGGCCGCGTGCGACCCGACCTTCCTGCCCAACGTCCAGCCGATCAAGCGCTTCGACCGCGACCAGACCCTGCCCGAGGAGACCCGGACCTGCTTCTGCGGCGACCCGAGCAACCAGCCCGAGTACTGCGCCAGCCAGATCGAGCGCTTTTGCACGGCTCCCTGGGGCGATCTGGTCCGCCACGATGGGGCGACCAATGAGAACGCCTACGTCACGCGCTTCGTGACCAAGGTCGGCGGCGTCATCTACGACCCCTCCCTCAAGGGCGTGCTCTACCTCCCCGGCGACCGCGGCAACCAGCCCCGCTCGCTCGTCGAGGCCTGCGCCGAGATCACCACGAGCCCCTCGGACCTCATCGGTGGCCGCAACCCGCAGGACGGGTGGCGGATGCACGACGACGCCTTCTTCGAGAACTACGAGAACTTCGACCGGGCGATGTGCTCGGGCTCGGAGTACCGGGTCACCTTCGCCACCGACGGCCACCAGATCCGCGACAAGGTCGGCAACGTCCTCAACGAGGACGAGCTGACCTACGTGTTCGAGACGCCGGAGTTCCACGTCATCCCGGGCACCGGCTTCCCCACGGACAACCTGCGCATCGGCGCCTGCGACGACTTCCAGATTCAGGTCTCCAACAAGTACGACCTGTCCCCGGAGAACACCCGCAAGCTCGAGCTCGTGCAGCTGCGCCGCATCGCCGGCGCGACCGACGAGTTTGGTGAGGACTGCGCGACCAGCACCGAGCCCGAGTGCTGGGAGGAGGACCTCATCATCGCCGGCGGTGCGAACTGCACCGAGATCAGCACCGACGTGGTGCCGGACCAGCCGGGCGCGGACAACAACGGCGACGCCGTTCCGCCCTGCCTGACCGTCGACGTGGCCAACCAGCGCTTCGGCGAGATCCGGGTCGTCATCGACAACGTCCGCTTCGGCACCCAGCTCAACGCCTTCGACGAGAACAACCCCGAGGACAACGTCGACGCCTACGGCCGCGCGACCACTGGTCGCTACCGCATGCGCCTGCCGGGCCTCGAGACCGTCGAGCGCTTCGAGGACCTCGATCTGGGCAACCCCGCCGACCTCGCGGCCTACAACGCGGCCTTCCACGACGTCTGCGGCATGCCGCTCGTCACCTCCGGCGGCCAGGACTACAAGGACTTCTACTACGACTTCACCATCGATCCTCCCAAGTGCAAGGAGGACGAGGACGGTGACGGCGTGCAGCTGTCCTGCGACAACGCCCGCGACCACTTCAACCCCGATCAGTTCGACGAGGACCTCGACGGCTTCGGCAACATCGTGGACAAGTGCCAGCTGACCGCGAGCGACTCCGACACCGCCGACTCCGACAAGGACGGCATCGGCAACGACTGTGACCGCTGCCGCGAGTCCGCCGGCAACTACAACGAGGACGACCTCGGCGTGCCGGCGCCGCTGCTCGTGCGCAACATCCCCGACCAGACCGACACGGACCGTGACGGCATCGGCGACGTCTGCGACAACTGCATCTGGACGCCCAACTGCAGCATCTTCAACGAGGACAACCCCCACGTCGTCGGCACCGAGGTGCCCTACGACCAGAGCTCGCTGTGTCAGACCGACGAGAACGTCAACATGATCGGCGACGCTTGCCAGGACCCGGACAACGGCGACCTCGGCCTGCAGATCAACGCCTGGGCCTCTGGCCCCATCGGCTTCGGCAACGACGACGACTTCGACCAGGACGGTCTGAGCAACGTCGAGGACTACTGCCCGCGTCAGCCCATCGCTGCCGTGGAGCCCGCGACCTGCGGCAACGACGACGACTGCCCCGAGAGCACCTGCTCCTCGACGGGCTACTGCAACCACGTCGACACCGACGCTGACGGTGTCGGCAACGCCTGCGACACCTGCCCCTTCAGCCCCAACCCGCTTCAGATTGTCGAGGGTGGTGCCGAGGAGGATGACGACGACGGTGACTTCATCGGTCAGGCCTGCGAGGCCGACAGTGAGTGCGCCAGCCAGCGTGACCCGCGGCCCTACGCCCTCATGGAGGTCTCGGTCAACGGTCTGTGCTGCTCGACGGCGTACCCCGGCGACGGCTACTACGACGGCCAGAACGAGGACGGGACCTGGCGCTGCGAGGGTCTGTGCGACCCGGACGGCTTCCCCATCCAGCAAAACTGCACCGACGAGGCGGACCTCTCCGTCCACACTCCCGACGGCTCGAAGTGCCGCTCCGTCCCCGCCGCCGTCGCCTCGCGCCCCGGCATCCTGGAGCTGCCCCCGGGCTGCGAGGACGCCCTCGCCAACGCTGGCCTGTGCGACCCGGGTGACCCCAACTGCGACCCCGACACGGCCAACCGCCGCCTCCGCCTGACCGACATCCCCGACCTCGAGGAGCTGTGGGGCAAGATGTGCTGGCTGCCCCAGTGGGACCAGGACTTCGACGGTGTGGGCGACGCTTGCGACCTGTGCCCCTTCGCGTACGACCCGAACAACGAGGAGTACATCGACGAGGTCACCGGCAAGAAGTGGAACAACATCGGCAAGTACTGCGCCGGTGCCTACTCCCCGGATGCCATCTGCGCCGCGGAGGACGAGGCCGAGGGCGAGGACGAGACCGGTACCGACGAGACCGGTGGTGAGGAGACCACGGACGGCGGCTGAGCCAGTCCGTCGACCCACCCGAAGGGGCGAGCGCTGCGGCGTTCGCCCCTTTTCTTTGGTCGCCGTCGGCTTTCATTGGACCAGGCCGGGTGTCATGGTCGTCGCCGTGAGCGACCAGCCCTACTGCCGCCAGATCGCCGAGCACGAGCCCCTGCACGGGACGGCCCCCGAGGGGGTGCAGCGCTGGCTGCTGGTCGAGGACGCGGACCCCTGGGGCCCCAAGCCGCCGCGCGACAGCGCCTTGCCCCAGGCCGTCAAAGGCTGGCTGGCAGCGCGCTCGAGCGAGCCTGGCGTCCGCGTGCAGCTGATTCGCTGCGGCGAGTCTCAGCGTCGAGGCGGGGCTGGGCGGGGGACGCAGCCCCGCCAGGTCTTCGTGGTCGACGCCGGCGTCGACGCCAAGGCTCGGCGCATCCTCGGCGCTCGCCTCGAGCTCGACGCGATCCCCGACCTACGCCTCGACGACCCCAGCTTGTCCGCCCACGGCTTCGAGGCCGTCGCTGGCCCGCTGTGGCTGGTCTGCACCCACGGCAAGCGCGACCGCTGCTGCGCCAAGTGGGGCGTCGAGCTGTGGGAGCGCGTGCGAGCTCGAGTCGATGCCCCCGCGCGGGTCTGGCAGAGCTCGCACCTCGGCGGACACCGCTTCGCGCCCGTCGCCGCAGCGCTCCCCACCGGCTTGATGTGGGGCCGCGTCGAGGTCGGCGAGGTCGACACCCTCATCGAGGGCATCGCCGCCGGTCAGGTCCCCCTGCTCCCCAAACTCCGCGGACGCTGCTGCCACCCTCGCCCCCTACAAGCCGCCGAAGCCCTCCTGCGCCGGCGCGAGGCCCTCAACGAAGACGACGCCCTGAGCCTGCTGGCCTCCAGGGGCGACCTCGTCACCTACACCACCCCAGCAGGCACCGGCCAGACGACAATCCGCCGCACCCCCGGACGCCCAACCCTGGCCAGCTGCGGCGACGAAGGACTCCAGCCCCGAGCCCACTTCGAGCTCGCTCCCGCCTGAGAGCCAGCGAGAGTCGAGGAGCTCTAGAGGTCGATCCAAGAGCTCGAGAGCCCACGGTACGAACTTGAGCAGAGCCCTCGGCAAACCAGGGTCCTAGCTTTGCAAACACGAACCCCGCAAACGACTCGCCCCCCGAGGGGGGCGACCACATGCGGTCTGAGGGGGCGCGAACCCCATTGCCCACCAAGACAAAGCGGAGGAGCGGACAGCGACGAAGCGCCCCTGGTCCCAACCCCCTGCGGGGGCGTAATCAACACGCGATGATGCAGTTCCGCCCAGCTTGCTTGGCCCGGTACAGCCGCTGATCCGCGAGCTCGACCAGCTGCGCCCCGACCATGCCGGGCTCCCACTCGGCCACCCCGCCCGAGATGGTCACGGGGATGTGCTTGCCCTCGAACTCGAAGCGCTGGACCTCGACCAGGTTGCGGATGTGGTCGGCGAAGCGCGTCGGGGCAGGGGGCACGAGGCCGCGGAGGATCAGCGCGAATTCTTCTCCGCCGTAGCGCGCCGCGAAGTCGCCGGCGCGCATGTGCTCGCCGACCAGGCGCCCGACCTGGGAGAGCACGTAGTCCCCCGCGCGGTGGCCGTAGGTGTCGTTGCAGCGCTTGAAGTGATCGATGTCGAACAAGAACAACGCGAGCTGGCTCTGGGCCCGGGCCGCCTTGGCGACGGAGTTGGCCAGGGCCGAGTCGAAGCTCGGCCGGTTGTGCACGCCGGTCAGCGAGTCGAAGTGGGTGAGCGAGTAGACGTGCTCGTGGAAGGCCGCCTCGATGTTGTTGCGGCTGATGAACTTGAAGATGGTCCGACCGATGGTGATCTGATCGCCGTCGTCGAGGTAGCAGCCCTTGGTCTGCTCTTCGTTGACGAAGGTGCCGTTGGTCGACAGCAGGTCTTCGACGCGCACGCCGGCGGAGTCGGGGACGAAGCGGGCGTGGTTGCGCGAGACCAGGCCGTCGTCGAGGCACACGCCCGCGTTGGCGTCGCGGCCGACGCTGAGCTCCTTGTCGAGGTCGAACTTGCGGCCGACGAGGTCGCCCTTGATGACGACCAGGCAGGCCGATCGGTCGACGGGCGCGGCCGTGCTCCCCCCGGTGTCGGGGACCGTCTTGTTCAGCGAGGGCGCCGTCGTACGCACCCCTGGCGGGCGTGGCGTACGCGGTTTGGACGGGGCCATGGCGCAAGGTTATCAGGCAATGCCGAGTCTGGGGCCGCCTCGGGGCCCTGTTCGCTCGCGCAGGGGATCGCGCGCTCGTCTGCGTCGAGGCGCGGTCCATGACCCGGCGCCCTTACCCGCTCCCGTGGCTGGGGTCTACACTGGCGCGCAATGAGCGAGGAGGGCACGGACGCGACTTGGCCTGCGGACTCGCGCGGTGCGCTCGGGTCGACGCCATCGAATGCCGAGCCCGACGGCAGCGAGGACACCGTGATCGCGCGCGAGCGTCCGCCCTCGACCCAGGCCACGCTCGCGCCCGAGGGTGAAGGTGAAGGCGAAGGCGAGCAGGGGCTGGCCGCGACGGTGCCCAGCAGCATCGGGCGCTACCTCATCCGGCGGCGGATCGGCGCGGGCGGCATGGGCATGGTGCTGGCGGCCCACGACCCGGAGCTCGACCGCGAGCTGGCGATCAAGCTGATCCACCCGCGCGCCGCTGGTCGCGAGGAGGCCCGCACGCGCATGCTCCGCGAGGCGAAGGGGCTCGCGCGCCTGTCTCACTCCAACGTCGTGCAGGTCTACGACGCGGGGACCGTCGACGGGCGGGTGTTCATCGCCATGGAGCTCGTCGACGGGGAGCCGCTGTCGGCGTGGCAGGCCCGCGAAGGGCGGAGCACCGCGGACATCCTCGAGGTCTACCTCCAGGCCGGTCGCGGGCTGGCGGCGGCGCACGGCGTGGAGCTGGTCCACCGCGACTTCAAGCCGGACAACGTGCTGGTCGATCGCCAGGGGCGGGCGAAGGTCCTCGACTTCGGCCTGGTCCGCGCGATCGGCAAGGTCCTCGACGCGGGCGCGGCTGGGACCGAGCCGAGCATCGAGCTGGCCCTCGACGCGACCTTGGACCCCTCGAGCCTCGACGAGCAGCTCGAGCGCGCGCTGGCGGACTCGGACGCGGTGCCGCGCTCGCGCCCCGGTGAGCTCTCGGGCAGCAGCGAGCTCGACTCGGACATCACCCACGGCGGCGCGGTCATGGGCACGCCCGCGTACATGTCTCCGGAGCAGTGGCGCGGCGCCCGGGCTGGGGCGCGCAGCGATCAGTTCAGCTTCTGCGTGGCGCTGTGGGAGGCGCTCTACGGGGCGCGCCCCTTCGCTGGGCGGACGGCCTCGCAGCTGGCCTCGGCGGTGTGTACGGGTCAGCTGCGCGAGCCTCCGGGGACCGTGCGCCTACCGGGGAGCCTGCGCGCGGCCCTCGAGCGCGGCCTATCCCTCGAGCCCGACGCTCGCTTCCCGACCATGGACGCGCTGCTGACCGAGCTGGCCCGGGACGACTGGACGCGGCGCAGCCTGCCGCTGGCGATCACGGCGACCCTGGCCTTCGCGCTGCTCGCGTGGGTCCGCTTTGGCGTGTCCGCCCAGGACCTGGGCGCCGACGCGGCGCCGCTGTGCGAGGCCTCGGGCGCGCGCATGGTCGAGGTCTGGAGCCCCGAGCGCGGAGCCGAGATCGGGGCGGCCTTCGAGGCCACGGGCCAGCCCAGCGCCGAGCTCATCGCCTCGCGGGTGGGCGCCGGCCTCGACGACTACGCGGCCCGCTGGCAGGCGGCGGCCGTCGACAACTGCGAGGCGACCCGGGTGCGCCACGAGCAGTCCGAGGAGCTCCTCGATCTGCGCACGCGCTGCCTGGACGAGCGCCGGACCCAGCTCGGCGCCCTCGTGGAGGTGCTCACCGACGCCGACGCGTCCACCGTCGAGGCGGCCCTGACCGCGGTCGAGGGTCTGCCCAGCCTCGCGGCCTGCGACGCCAGCCGGGTGCTGTCGAGCGAGGCCCTGCCCGACGACGCCGAGCGAGCGGCGGGCGTCCGCGAGGTCCGCCGCGAGCTCGGGGCCGTGCGCGTGCGCCTGGACACCGGCCGCTTCGCCGACGCCAAGGCGCGCCTCGACGCCCTCGAGCCCCGGATGGACGCCCTCGACTTCGACAGCGTGCGGGCCGAATTCGCCCTGCTGCGCGGGCGCCTGGTGTTTCGCTTCACCGAAGACGCGGACGCGGCCGAGGCTCACCTGCGCGAGGGCTACTTGATCGCGCTGCGGATCCGGGACGAGGGGCTGACCCGGCGCGCGGCGATCTGGCTGACGGAGCTGGAGTCGAGCCGGGGGCGCATGGACTTCGCCCGCTTGTGGGCCGACCAGGCCAAGGTCTTGATCGAGCGCGACGGGGGCAGCGAGCCCGGCCTGGCCGCGGACCTGGCCGACACCCTCAGCTGGATGGCGCACCAAGCTGGGGACGACGAGCTCGCGCGGGCGGAGGCGCTGCGGGGGCTCGAGCTCCTCGACGAGGCCCAGCTCGACGCGCCCACGCGGCGCGTGCCCCTGTACCTCGACCTGGGCCTGGCCGCCTACGCCCAGGGGGATCTGGCCGCCGCCGAGGACAGCTTCGAGGCCGCGCTGACCATCGCGGCGGACAGCGTCGGGCGGGACAACGCCATCGCCACCGGGGCGCTCAACAACCTGGCCTTCACCTGCCAGGGCCAGGGCGACCTCGACCGGGCCCGCGCGCTGCTCGAGGAGGCGGTGACCAACCGCGAGCGCGAGTTTGGCCGGGAGCACGCGAGCGTGGGGCTGGCGCTGAGCAACCTGGCGAGCGTCGACGTCGAGCGCGGGGACGGTCTGGCGGCCTTGGCCTCGGCCGAGCGAGCGGTCCGCATCCTGGACGCGCGCCGGGGCCCCGACAACCTCGCCAGCTTGCTCGCGCGTCAGCGCCTGGGCCTGGCCCACGGCCTCGTCGGGGAGTACGCCCAGGCCACCGCGGAGCTGGAGACCGTCGCCGCGCGAGCGGGCGCCGAGCCCAACCCGGACCTGCGCCTGGTCGCCGAGGTCAACGGGGACCTGGCCGCGATCGTGGCGGCTCGCGGGGGAGGGGAGCGCGAGGTCGAAGCGCGGCTGAAGGCGAGCCTCGAGGCGGAGGCGGCCGCGTGGGCTGACCTGGTCTATGTCGGGCACTTCGCCCTCGCCCTCGGCCAGCCCGAGCTCGCCGCGCGGGTGTTCGCCGTGGTCGAGGCCAAGGCCGAGGTTGGGCAGGCTGAGGGTGGCCTGGACATGGCCTCGCGCCAGCGCCTCGCCCTCGCTCGGCTGGAGTGGGCGCGGGCCCTCGCCGCGCTCGAGGCCGAGGGGGCGGCGCGGGCCCTCGCGGTGCTCGAGCGCATCGATCGTGGGGACCTCGAGGGCGCGCCGCCGCTGCTGGCCCAGCTCGACGCCCAGCTCGAGCGGCTCCGCGCCGTGCCCGAGCCCTGAACCACGTCCACGGCGACTGGGTCCTCAACCTGCGGCCGCACGCGTCGCGATCGTGGCGCTGCTGGAGGGATAGTGCCCAGGGCGGGACTCGAACCCGCACCCCCGAAGAGAGGGGATTTTAAGTCCCCCGCGTATGACCAATTTCGCCACCTGGGCAGTGGAGGCGACAGTCTCGGGTCGAAGGTGAGAGCGCGTCAAGAGGGCTCGTCGGCGGGGAACAAGGGCACGACCTCGGCGAGGTCACCCGCGTCGTGGCTGGCCTCTGGGGACGGGCGCGGCGGGGACAGGGGCACGAACTCGGCACTCGGGGGCCGCTTCGCGGGGGCGTCGTGGGCGACGAAGGGGGCGAAGGACAGGGCGTCGACGGCCGAGGGCTCGTCGTCGGCGCGACCGAACACGGCCTCGAGATCGGCGCGATCGAGCTCCGCGACCTCGAGGCGGTCGGTGTCGACGGTGGCCTGGAAGAGCTTGCGCTTGCGGGCCTGGAGCTCGAGGATCTTGTCCTCGACGGTGTCGGCGGCGACGAGCTTGTAGACCATCACGGGGCGGTCCTGGCCGATGCGATGGGCGCGGTCCGTGGCCTGGTCCTCGGCGGCGGGGTTCCACCACGGGTCGAGGTGGAACACGTGATCGGCCGCGGTCAGATCGAGGCCCACGCCGCCGGCCTTGGTGCTGATCAGGAACACCGGCGGCCCCGCGGGGTCTTGCCAGCGATCGAGCACCGCCCCGCGGTCGCGGGTCGAGCCGTCGAGGCGCAGGTGCGCGACGGTCTGCTCGTCGAGGGCCGCCGACACGTGGTCGAGGAAGGAGGGCCACTGCGAGAATACGAGGCTGCGGTGGCCGCCCGCGATGGCCTCGCGCAGCAGCAGGACCAGCAGCTCGATCTTCGCGGACCGAGCGACCATGGCCTGCGCCTCGGGGAAGGGGAGCAGCGCCGGGTGGCAGCAGGCCTGGCGCAGCCGCGTCAGCGCCTCGAGGATGTGCAAGGTGGCCCCGCGGACGCCCCGGTCGTCGACGGCCCCGAGCACGGTCGCGCGGTAGGTGTGGCGGACCCGCTCGTAGAGCTCGCGCTGGCCCGCGTCGAGGCGACAGCGCAGCACCTGGACCTGCTTGGGCGGGAGCTCGCTGGCGACCTCGCGCTTGAGTCGGCGGAGCATGAAGGGGCGCACGCGCTGGCGCAGGCGGGCGAGGGTCGCCGCGTCCTCGCGCTTTTCGATGGGCTCGACCCACCGCCGACGAAAGCGCTTGCGCGAGCCAAAAAAGCCCGGCATGAGCACCTCGAACAGGCTCCACAGCTCGCCGAGGTGGTTCTCCATGGGGGTCCCGCTGAGCGCGAGGGGGTGGGCCGCGCGGACGCTGCGGGCGACCTTGGCGAGCTGGCTGTCGGGGTTCTTGAGGGCCTGGGCCTCGTCGAATACGAGGTGGCGAAAGCGGCGGGCCTGCCACTGCTCGGCGTCCTGGCGCAGCAGCGCGTAGCTGGTCAGGATGAGGTCGACGCCGCCGAGCAGGTCGCCGCCTTCGGGGGGCAGCGCACCCCGGCGCGGGCCGTGGTGCAGGTGGACGCGCAGCTGCGGACAAAAGCGCTCGGCCTGCTCGCGCCAGGTGTGCAGCACGGAGGTCGGGCAGACGACGAGGCTCGGCGGCCCCCCAGGGGTGCGGGCGTGGGTGTCGAGGAGCAGGGCGAGGGTCTGGACGGTCTTGCCCAGGCCCATGTCGTCGGCGAGGCAGCCGCCCAGGCCCTGGTCGCGGAGGAAACACAGCCACGCGAAGCCCTCGCGTTGGTAGGGGCGCAGCTCGGCCTGGAGGCCCTCTGGAGGCTCGCGCTCGAGGGTCGTCCCGCCGGCTTCGTCGCCGAGCTTGGCGAGGGCCCGGGCCCGCTCTTTCCAGCTCCGCGCCCGCCCGCGTTGCTCGTCGTCATCGCCGTCGATCTCGTCGAGGAGGGCGGCGGCGAGGGGGAGCGCGTGGGCGCCGAGGCCTCGCTCTTCGCCGTCCGCGTTGGCGCCACGCTGCAGCTCGACGAGCTCGGCCAAGGCGGCGCCGTGGCGCTCGAGCCAGTCGCTCGGGAGCGCGGCGACGCGGGCGTCGGGGAGCCGGACGAAGCGCTCACCGGCGAGCCAGCTGGCGATGACCGCGGGCGCGTCGACCCTGGTCTGTCCGCCCTCGGCCGCGAAGTCGACCTCGAGCTCGAACCAGTCCGTGCTCGGGCCCACCCGCACGCGCGGGCCGAGGGCGTCGGGGAGCACGCGGTTGCCCTGGACCCGGGCCTCGCCGAATACGACCCAGGCGCGGGCGCGCAGGGAGGGGACGGCGTCGATGAGGAAGGCCCAGGCCTCCTCCTGGACCAGCTCGGTGCCGCTGGCGTGGACGCGGACGTGGGCGCCCAGCTCGGACCAGCGGCGCTGCTCCCAGGCCAGATCGCGGACCAGGGTCAGGTCTTCGCCGAGGTGCAGGGGCGCGCGGCCGTCGGGGCCAAACTCGAGCACGCGGCCGTCGACGAGCTCGTAGGCGAGCTTGCCCGAGACGCGCAGCACCTCGCCGCGCTCTTCGAGGACCAGGCGCGGCTCTCGACGGGCGACGGCTGTGGCCCCGACGGCGCTCGGTTGGGGGATCTCGATGGGGATCGGGGCGAGGCTGAGGATGGAGCGGGCGAGGCCCTCGAAGCTGGCGATGGGCAGCTCGATGGCGGGGCTGTCGAGGCGATCGAGGAGGTGCTGGGGGACCTCGACGTCGAGGGGCCGGAGCTCGCCGCCGCGGGTCAGGACGATGGCGGGCTCGAGGCGCCAGCTGTCGCGCAGGCCCTCGCGCCAGCGGATCTCGAGGCGGCGCTCGAGGGCCTCGTCGGAGCTATCCTCGGGCAGCTCGATGGTCGCCGGCGCGACCTGGAGCTGGGGCTGCCAGGGCTGCGTCGAGGCGCGCACGGGGTCGCCGTCGTAGCTGAGCAGCAGCTCCTCGTCGGCGTCGGCGAAGGCCGCGAGCAGGTCGTGGGCGAGGCGCGAGCGCAGCTTGGGGGCCTTGCGCGCGAAGCCGTCGAGCTTGCGCAGCTCGTCGAGGGAGGCGTGCAGATCGAAGACGCGCAGCAAGGCGGCGCTGGGTCGGGTGCGCTCGAGCAGGCGGGCGCGTTCGCGGGGCAGCTTGACCGGCTTGAGCCAGCCGTCGCCGCGCTTGTTGGCGCGGATCAGCCGGACGTCCATGTCGAAGCCCTGGGCGTAGCCGCCGGTGGGGAACAGCTCGACGAGGAAGCGGCACGCCCGGCGCTCGGGGGCGGCCGCTTTGTTCGTGGTGACGCCGAGCTCGGGGGCGCCGCTGCCCGCCGGGCGAATCAGGTAGTCGAGCTCGAGCTGCCAGTCTGGGAGGTCGAAGAGCTCGGGGGCGCGGCGCCACAGGATGAGCACGGCGACGGCGGCTCGGTGCTCGCAAAAGCGATGCTCGCGGTGGGTGGGGCAGCGGCACGGCTCCGAGCCCAGGCGCGCGCTCAAGCGGGTGTTGTCGGCGAATGCGAAGGCCGCCTCGCGCTGGGAGGTCGCGGCCAAGCGCGCGCCCTCGATGAGCTCGGGGATGCGCTCGAGCACCGCCGTGGGCAGGCGCGCCCGCGGGGACATCCAGGCCAGCAGCGCGCGGAGTCGAGGCACCGACAGGCGCTCCGCGGGCGGTCGCTGAAAGCTGAGCTCCACCGTCTTCCTTGATAGGCCAGCGGGGCCGGGGCGTCACCCGCTGAAGCCCACGAAAAAGGGGCAGGACCGCGGTGGTCCTGCCCCTCGGGGCGGCGACGCTCGGGAGATCCCGGGATCGCCTGTGGTCTGGTGCTCGGTCGAGCTCTCGGCTCACTTGGAGCTGAGTCGGAAGGGGTAGCTGACCATCGCGGTGCCGCCGTTGCGGGTGCGCGGGAACTTCCAGCGCTTGACCGCCTTGGCGATGCAGTCGCCGACCGCCTTGTCCTTGGTGGTGTTCTCCTGGACCACCGCGCTGCCGACCTTGCCGGTGCCGAGGATGGCGAACTGGACCAGCACGCGGCCCTCGGTGTTGGGGTTGCGGCTCAGGGCGGCGTTGTAGCAGCCCCGGACCTCCATCAGGTGGGAGCGGACGATGCGACGGATGGTGTCCTTGTCGATGGCGCCCACGACCTTGCCCTTGCCCACGCGGGCCTGGATGACGGGCTTGCGCTTGTCGCCGAACTTGGTCAGCGCGCCGCCGCCTTCGCCGGGGCCGAAGCCCGTGCCGCCGGTGCCCGTGCCGTGGCCGATGAGGCCCGTGGTGCCCATGCCGATGAGGCCGTCGGCCGAGCCGCCGCCGCTGTGGCCGGAGCCGATCAGGCCGAGCCCGCCGGTGCCGTAGGCCTCGCCGACTTCGGTGCCGACGATGTTGCCCCACATGTCCTGGTCATCGGTGCCGACCGCGAACGCGCCGCCGTCGACGTGGGCCAGGAAGTGGCCCTGCTGCTCGGCCATCAGGCCGAGGATGCCCGCGCTGCGAGCCGCGCGGTCGGGGTCGAAGGTCCGAGCCATCTGCGGCACGGACTTCGACGGGCCGCTCATGGCGTAGGCCTTGTTGGTGGCCTTGGCGGAGTCCTTGCCCATCTTGCCTTCGGGGCCCTTGGCCCGCTTGCCGGTCTCACCGCCCGCGCTGTCCTTGGCCTCGGGCTGGGGCTCTTGCTCGTCGGGCTCGGGCGCCTCGGGCTCCTCATCCGCCTGGTGGAAGTAGGACGCGAAGCGGTTGGCGGCGTTCTCGTCCTCGAGCTGCATGGCCAGCGCGTCGTCGGGCATGGAGCGCATCAGCAAGTAGAAGGAGGTGGCGATGGCCGCGGTGCCGCCGAAGTAGGCCCAAAACGGCCAGTCGGTCTCGCCGCGCCCGGCCACGACCGCGCCGCGGTTGACCAGGTTGACGCTAAAGGCGATGTCGCCGTGGCGAACCTTGGCGCGGGCGCCCTTGGGCAGGGGGTAGACCTGCACGCCGTTGCCAGCTTGGGTGCGCCCGGTCTCGACGAGGTCGTGGAGGCTGAGCAGCTGGCGGCCGAGCTCGACGTTGCCCTCCATGCCGGGGGTGAAGCTGAGCGCGTAGCCGCCGGTGGAGTCCCGGTGGACCAGGGGGGTCGAGCCGGGGTTGGGCAGGTCGGTGCCGCTGAGCTTGAAGCTCGCGTCGGGGCTCTCGCCGATCGAGAACACCTCGAGGGTCTCCTCGCGCATGCGCATGCTGCCAGCGACGAAGGGCACGAGGCCGAGCAGGCCGAGCATCATGCCCAGAGAGCCGGTGCCGAGGCCGGGAGCCGCGGGGGCCTCGGCGTGGCGCTGGGCGGCCTCGACCACCTGGGCGTTGTAGGCCTCCCAGGGCTGGGCGACCTCGTAGGCGAACAGGCCCAGGCCGCCAGCCATCAGCGCGCCGCCGAGGGCCATCAGCGGGACGGCCGAGCGCTTGCGGCTCTTGGCCTGGCCGACGTGGGAGACGTCGAGGACCGAGCGACCGAAGGTGGTGACGACCTCGGCGACCTGCTCGTTGGCGTCCTCGACCTGGCTCAGGTCGACGGCGGTGCGGGGCGCGGGCGCGGTGGTCCGGGGAGCCGCGGCCGCGACGGGAGCCGCGGGGCGATCCGCCGGGGCGGCCGGGGCTTTGGCGACCGGGGCCACGATGGCGGTCTCGAGCCGGTAGCTCCCGAGCTGGATGACGTCGCCGGAGGCCAGGGCGCGGCTGCGGTCGATGGCTTCACCGTTGACGATGGTGCCCGCGGCGCTGCCGAGGTCGATGAGCCGGACGTCGCCCTCGGGCCCGACCTCGACGACGGCGTGCATGCGACCGATGGCGTCGTCTTCGAGGCGCAAGTGGCTGCTCCCGAGGCGTCCGAGCTTGATGACCTCTTGGGTGAACTCGCGGGTGTCCACGAGCTGGTCGTTGAGGAAGATGCGGAAACGGATGGTCTTGGTGGCCATGGTTGGTTCGTCCTGAAGCGAAGGGCGGAGAGGGGGGCAATCCCCCGCGGGTACACGGATCCCGAGCGGGCCAGGATGTGGGACCGTCGAACGGGCGACACGGAGCCGAGAGCGGCTTTGGTGGGGCGAGTTCGAGGGCCGCGGGGGCCATCGCTTGGTTCACGGGGCAAGACATGGACGACCCCCCAAGGTTCCGGCGATGCGTAAAAAATCTCCGTGGGAGGCCGTGGGCGGGCTCGTAGGGTGGTCACGCCGGTGGCAAGCCCAGCTGCCAGGGAGAGCGGCCGCGCGCCGCCAGGGGCCTCAGGGGCCCTCAGAGGCAGGTGTGTGGCGGTTTTCGTCGAATCCCCACCCAGGGGAGGTGGCGAGCGCCCCTGCCACCTCGCACGCGAGAACCGTGGCGAGGATCAGCGGTAGGGGCCCTGCTCGCCGCGGATCGTCTTGCCGAGGCTGAACAGCGCCTCGATCCGCTCGATCTCCAGGCGGGGGTCGGGCAGACCCGGCGCCATGTACAGGCGCACCAGACGGTCGTTGACGTGGAGCGAGACCCGCTCGCTGCGGGTCCAGCTCGGCGCCGTGACCAGGGCCTCGAGGGGCCACTCGTGCTCCGGCTGGCGCGTGTCCCCGGTCCACAGCAGGTGGTGGCGGCTGGGGATGGCGATGCCCGGCTCGAGGGCGAAGAAGGTCGAGCGCAGCGGCGCGACCTCGCCCTCGGGCACGCCCTTGTCCTCGAAGTCCATGCCGACGACGAGCTTGCTGGCCTCGCGCTCGATGGTCAGGCGCAGGTCGCTGACGCGCAGCTTGGCGCGCAGGGCCGCGGCCGCCTCGGTCCACGCGTCGACGTAGTCCTCGAGCAAGACCGCCGCCGGGAGCTTGCCGGCGAGCTCGTTGGTCTCGTCGGCGAGGGCCGAGAGGAAGTAGGCGAAGTCGCGCAGCTCGCTCGCGGCCGAGCCGGGGCCGCGCAGGCGAAAGTCGAGGCCGCCGTCGCCCGCGGCCGTCAGGTCGTACTGGTGGCGCGTCCGGCTGGCCTGGGCGAGGATGGGCTGGAGGCGCTCGACGACCGCGGCGAGCTGGGCCGGATCGCGCGCGCCGAGGTGGTGGCGGAACTCGTCGCTGAGGATGTGCTTGCGGACGGTGTGCGTGCGCAGGCCGACGCCGAGATCGGGGAAGCGCAGGTGGCCGTGGACCTCGGCCTGGCCCTGGCTGTAGTCCCGCCGGAGCACCACGCTGGTCTCGCCGACCTTGCCGTGGAGCTCGCCGTCGATGTGCTCGAAGCCGGTGCTGCGGGCGACGGACTCCCAGACCAGGCGCAGGCGCTCCGAGCCGACGGCCAGGGGCAGCGCGCGCTCCTTGGCCTCCTCGGCCTCGCTCGGCTTGGCGTCGGCGGGCCGGACCGTCACCGGCACGCGCATGCTCGGCTCGGGGCCCCGGGGCACGCCCACGCTCAGCTGCACCAGCCACTTCATCGAGCAGCCGTGCATCTGGAAGGCCGGGACGAGCTTGCGGGGCAAGGACAGCTGGAAGGGGATGGGCTGGAGCTCGCCGACGCGCTCGGGCAGGTCGACGGTCCAGCGCGCGACGAGGTGGTCCTGGTGCAGGGGCCCGCCGAGGGGCGCGGGGATGGCCTCCTGGGCGATGAGCGCGAGGCGGAGCTCGCGGTAGTCGTTGTGGTCGACGTTGCCCAAGGCCGCCGTCGCGCGCAGGCGGTCCTCGGCGTAGAGCTCCTGGCTGCCCAGGGACAGCTCGAGGTAGGGGGACTTGCCCGTGGGCCCCTGGGGATCGGTGGCGTAGACCTTGGGCCCGCTCGGCTGGTCCTCGGCGGAGCTGGGCGCCGGGCCGACGGGGAAAGAAAAGTCGACGTCGATGTCGAACCACCACGGGATGACCACGCGGATGTTGGCGCGGTAGCGGACGCGCAGGCAGGTGCCCTCCCACGAGGGCGGCAAGCTCGGCGGCAGCCGGACCTTGGTCCGCAGCCGGTGCGGCCCGACGTCGAGCTCGGTGTGGCGGTCGAGGAGCTCGACGCGGTGCTTGAGGAAGCGCGAGCGATCGTACTGGCTGCCGTGGGACCCGCCGTGCACCCACTGCACCTCGCCGGTCAGGGTCAGGTAGACCGCGCGGATGGGCACGGGCTTGCTACACAGCAGCTCCACCGTGTACTCGCCGATCTCCCCCGCGGCCAGCGGTCTGGCGAGGAGCAAGCGGACGTCCGGGCGGGTCTTGAACAGAGCCATGGGCTGGCCGGGAGGAAATGGTACGCGATGGCGATGGGGGAGTGGCGGCGCGATCCTGGACCATCCAGGCGGGCTCGCGCGCCGGCCCCCGAGCCCCTACACTCCGGGCGATGGCCAAGAAGATCGCCGCCGTGCTCCTGATCTTGGCGCTCCTCGTGGGAGGGGCGGGCTATTGGCTGTGGACCCAGCTGACGGCGCTCCCGGACTGGTACGACAGCGCGGACATGATCGCCGAGGACGGCAGCCCCCAGGTCGACCGGGACTGGGTGCGGATCCCCAACGCCGAGCCCACGCGCGAGTCGGGCAAGGGCGAGGGCGCGGCCGAGGCGACGGGGGGCGAGGCCTACCAGCTGCGCAACCCCCACCTGCGCCGCAAGCGGGGCGGCAAGGGCAAGCCCATGAAGGTCGACAAGGCGATCCGGGCCTCGCGGGTCCAGATGAGCGGCGAGACCATCGAGGGCGGCGCGGTCCTCAACCTCTCGGACATGGACGTCGAGACCCTCGAGCCCAAGGACCGCGAGGCCTACGACCGGCTGACCGAGGCCTTCCCCGCGCTCATGGGCCGGGACGTCTACGTCGGCATCGAGAACGCGACGCGGACCGAGGACGGCGAGATCGTCGTCAACTCGAAGACCCGCCTGCGCGTCGGCGAGACCCGCTACTCCATCGCCTCCGCGGCCAAGCGCCTGGGCATGAGCTCCACGGAGCTGCGCAACGAGATCGAGGACGAGCTCGGCAAGATCGACCTGCCGGAGCTTGGGGGCGAGCTCGAGCTCTAAGACGCCTCAACGCGGCCGTACTGCATGGTCCGGCGCTGGGGCTCGAAGCCCGCCAGCCGGATGTGCGACTCGATCTCCTTGGCGGTCATCATGAAGTGGGCGCCCGCGGTCGAGACCACGTTCTCCTCGATCATCACCGAGCCGAAGTCGTTGGCCCCAAAGCGCAGCGCGATCTCGCCGATCTCGGGCCCGAGCGTCGGCCACGAGACCTGGATGTTGTCGATGTTGTCGAGGTACAGGCGCGCGACGGCCTGGACCCGCAGGTAGCGGAACGCGGAGGTGTCGTCGCGCAGCTTGAGGCGCGTGCCGTCGGCCTGGAAGGGCCAGGTGATGAAGGCCGTGAACCCGCCGGTCTCGTCCTGGAGGCTTCGCAGGCGCTCGAGGTGCATGAGGATGTGCTCGGCGGTCTCCTGGAAGCCGAACACCATGGTCGCCGAGGAGCGCATGCCCAGGCCGTGAGCCGCGCGCATGACCTCGAGCCACTCGGCGGTCGAGTTCTTGAACGGGCTGATGCGCGCGCGAATCTCATCGTCGAGGATCTCCGCGCCGCCGCCGGGCAGGGAGTCCATGCCCGCGGCCTGCAGCCGGCGCAGGACCTCTTCGACCGAGAGCTCCTCGATCTGCGCGATGTGGATGATCTCCGTGGGCGAGAGGGCGTGGAGCTTGAGCGTGAAGTTCTGCTTGGTCCAGCGGAACAGGTCCTCGTAGTAGTCGAGGCCGAGCTCGGGGTTGAGGCCGCCCTGGAGCAGGATCTGGATCCCGCCGAGCGCCTCGGTCTCGCGGAACTTCTTGGCCAGCTGCTCCTTGCTGAGCACGTAGCCGCGGCCCTGCTTGTCCGTGGGCGGGACGTAGAAGTTGCAGAACTTGCAGCGCGTGACGCAGTAGTTGGTGTAGTTGACGTTGCGGTCGATGATGTAGGTGACGATCGGCTCGGGGTGGAGCTGCGCACGGCGCTGATCGGCGGCCTCGCCGAGGGCCATGAGCTCGGCGTTTTCGTACAGGTAGATGCCCTCGGCCAGGTCGATGCGCTCACCGGCGGCGGCCCTCGCCAAGATCGCGTCGACGTCCAGGGGGCTGCGGCTGCTCCGGCGGCGGCGCGCGGCGACCAGGACCTCTGGCGCGGCCTCGCCGGCGAAGTGGATGTGCACCGGGTCCTCGGGGTGCAGGCCGGGGATGTCGATGAGCTCGGCCTCGCGGGCGCGGTCGAGGTACTCGACCAGGCCCTCGCGCTGCTGGGTCTCGAGGCCGTAGCGGATGGTCTTGCGCAGGTAGGTCGCGTAGGCCTGCTCGCTCAGGGCCTGGGCCGCTCCGGGCTCGCCGCTGGCCAGGAGCTCGTCGCGGTAGTGCTTGGCGATGGCCTCGGCGTACTTGCCGAGGCTGCGGTCGCGGGCCTTTTGCAGCGCGGTGACGTGCGCGGGCGTCAGCACGCCCGGGCGCGCGGCCCAAAACGCGAACACCATGGGCAGGCCGGTGCGCTCGAACCATTTGGTGCCCAGGTCCCAGACGTGCTCGAAGCGCCCCGCGACGCCGAAGGCCGCGTCGCCGATGATCAGCGCGGCGACCTTGGGGCCGCTCCCGTCGGTGGACGCGTCTGCGACCAGGCCCTCGCCCACGCCGTGGTCGACGGGGACCAGCTCGGGGCTCAGCCCGGCCTCGTGGAGCAGGACCTTCAACAGCAAGATCGAGCTGCGCGAGGCTCCGTCGAGGTAGACGCGCTCGACCTCCTCGATGGGCCAGCGGCTGCAGACCACGACGGTGTCGACGGCTCCGCGACAGCCGATGCCCACGCCGGGCACGACCTCCCACTCGGGGTGATCGGCGTAGGCGCCCACGGGCACCAGGGCCAGGTCGCACTCGCCGGCCGCGAGGGCGTCGGCGCAGCGCGAGGGCAGGGCCTCGACGACCTCGAACATCGGCGTCCCGTCGGCGTGGCGGGGCGCGTGCTTGGGGTCGAGGAGGGTGTGGATCAGCGGCCGCGCGTTGAGGAAGGAGACCGCCTGCACGCGCAGGGTCGTGGGCGAGGGCTGGCTGGGGGTGGTCTCGGTGGTCATGGCGGGCTCGTCGGTGGCGTGGTGGGCTGGCGGGGGGTCAGAGCACGTTGAGGCGCACGCCCTGGCCCTGGGTCGAGTAGGGCAGGCTCGCGTCGATGCGGATGCCGTCGAGGGCCTCGCCGTCGTCGGTCCAGCGCTCGTTGTAGAGGGTGTCGCGCTCCACGGCGACGCGGCCGGCCTCGCGGATCAGCCGGACCAGGTCCACGCGCGACAGGGCCTGCGGCGTCTCGGCGCCGGCCATGTGATAAATTTTCTCCTCCTGGACCGTGCCATCGAGGTCGTCGACGCCGAAGCTCAGGCTGATCTGCGCGGTCTTGATGCCGATCATGATCCAGTAGGCCTTGATGTGCGCGATGTTGTGCAGCATCAGGCGCGAGACGGCGTAGGTGCGCAGGTTGTCGACGCCCGTGGGCGGGGGCAGCTTTTGCAAGCTGTTGTTGTCGGCGTGGAAGGCCAGGGGGATGAAGGTTTGGAAGCCCCCGGTCTCGGCCTGCAGATCGCGCAGCCGAAGCATGTGGTCGATGCGCTCTTCGAGGGTCTCGACCGTGCCGTAGAGCATGGTGCAGTTGGTCCGGATGCCCAGCTCGTGGGCGGCGCGGTGGACCGCCAGCCACTCGTCGGCGTCGGCCTTGCCGCGGCACAGCTTGCGCCGCGCTCGCTCGGCGAAGATCTCGGCGCCGCCGCCCGGCATGCTGTCGAGGCCAGCCTCCTTGAGCTCGCTGAGCACCTGCGTGTAGCTCATGCCGTACTTCTCGGCGAAGTAGTGGATCTCGACGGCGGTGTAGGCCTTGAGGTGGATGTCCGGGCGCAGCGCCTTGAGCTCGCGCAAACAATCCTTGTAGTAGTCCAGCGGCAGGTGGTGGTGCAGGCCGTTGACGATGTGGATCTCCGTCACCGGCTGGTCCATGCGATCGAGGAGCTTTTGCTTCACCTCGTCGATGCTCATCGTGTAGGCCGCGGGCGCGTCGGGCTCGAGCCGGGCGAAGGAGCAGAACTTGCAATCCGCCACGCACACGTTGGTGGGGTTGATGTGGAAGTTGACGTTGAAGAAGGTCTTGTCGCCGTGCAGCGCCTCGCGGCGCTCGTTGGCGAGGGCCCCGACGGCCAGGAGGTCGGGGTAGGTGTAGAGGAACAGGCCGTCGTCGGCGTCGAGGGCCTCGTTGGCCCGGACCTTGTCGGCGATGCGGGCGAAGCGAGCGGTGTCCTTGGTGCGGTTCATGGCGGACTCTCCTAGGGCGTGGTGGAGCTCTCGGTGGGGCGCAGGCCGGCTTGCTCGACGAGGTTGAACAAGCCGGCGCGGGTGGCCTCGTTGGGCCGGGTGACGCCGGCGATGGGCAGGGCGCGGTCGGCCTCGATGGGGCCGGACAGGGTGTCGGCGCCGAAGCCCAGGGCGATCTGGGCGACGCGGATGCCGACTAAATCGTGACGCGCCTCGACGCGCACGCCGGCCGGCAGCAGCAAGCGCGCGACGGCGATGGCCCACAGCCGGAAGGTCCCCGCGGGCACGGTGCAGTAGGGCGCGAGGCTGGACGCGGGCGCGGGACGGTCTGCGAGGGCCTCGGCGAGGGCGAGCAGGCCCTCGACGTAGCGCGCCGGGGCCTCGGCGTCGCGGGGCTCGAGGGGCAAGAGCAGCGAGGCGTCGGCGTCGAGCTCGAGGGCCGCGTCGACCCAGGTCTGGACGCTGCGCGCGTCGAAGGGCGCGTTCGTCAGGGCCGCGCCGGGGCCGACCGCGAGGGCCTGGCCGGGCTCGAGGGCCACGCTCGGGGTGGGTCGTGCGCGCACGAGCACCGCGTCGCCAAACAGCGCCCGACGTCGCGCCATCGCCAGCCGACCCA
Organism: Plesiocystis pacifica SIR-1; assembly: GCF_000170895.1. Taxonomy (GTDB): domain Bacteria; phylum Myxococcota_A; class Polyangia; order Nannocystales; family Nannocystaceae; genus Plesiocystis; species Plesiocystis pacifica. Next base: position 3,954 of record NZ_ABCS01000120.1, on the reverse strand, counting down.
GGCGCGGCGGGTTGTAGCGCAGGGCCAGCGCCGTGGCGGCGTCGAGGGGCTCTTGGGTGGGCATGGGCGTGAGCGGTTGGGGTAGGCGTTCGTTCATGCGGGGGCTCCCCAGCGTCGGTGCAGCTCGAAGGCTCCCCCATCGTGGAGCTCGCGCAGGTCCTGGAGGCCGGCGCGGTCGAAGACCCGAGCGACGACGGTGTCGAGGGCTTGCTCGAGGGTGTGCACGCCGGAGTAGAAGCTCGGCACGGCGGGCAAGATGATGGCTCCGGCCTCGGTCGCGGCGACCATGTTGCGCAGGTGCACGAGGCTCAGGGGGGTCTCGCGGACCACGAGGATCAGCGTCTTGCGCTCCTTGAGGGCCACCTCGCAGGCCCGGGCGATCAGGTCGTCGCCGCCGCCGTGGGCCACCCGGGCGAGGTTGGACATGGAGCAGGGCATGAGCACGACGGCGTCGGGGGCGTTGGAGCCCGAGGCGAAGGGGGCGTTGAAGTCGTGGCGATCCCAGCGGCGGAGGTTGGGGAAGGAGGCGGGCAGCGCCTCGTCGAGCTCGGCCTGCCACACCTGAGGCGCGGTCGAGGACACGACCCAGTCGACCTCGAGGCGCCCGCGCGTGCCCGGATCGTCCAGGGCGCGGGACAGCAGGCTCAGGGCCCGCTTGGCGTAGGCCGCCCCGCTCGCGCCGGTCGCAGCCAACACGAGGCGGCGAGGGCGGGTCAACGCGGGCTCTCCCCGTCGGTAGCGGGCGCGAGGGCGCCCTTGGGAGCGGGCTTGGTCGCGCGCACGATCGAGGCCACGCCCAGGGTCAACACCTCGACGCGCATGCCCTCGAAGCCGATCTCGCCGAGCAGGCTCATGTACTCGGCCGCGGTCCGCATCCCGCCGATGCTGCGCGGGAGGTAGCGGTAGGCGTCGAGGTTGCCCGTGCACGCCCAGCCGACCACGGGCAGGACCGTGTTGTTGTAGACGGCGTGGAAGGCCCGGGTGACCCACGCGGTGGGCTGGAAGAACTCGAGCACGACGAGCTGGCCCCCCGGACGCAAGCAACGCAGCTGCTCGCGGCCGGCGGCGCGCAGGTCCGAGAGGTTGCGGACCCCGAAGGCGCAGAAGATGGCGTCGACGCTCTCGTCCCCCAGGGGAAGATCGTGGGCGTCCATGTGCATCGGCGTGATCTTGGCCGAGGCTTTGGGCCCGCCGATCTGCGCGACGCGGCGCTCCCCGGTGGCCAGCATGCCCGCCGAGAAGTCCCCGCCGATGAGCATGGCCTCGGGGTAGCGGCGGTGGATCTCGAGGGTCGAGTCGAGGGTCCCGGCGCACAGGTCGAGGATGGTCGCGTGGGCCCCGGTGCGCGGGTCCACGGCTGGCTCGACGGCGGCTCGGGCCGCGAGCAGGTCGGCCACGGCCTTGCGCCGCCAGCGGACGTCCGTGCCGGCGCTCATCAGCCGGTTGGCGCGGTCGTAGCCCGGGGCGATGTCGCTGAACATCGCCTGGACCCGGGCGCCGTGCTCGTCGAGGGTGGGGATCTCGTCGAGGCTCGAGCTCCGCGGCGCGGGGCTGGTGCCGGTCGCGGGCAGGTTCACGCGGTCCTCCCGACGATGTAGCGGGCGAGCTCGCCCAGGGCCTCGCGGGCGGGGGAGGGCGGCAGGGCCTGGAGGGCCTCGCAGGCGGCCTCGACGTGGGCCTGGCCCTGCTCGCGGGCGGCGTCGAGGCCCCCCGCGTCGACGACGGCGACGAGCAGGCGGTCGAGCTCGGCCTCGGCCACCGGCGGACCGGCCCGGAGCAGCTCGGCCAGGCGCGCGCGCAGCTCGGGCTCGCGCTCGCACGCGAGGATCAGCGGCAGGGTCACCTTGCCCTCGCGCAGGTCCTGGCCCCGGGCCTTGCCCGAGGTCTCGACGTCGAGGGTGTAGTCGATGATGTCGTCGGCGATCTGGAACGCGAAGCCGACCTCGCGGCCGTAGCGGGCCAGGGCCGCGGCGGCGTCGGGCTCGACGAGGTGGGCGACGGCGGTGCACCAGGCGATCAGCGCGGCGGTCTTGCGCTCGATGACCAGGGTGTAGCGCTCGAGGTCCACCTCCCACTCGCCCGCGGCGTAGAGCTGGGCGATCTCGCCTTCGGCCATCAAGGTCACGGCGTCGGCCATGCTCGAGGTCGCGGCGGCCTTGCCCAGGCGCGACACCGACTGGAGCGCGCGCGCGAAGCAGTAGTCGCCGGTGAGCACGGACAGGCCGTTGCCGTAGGGCAGGCGCGCGGCCGGGCGACCGCGGCGGAACTCGCCCTCGTCGATGACGTCGTCGTGCAGCAAGGTCGCGGTGTGCAGCAGCTCCCCGGCGGCGGCGATGGTCAGCGTGTCGTTCCAGGCCTCGTCACAGGTGTAGCCGGCGGCCTGGGCCGCGAGCAGGGTGGCCATGGGCCGAAAGCGCTTGCCCCCGGCGAAGGTCAGGTGCCCGCCGACCTTGGGGATGATCGCCAGGCGGGAGTGGAGCAGCTCGCCCAGGCGGGTCTCGACCTCGACGAGGCCGTCGGCGACCAGGGCCATGGCCGAGGCCACGGGGGTCACGGCGACGTCCGCCGGCTTGGTCGAGGGCAGCGGCTCGAGCCCGGGGCGCGCCGGCTCGCTCGCGTGGTGCTCGGCAGGATCCGCGAAGGACGGGGCGAATTCGGGGATGGATTGGCTCATGAAAGAGTGTCCTGATCGGTCGCGGGCTCGTCTGCGGGCTCGTCGAAGCTGCGGCCGGGGAGGGGGGCTGGGCGCAGCTTCGAGGCCTTGCGCGCCAGGCCATTGAGGATGGCTCGGACGGGGCTGCGCTCGACGAAGGCCTCGAGGAAGGAGCGGCCCAGCTCGAAGAAGCCGAGCATGTGCTCGCCGCGCTGGAGGGCGAAGGCGATGCGCGGGTCCTGGGTGCTCTCGTGGGCCGCGCGCAGCTCCTCGACCACCGCCCGCGCGCGCTCGATGGCGTCGTCGATGCGGGCCGCCTCGCGCTGGCGCAAGACCGCGGTGATGAGCTTGAAAAAATTGGTCTCGGCGACGTAGAGCCGGCCCTCGCGGTGCAGCACGCCCCACTCGAGCAGGGCCGTCATCGTGGTGCTCGCCGAGCCGGCGCTGATGCCCAGGCCGTTGCGGACCGTGCTCTGGTCGAGGGCCCGCGGCGACATGTAGACGAAGCCGAAGATGCGCCCCATGGTCTTGGTGAAGCCCCAGAACTCGGCGATGTCTCCGAGGATCTCCGCGACCTTCAGCTGGGCGGCGTAGACCGGATCACTCGAGTCCGTCGCGGCGTCAGAGGCGGTGCTTTTTCGGGCCATGGGCGGTGCAAAGGCTGGGCGCGCGGGGCGCTTTGGGTCGCCTCGGGCAAGAAAAACGCCGAACGAGCGAGCTTCGTGCCACTTTCGAACGCTCGGAGTTCATTTCAGATTGAACTGAAAACTTGCTTCGAGTGCGGTCTACCCTGGGCCCAGGGCCAAGTCAATCGGCAACATCTGCGCCCAGGTGTGATCCAGCGCGTTTGGGGTGGCCGATCGCCTGGCCGCCGCGGGGCGGCTAGGCTTCGGTCGCATGGCCGAGCGCGACGCCTACCCCGTCTGGGTCGTCATGGGAGCGGCCTGCGTCGGCACGCTGCTCGGGGGCGTCGCCGTGTGGTTCGCGCTGACGGGGCGCCCGGACTTCGCCGCCTCGGAGCGCCGCGATCCCTCGGCCGTCGAGGACCCGGGGGCCGAGATCGAGAGCTCGACGGGCGGACCCGCCGACGCGGACACGGGGGAGGGGACGGGCCCCGACTCGGAGCAAGCGGCCGAGGACGCCGGGGTGCCCCCGGACTTCGACCCCGGCGGGAGCCCCCTCGTGCGCGCCATCGAGTCCACGCGGGACAGCGTCGTGGCCATCGAGTTCGGCGGCTCGGTCCGGGGCGCGGGCGTGGTCTACGACGACCGCGGCCTGGTGCTGACCAACTCCCACGTCAT
>NZ_ABCS01000121.1 GCF_000170895.1 Plesiocystis pacifica SIR-1 | reverse complement strand
GCGCCCTCGAGCTCGCCGTCGAGCTGGGCTGCGCGCGGATCTTGAGCTCGGGCCAGGCGAGCTCCGCCCTCGACGGCGCCCCCCTCCTCGCCCGCCTGGTCGAGGCCGCCGCCGGTCGCGTGGCGATCATGGCCGGCGCGGGGGTCAACGCGAGCACCGTCGACGCCCTCCTCGACCAGGTCTGGCCCGACGAGCTGCACGCCTCGTGCAAGGTCCGCGAGCCCGGGGCCTTCGCCGAGCGCCGCGGCGGACCTCGAGACACGGACTTCGGCCGCCAGCGCACGGACCCCGCCGGCGTCCAGGCGTTGCGTGAGCGCATCGCCCGACGGGAGCCCCCGCCGTGACCCGCCACTGGTTCGAGCGCCTGTTCGACGGCGCCACCGAACGCGAGGCCTGCGTGCTCGAGGTCGACGACGACGGACGAGTGGCCGCCCTGCGCGAGCACGCGCCGCGCCTGGACGACCCCGCGCGCAACTTCGAAGGTCTCGCCGCCCCGGGCCTGCTCGACATGCAGGTCAACGGCGCCGGCGGGGTGCTGTTCAACGCCAGCCCGACCCGCGCCGGCCTCGAGACCATGGCCCGGGCCCTCGCCCAGACCGGCGTGTGCCACTTCCTGCCCACCGTGCTGACCGACGCGCCCGCGGTCCGCCGCGCGGCCCGAGACGCCGTCGAGCAGGCCCGCGGCGCGCTCCCGGAGCTCCTCGGCGTGCACTACGAGGGCCCGCACATCGACCCTGGCAAGCGAGGGGTGCACCGCGCCGAGGCCATCGAGGCCCTCGACGCCCCCGCCCTCGCCGCGCTGCTCGAGCTGCGCGGCACCGGCCGCGACCTCATCACCCTCGCCCCCGAGCACGTCGACGCTCCCCACATCGAGGCGCTGAGCCAGGCCGGCTTCGCCGTGTTCATGGGCCACACCAACGCCCGCTTCGCCGACGTCGCCCGGGCCCGCGCGGCCGGGGCCCGCGGCTTCACCCACTTCTTCAACGCCATGTCCCCCCTCCACCACCGCGAGCCCGGGGCCGTGGGCGCGGGGCTTTTGCTCGACGACCTGTGGCTCGGGCTCATCGCCGACGGCCACCACGTCGCCCCCGAGGTGCTGCGCATGCTCGCCGAGCGCCGCGGCTGCGCGCGGCTGTGCCTGGTCTCCGACGGCATGCCGACCGTGGCCAGCGAGCGCTCGCGCTTTTCCCTCTACGGCGAGACCATCGAGCTGCGCGAGGGTCGGCTGACGAACGCCGAGGGCCGCCTGGCTGGGGCTCACCTGCCCCTCGCGCGCGCCGTCAAAAACGCCGTCGAGATGATGGGCGTGTCCGTGCACGCCGCCCTGCGCATGGCCTCGGCCCAGCCCGCGCAGGCCCTCGGTGTCGACGCCGAGCTGGGCACGCTGCGCCCGGGCATGCGCGCCAGCGTGAGCGTGTTCGGCCCCGAGCTCGAGCCCCGCGCGACCCTCGTCGACGGCCAGGTGCGCTGGCGCGTGGAAGCCGGCGGCGCCCTGGGTTAGACCAGGGCATGGTCCTCGACGCCCTGCGCCCCGCCCTCGCCTGCCTGACCGTCCTCGCCGCGAGCGCCTGCGCCGGGACCCCCTCGGGCGGCGCCGAGGGGGTGGGCGACACGACCACGGACACGAGCGCCGACGAGGTCGGCGACGAGACCACCGACGACGGCGGCGTCGAGGTCCCCAGCGGCCGCCCCAGCGGAGTGTTCGGCGGCGGGCCCTTCTATCACGACGCCGAGACCGTCATGCCGCGCATGCGCGCCTCGGGCTTCGAGACCATGATCTTGTGGAGCGTGCACGTCCACGACAACGGCGACCTCGTCCTCAACGATCAGCTGATCATCGAAGACGGCGAGTACGTCGGCAAGCCCGAGTGGCCCGCCCTGGTCGTCAGCCTCGAACAAGAGCCGACCACGGTCACGCGCACGGAGTTCTCCGTGGGCGCCTGGGGCGTGCCCGACTTCGACAACATCGCCGCGCTCATCGAGGCCGAGGGCACGGGCCCCGACAGCGTCCTGTACCGCAACTTCGCCAAGCTCAAAGAGATCATCCCGACCATCGACGCGATCAACTACGACGACGAGACCTACTACCAGCCCAACCCGACCATCGCCTTTAGCCTGATGCTGTCCGAGCTCGACTACAAGATCACCTTCGCCCCCTACGACAACATGAACTTTTGGGTCGCCGTCTACGACTACCTCGAGAGCGTGCAGCCGGGCCTGGTCGATCGCGTGCTGCTGCAGGTCTACGCCGGCGGGGCGGGCAACGACCCGGCCGACTGGAGCGCGGCCTTCGAGGGCGTCGAGATCGAGGTCGGGCTGTGGAGCTTGCACGGCGAGGGCTGCAACCAGGGCGAGACCCCCGAGGAGGTCCAGACCCGGCTCGAAGGTTGGTCGGACGTCACCGTCGGCGGCTGGCTGTGGCTCCTCGACGACCTCCTGGCCTGCGACGCGGAGGCGACCCTCGAGGACTACGCCGCGGCGATCGACGCCGTCTACGCCGACTGATCCGGCTCGCGCTCGGCTTCCAAACCCGCCGCACTGCTCACAATCAAACCCTCCGGTCACAATGCTGTGACCATGGCCATCACATCGCACCCTCGCCCGGGCACACTGCGCGAAAATGGCAATGATCGCCGAGTTTAGGCACAGGCCGGGAGCGCTGCCCCTCCAGAGGCGAGCTCGTTCTTTCATCAGGTATTGAGAATTCGAGCTGGTGACTCTATACATTCCACGAAATGAATGTGAGCAAGATCGCCGCTTTGAGCCTCTTGGGAATCGTCGGCCTCACGGCTTCGACCGCGAACGCCGGCCTCCCCGTCCCGCCCACGCCGACCTGCGAGCACCGCTTCGACTGGCCCGACGACCCCGCCGCCCACGTGCTCAACGGCCCCCTCGACGGGAGCTTCGACTACGACTTCCTCGGCAGCGCGATCGCCAACGTCAGCGGCGCGTACTCGGCCGACACGATGAGCCTGTGGTGGGACGTCGCCTTCGCCCAGAGCGCCTACATCGTCGACACGGCGGTGACCGGCGGCGGCATGGTCGGCCTCGACGGCGACCTCATGGTCGGCATGACCACGACGATCACCGACAGCCAGGGTCGGGTCTGGGAGGAGAACGTCCGGCGCATGCGCAGCGGCTGCGACGAGCAGCGCATCCTCGAGCCCACCACCCTCGGCCTGAGCCACACCGGCACCTGGAGCGCGGGCCGCTACGACTACGAGGAGCAGCGGCCCCTGGCCAAGAACCACAGCGTGACCACGCTGATCGCCGACGTCGTCGGCACCCTCTACCCCGACGGCAGCTCCGAGGCCGTGGCCAGCTACTACCAGTCCGGTCAAGAGGCGAACACCTCGATCACCGTCACCGAGCAGCGCAACCTCGACGGCGAGCGCTGGACCCACCTCGAGCTCAGCTCCCTCGACGCCGCCCGCCAGTACGACACCTACGTCGCCCCCGACGGCACGATCACCCAGGAGGGCTACTTCGGCTACGACCCCCAGTGGGACTACAGCGTGACCCGGGACTACGCCGGCTTCGGCGAGGGCTGGATGGAGTCCGGCGACACCGAGCAGTACTGCTACCTCGAGATCGGCGTGGTGTGTACGCGGACCTGCTGGATCCTCGAAGAGATCGAGGAGTACCAAGAGGAGCTCGAAGAAGAACAGGGCATCGAGTGGGAGTTCGAATTCGGCATGTACGTCGACGGCCTCCCGCCCGACGACGTCGACAACTACTGCAACTCGGCGCTGTTCGAGGACTACGCCGTCCTGCCTTACTGAGGGGCCGAGCGCTCAGCGAGCCGAGAGCCCCGTGCAGCTCGAGGTGACCTCGATCCGCCGGGTGCTCGCCGAGACCGTCGCCGAGGCCACGCCGTTTTGGCTGTCGTCGACGATCCAGACCATGTCCCCGGGGCGGAAGCTCTTCGAGGTCGAGGTGTTCGAGCTGAGGCTCGAGTAGGTCCCGCTGCCGAACTTGGGCTTGTCGCCGAAGAAGATCTTGACCGTGTTCGGGCAGTTGTTCTTGAGGGTCACGCTGACCGAGCTGGGCGCGGAGCTGGTCGAGCCGCCGCCGCTGGAGCTGCTGGAGCTGCTCGACGCAGACGCGGCCGCGGCCTCGTCCATGCGCCGCTGGTTCTCGGCCCGCTCGGCCTCGCGCTGGGCCTCCCACTCGGCCTGGCGCGCGGCGGCCTCGGCCTGGACCTGGGCGTCGACCGCGGCGTAGGTGGCCAGGTCGGCCTCGCTGGCCCAGGGCAGCGCGGTGGCCAGGTCGCCCGCGGGGTTGACCCCGTAGCAGGCCTGCATGAACTGGTAGAGCTGGGCCTCGTCCTGGGCCTGGCCGCGGTTTTGCTCGCAAAAGCCGACGGGGTCCTCGAGCGCCACACCGGTCGCCTGGCTCGTCAACAGCACGCCCATGGCCGTCGTGAAGCTCGGGCTCGCGTCGTGGGCGGTCTGCCAGCTGGCGAGGGCGTCCGCGCCCCGACCGGTCGCCGTCTGCAGCTGCGAGCGGAGCGAGAGCGCCTGCATGGCCGTGGCTTCATCCGGCGCGTTGGCCTGCTGCTCCGCGAGCATGCCCTCGGCCTCGGCGGCCATCGTGTCCCAGTCGATCTCGGGGTAGGCATCCTTGGCGCCCGGATTGCCGAGCACGCCGATGAGCGTGGCCGCGAAGCTCACCTGGGCCTGGGCGTCGCCGGCCTTGGCCTGGGTCCGCAGCTGCTCGAGGTTGGCCTGCATCTGCGCCTGGGCGTTGGCCTGCGCCTGGGCCTGCCCCGGGCTCTGACCGATGCCGAAGATGAAGCAGCCCGGGAGCGCGGGCAGGGCGAGGGCGAGGGCGAGGATCCACGAGCGGCGCATGACGCATCCTAGCCCCGCCAGCCCTGGGCTTGGGTCAACCTTTGCGCCCGGGTTAACGGAGCTCGCACACGACCGCCCCTGCGGCGGGCTCGCGGCGGCCTTTCGCTCACACTCCACAGAGCGCTCGCGTCGTCGCCTCACGACGGGAGAAATTGTGCCCAAATCCGTAATGAACGCGCGGCTGAGGGAAAGTCCACGCTTGGGCCCCCTGCGCCAACGCAGCGGAGTGATCGAAACGCTGTCCGCGGGGTACCTACTCGGCATGCATCGAGCACGCTCGAACTCGACCGGGTTCGCCCTCGCCCTCGCCCTCGCCCTCGCCACGACCTCGGTGGCTTGCGTGGAGGAGACCGAGACGACCCTGGGCGGAGAGGAAGAAGCCCCCGCCGACGACACCGGAGCGGACGAGGGCCTGGAGGAAGCCGAGGAGGAGTCGGAGGGCGAACAAAGCGACGAGGGCGACGAGGGCAGCGGCGAGTGCGTCGCGGCCATGAGCCTCGACCCGGTGATCGCCGTGTCCGTCGACGGCTCCGACACCGTCCCCACGCTCACGGCCAGCTGCACCCCGGTGCAGTTCGAGCACGACGCCGGCACGCTGACCTTGAGCTTCGACTGCACGGACTTCGAGGGCATCGGCCACGCCGTCGTGCTCGAGGCCCCGGCCGCGGCCATGCCCGCCCTCGACATGAGCGCGAGCCACGAGCTGGTCCTCGTCGAGGACATGAGCGGCCGCTTTGGGCCCGGCCCGCACATCCGCCTCGACGACCCCGACGGGGTCGTGCTCGCGCAGATCCGCTACGCCAGCGCCGCGGACTGGGGCTCGCTGAGCATGGGCTACGCCAGCTTCTGCGAGGCCGACCCCGAGACCGGGGAGACCGGCAACGGCCACGTCCGGGTGTCCGTGTCCGGGGGCGAGAGCGTCCACCAAGTCTACGTGGGCGAGCCCGCGGTGGTCGCCGCCGAGACCGGCGAGTGGGACGTGCACGCCCTCGACGCCACGGACGTGTGCTGCCACGGAGCGACCATCGACGTGGCGATCGTGCGCCGCTGAGGCGCCTGGGCGCGTCGCCAACGCTTGCAAAGATTTTGCACGAACATGCCTCCGCGCGGCCTCCCGGTGAGGACAGGCCGCGGATAGGCTGCTCCCGTGGCGGCCTCCCTCGCTTCCAGTTATACCCAGCCTTCCATGTCGACCGCGTCCACGGCCCTCGTGCAGCGTGCCCCGACCACCCTGTGGGGCTGGGGCGCCAACAAGCGCGTGGACTGCTTCGTCGATCAGCCCCAGACGCCGGCCCAGGTCGGGCGCAGCCTCGCGCAGCCCCCAGGCAACGCCGGCTCCGTGGCCCGGGGCCTGGGCCGCAGCTACGGCGACGCCGCGACCAACGAGCGCGGGCAAGTCCTCGACCTCTCGACCCTGGATCGTTACCTGGGCTTCGACCCGGCGACGGGCACCCTCGAGTGCGAGGCCGGGACCTCCCTCGCCCAGATCATCGCCGACTTCGGCCCGCGTGGCTTCTTCCCGGCGATCACCCCGGGCACCAAATACGTGACGGTCGGGGGCTGCATCGCCAACGACGTCCACGGCAAGGCCCACCACACCCAGGGCTCCTTTTGCGAGTGCGTCGAGTCCATGACCGTGCTGCTGGCCAGCGGCGAGGTCGTGCGCGCCAGCCGAGACGAGCGCGCCGATCTGTTCTGGGCCAACTTCGGCGGCATGGGCCTGCTGGGCGTGATCCTCACGGCGCGCCTGCGCCTGCGCCCGATCACCACCACCTACTTTCGCCAGCGCGCGATCAAGGTCAACGACCTCGACGCCATGCTCGCGGCCCTCGAGGAGTACGACCACGAGCCCTACTCCGTCGCGTGGATCGACCCCTTCGCCACGGGCGCGCGCCTGGGCCGGGGCGTGCTGACCGTGGGCGACCACGCCGAGCCCGGCGACCTGCCCCCGGCCCTCGCCCGCGACCCCCTGCAGCTGTCCGGCGGCCCCAAGCTCACCGTGCCCTTCGAGGCCCCCGAGATCGTGCTCAACAAGCTGAGCATCCGCATGCTCAACGTCGTGCTCGAGACCGTGCTCGGCCGCGGCAAGCCCATCGCCCACTACGAAAAATTCTTCTACCCCCTCGACGCCATCGGCGAGTGGTGGCGCGGCTACGGCCGCCGCGGCTTTACCCAGTGGCAGTTCGTGATCCCCCTCGAGGACGGCCCCGCGCGCATGCGGCAGATCCTCGAGGCCATCGCCGTCGGCGGCCAGCTGCCCTTCCTCAACGTGCTCAAGAAGATGGGCCCGGCCAGCGAGGGCATCCTGTCCTTCCCCTTCGAGGGCTATACCTTCGCCATCGACTTCCCCGTGCGCGACGGCCTCCCCGAGCTCCTCGCCGAGCTCGACCGCATGGTCCTCGACGCCGGCGGGCGCATCTACCTGGGCAAGGACTCCTACCTGGCGCCGGACACCTTCCGGGCCATGTACCCCCAGGTCGAGCGCTGGCTCGAGATCAAGGCCAAGTACGACCCCGAGGGCGTGTTCCGCTCGGACCTGGGTCGGCGCTTGGGCTTGAGCTAGGTGTCGAGCTAGCCCCCGAGCAGCTCGGCGACCTGGCCGATGGCCCAGTCCACGGCCTCGCTGTCCGCGTTGTCGATCTCGACGTGGTCCTCCGACTGCGACTCGAAGCGGACGATGCCATCGGTGCTCCCGTCGAGGCGGTGGTTGTCGTCGTTGTCGGGGAAGGGCATGATCAGCCCCGAGGTCGCCTGGAGCTCGATGTTGGTCCCGACCCACGCGGGCACGACGTCCTCGAGGTCCTGCTGCGGCAGGCCGGGCACGGGCCACGAGGCCTCCGCGGCGCCCAGGTTGAAGCCCCAGTTGATGCCCTCGGCCTGGGTGTAGGCGGCGATGACCGCCTGCCAGGTGTCCCCGAACTCGAGCAGGACGTCCTCGTCCTCCCAGGCCAGCGACTTGCCGTCGAAGTCGATGACGATCTCCACGGGCAGGTCGGGGAAGGCCATCAAGGCCGAGTGCGACCAGACCACGCCGTGGGAGTGCGCGACGAGCAGGATCCGCGTCGGGTCGTCGAAGTCCGCGACCCACTCGTCGCGGATCATCGTCAGGTCCTCGAACATCTGCAGGAAGCCGAAGATGGTCGGCGAGCCCTGGCCGGGCTGGAGCACGGCCGCCGAGTTGTCGCGGTTGTAGAACTCGTCGGAGTAGCTGAACCGCTCGACGGAGTAGCCCCAGACCTCGAGCAGGTCGACGAAGCGCTGCGCCGTGCCGGTGTCGGCGAGGTACTCGTTGTTGGCCCCCGGGACGGCGCAGCCCGGCGGGATGCAGTGCCCGGACACGGTGACCACGACCCAGTCGGGCGCGTCCGCGGGCTTGAGGTTCCCGCCGCTCTCTTCGGCGCCGGTCTCGGTGTCCGTCTCGGTCGTCTCCGAGCCTGCGTCCGTCGACTCCGCGTCCTCGGTACCCGTCTCGGTCCCCGAATCCGTGCTCGAGTCCGTCCCCGACTCGCCCTCGGAGTCCGTCCCGACCGTCTCCCCCGCGACCTCGTCGCCGCCCATGCCCGCGCCCCCGTCATCCGCACACGCGCCGCCAAACACCAACGCGCAACATCCGACCAACGCCGCAATCCGTAGCTCCACGTTCAGGTAATACGTCGGCGCCCAAACCCGCGCAACCTGGCGTTTTGCCCCGTCCGTGGCCTCTGGGGCGCCCCATCGCAAGCTGGCAAGGTCGAGGTCCGAGGCCCCCATCGGGGTACGCTCGCGGACGCATGCCTGCGGGATCCACTCACCAAAACGCCCTCGGCCAACCCGTCGGCGAGCTGCTGCCCAACTGGACGAGCCGCCCCCGCCCCGGCGCAGCGCCCATGCTCGGTCGGTACTGCCGCGTCGAAGCCCTCGACGCCGACGCCCACGCCGCGTCGCTGCACGCGGCCAACTGCGCAGACCTCGACGGTCGCTCCTGGACCTACCTCGCCTACGGCCCCTTCCCTTCGAAAGCGGATTACAGCGCCTGGGTGCGCAGCGTCCAAGGACGCCCCGACCCGATCTTCCACGCGATCGTCGACGCGCGCAGCGGCGAGGCCACGGGCGTCGCCAGCTACCTGCGCATCGTCCCCGAGCACGGCGTCGTCGAGGTCGGCCACATCCACTACGCGCCCGCGCTGCAGCGGACCCCGGCGGCGACCGAGGCGATGTACCTGATGATGCGCCGAGCCTTCGACGAGCTCGGCTACCGCCGCTACGAGTGGAAGTGCGACAGCCTCAACGCCGCCTCGCGCCGGGCCGCCGAGCGCCTCGGCTTCGCCTACGAGGGCACCTTTTGCAACGCCGTGGTCGTCAAGGGACGCAACCGCGACACGGCCTGGTTCGCGGTCACCGACGCGCGCTGGCCGGCGCTGCGCGAGGCCTTCGAGCGCTGGCTCGATCCGGCCAACTTCGACGCCCAAGGCCGCCAGCGCCAGCCCCTGGCCCAGCTACGCGAGCGCCCCAGGCCGGGGTGAGCACGGTGGTCATCGGGGCCAAGAAGATGCGCCAGCTCGAGGACGACCCCGAGGCCGTCGACGTGGTGTGGACGGACGCGGAGCTCGAGAGCGTGGCCGGGCTCGCCCCGCCGCCGACCATCTACCCCAACTGGATGGTCCGGAACGTCGCCCGCGAGTGAGCTGTGCTAGGAGTCGGAGCGGATGCTTCAACCCTCGGCCAGGTTCGTTTGCGCCCTTGCGACCGCCTCGCTCCTGACCCTCACGGGAGCGACGGCTTGCGAGCGGTCGAAGGAGCAGGGACAGGCACGGGAGGACAGCCAGGACGGCCCGGTCCGCCGACTGACCATCGCCGAGCCTGCCAAGGGCTGGGACGCGCACTGGGATCTCGACGGCTTCGTCGCCATGGTCCCGCCCGTTCGCCTGCCCACCTCCACCGCGGGGCAAGACGACGTGGTCGTGTGGCTGCGCGTGCCGGACGGCGCGACGATCGAGACCGTCGAGGGTGACGACGGGGAGCTGCGCCTGCGCTTTCCCCCGGGCACCGTCGCCGATCGGGTCGAGTCCCGCGGCCCCGCCAACGCCCGCCGGGTCATCGACGTCCGAGGCACGCGCATCGACGAGGACGGGGAAGAGTGGATGCATACCTACCGCAGCGACGCGCGCGGGGGACTGTTTGGCTACGAGTGGCCGCGCTCTTCCGCGCAAGCCCACGCCGAGGCCACCCGCCGCTTGCTCGCCGAGCTCGAGACCCAGCCCCGGGCGCAAAAGCTCGACGCCAAGGCGCGCGCGGCCTACCTGCGCCGCATCGAGACCAAGAACGACTGCGTTGGTTGCCACAGTCACAGCCGAGAAATCAACGCGGTCGAGGGCGAATTCGGGGTCGTCAACCGAGGAACGGACGCGAGCGGGTTTTTCACGCCGCAAACCGTACTCGCCGAGAACACCGTGCTGGAGAGCTACGGGGCCATCGACCCCAACCTGCGGCACCCCTGGGTGGAGCTGAGCTGTCCCCAGGGCGAGGCCCCCCAGCGCGTGCGCCATGGCAAGCGGCTGCGCGCGGAGTGTGATCTAGATGCGGTCCCCATAGCCCGCTTTTCCCTCGCCAAGGCCCTCGAAGCTGACGATCGCCACGCCCGGGAAGTCTGCGCCGCGCGACGTTACCTCTACGACCGCCTGGACGAACGGGGTAAGCTGGCTTTTGAACCAGCCGCAAAAATTTGTGGCATCGATCTTTGAGATCCTCGTAACCCTGCAAAAATGGCTGGCGTTGGCCGGCCAGGGCGAAAGCCCGGAGACGACATCGTGAAAAAAGGACTAACTTCCGTACTCGAAGCTGCGGCCCTCGCTGGCCTGGTCATTGCGCTCCCCGCTTGCCCCTCGGACGACGGCGGCGAAGAAGACAGCTCGACCGAGGAGTCCGAGGGCGGCTGCCCGACGACCACCGACGGCGGCTGCCCCACCACCACCGACGGCGGCTGCCCCACCACCACCGATGGCGGCTGCCCGACGACCACCGATGGCGGCTGCCCCACCACCACTGATGGCGGTTGCCCCACCACCACCGACGGCGGCTGCCCCACCACCACCGACGGCGGCTGCCCCACCACCACCGACGGCGGCTGCCCCACCACCACCGACGGCGGCTGCCCCACCACCACCGACGGCGGCTGCCCGACCACTGGGGGCTGATCCCGGCGAGGGCTCATGGCGACTCGCCCCAGCGGCGTGGGCATTGGCCTGCGCCGTCGACACTTCGACGAGCTCCCGCGCTGCGAGCGGGAGCTCGACTTCCTCGAATTGTGCCCGGAGAACTTCGTCGGCGCGGGGGCCCTGCGCGGCGGCCGTGACCGACGGGTGCTCGACGCTTGCATCGAGCGTTGGCCGATCCTGGCCCACGGCGTGTCCATGTCCCTCGGCGGCCCCGATCCCCTCGATCGGGGCTACATCCGCGCGCTCAAGGGTCTCCTCGACCGCCTCGACGCGCCCTTTTACACGGACCACCTGTGCTTCGTGAGCGTCGGCGGCCGGTCCTCCCAGGACCTGCTGCCGATTCCCTTTTGCGAGGCCGCGGTCCACCACTGCGCCCGGCGGATCCGCGCCCTCGCGGACCAGCTCGAGCGCCCCGTGGCCGTCGAGAACATCAGCTACTACGCCCAGATGCCCGTGCCCGGCGGCGCCGGCATGGGCGAGGGCGAGTTCGTGCGCGCGGTGGTCGAAGAGGCCGACTGCCTCTTGCTGCTCGACGTCAACAACATCTACGTCAACGCCGTGAACCACGACGAGGACGCGTCCGAGAGCCTGCGCAGCCTGCCCGTCGAGCGCAGCTGCCAGATCCACCTCGCCGGTCACGTCCGCGAGGGACCTCGGCTCATCGATCACCACGGCGCGCCGGTGTGCGACGCCGTCTGGGCGCTCTACCGCGAGGCCCTCGCGCTCGCCGGACCCATCCCCACGCTGATCGAGTGGGACACCGCCGTGCCGGCCCTCGACGTCGTGCTCGACGAGGCCGACCGGGCCCGGGCGATCTGGCGGGAGGTCCGCGCCGCGCGCTCGGCCGCGGCGGAGGCCAGCGCGTGACCGCCGTCGAGGATCCTCAGCTCGCCAACTTCTTCGAGCACGCGGGCGCGTTCTTGTTTGGCGAACGATCCGTCGAGGCCTTCGAGGCCGCCGTCGCGTCCTCGCCCAGCGGCACGGACAACCTCGCCTTTTACCGCGAGCTCGTGCGCCGCAACGCCGCCAAGATCCTCGGCGAGCTGTTCTTGCACCTGCGCCTGCTGCTCGAGCGCGAGCGCCCGGGGCTGTGGCCGGAGCTCGTCGAGGGCTTCGTGCGCGCGCACCCCAGCGCGGCCCGGGACCCCAACTGGCTCGGCGAGCAGCTCCCGGCCTACCTCGCCGAGCGCCGGGCCGAGCTCGAGCTCTCGCCGGTGTTCGAAGAGTTCGCCGACTACACCTTTTGCCGCTTCGCCGCGAGCATGGCCCCCGAGGCCGACGAGCTCGAGGCCCTCGGCGACCGCGACGGCTTCGAGCGCCGCCTGTTCGTGCGCCTCTACACCCACCCCATGCCCGAGCTGCTCGCCGCCCTGCGCCAGGACGCCGACGCGCCCTTGCCTGACGCGAAGCCCTCGACCACCCTGGTCTACCGCAGCTGCGCCCCCGGAGCCCTGCGCCGGGCCGCGGGCTTGCGCTGGCGCCGACCCGACCTGGCCGAGCTGATCGTCCTCGCCGAGCGCCAGGACGCCGAGCTCCCCGCCCCGCTGGCCCAGGCTGCAGCCCAGCTCGACGCGCGGGCGCTCCGCGCCGCCACGGCCCGGCTGGTCGAGGCTGGCGTGCTCGAGCGCGCCCGGCCCGTGTAACTCCACGCCCTCCCTCAGACTATCGGAGACATGGGAACGCACTCTCGACGGTTGGCGATGCTCGCAGCCCTGGCCGGCATGGCCTGTTCGCTCGCGGCTTGCAGCGATGACTCCAACGCCGAGGACGAAGCCGGCGAAGCCAGCGACGGGTCGGAGACCGAGGACGCGGGCGACGAAGGCGTCGACGCCGAGGCGGTCGTCTCCGAGGCCCTCGGCTACGCCACCTTCGTCCAGGTCAACGCGAGCTCCGAGGCCAGCCAGCACGGCCTCGCGGACACCGTCAACATCTGGGTCCCCCAGGCCCACGAGGCCGCCTTCCGGGCCATCGACCCCGCCGACGCCGAGACCCCCGTCGAGCCCTTCCCCGCGGGGACGCTGATCGTCAAGGAGCACCTCGACGCCGAGGCGGCGCCCGTGGGCATGACGATCATGTTCAAGGGCCCCGAGGGCTACGACCCCGAGCACGGCGACTGGTGGTGGGGCAACGCCAACATCGACGGGACCATCGCGGACCAGGGCGCGGTCGACTACTGCATCGCTTGCCACACCCCCCGGGCCCACGCCGACTGGCTGTTCGGCCTCGCGCCCGAAGACCAAAGTTAGTACCAGCAGGGCGGGTGTCGACATGCCCCAGTAGTGTCGCCAGCTCAGCTCGATTTGCAGCGGCAGCGAAAAAAGTCCGCGGCCGGTGGGCACGCTCTCCCGACTCACTCAAACAGCGTCAGGTCGATCGAGTCCCCGAGCGCGGCATAGCCCGCGTCGTTGAGGTGCAGGTGATCGCCCACGTCGTAGTCCGGGAGCACGCGGGTCGGCTGACCCGGGTCGCGGATCACCGCGTCGAAGTCGTGCACGGCGTCGAAGGCCCCGCTGGTCCGGATCCACTCGTTGACCGCCTGGCGCACCGCCTCGCCGTCCTCGGTGTAGTAGTCCGCGCCCTCGTAGGGCAAGAGCGTGGCCCCGTGGACGACCAGCCCGCGGGCGTGGGCCTCGTCGATGAGCTCGAGGTAGCCGTCGACGAGCGCCTCCGGGGTCGGCAGCTGGTTCAGCACGGAGCCCACCCCGATGTCGTTGATGCCCTCGAACACGATGACCCAGGCCACGCCGGGCTGGTCGAGGACGTCGCGCTCGAAGCGGTCGAGGGCCTTGGGGCCGATGAAGTCGCGCAGCACACAGTTGCCGCCGATGCCCGCGTTGACCACGGCGAGGTCCGCGGTCGAGGGCTTGGCCTGGAAGCGCTCGGCGAGGCGGTTGGGCCAGCGCCCGTTGCCGTCGACGGTCGAGCCGCTGCCGTCGGTCAGCGAGTCCCCGAGGGCGACGACGGCTCCGGAGCCTTCCCCGAGCGTGGCGAGCACCTCGACGCCGTTGAGCCAGTAGGAGCTCGTCGTGGTCGCCGCGTCCCCGGGCCAGGTCGCGTCGGCGCTGAGGTTGCCCGCGCTCAGCCAGCTCGTCTGCGCGGCCTCGGCGTGGACCGTGGTGGTCACGACGGACTCGGCGAAGTAGAGGCTGACGCTCAGGTCCCCGAGCGCGGCCACCTCGAGCTCGACGGGGTCGGTGACGACGATCTGCCCGGCCGGGAGGACGAAGCTCGCCGCCCCCTCGACGGTCAGCGGGCGGTCGCTGCTCGCCTCGATCGCCGAGCCTTCCCCAGACAGCGCCAGGCGAGCCTCGCTGACAGCGATGGCCTCCTCCCCGAAGGTGTTGGCCAGGCGCACGCGCACGAGCTCGCCGCCGAGGCTGACGCGCGCGACCTGGCGCAGGCTCTGCTCGGCGAGCTCGACGGGCGGGGCGGTGAGCGGGCTCGCGGCCGTCGGCGACGCGGCCCAGGTCGCCACCCAGCCCGGCTCGGGCTCGCTCCCCGTGTGTTCCGTAGCCTCGCTGGTGTCCGTGTCCCCGCCCGTGGTCGTCGAGTCCGTCGCCGTGCTCGTCTCGGCGCTCACCTCGTCCTCGCCGCCCTCGCCATCCTCGGACGCCCGGCACGAACGAGCGCGAGCGCCAGGACGGAGGTCCCCAGCCTTCGGAGACCGAGCACCGCTCAATCCTCCCCCGGTCGCGGGCGCTCACCGAAGCGGTCGACGAAGCGGGACTCGATCCGCGCCAGCGCCTGGCCAGGCGTGCGCGAGCCCAGCTCCTCGGCGTGGCGGTAGCGGGCATCGGCCGGGCCTCGCGCCTCGGCCCACGCCTGCATCGTCTCGCGCAGCGCCTCGCCGTGTCCGTAGTGGATCATCGCGCTGCGACCCTTGGGGTAGCGCAGCAGCTCGGCGACGCGGACCTGAAACACGCCGGGCCCCTCCGGCGCCCGGGCTGCGATCTCTTCGGCCGTGTACCAGCTGCAAAAGCGCACGGGGCAAGCTTAGCCGCGTCCGAGGGCTTGCCCAGCGCGAGTTTGGCTCGCCCCGGATGGCCTCGACGGCCTATCGTGTCCTCGTGCTCGACCTCGCTAGAGCCCTCACCCGTGAGCTCCCCGCGTCCGTATGGGCTGGGGGCTCGCCCTGCTCTGCGCCTGCACCCCAAATCCCGAGCCTCCGCCGCCCGAGTCGCCCCCCGAGTTCGCCCCCGCCCCCATCAACGAAGCCGCGAGCGCGCCGGAGGCCCCCGAGCCGCCCAGGACCGAGTGCGCGCCCATCCTCGACGCGATCGCGGCCGGCGAGGTCGACCGCGCGCGGCGGCTCTACGCCGACGCCCACGAGAAATTTGGGCTCGGGCCCGGAGATCTCGAGGCCGAGCTCGCCGGCGCCGACGAGGCGCGGCGGCGCCTCCTGGGCGAGTGCCTCTACGCCCGAGGTGTCCTCGCCCGCGACGTGGGCCTGCGTGCGCCGAGGCCCGACCTGCCGCCCCGCGACCCCGTGCGGGCCCGCTACGCCTTCGAGCGCTCCCGGGCCTTCGTCGACGACCCTCGGGTCCGAGAAGCCCTCGCCGAGTTCGAGCCCCAGGCCAAGCTCGAGCCCACGGCCAAGGCGACGGCCGCCGCCGTGGCCGAGGACATCTGCGCGGGGCGAATCCTGACCCGGGGGCGCGACGAGCTGTGGAAGACCTTCAGCGACTACGGCAACGAGGAGGCCTGCGCCTACGCGCTGACGGCCCCCGCCGGCGCCGGCCCCCCGGGCCTGGACGCGCAGCTCGTCGAATACCGCCCCGACGGCAGCCACCTGCTCCTGTTCGCCGTGGTCCAGGACGCCGAGCAGGCCCGGGCCGTGGTCGCCACCCGCGTGTTCGACGGGGGCCTGCCCGGGACGGGAGAGTCCGCGGCCCTGGCCATCGACGCGCTGCGCTGGCGGGACATCGACGCTGCGGCGCCGCCGGAGCTGTTCGGCCTCGTGTCGGGGATCCGAGACAAGGTCGACGCCGAGTGCGAGCTTCGAAGCGGCGAGGTCGACCAGCGCCTGCTCCTGTGCGCGGGCCTCGAGTGCGCCGTGCTCCCCCTGGTCTGGTACCTGCACGAGGACTCCGAGCTCGAAGACGGCGAGACCTGCCCCGCCCGGGCCCCGGTCCGCTGTGACGGCGGCGCGCTCGTGCCCAGCTTCGTCGGCGGCGACCTGCGCCTGAAGGCCAAGCGCCCCAAACGCTGCAAGACCATGGAGGCCTACGGCTACCGCGAGCTCCCCGAGCCCGGGCCGCTGCCCCTCGAGCGGCTCTGGCCCGAGTACGCCGCCGAGGAGCTGTGGCGCTCGACCCCAGCTCCGTGAGCCTGGCCTGGTACCGAGCCTAGTCCGGCTCGACGATCATCGCCGCCACGTCCGAGTCCCAGGTGCCGTGGTTGTTCGAGTAGCTCCCGCGCATCCACACCACCGCCGTGCGATCGTCGTCCCACTTGGGGATGATCGGGCGCAGGTTGTCCATGGTCGAGTTCGCGGTCACGGGCTCCCAGCTCCACACCCACGGCTCGTCCCGGCTCTCGCCCTCGACCTTGGTCGCCCGGTAGAGCTCGTAGTGGGACTCGTCGTCGGCCTCGGAGATCATCGGCTCGCCCGTGCTCGGGTTGACGTCCGAGGAGATGTAGACGGTGTCGGGGTCCTCGGGGTGCAGCGCGGCCAGGCCCGAGTAGTCGTCCTCGCCGGCGTAGAGCCGGGTGCCCGCGTAGGCGATCTCCTGGGTCGTCCACTCGTCCCCGTCGAAGCGCCCGTAGTGGTAGCGCAGGTCAAAGCCGCCCTCGTAGCGCGGCAAGCCGGCGCCGTCGCGCTGGACCGAGAACGCGATGTAGGGCTGCTCGTCGTCGTCGAGCTCGATGTCGACGGTCCAGGCCACGTGGTCCTCGTCGCCCTCGAACACCTGGGTCAGGTCCCAGACCGCGAGGTTCGCCTCGAGGTCCTCGCTGAGCGCGGCCAGGGGCTCGCCGAAGGAGTCGTGGATCATCCCGTCCTCGAGGTAGCCGTGGTAGATGCTCGTGTCGTAGTTGCGCGGGTGGTCCTCGGTCGCGATGAAGTGCAGGCGGCCGTCCCCGTCGTAGGCGTACTTGAGGTAGGGGCTGTAGCCGTCGAAGCCCTCGAGCCAGCGCCCGCCGTAGGTCCAGCTCAGGCCGTCGTCGTCCGAGTACATGTAGTTGGGGTCGTGGTCGTAGCCCCGGTAGAAGTTGTAGATGCGCTGGCTGGGCCAGCGGAACACGTTGGCGTAGGTGACGTTGTCCCCGCGGAAGGCCTTGTCCATGCCCGGCGAGGTGAACTCGATCGCCTCGGACCAATCCAGGGGATCGCCAGCGGGGCTGCGCCGGATGTAGACCACGCGCTCCGAGGCGTGCTTGGAGTAGACCGCGAGCAGGCCCCCGTCGAGGGTCGGCAAGAACGCCGGGTTGTTGTGATCGTCCTGCTCGAACTGCTCGTGCATGATGATCGTTTCGACGGCGTCGAGCTCGATGTCGTAGGTCCCGATCTCGACGTTGCCCCAGCCCTCCATGCCCATGGTCGAGGAGAAGCCGCCGAGGGAACGCACGGAGCCGGCGACGAGCACCCCGTCGTGGACGACGACGCGCTCGTCCATGAACCACGACCAGGCCCCGTTGTCGTTGAGCTGGATGACCGGCGCGAGGGACCAGTCGTCGCCCACGCGCTCGCCGGCAGTGCCCTCGGTGGTCTCCGTCTCCGTCTCCGTCTCCGTTTCGGTCTCGGTCCCGGTCTCCGTCTCCGTCTCCGTGTCCGAATCCGCGGTGTCCCCGATCTCGTCCGCGTTCTCGTCGCCCGAGCCCTCACACGCGACGAGGGCGCTCAGAGCGAGGACCAGCGCCCCTCTGGAGCCGAATTTCAAGGAAGTCATGGGCGCAGCTTAGCGCATTCTCTCGAGTCGCCAGCTCGAGCCAGGCGCCCGCGGAGCCCGCCAAACAAAACCCATTCCTTGCGCGGGGTTCCCGGCTCAGGCGGCAAGCATTGCCGCGCCCTCGGGCCGACGCGGCGCCGCTGAGAGTGGACGATGACGGGCGATGTTCGAGGAACTCCACGAGCTGACCATCGAGCCCCTCCACCGCCTCGTGAGCGAGCTCGACGAGCTCCTCGCCGATCGCCTGTGGCTCAAGGTCTTGATCGCCATGGTCGCGGGCGTCGGCGTGGGCTTCGTGCTCGGGCCCGAGGTCGGCTGGGTCGCGCCGCAGCGCGCCGAGGCCATCGTCAGCTGGCTCGCGCTCCCGGGCATGCTGTTCCTGGCGCTGATCCAGATGATCGTCATCGCCCTGGTGTTCGCGTCGATCATCCGGGGCCTGGGCGCGAGCGACAGCGTGGCTCAGCTGCGCGCCCTCGGCCTGCGCGCGGCGGCCTACTTCGTATCCACCAGCGCCCTGGCGATCGGCCTCGGCATCGGGGTCGCGCTGCTGATCCGTCCCGGCGACACCCTGGACCTGAAGGCCGAGGCCGCGCTCGCCCCGGCCCCCAGCGAGGCAACGACGGAGGCCGCGAGCTTGCCCGAGCGCGTCGTCGGCCTGCTGCCCGAGAACCCCATCGCCGCCATGGCCGAGGGCCAGCTCCTGCAGATCGTCCTGTTCGCCGTCGTCATCGGCGTCGCCCTGGTGTCCATGCCCAACGACAAGTCGCGGCCGCTGTTCGACCTGCTCGGCGCGATTCAGGAGGTCTGCATGACGGTCGTCAAGTGGAGCATGCGGCTGGCCCCCGTGGCCGTGTTTGGGCTGATGACGCGGGTCTCGGCGACCACCGGCCTCGACACCCTGCTGGGCATGGGCGTCTACGTGCTCACGGTGCTCGCCGGGCTGGCGATCCTCGTCGGCGTCTACCTGGTCCTGGTCGTGGTGGTCGGGCGCGTGCACCCGTGGACCTTCCTCCGCGCCGTGCGCGAGGTGCAGCTGCTGGCCTTCTCGACCTCGAGCTCGGCCGCGGTCATGCCCTTGTCCATGGACACCGCCGAGCAAAAGCTCGGCGTCCGCCCGGCCAGCGCGCGCTTTTTGATCCCCCTGGGCTCGACCATCAACATGGACGGCACCGCCCTCTACCAGGGCGTGGCGACCCTGTTCCTGGCCCAGGCCTTCGGCGTGGAGCTGGGCACCGGCGCCCTCGCCCTCGTGGTCGTGACCGCGGTCGCGGGCTCGATCGGCGCACCGGCCACGCCAGGCGTCGGCATCGTCGTGCTCGCCTCGGTGCTCGAGGGCGCCGGCATTCCGACTGCGGGCATTGCGATGATCCTCGGGGTCGACCGCATCCTCGACATGAGCCGGACCGCCGTGAACGTGACCGGAGACCTGACGGCTGCGGTCGTCCTCGATCGCCTGTTGGGCGACGAGCTCAGCGAGCCGGACGCGAGCGGTCCCGAGTCCTGAGCATGGAACGGCAACGACCGCGCCCTCTCCGCGAGAGGGGAAAATTCGGTCTCAATCCCCAGTTCTCGACCACGAGCGCCGAATTTTTCGCGATAGTCACTCAGTGATGCGTTCGCTTGGATTCTCCGCTGGCCCCCGACTGATGCTGACCTGCCTGCTGACCCTCGTCGTCGGGACGGCGCTCGGGTGCAAGGTGGACAGCACCGGCCTCGGTGGGGGCAGCGGCACGGATACGGGCACCGGCAGCGCCGAGGGCGACAGCACCGGCAACGCCGACGAGGCCGGGAGCACGGGAGAGAGCGGCGGAGGCGGGAGCACCGAGGGCACCTCCACCGAGGGCGAGTGCGTCGTCGGCTCGGAGGGCTGCCCCTGCACCCAAGGCGGCGGCTGTGACCCGGGCCTGGTGTGCGACGGGGGCACCTGCGTGCCCGGGCCCGACACCACCGACGGCAACCCCACCGAGGACGGCGGCACGACCACCGAGGACGGCGGGGACACGACCACCGACGGCGGGAACATGACGGACACGACCACCGACGGCGGCGAGACCGAGACCGAGACCACCGAGACCACCGAGGACGGCGGGATGATGAACGATCCGGACTTCGTCTGCGACAACCTCGGCAACCAGTGCAGCGTCCAGGATCCCGAGCTGTGCCTGTGCGAGGGCTGCAACGACAACGGCCAGTGCACCGACGACGAGGACTGCCTGTGCCCCGACTGCACCGACCAGCCCTACTGCATGGGCAACGACGACTGCACCAACAACGGCGAGTGCCACCCCTACTTCGAGGGCTGCAGCTGCCAGGACTGCGAAGGCCACTTCTTGTGCCAGTGAGCCTCCGTCCCAAGCTGCCGCTCCGAGAGACATGAGGGCGCAGCCCGACCGCCGGGGAGGGCCTGCGAAGGCCCTCCATCAAGGCTAGAAGGGCGCAGCCCGACCGCCGGGGAGGGGGACCCCGGGACGGGCTTTGCCGGCGGGGGCGGGGTCCAGGGCCTGGCGAAAGGCCCTTCCATTCAAAGGCCTAGGAACGGCGCAGCCCCGAACCGGCCGGGGGGAGAGGGGGATCCCGGGAACGGGCATTGCCGGGCGCGGGGGAGGCCCTGCGAAGGCCCTCCATCAAGGCTAGAACCGCTGCATCTGCATGCGCCAGTCGACCCCGATCATCTGGCGCGGCTGCATCGGCTCCCACACGTTGTCGCCCATGAGCGGCTCGCTCGAGAACACCAGGTGGCTGACGAAGCCGCCCTCGACCTTGCGCTCGCACTCGGGCGCGAAGTAGGGGCACGAGTCGCGCTCGGGGCAGTGCTGCTTGTGCGTGGAGCACTGCAGGGGCTTGCCGCCCTGGTGGGCGAGCATGGTCTGCCCGTTGGTGATCACGAAGGTCAAGAAGGTGTTGGTCACCGGGTCCGCGCCGTCCTCGGTGCAGATGTCCCCGGCGAGCTCGCAGATCGAGTCGACGGTCTCGCGCGCGGCGGCGGCGAGGTCCTCGAGGGGGTAGCCGCGGCGCTCGAGGTCGCAGCGCTCGGCCATCTTGGACAGCAGCGTGTAGAACAGGACCTCGGTGTCGGTGTTGCCGAGGATGAAGCGGCGCATCACCGGCGAGATGCGCTCGAGGAGCTTCTCGCGGATCTGCTCGAAGCCGGCGATGTTGCCGTTGTGCACGAACACCCACGAGCCGTACTGGAAGGGGTGGGTGTCGAGGATGTTGAGCTGGCCCTGGGTGGCCTTGCGCACGTGGGCGAGCACGGTCTCCGAGGTCACCACGCCCGACACCCGGCGGAACATCTCGTCGGACACCGCCGTGGACACGCTCTTGACCACGTGGGGGGCTCCGCCGAGGAAGTAGGCGACGCCCCAGCCGTCGGGGTTGCGCTCGCTCTGCTGCATGAGCGCGTTGTCAGCGCTAACCAGGCTGCGGTGCACCTGGCTCTGCATCACCGATCGAAAGCCGAAGATCCTGCACATGGCTGAGCCCCCACTCTACCCCCAAGGTCAGGGACTGTGAATGAATCCACAGTCCCTTTCTGTTTTAGACGTCGTGGACGACGCCACGCCCTCCAGCTTGTCAACAATCCACGCCCCCGCTCGCGGGGGCGACCACATGCCCTCTCATATAGGCACGAGCCCCATTGCCCACCAAGCCAAAGCGGAGGAGCGGACAGCGACGAAGCGCCCCCGGTCCCAAACTCCCTGTGGGGGCAAAACAGAGCTCAGCCCCAGCTGAGCTTGAAGCTCGCCAGGTCGGACTTGGGATCGCGCTGGGCGAGCTCGACCTCGCCCTCGACGTCGCACAGCACCAGCAGACCATGGAGCACGGTGACGACCGCGGCCAGCCACGCGGGCTCGACCGCGCAGGGCTCGGGCAGGGCGAGGAGCTGCATCTCGACCTCGCGCCGCGAGCCCACGCGCTGGGAGTCGCTGACCACCCAGCGCCCGCAGTCGCGGTAGAGCAAGCTCCAGGCCAGCGGGACGAGCTTGGCGAAGGAGCCCGGGTTGAGCCCGAACAGGCCGGTGGCCGCGAACACCACGGGCTGGATCGCCGAGCCGGACCACAGCTCGCGCAGGCTCGAGATCATGAAGCTGCGCGCCTGCTCGGCGCCGAGGATCTCGTCGAGGGCGCGCTGGACCGCGACGTCGGCCTCGATGGGCAGCCAGACCAGGGGCCCGGCGCACTCGATGCTGGTCTGGCGCGCGTCGCCGAGGCGATCGCGGACCTCGACGCCGACGGGCCCCAGCTCGTCGCAGCGGGCGAGGAGGCTGCGCAGGTAGGTGGCGCGCACGGCAGGAGACCCGCTCACGGCTCGACGCTAACAGGGACGGGACACGCGCGCCACACCACCTCGGCAGCCACGCCAAAGCACGCCCTGTCAGCGCCCGAGGGCCCTGTACTCCGCGCGGCTCCGCTATGCTCCAGCCCCATGGCCGATCCCACGGACTCGACCGCCCCCAAGGACGCCCCTCCCAAGCCGCCCGCGCAAGGCGACGGGAGCTGGCAAGGTCCGCGCTGGTCCCTGGCCGGGCTCGCCCTGACCCACGGGCTGATCTTCGCCTGGGCCGCCTCCAAGCTGCCCTGGTCCCAGTGGTCGACCTTCGCGATCGTGTGCGGCGCGCTGGCCTTCGGCCACTTCGCCACGGCCCTGAGCGCGGCCGCGCGCGCCCGCTTCACCGCGTGGATCTGGCGCGGGACCTCGATCTTCGCCCTGGGCCTGCTGCTGTGGCTGGGCTGGCAGCTGACCAGCTCGGCGAGCTACCTCGCGGGGCTCTACGGCGACCTGGGCAAGGGCCTCGGCGCGGCCGTGCTCGCGGTCCTCGGGCTGGCCGCGCTGCTGACCTTGCCGCTGTCGATCTGGGGCCTGGCGGCCACCTGGGACGCGCGCTGGAACCGGGCCGCGGCGGGCTCCGTGGCCGCCCTCGCCATCGTGTGGATCGGCGGCGCCTGGCAGACCGCCTCGGCCGCCCAGGCCACCCCCCTGCCCCTGCCCGGCGGTGGGGAGCAGCGGGTCTACGACCAGATCGCCGACGCCATCCCGGCCTGGGAGGAGCTCCCGCCCATCCCCCTCGAGGGCGCGCCGCGCAAGAACGACCCCGACGGCCCCCGGCCCAAGCTGAAGCTCCCGCCGCTGTGGACCACCGAGCCCGTCGCCTGCGTCCCGGCCTACGACGCCGTCGACACCGGCCAGGCCTACGCGGTGCTCACCTACTTCGTGCCCGCGAGCGAGGAGACCATCCAACGTCGGCGGCGCAGCGCCGTGGGCTGGCGCCTGGCCCCGGTCGAGCCGGCCTCGCGCTGCGTGCAGGCGCCCCGCGAGGCCATCGTCGAGGCCATCGCCGAGCAGCTGCGCGCCGAGGCCATGGCCGGGCCCATGAAGATCGACCTGCTCTCGGGCATGGCCCTGCTGCGCAGCCGCAACTTCGTCCTCGACATGGTCGCCCTGCGCCCAGGCCTCGACGGGATCTGCGACGCCGACCGCTGCCTGATGCCCTGGCAGCTCACCGCCACCAACCAGTTCATCTTCAACGAGCCGGTGGGGTGGATCCCCGACTTTCGCTTTGGGGTCTCGCCGGTGCGCCTGCAGCGGGCCCTCGGCGGCTCCGTGCCCAAAGAGGTGCTGATCTGGGATCGCGAGCGACGCCGGCCCAAGACGCGCAAGAAGGAAGAGCGCGACCAGCCGCTGATCGCCCCCGACGGCGCCGAGGAGTGGGGCAGCATCGAGGGCCTGCTGCGCGTCGAGACCGTCAGCATCGTGATCAGCGACGACGCCGAGGTCCGCGAGCTGCGGCGCCTGCACGAGCGCGAGGTGCCCCTGAGCCAGCACCGCCTCGCCCTCGCCCAGCGCCGGGCCGAGCGCTACATCGCCGAGGCCCAGCTGGCCAACGGCCGCTTCACCTACACCCTCGACCCCTTCACCGGCAAGCGACGGACCAAGTCGTGGAACCTCCCGCGCCAGGCCGGCACGACCTTGGTGATGTGCGAGCTGGGCACCGACGAGCACCAGACCCGGACCGTCGCCACCCGCTCCCTCGCGTTCATGGCCAAGCACGCCCGGGCCGCCGAGAACGGCGACGCCGCCGTCGGCGGGTCCAAGCTGCTCGCGCTGATCAAAAACGAGACCAAGACCGAGGCCCACCTGGGCTCGACGGCCCTGCCGGGGATCAGCTACTTCGCCTGCCGCGAGCACGTCGGCGATCGCTTCGACACCCTCGCCGCCGGCTTGGTCCGCTACCTGCTCGCCATGCAGCGCCCCGACGGCAGCTTCTACCCCAAGTACGACGTCGCCACCGGGGAGCCCATCGACGGGCCCGAGCCGATGTACGCCGGCGGCCAGGCCATCTTCACCCTGACCCTGGCCGAAAAATTGAGCATCGAGGACCCCGAGGCCGCCGCGGCCATGGACCTGCCCGACACCAAGACCCTGCACGACGCCACCGAGGCGGCGATGAACTACTACGCGGGGCCCTACTGGGACAACTTCCTCCGCGACTTCTTTTGGCTCGAGGAGAACTGGCACTGCCTCGCCGCCCGGGCCTCCCTGGGCCACCACCGCAACGAGGGCTACGAGCAGTTTTGCGTCGACTACATGGCCTACAAGTCCCGGGTCCCGCTGCGCCCCGACAGCCGCGTGGCTGAAGAATTCGTCGGCGGCTACTCCCTGGGCAACATCCTGACCCCGGTCAACACGCCCACGGTCGGCTACGGCGAGGGCCTGGCCGCGTCCATGGCCATCAAGCAAGCCCGCGGCGAGGACGTCAGCGAGGACGTCGAGCACATGAAGGCGATCATCGCCTTCGCCCTGCGCCAGCAGTGGAACCCCGTGACCTGCTTCGCCTGCACCCCCAAGCACCTCGCCGTGGGCGGCTTCTCCGAGTCCATGAGCGCGCCGGAGATCCGCATCGACTACACCCAGCACGCGTGGGCGGCCCTCGGCCACGGCGGGGCGCTGATCTGGGACCACATCCCGCCGAGCCACGAGATGGATCGCACCCGCGGCGAGCCCGAGGAGCCCGAGTTCCCCGGGCTGACGGCCCCGCCCGCCCAGGACCCGGCCCAGGACCCGGTCCAGTGAACGAGCCGAGCCCCGCCGCTCCCGTCCGGGAGCTCCGGCGCCTGCCCGCCGTGTTGTTCAGCCTCGCGGTGATCGCCGCGACGCTGTGGCCGATGTTCCGCGACCCGCCCCAGGACTCCTTCCCGCTCTCGAACTATCCAATGTTCTCGACGGTCCGCAAGACCCGGTGGATCCACGTGGTCGTCGGCGTCGACGCGGACGACCTGGCCTGGCCGATGCCGCCGAGCAAGGTCGGCAACCTCGAGGTGATGCAGGCCGCGGAGACGATCCGCAAGGCGATCCGGGGCAAGCGCGCCAAAGAGCTGTGCCGCCACGTCGCCGAGCGCGTCGCCGACGACTCGCGCTACGACAACATCGTCCGCGTCGAGGTCCAGAGCCTCAAATTCAACCCGCTGACCTACTTCGCCGAGCCCGACGGGCGCGACCCCCTGGGTGTCAAGCGGCGGGCGAGCTGCGTGGTCGAGCGTAGCGAGAAGGGGGCCCCCGGAGCATGAGCGCGACGCCCGAGCGCCCCGCGGACCCCCGCCCGGTCTGGGAGCGCGCCCTGTTCCCCGAGGCCCCCGCCCTGCGCCTGGCGACGCTGCGGGTGATCGTCACCGGCGTCGCCCTGGCCTGGCTGCTCGCCCTCTCGCCCCTGCTCTACGCCAACCTCGGCTTCCCGGCCGCGCGCTTCGAGCCCGTGGGCGTGCTCAGCGTGCTGGCCTCGCCCCCGGGCGGGGCGGTGATGCTGTTGGTCTACCTGGCGACCCTGGGCGTGGGCGCGGCGGCCCTGGTCGGCCACCGCTACCGCGTCAGCGGCCCCCTGTTCGCCCTCGGCCTGCTGTGGCTGACCACCTACCGCAACTCCTGGGGCATGGTCTTCCACACCGAGAACCTCGTGGTCTTGCACGCGCTGATCCTCGCGGTGCTGCCGGCCAGCGACGCCTGGTCCCTCGACGCCAGGCGTGAACGAACGGGCGTGAGCGCCCAGGGCAACAGCGCCGCCTACGGCTGGGGCCCGCGGCTGATGGCCACCGTCGGCGTGCTCGCCTACCTGATCGCCGGAGTGGCCAAGCTCCGCAACGCCGGCCACGCCTGGCTGGGCGGGGAGGTCCTGCTGACCCACATCGCCTGGGACAATCTGCGCAAGATTGAACTCGGTGACATGCACTCGCCGATCGGCGCGTGGCTGTCGACCTATCCCGCCGTGTTCCCGCCCCTGGCCTGGGCCAGCGTCGCCCTCGAGCTCGGCGCGCCCCTGGCCCTGCTGCACCGCCGGCTCGCGTGGATCTGGTCCATCGGCATGTGGTCCTTCCACCTCGGCGTCGTGGCGATCATGGCCATCGTCTTTCCCTATCCGCTGTGCGGCGCCGCCTTTGCCCCATTGTTCGCCGTCGAGGAGCTACCCCGGCGCCTCGCCGCCCGCGCGCGAGAGCGCCGCCCGAACTCTCGGCTGGCCCGCTGGCTGCCCAATCCCGACGATTCCTAGTCGTGGACGTGGGGCAGGGAGGGTGTGGCGTCGTCCACGACGGCTCCTAGTCGTGGACGTGGGGCAGGGAGGGTGTGGCGTCGTCCACGACGGCTCCTAGTCGTGGACGTGGGGCAGGGAGGGTGTGGCGTCGTCCACGACGGCTAAAGAGTCAACCGGGTTATAACGCTCGGGTGCCCGTCCGCCTGATCCGAGGGAATCAGCGCTTGCCTCCCCCCGAGGAGGCGGACGAGCGCGGCCTCGTCGCCGTCGGCGGCGATCTTCGCAGCGAGCGGCTCATCGACGCCTACCGCCGCGGCATCTTCCCCTGGTACAGCGAGGGCCTGCCGGTGCTGTGGCACTCCCCCGACCCGCGCTTCGTGCTCGAGCCCCGGGAGCTGCGAGTCAACCGCAGCCTCCGCAAGGCCCTGCGTCGCCGGCCCTACCGGGTCACCTTCGACCAGGCCTTCACCGAGGTCATCCGGCGCTGCGCCGAGGTCCCGCGCCCGGGCCAGGACGGGACCTGGATCACCGACGACATGATCGCCGCGTACGAGAGCCTCGCTCGCCTTGGCTATGCCCATAGCGTCGAGGCCTGGCGCGACGAGGAGCTCGTCGGCGGTATCTATGGCGTCAGCGTCGGGGCGCTCTTTTGTGGCGAGTCCATGTTTTCACTCGCCCCCGACGCCTCGAAAGTCGCCTTTGTCCATCTGGTGCGCCAGCTCGAGACCTGGGGCTGCGGACTGATCGACTGCCAGGTCCACACCCACCACCTCGAGCGCTTCGGCGGCTGCCACTGGCCCCGAGAGCGCTTCCTCGGAGCCGTGGCTGAATTGCGCGAGCGTCCCCTGGAGCAGGGCCCAGAGCTCGCCTGGGCCTTTGATCCAGAGCTGATCGACGCCCTCGCTAGCTAGCGAAGCGAGCTCAGCTCGCCAGCGAGTAGCGAGTGCCGCGGGCCTTGCCCGTGAAGGTGACCAGGCCCTTTTCAATCAAACGATTGAGGGAGGTGCGGAGCTGCGTCGAGTCGGCGCCGAGGGAGGCGCGGAGATCGGTCGCGGCGATGGTGTCTCCGCCCAGGGCCTTGAGGGCCTCGAGGACCTCGGCGTCGAAGGCCTCGCGCCCAGCCTCGGTCCGAACGTTGCGCTTGCCTCCGCCCTTGGAGCCTCCGCCGCTGGTCTTGCCTTTTCCACGCTTGCGGCCACCGCCGGCCTCGAACAGGTCGCCGAGGGTCACGCCGGACAGCTCGGGGTTGTCCTGCACCAAACGCGCGAGATCCTGAATCGGCGCCTTCGGGTTTCGGGAAACGATCATGGTGAGGGCCAACTTGCCCTGATCAGCAAGTGCGTCTTGATAGGCCTTCTTCAACGGGGTCGGCATGACCTTCTTATGCAGCATCATTTCCACTTTGTGTAGTCTGTTTTCGCATTTATCTTATAAAGACCCCTAAGACTGCGCTAAAACCCGATCGCGCCGTGGAGTGCTGATCACCTATTTCTCGATCACCCGAGTTCGATGCGATTTCATGTAGTGCGCTCCGCGAAAGTTTCGATTGAGAGCCCCCTCGAACAGCCAGCCCTTAGTTTTTTCATCTTTTGGGGCGCGTGCCCACGGCCTTTGAACATCCGAGCAGTACCCGGGGCAATGCTCATGCCGCTCATTTTGACACCCAACGACTGAGCGGCATGAGCATTGC
>NZ_ABCS01000122.1 GCF_000170895.1 Plesiocystis pacifica SIR-1 | reverse complement strand
CCCCGAGACCATCTAAGTCCAGGACACCAACTCCACGACCGCCGGAGCGCTCAGCGACAGCCCCCGAGACCATCTAAGTCCAGGATACCAACTCCACGACCGCCGGAGCGCTCAGCGATAGCCCTCGGCCTGCAGCGTGAACAGCCGGGCGTAGCGGCCACCGTTGGCCATCAGCCCCGTGTGGTCGCCCTGCTCGATGACCTGACCGTGGTCGAGGACCACGATGTGATCAGCCGAGCGGACGGTCGAGAAGCGGTGCGAGATCAGGATCGCCATGCGGTCGGCGGTCAGGTTGCGGACGTGCTCGAACACGGTCGCCTCGGCCTCGGCGTCCATGGCCGCGGTGGGCTCGTCGAGGACGAGGATGTCGGCCTGGCTGCGCATGAAGGCCCGGGACAGGGCGATCTTTTGCCACTGCCCGCCCGAGAGCTCGCGCCCGTCCTTGAACCACCGGCCCAGCTGGGTCTGGTAGCCGGCCGGCATGTCCTGGACGAAGTCGTCGGCCATGCCCAGCTCGGCGGCCTCGCGCCAGCGCTGCTCGTCGCTGAAGTGGTCGACGTCGCCGGCGCCCACGTTCTCGCCCACGAGCATCTGGTAACGGGCGAAGTCCTGGAAGATCACGCCCACGCGCGTGCGCAGGTGCTGAGGGTCCCACTCGGACAGCTCGAGGCCGTCGAGGAGGATGCGACCTTCGGTGGGCTCGTAGAGCCGGGTCAGCAGCTTGATCAGCGTGGTCTTGCCCGAGCCGTTCTCGCCGACCAGGGCCAGGGACTTGCCGGGTACGAGGTGCAGATCGATCTTCGACAGCGCCGGGGTCTTGGCCCCGGGGTAGGTGAAGCTGACGTTCTCGAAGCGCACGCCCTCGCCGGGGCGCGGGCCCTCGATGGCGGTGCCGGCCTCGGCCTCGATGCCCTGGTCGAGGTACTCGTAGAGGTTGGACAGGTAGAGGTTGTCCTCGTACATGCCGCCGATCGACGACAAGCTCGCGCTCACGGCCGACTGGCCCTGGCGGAAGACCAGCAGGTACATGGTCATCTCGCCCAGGCTGATCGTGCCCTGGACGGCCGCGAAGGCGATCCACGCGTAGGCGCCGTAGAAGGCGGCGGTGCTCAGCAGGCCCAGGCCAAAGCCCCACGCCCCCCGGCGCAGGGTCAGCTTGCGGTCCTCGCTGAACACCAGCTGGAAGATCTCGCGGTAGCGCTGGAGCAGCAGCGGGCCCAGGCCGTAGAGCTTGACCTCCTTGGCGTAGTCCTCCCGCGCGAGCACGGTCTCGAGGTACATCTGCTTGCGCGCCTCGGGCGAGCGCCACCGGAACAGGCGGAAGGCCTCGCCGGAGAACTTGGCCTCGACCATGAACGAGGGCAGGCCGCCGATCACGAGCACGAGCACGGCCCAGGGCGAGAAGGCCAGCAACAAGGCGGCGTAGCTGATGAGCGAGATGCCGTTTTGGACCAGACCGAAGGTCCGGTTGACCAGGCTCAGGGGGCGGGACGAGGCCTCGCGCCGGGCCCGGGTGAGCTTGTCGTAGAACTCCGAGTCCTCGAAGTGGGACAGCTGCAAGGTCAGCGCCTTCTCGAGGATCAGCACGTTGACGCGGTGGCCGAGCATTGCCCGGAGCAGGGACTGGCACACGTTCAGGCCCTTTTGCACCGCCGAGAGCACGACCATGATCCCGCCCTCGAGGGCCACCCAACCCATGGCGAGCTGCAGGTCGGGGACGCCCCCTTGGGCGGAGATCGCCGCGCCCTCGACGACCGCGTCGACGATCTTCTGGCCGACCCAGGCGGCGGCCGCAGGCATGAGGCCGCCGATCAGGGTCAGCGCGGCGATGATCACCGTCAGCAGGCGGGAGGTCGTCCACACCAGCTCGACGGCGCGCCGGCTGTACTGGAACACGCCCAGGAACTCGCGCAGGCCGAGGCGCTGCGACTTGGGTGGAGCGGAGCCGTGGGGGTGAGCCATGGGTGCACGAACATGGAGCCGAGCAAGCGCCTTCGCATCCGCCCATCTGGGCGGCCGGACTTGCCCAGCTGCGCTCGTCGATGTAACGCGCCGCCTTCGAGAGCACAACCGAGCGCCCGGGCGGGCGGTCCGCTTCGCCACCGGCTCGGCGACCCTCGAAGCCGGCGCGTCGGGCTGGGTCATCGCTCGCGTGCGGCTTCGACTTCGTCCACCAGCACGGCGACACGGATCTGCCGCGGGTCGCTGGAGTGCGCGCGAGCGGGGGCTGGGGGCGGAGGTGCTACCGTCGATCCATGGCCGTCGACATCGACTCTCTCGACCCCGACCCCGGCGCGCTGCCGTCGGTCGAGACCCTCTACGCCCTCGGCGAGTGCGCGGCCGCGGCCTACGGCGTGTTCGGGGGCTTCCCCGTCCGGGTGCGCGCCGCCGAGTACGAGAGCTTCCGCGACGACGACAGCGGCGAGTTCGCCTACGGCGCGAGCACGACGAGCAACGTGTTGGTCGCCTTTCGAGGCACGGAGTTCGACGACGGGGGCGACCTCGCCACGGACCTCGACACCAAGCTCGAGGCTTTTTGCGGCGGCCAGGCGCACCGGGGGATCGCCCGCTCTTTCCGGCACATCTGGACCGAGCTCGGGCTCGAGGCCTGGCTGCGAGGTCAGCTCGCCGACGGCTCGCGGCGGCTGTGGATCGTCGGTCACAGCCTCGGCGGCGGCCTGGCCAACCTCATGCTCTGCGAGCTCGCGCTGAGCTCCTCGGCGCCCTCGGCCGAGCGCCTCGCGCTGGCCGTGACCCTCGGCCAACCCCGCGTCATGGACGGGGCCTTGCGCGATCGCCTGCACGCGGCCATCGACCCCGCTCGCTTCCAGCGCTGCGATCTCCACCGCGATCCCATCCCCTGCTTGCCCCGGCGCACACGCGGCTTCGAGCACGGCGGGAGCTGCCGTTTTTGGCACCCCTACACCCTCAATTGGCGCACACCCAAGGAGGCCGAGCGGGCCCTTTCGGTCGACGACCGGCTGGCCGAGCACAACCTCGGGAACTACTTGAAGCACCTCGAGCGCTGGGTCGAGATTGCGTCCAAGGGTTGAGCACGTTCCTCGGATTACGTAGCAATCAGCGGAGAAAACGCGACCTCGAAAGGGCGCGCTCGCGCGGCTTCGCACCTCCGCGAGAGTCACACGCACGTCTCAAAAAAAAATCAATATTTTTCGTGACTGGATCGCCCTGTCGAGACACAACCAAGGACGAACGAACGTTGCAAGGTCCGCGTAGAGCAACGGACGCTCTGCGCGGACTCGAAGTCGGTGCCTTGGTCAGGGGCAAATTTCCGAGTCACCGACGAGACGAAATCGCGTCACCACCGACCCACGCACCGCGAACCGACTTCCTGGGAGTTCGCGGTGCGTGACTTTTTGGTTTGAGCTGGTTCGCGAACACGCGAGCTCGGCTGTTCTTTGGATCGAGGAGAACGCGTTCGAGCGCGCGTGTGCCCGAGCAGGCGCTCAGCCGCGTTTCCTGCGCGCACCTGCGCCGAAGCCGTAGACCCCGAGGGCGAGGATGAACAGCAGCCCTTCGCGGGCACCCCACGGCTCGTCGGGATTCGTGGAACACGCACAGCTCTCGCCGTCGAGGTAGTCCAGCTCACCCGCCCCAGCGTCCCCGGTCTCGCCCTCGCCGAGCTCGTCGCCAAGCTCGTCGTTGCCCTCGTCGCCGCCCTCGTCGGAGCCGCCTTCATCGCCCGAGTCCCCGGAATCGCCGGAGTCGTCCCCCGGCTCGCCGGTGTCCCCCGAGTCGTCCGCGCCACCGCCCAGGGACTCCACCGCGATCACCACCCGCGCGCCCGGGAAGACGTCGAGGTCGACGGGCTCGAGGGCGTCGCCGTAGGCCTCTCCGCCGAGCACGTCGAGGGTGTGGGCTCCGGCCTCGACCCCGGTGAAGCTGAACTGCCCGTTCGCGTCGGTGGTCGTCTGCTGGCCGCCGTCGAGCACGACGGTGACCCCGGCCGCGGCCTTGCTCGCGTCGTCGCAGGTCTCGCTGAAGTGCTCGGCGAAGATGAAGCCCTGCTCGTCGAGGCCGACGAAGCCCGCGCACGGGCCGTCCTCGGCGAAGTAGTCGAGGCGCTTGTGGCCGACGAGCAGGTCCGAGGCGTGGGTGTAGGGGAAGGCCGTGCCTGCGGGCACGAAGCACTTGTCCGCGTCGCCGAGCTCCGAGGAGCTCTCGAGGGTCCGCTTGATCCACGTGTCGGCGTTCGCGGTGATCGAGCACAGCGCGCTCTCGTCGACGACCGTGCCCTCGATGGTGCCCTCGCCGACCCAGTCGTTGACCAGCGCCATGTAGAGGTCCCAGTTCCAGTGGATGCCGGGGTCGGTGTGGCTTTGATTGGGCAGCTCGACGTGGCCGACGATGTGGTCCCGGTTCTTGGGGATGTCGAGCTCGTCGGCGGTCCAGCGGGTCAGCTGCGAGGAGCTGACGTACATCTCCCAGGTGTACCAAGCCGGCTCGTCGATCCAGCCCTCGTGCTCGATGCCGATGGCGTAGGCGTTGGAGCCCCCGACGTGCCAGGCCCGATCGGCGAGCTCGACCATCTGGGTCACCTCGCCGTCGTCGCTGCGCACGACGAAGTGCGCCGAGACGTTGGCGGCGGGGTTTTGGAACCAGCTCTGGCAGCCCGTGTACGAGCCCTGCACGGTGTGGACCGTGATGTAGTCGAAGCTGACCATCCCGCCGGCGGTGTAGTTGGACGAGTGGGCGGCGTTGAAGCTGATCGCCAGGGGGTACTCGGCCCCGCCGAAGTCCGGGGGCTCGGTGCCCTCGGGGAAGCCGTCGAGGTCGCGATACTCGAGGGGGATCGCATGGTGATCCTCCATGTCGTGCGCGTCAGTGCCGAGCAGGTCTTCGACGCCTGGCTGAGGGCCCTCCGCCAGCGCGCGGCTGGGCGCGGCAAGCGTAGCGATGGCCGTAATTACGGTCAAAGTGGCGAAAATCGCTGTTTGGCGGGTCATCGTGGGCCCACCATGAGGTGTGCTCCAATGTATTACAACTCCTATTTTGTCACACCTATGTTTACGTGTCGCACATCTGGAGAAGTCGCTCACCAAGAATTCTCCTTGGCCCATCACCCAAGGTCCACGGGGCGTATCGCCGCCAACAGCGTGCCCATGAGATCACGAATGCGCGTACAAATGCACTGCGTGATCCATTACTTCGCCTACGGCTCGAACATGTCGCGTGCGCGCCTCGAAGCGCGCGTTGGCTCCGTCCACGACCACGGTCGAGCGCGCCTCGACGATTACGTGCACCGCTTCTCCAAGCTCGGCCGCGACGGGACGGGCAAGGGCAACATCGAGCGAGCACCAGGGCGAAGTTGTTGGGGGGTGCTCTACGAGCTCGACGCGGCGCAGCTCGAGCGGCTCATCGACTTCGAGATGGGCTACGGGGCGACGACCCTGCGGGTCCAGCCGGTGCTCGGCGACGCCCGGCCCTGCCCCGCGCTGAGCTTCGTGGCCCACGAGATCGTCGCGGAGCTCCGACCCAAGGCGGCCTACGTCGAGTTCTACCGTCAAGGCATGGTCGAGCACGGGATCCCCGAGAGCTACGTCCAGGCGATCACCTCGAGCCCCGTGTTCGAGCGCGAGCCCTCGCGGTGGGGATCTGCACGCGAGCGCGCGAGCTTGGCTTGATAAGCTGGTGATCCCCCCGAGGGAGCCCAGCTAGCCATGCACGATCGAGTCGAGACGAGTCGAGAGTCCAGCCGCGCTCGCGCGGTCGAAGCCCCCGCCGCCAGCGAGCTCGCGCCCGAGGGGGAGCTCCAGGCCCTCGCCAACGCGAGCCCGCGCGTGCGGGGTCTTCGGCGGGTCCAGGCCATGGCCGACGGCAGCTCGCAGGTCGAGGGGGCGAGCGCCAACCAAAGCCGGGCCGATCGCGCCCAGGCCGTCCACCACGCCGCGGGAGCGGGCCTGCGCGGGTCGAGCCGCGCGCTGCCCTACCTCAGCGCGATCCAGGCGAGCTTCGGCCGTCACGACCTCTCGGGGGTCCAGGCCCACCTCGGCGCCCAGGACTCGAGCGCGCGCGCGGGCGCCGAGGCCATGGGCGCGCAGGCCTACGCGACCGGCGAGCACGTGGTGTTCCGCGATCGCCCGAGCCTGTTCATGGCCGCCCACGAGGCCGCCCACGTGGTCCAGCAGCGCGGCGGCGTGCAGCTCTTTGGCGGGGTGGGCGAGGCCGGCGACGTGCACGAGCGCCACGCCGACGAGGTCGCGGGCCTGGTCGTGCGCGGGGAGTCGGCCGAGGCCGCCCTCGATCGCTACGCCGATCCGAGCCGGCCCCTGCGCGGCTCGGCCGGGGTCCAGCGGGCCGTGCAGTGCTGGGGCGAGCCCGACCACTACGCCATGGGCCAGCTCGCCGGCATCAAGGCCGTGGGGGTCATCGAGCTCAACAGCCTGGACCTGAAGGAAGAGGAGAAGGACACCGACTACCTGGGCTCCAAGGAGGAGGACAAGAGCCGCAAGCACACCGTGCATCCGATGTCCGGCACCCTCGACGTGCGCACGGACTACGACCACGAGGACAAGTTCGTGGTCCGCGACCTCTCGGGCAAGTCGATGAGCTACGGCGCCGCCAACCGCTTCGCCGGCGACCTCTCGGGTCGGCCCATCGAGGACTTCGAGTACGAGCCCGTCGGCAGCACGATCAGCTCCCTCGGCGGTCACTACACGATCCCCGGCTTGATGAGCTGGCCGGGGAAGCTGGACGAGCACGACACCGACTACGCGCCGCTGTCTGGCTACAAGGAGAAGACCTTGATGCTGACCAACGCGAACCACTTCTACCCCCTCGCGGGGGCGGAGTATCGCCGGCAGCACGCCCACGCCAAGCAGACCATGGCCATGGCCGTGATGCTGCGCGCGAACCCCAAGAGCCACAGCGACGTGCAGATGGCCAAGAACCTGTCGCGCATGGCCCTGATGTACGAGG
The DNA here is from genome assembly GCF_000170895.1 of Plesiocystis pacifica SIR-1. GTDB lineage: Bacteria > Myxococcota_A > Polyangia > Nannocystales > Nannocystaceae > Plesiocystis > Plesiocystis pacifica. The sequence goes on along the minus strand of NZ_ABCS01000122.1, from coordinate 20,198 downwards.
CCTTCGCCGGTCACTTCCTCGCGGACTGCTTCGCGGCCGGCCACCTGGCCCCCCACGCGATCGGGCTGATCGGCCTCAAGACCCGCATCGACAAGGGGCGCATGGGGGCCCAGGTCAACACCTGGCACGACATCCTCAACGCCGTCCCCGACGGCGTGCCGACGACCCTGGGCCGCTTCCACGGCGACTACAGCATGGACGCCGGCGACCTCGAGTACGTGTCGACGGTGCTCGCCAATTCGCTGCTCGAGATCGCCATGCCCTGGTACGCGCGCAAGAGCTACGACCCCAAGATCGTGCTCCCGGCTCCGGACCTGCCGGCGATCATGGCCGATCCGGTGGTCGGCCCGCTGTGGGCCCAGATGACCAAGGACTACAGCAAGCGCATGAAGCTGCTCGCCAAGCACTCGAGCAGCGACGAGTACGCGTTCCGGACCGACACCACCGAGCTGATGACGGGCGACGAGGCCATCGGGCCGATCCTCCAGAACGTGTTCGGGGGCCGGACCAAGGGGGCCAAGCAGCCGAGCTTCTCCCGGACCAAGCGCCCGGCGATCATCGGCAAGGTCTACAAGATCGTCGAGGCCCTCTACCAGATGCTCGCCTACCGCGGCGGCTGGCAGACCGAGTCGGGGCTGAGCAAGGAGTTCAAGACCATGACGGAGGAGGAGCGCAGCAAGCTGCCCTACAAGTTCCGCGTGGATCTGCAGAGCGACAACCCGCTCAAGATGGTGTCCCCCGCGACCCCGCCCTTGTTCACGCTGCTCGAGGACCTGAGCTGGTGGCGCGATCGCTGGAAGGAGTCGGTCAGCACCTCGAAGGTCGAGCCCTCGACGACCGAGAAGATGCTCCTGAGCTTGACCGACCGCTCGATCGAGGCGGCGAACAAGCTCGCGGCCGCGCGGGCGATCAAGGACAAGGAGGAGCGCGGGCGCGAGAAGGCCGTGTCGCGCGAGCACGGCCTCAAGATGTTCAAGGTCACCGTCGAGGAGTTCGCTCGGGGCAAGGTGCCCATGACCTTGCCGCCCAAGATCGCCAAGGTCCAGCAGGGCACCGCGACGCTGTCGACGAACCCGGACGTGCCCCTGACGCCGCCGCCGATGGGCTACGACAGCGGACGCGTCGTCGGGGACACGGCCAAGGCGGTGACCTACATGACGACCTACAAGACCGCGGCCCTGCCCGCGTACCGCCAGCTCGGGGTCATGCTGGACGCCTTCGCCATGGACCCCTGGCACCGCAACGAGAAGCTGCGCGCGGTCCAGTTCGGCCTGCTCGAGCAGGCCAACACGGCCTTTTACAAGGCCCTGGGCAAGACGACCACCTCGGAGCTGCACGGGTGGTCGCGGGGCCTGGCGAAGCGGATCAAGAGCTGGTCGCTCCGCAAGCCCAAGGGCTTCGAGAAGGCTCGCCGGACGCTCCTGGTCGAGCTCGCGACCTACCTCGCCGAGCCGGTCAAGTGCATCGACACCATCGGGTCCGGCAAGCCCCTGCTCTACGAGTTCCACAACGAGAAGCTCGCGCGGGTCACCGGCCGGATCGTGGACACCCCCGAGTACGTCGAGCCCGAGATCGAGACGCCGATCACGACCATGGACACGATGATGGGGACCTTCCCGACGCTGACCGAGGAGGACACGAGCGAGACGATCTCCCACTCGACCAGCTTGATGGGGACGGAGAAGAAGAAGAAGTCGTGGTGGAAGCGCTGAGCGGCGCGGCTCAGGTCGGCTGCCAGGCGCCGACCCAGGTGGTCGCGGGGGCCTGCTCGTGCTCCTGCTCGTGCTCGCCGCGGCGCAGCGCCGGGTTGCGGGCGAAGGCGAGGGGCACGAGCTTCGCCAGCGCGAGCTCGCGGGCCAGGTAGCGCGCCTGGCTGGGCAGCTCGCGCCAGCCCCCGAGGCGGATCAGGTTGAGGCGCAGGTGCGCCCGCTTTTGCAGCATCGCGCCGACTTGCGCGCCGACCTCGGACACGGGCCGATCGAAGGCGCGGTTGATCATCCAGTCGAAGTCGAGGGTTCGGTCGAAGTCGGCCTGCTCGACCTCGCCGAGGGTGCGCGCGGTCGAGGCGAACAGGCGCCAGGCGGCGTGGGTGGCCGGGCGGCCCTTGCCGAGCATGCGCCGGAGGATGGTCGCGGCCTCGGGATCGTTGAAGTAGCCCGCGTACCACAGCGGGAGCACGCCGTTGAACCACCCGGACAGGTTCCAGTAGCGGCGCATGCACGCCTGGAAGGGGTCGGACATGGTCTCGTACTGGTCGGCGATGTCGGCTTGACGGACCTCGGCGATCGCGGTCCACAGCCCCTCGAGCTCGGCGATCTGCGCGGCCGTGATGCCAGCCCCGCGGCGCCGCCGGATGATCTCGGCGATCTGCTCGATCTGGATCACGGTCATGCTCAGGCCGGTGCTGTAGAGGGGGTCGACGGAGCGGGCCGCGTCGCCGACGAGGAACCAGCCCTCGTCGGAGTAGACCTGCTCGGCCTCGTAGAGGTAGTTGCGGTAGCTGTTGGTGTCGAGGACCTCGCCGCTGCGCACGAGCTCGGCGATGGCCGGGTGCTCGTCGTCGACGTGGGCGAGGAAGTCGTCCAGGGTCCGGATGCCGTGGTCGACGAGGTCGGGGCGCCAGGTGATGCCCATGCTGAGCACGGCCTCGCCCTGTTCGTCGCGCATGGGGATGGCCCAGATCCAGTTGTTCTCGCCCATGAAGTGGTGGGTCGACTTCCACAGCTCGTACTCGGCCGGGCGCCGCCAGCTCAGCTCGAGCTTGGGCAGCAGGGCCTCGAAGTTCCGGACTCGGAACCAAAACGCGCTGCGCTGGGCCGAGGGCTTGGCGTAACTCGTGACCTTGCGGCCGAGCACGCGGCTGCGGCCGGTCGCGTCGATCACGAAGCGCGCGCGCAGGCTCGCCTCGCCGCCTCCGTCGAGGCTGGCCTCGACGCGGTGCTCGGCGTCTTTGTGGTTGCCTTGGCCTTGGCCTTGGCCCTGGCCGAGCGCGATGTCGCGGGCGCGGCCGTGGACGAAGCGGACCCCGAGCTCGGCGGCGACCCGGCCGAGCTCGAGGTCGAAGGCGGGCCGGTGGAGCTGGCAGGCCGTGTGGTGCAGGGGCGCCATCGGCATGTGCACGGTGTAGCGGCGGTCCTCGGGCTGGCTGGGCGCGAGCTTGTGATAGAAGGTCAGGCCGTTCTTGAGCTCGTGGCGCTGGTCGAGGTAGGGGCCGAGGCCGAGGGCGCGGAAGAACAAGATCGCGGGCTCGACCGTGGACTCCCCGACGACCGGGCGCTTTTCTGCGCCGACGGGCGGGCCGAGCACGGTGACCGAGAGGGAAGGGTCGCTGCGGCGCAGCCAGGCGGCGCTCATCAGCGCGCTGATGCTCGAGCCGAGCACGAGGACGTCGGAGCTCATGGGCGTGGGCGAGGTCGTCATGGCGGTGGTCTCGGTCGGGGGCTTCACCACAGCTCGCGGGAGAGGACGCGGAGCGCTTCGATGCGCTCGCTGTCGACGGGCAGGGGCAGGCCGTCGTCGGCGAGCAGCGGCTTGGAGGGGTGTTCGGAGCTCATGACGGGGTCTCCCGGCGGGTGACGTGGACCAAAGAGCGGAGGATGGAGGTGGAGATGTCCGCGTTGGCGGCGAAGCGGGGCTCTCGCAGGAGCCGGGCGTGCAGATCGGGGAGCCGGTAAAAGGGCACGCTCGGGTACCAGTGGTGCTCGAGGTGGTAGCCAATGTTGCGCGGCAAGATGAGCAGGGCCTCGAAGCGCGTGGGGATGGTCGTGCGCGTGCCCTGATAGGCGGGGTCCTCACTCGACACCGCGCTGTGCTCGGCGATCAGCCGCATGTACTGGATGGTGATGTGCCAGGTGCACAGGGGCAGGACCCACAGCAAGGCGAAGCTCAGCCAGGCGTCGAGCCAGGTCAGCGCCGCGGCGATGGCCGCGTAGTAGCTGACGCGCAGGACCTTGGCCTGGATCGACTCGTTCTTCAGGAAGAACACGCTGAGCAGGCCGCGGAGCACCCAGCGAAGGCCGGTCAGGCCGACGCTGTGGCGCAGCAGCTTGACGGCCAGCTGCGCGCGGGTCTTGGGGTAGGTCCACTCCCTGGTCGGGGCGCCGTCCTCGTCGTGGGTCCGCCACAGCGTGCGGTTGCCGTCGCCCTCGAGGCCGAAGTACTTGTGGTGGTCGCCGTGGAACTTGCGAAAGCCCGCGACCGAGATGAACAGCGGCCACTGCATGAACAGGTTGCCGATGGCGTCGTTCCACGTCTTCGACGGGAGGAAGCGGTAGTGGCTGGCGTCGTGGCCGAGGACCGTGAGCGCGTGCTGGCGCGCGCCGATGAACACGATCGCGACGGCGTAGACGGCCGGGTGGGCGAGCCACAGGGCGGCCGCGACGGCGACCGCGATGGCGAGCCACTCGACGGCCAGGGCGCTCAGGGCTCGGCGAGGCTCGAGCTGCGAGAGGGCCCGGACGTCCGCGGCCGGCAATCGATCGGGGACGCCGCCGACCGTGTCGTGGGGGTGCGCGTGGGCCTGATCCGGATCAGACATGGCCGGGCTCCCGGGTCTGGGCAGGCAGCGCGCTGACAAAGCCGACGCGGCGGAAGTACTGCAGGTAGGTGTCGAGCAGGGCGCCGTCGAGGACCGGGCAGCGGATGTCGCTGTCCTCGAGGGCGTCGAGGGCCCGCTGGCAGTCAAAGGGCGGCTGGCGCAGCTTCCAGCTCTGGTCCCGGGCCTTGAAGTAGGCCAGGTAGGGCTTCATCGCCGGGTCCGCTGCGGCGCTCCCGAGCTCGGTGAGCCAGCGCGCGTAGTCGGTCAGCTCGAGGGGGTAGCCGATCTCGGCCATCGCCGCGTAGAGGTCGAGCCAGCGCGTGGGCCGGGGGTTGTTGAGGTGGAAGACCTCGCCCAGGGTGTCGGGCTTGCTGGCGATGTGCACGATGGCCTGGGCCACGTAGTCGACCGGGGCCGCGTCGAGGTGGCCGTCGTTGGTCGGAGTGATCGCCGTGCCCGTCTCCGCGAAGGACTTGAGCAGCGCGGCGACCATGTCGGGCTGCCAGGCGCCGGTCTGCGTGCTCCCGCTGACCACGCCCGGGCGGAACACCCGGACCGGCAGGCCCCGCGAGCGCGCTTGCTGGACCAGGCGCTCGGCGGTCCACTTGCTGCGCCCGTAGCCGTTGCGGAAGCCCTCGGCGCGGTCGGGCTCGTCGCCCTCGAGCACCCGCGCCTCGCCGCGCTGGGCCTTGGTGTCGAAGATGCCGATGGTCGAGATCAGGTTGAAGGGGACGCGGCCGCCGCGAACGGCGAGCCGGATCATCTCCTGGGTGCCGCCGACGTTGACGGCCTCGAGGCGCTCGTAGGGCTGGACGAAGTCGACCAGGGCGCCGCCGTGGAAGATCACGTCGACGTCCTCGGCGAGGGCGTCGAAGCGGACCGGGCCCAGGCCCAGGCGCGGCTTGGACAGGTCGCCGAGGACCACCTCGACGCGGGCCGCGAAGGGCCGCTCGAGCCCCTCTCGCCACAGCCCGTAGGCCTCGAGGTTGCGGCGCAGTCGCTCCCGGCCGGCCTCGAGGGAGCGGGCTCGGACCAGGCACACGAGCTCGTCGTCGGTGGCGCGCAGGAGCTCGGCGAGCAGGTGCCCGCACAAAAAGCCCGTCGCGCCCGTGACCAGGACCTTGCGCGGGCCCGAGGGCTCGTCGTCAGCGAAGATCGACTCGTCGAGGAGGATCTCCGGCGCGGCCTCGACCGCAGGGCTCGAGCCTGCCTCCGCGTCCCCGCGCAGCGCCGCGATGGCCCGGGCGAGGGCGCGGATGTTGGGCTGCTCGAACAGCAGCGTCGGCGACAGGCTCAGGCCCGCCGAGCGCTCGAGGTCGCCGGCGATCTGCACGGCCTGGACCGAGTCGAGGCCGAACAAGACCAGGGGCTGATCGATGTCGACGCGGGCCGGGTCCATGGTCAGGGCCGCGGCGACGAGCTGGACCAGCTCCTCGCGCAAGGACAGCTCGAGGGCCGCGGGGCTGTCCGCGTCCGCGCCTGCGCTGGCTTCGGCGTCGCGCTGGGCGAGGGCCTCGTCGAGCTCGCGGACGAAGGCGGCGTAGCCCGGGGAGGCCCCGAGGGTCTGAGAAAAGCCGTTGTCCTTGGTCAGCAGGCGCAGGAAGGCGCGCTTGCGCAGGTCGAGGTTGCCGAGCAGGGCTCCCGGTTGGGGGAGGGCGGCGAGGGCCTCGAAGCGGTCCTGCAGGAAGGTCCACACGCCCTCGAGGCCGGCCAGGCCGCTGGCGTCCCGGGCCGATTGCTCGAGGAACCACTTCGACCACTGCTCGCGCTCGGCGGCGCTGAGCGACAAGCGGGCGAGGTGGGCCGCGTCGGTGACCACGTGCTGGCGCTCCTCCCGGGCGTGGGCGGCGTGGGCGGAGATCCACGCCGGCTGCACGCTGGGATCGGCGGCCATCGCCCCGTGCAGGTAGATCGAATACTCCTCGAAGTAGACGAAGTGCAGCCAGTTGACGAAGTGGTAGACGCCGGCGTTGGGGTAGCGGTCGAGGCTGTCCTCGTGCCACCAGGCCGTGCGGAAGGAGGCCGTCAGGTGCCGGTCGAGGTCCGCGGCCAGCTCGGGGCGCTGGGCCTTGAGGGCGTCGGCGTAGCGCCGGAACAGCTGGACGTGCTTGACCTCCTCGTCGTCGAAGAGCTCGGCGCTGCGCGAGCGAGGCAGGCGACCGGCGCTCCGCTCTCGACGCAGGAAGGCGAGGATGCGCTGCTCGAGGGCCACGAACTCCTCGCAGATCGCGATCGCCAGGGCCCACTGGAAGGTGTCGACGAGGCCGTCCACCTGGGCCATGGCCTCGAGGTCGATGCTGCCCTGGGCGAGGACCTCGGGGGTGAAGTAGATCCCCAGCTCGTCCACGCGGCCCCACAGCACGTCGTCCTCGAGCTCGAAGCGGTAGTGGGTGTTGCGGGCCTCGAGCTTGCGAAAGTAGTCGTTGGGGGCGTCGTAGAGCGCGCTGCTGGGCTCTTCGCTAGCCGTCGAGTCCTCCCCTTCGGCGGCCTCGAGGGCATCGTCGTAGGTCCCCGCGAGCAGGCGATCGCGGACCAGGGTGCGCTGCAGCTTCCCGCTCGAGGTCTTGGGCACGGTGCGCGGGGGCACGAGCGCGAGGCGGGCGAGGTTGAGGCCGTGCTCGGTCGAGGCGGCCAGGCGGATGGCCTGCTCGAGCTGCTCGCGGGTGGCCGCGTCGAGCTTGCGCTTGCGGACCTCGACGACCAGCCCGGCCTGCTCGTGGCCGTCGACCTCCAGGCCCACGGCGACGACCCCTCCGGGCCGGATCGCCGCGTGGCAGGTCGCCACGGAGGCCTCGATGTCCTGGGGGTAGATGTTGCGGCCGCGCACGACGATGAGCTCCTTGCGGCGCCCGGTCACGTAGACCTGGCCGTGGTGTACGAAGCCCAGATCGCCGGTGCGCAGGAAGGGCCCCTCGCCGGAGGCCAGCTCGGCGGCGAAGGTCTCCGCGCTGAGCTCGGGCTTGCGCCAGTAGCCGGCGGCGACGCTCGGCCCCCCGACCCACAGCTCACCGATGCCGCCGGGCTCCGCGGCCTCGCGGGTCTCGGGGTCGACGACGCGCACCTCGTGGTCCGGGACCACGCCGCCGCAGCTGACGACCTGGGCGCTGCCGAGGGTGCCCGGGGCCGCGAGCTCGGCCCGGTCGCGCTCGATGGCCTCGGCGCGCAGGTCGAGGGTGTCCGCGCCCTGGCCCAGCCACGCGCCCGAGACGATCAGGGTGTTCTCAGCCAGGCCGTAGCAGGGGAACAGCGCCGCGCGGTCAAAGCCCCAGGGGGCGAAGCGCTCGGCGAAGCGCTCGAGGGTCTCGGGCCGGATCGGCTCGGCGCCGCAAAAGGCCACGCGCCACGAGGAGAGGTCGAGGCCCTCCATCTCCTCGTCGCGGATCCGTCGCACGCACAGCTCGAAGGCGAAGTTGGGCCCGCCGCTGATCGTCGCGCGGTAGCGGGAGATGGCCTCGAGCCAGCGCACCGGCTGCTTGATGAAGGTCAGCGGGGACATGGTCGTGGTCCACACGCCGAGGTAGAGGGTCTGGAGCACCTTCCCCATCAAGCCCATGTCGTGGTAGGTCGGCAGCCAGCTGACGCCGCTCTCGATCTTCGAGCCCCGCGCGATGGCGTCGAGGGTCCCGAAGGCCGAGGCGATGGCGCGCTCGTTGGCGATCAGGTTGGCGTGGGTGACCACGACGCCCTTGGGCGTGCCCGTGGAGCCCGAGGTGTACTGCAGCAGGGCGGGCAAGCTGGCCCGGGCGCGCAGGCCCACGAGCGCAGCGCCCCCGGCCTCGACGGCGCCGTCGGTGGCGAGCCAGCGCGCGCTGGCGAAGGCCGGCGCGGGCTGGGTGAAGGGCTGGAGCAGGCCCGAGATCATCTTCGTGGTCAGCACCAAGCTGGGCTCGGCGTCGGTCGCGATGGCGAGCAGGCGCGGGAGCGTGGTCTCGAGCTGGGCGGGGCTCGGCGGGTACACGGGCACCGCGGTGACGCCGGCGTAGAGGCAGGCCACGAAGGCCTCGATAAACTCGAGGCCCGGGGCGTAGATCAGCAGGGCGCGGGCGCCCTCGTCGGCCTGGGGCCCGAGCTGCTCGAGCATCGCGCTGGCGATCACGCGGGCGTTGGCGTCGAGCTGGCCGTAGCTGAGGCTCGAGCTGTCGTCGCCGCGCCCGTCGGCGAGGTGGCGGAAGGCGAGGCTCTCGGGCATCTCGCTCGCCCAGCGGGTCACGACCTCGGCGAGGGAGGCGGCCGAGGCCATCGGATCGTTCATGGGGTGGGTCAGCATGGTGGTGTCCTCGGTTCAGGCGGCGGTCGAGAGGTGGGCAGAAAAGCGCTCGCTGTAGGCGGCGAAGCGCGCTCGGGTGGCGCTCGCGTCGAGGCCGAACATGTCCAGGGAGTAGCGGTGGCGGCCGGTGAGCGCGCGGCTGCCCTCGAGCCAGGCGCCCATGGCCAGGGTCGCCTCGGCGCTCAGCGGGCGCTCGATGTGCCCGTAGATCTTCGCCATCGCGTCGAGGGGCGCGCCGACCAGCTCGCGGTAGTCGAGGTCGAGGATCCGCGCCTCGTCGCGCGCCGAGAGCCCGGCCCGCGTCGCGATCATCCGGTCCATCGCGGTCTCGAGCATGTCGCTGGCGTAGGCGCCGATCGCCTCGGGGCTGCGGGCCGTCGCGCCGCCCTCTTGGAGCGCCCGACACAAGCTGCAAAAAGAGGGCAGGACCTCGGAGATGTCGCGGTGCAGGTGGATCACCCGGGCGTCCGGGAAGGTGTCGAGCAAGGTGCCGAGCTGCCAGATGTGGCAGGGGTCCTTGAGCACCAGGGGCTGACCGGGGCGCTGCGACAAGATCGCCTGGAGCTGGAGCCGGAAGTAGGCGTAGTCCGGCGCCGCGTCGCGCTGGTTGAGCCACTGCACGTAGCTGGGGATGAAGTAGGAGAAGCCCAGGACCATGGTCGAGAAGCTGTTGCGCAGCAGCCAGCTGCACTCGTCGGGCCAGGTCGGGCGCAGCGGGTGGATCTGCTCGAGGCGCGGGGACAGCTGGTAGCCGGCTTTGACCAGCTGCTCGGTGGTCGCGATGACCTGCTCCTTCCAGTCGGCCGGGGCGTCCTCGGGGGCGAAGGGCTCCCGCATCTCCCACAGCCGGATGGCCCGGCTGGCCGGGTCGCTGGCCAGGAGGTTGTGGAGCATGGTCGTGCCCGTGCGCGGGAAGCCGAGCACGAACACCGGGGCCTCGATGGGCCGCTCGGCGATCGCGGGCTCGCGCGCGAGCAGGCGCGCGAGCTTGCGGCGCTTGGTCAGCGAGGCCATGACGCGGGTGACCGTGGCCCACACGCCCATGGGCTCGAGCTGGGCCTCGCCTCGCAGCGCGTCCAAAAATACGGATAGGGGCTCGTGGAAATCGTCACTGCCAAAGTCGGCGTCGGGGACTTGGGCAGCGGCGGCGCGCAACAGGGCGTCTTTATCGAGGGGATCGGTCATGGTCATTTGCTCGCGCGAATGAGTAGCGGAACATGAGTGGCTCCGCGCCCATACGAGGTTCAGGTTGAAGCTTGGCCGCGAGGTGGGGCGACGCTGGAGTCAGCGATCGCCGCTCGGGGTGCGTCAGCGATCGTATTTCATTTACCCTGGCTTGGGTGCCATGCGATTCAGGTGCGTACCCAGACCAAAGGGAGTGGGCTCGAATGTGAATCGCTATCCGATTTAGTGGTGGTTTTGAAATGGGTACTTGCGCAGGGGCTGTCGGGCAATGTGCAGACATGATTTCGATACCCGGAGTGATTGGAAAGGGTCTCGAAGGGGCGCAACGTGCCAGGGCCAGCCGCGCAGGGGCGCGCGCCACGGTCAGGCGCGAACCGACCTCATGGCTGGGTCGTCGGGGGAGGTGTGTGCTCGACGCTCCTGACGAAGGCTCCCGATGGGGCTCATCGGGGTTGTCACGATCGCCGCGGATCTGGACGACGCCTCGCGCAGACAGTCGAGGTGACCGTCGAGGTGACAGTCGAGGTGACCGTCGAGTTTCCGGGATCAGCGCAGGTGTAGCCTGCTAGTGCGAGCCGGCATAGCGCGCCGCGCCGATCAACCCCGCGTGGGGCTCGAGCACGGCGAGGATGGGCATGCGGCGCAAGATGCCCTCCATCCGGCCCTTGGCGAAGAAGCCGGACAAGAAGGCGGGGCCGCGGAGGATCTCGAGGTTGGCCAGGGTCACGCCGCCGCCGAGGTAGACCCCGCCGCAGGCCATGTACTTGAGGGCCAGGTTGCCCGCCTCGCGGCCGTAGAAGTTGGCGAACAGCTCCATGGCCTCGACGGCCAGGGCGTCGCTCTTGGTGTGGGCGGCCTGGGACACGGCGCGGGGGAGGTCTCCGTGACCGTCGACGGCGGCCTCGAGCTCCGTGTCCGCGGGCGCCTCGGCGCCGCGGTGCTCGAGCAGGAAGCGGTAGAGGTTGGCGATGCCCATGCCCGAGGCGACGCGCTCCCAGCTGACGTGGCCGTGGCGAGCGCTGAGGTACTCGTAGAGCGCGAACTCGAGGGCGTTGGTCGGGGCGAAGTCGGCGTGCCCGCCCTCGTTGGCGACGGGCAGGTGGTCGTGGCCGCCCCAGCACAGGCCGGCCTCGCCCAGGCCCGTGCCCGCCGCGATCACGCAGCGGTTGTTGGAGTGCTGGCGCGTGTCTTCGGTGCGCGCGACCCCGGGGTAGAGGACCTCGAGCTGGCCGCCGCCGGGATCGTGGTCGAGGGCGCCGATCGACCAGGCGACGGCCTCGAGATCGTTTAGCAGGCGCACGTGCTGCGAGCCGCCGGCGATGAGGGTGCGGGCGTCGACGTACCAGGGCAGGTTGGTCGTCTGGCAGCGCTGCTCGACGATCGGTCCGGCGACCGCGAACGCGGCGTGCTCCGGGCCGAGCATGTGCCCGGTCTCGGTCCGCCAGCCCTCGACGATGGCGTCGAGGCCCGTGGCGCTCGCGCTCGCGTAGCGCCGCAGCGCGCTGAGCTGCACGGCGCGCGTGCTGGGGTTGACCTCGGCCAGAGCCAATGCCGTCTTCGTGCCACCGATGTCGCCGACGAGCGCGCGCATGTTGGCGGGCACCATAACAGGCCCGGGCGAACTTTCCGGTTCCGGACAGGGAATCATTCCGTAGCTAGCTCACTCTGCACAGCCACCCTTTTCGTGTAGCGTCGCGTGTTCGGAGGCCGCCTTGACCACGCCCACGACCAAGACTGACGTTGCAACCTTGCTCGACCGCGTGGAGCGCGAGAGCGGCCGCGCTCCGGACCAGACTTCGCTCGAGGTCTGGATGCGAACGACGGCGCACGCTTGCCGTGCAGAGCTGGCCCAGCGCCTCAACCACACCATGCGTACGGACCGCCAGCGCGGTGCGAAGCGCGTGCACTATCTGAGCATGGAGTTCCTCATGGGCCGGGCGCTGACCAACGCGCTGGCGGCCCTGGAGCTCGACGGCAGCTTCCGCGAGGCGGCGGAGCGCGCCGGCGTGGACCCGGGCGAGGTGCTCGAGCGCGAGCCCGACGCGGCCCTCGGAAACGGCGGCCTCGGGCGGCTGGCTGCTTGTTTCCTCGACTCCCTGGCGACCCTCGGCGTGCCCAGCTTTGGCTACGGGCTGCGCTACGCCTACGGGATGTTCGACCAGCGGATCCGCGGCGGGCAGCAGCTCGAGGAGCCCTGCGACTGGCTGCGCGACGGCAACCCCTGGGAGCTGCACCGGCCCGAGCTGCGCTTTGGGGTCGGCTTTGGCGGTCACGTCGAGACCTACACCGACGACGAGGGGGGCGAGCGTCGGCGCTGGCGCCCGGCACAGATCGTGCGCGCGACGGCCTACGACTTCATCGTCCCCGGCCACGGGACCGAGCGCGTCGCCGTGCTCCGCCAGTGGCAGGCCTCGCCGGACCAGCCCATCGACTTCGCCGCGTTCAGCCGCGGGGACTACCAGGCCGCGGGCGCGGCCAAGCTCGCCGCCGAGACCCTCAACTGGGTGCTCTACCCCGACGACTCCACCGACGCGGGCCGGCGCCTGCGCCTGCGCCAGGAGTTCTTCCTGGTCAGCGCCTCGCTCCAGGATCTCATCGCCCGCCACCTCGAGGACAACACCGGGCTCAGCTCCCTGGCCGAGCGCGCGGCGATCCACCTCAACGACACCCACCCGGCCCTGGCCGTGCCCGAGCTGCTGCGCCTGCTCATCGACGTGCACCACCTGAGCTGGGACGCGGCCCTGGCCCAGTGCCGCGCGGCGCTGAGCTACACCAACCACACCCTGCTGCCCGAGGCCCTCGAGACCTGGCCCGTGGCCATGCTCGAGGAGCTGCTGCCCCGGCACCTCGAGCTCATCTACGAGCTCAACGCCCGCTGGCTCGACCACGTGCGCCGGCACTTCCCCGGGGACGAGGAGCTCGTCGCCCGGACCTCGCTGGTGGACGAGGGCGGCCAGCGGCGGGTCCGCATGGCGCCCCTGTCGATCATCGCGTCCAAGCGGGTCAACGGCGTGTCCAAGCTGCACTCGCAGCTGATGGTCGAGACGATCTTCGCCGACTACGCCAAGATCGTGCCGACGCGCTTTTGCAACGTGACCAACGGCGTGACCCCGCGGCGCTGGCTGGCCCAGGCCAACCCGGCGCTCGCGGCCCTGCTCGACGCGCGCCTGGGCGGGGCCGGCTCGGGCGAGCCCGACTGGCGCACCCACCTCGACCGCCTCGCCGAGCTCGAGCCCCTGGCCGAGGACCCCGAGTTTCGCCGGGAGCTGCTCGCCGCCAAGCTCCACAACAAGGCCCTGCTGGCCAAGCTGATCCGCCGCAACCTCGGCCTGCCCATCGACCCCAGCAGCCTGTTCGACGTCCAGATCAAGCGCATCCACGAGTACAAGCGCCAGCTGCTCAACCTGCTCCACGTGGTCGCGCGCTACCAGGCGATCTGCGACGAGCCCGAGAAGAGCTGGGTCCCGCGCACGGTGATCTTCGCCGGCAAGGCGGCCTCGGCCTACGTCACCGCCAAGCAGATCATCCGGCTGATCCACGACGTCGCCCGGGTGGTCAACGGCGACCCGCGGGTCCACGGGCGCCTGCGCCTGGTGTTCCTGCCCAACTACGGCGTGTCCCTGGCCGAGCGCTTGTTCCCCGCGGCCGACCTGTCCGAGCAGATCTCGACGGCGGGCAAGGAGGCCTCGGGCACGGGCAACATGAAGTTCGCCCTCAACGGCGCGCTGACCATCGGGACCTGGGACGGGGCCAACATCGAGATGGCCGAGGCCGTCGGCCGGGAGCACTTTTTCATCTTTGGCCTCGACGCCGAGGGCGTGCGCGCGACCCGGGCCGCCGGCTACGCGCCGCGCGAGCACTACGAGCAGAGCCCGACCCTGCGCCGGGTGCTCGACGCCATCGCCGAGGGGGTGTTCTCGCCGGGCGAGCCCGAGCGCTACCGCGGCCTGGTCGGCCAGCTGCTCGAGCGCGACACCTACCTGTTGCTGGCCGACTTCGCCGACTACCTCGCCGCCCAGGCCAAGGCCGACGCGCTGTTCGAGCGCCCCGACGACTGGGCCCGGGTGGCGGCGTTGAACATCGCGGGCATGGGCAGCTTCTCCTCGGATCGGACCATCCGCGACTACGTCGAGACCATCTGGGAGCTGCCGGGCGAATGAGCCTCGACGCCGCCGAGGCCCGGGCCCTCGCCCACGCCGAGCACGGCGACCCCTTCGCCCTGCTCGGGCCCCACGAGGGCGAGCGCGCGGGGCAGGCGGGGGTCTGGATCCGCGGCCTCGCGCCCGGGGCCCTCGGGCTGACGGTCGTCGACGTCGAGGGGGAGGCGCTCGCCGAGGCCGAGCCCGTCCACGTCGAGGGCGGCGTGTTCGAGGCCTTCGTCCCCGGCCAGACCCGCGCGCAGCTGCTGGCCGCGGGTTACCGCCTGGCGCTGACCTACCCCCACGATCACCGCGAGCGCGTCGAGGACCCCTACCGCTTCGGCTCGGACCTGGGCGAGCTCGATCGCCACCTGCTCGGCGAGGGCACGCACCTGCGCCCGTGGACCGTGCTCGGGGCGCACCCGCGGACCCTCGAGGGCGTCGCGGGCGTGCGCTTTTGCGTGTGGGCGCCCAACGCCGCGAGCGTGGCGGTGATCGGCGACTTCAACACCTGGGACGCGCGCCGCCACCCCATGCGCGCGCACCCGGGGCTCGGCGCGTGGGAGCTGTTCATCCCGGGCGTCGAGGCGGGCGCGCGCTACAAGTTCGAGCTGCGCCTGGGCGACGGCTCGCGGGCGCAAAAGGCCGACCCCTACGCGTTCGCGGCGGAGCTGCGGCCGGCGACGGCGAGCGTCGTCGCGGCCCTGGGCGCGCCCCGGAGGCTTCCGAAGGCTCGCGCCGAGGCCAACCACCGCCGGGCGCCGATGGCCATCTACGAGGTCCACCTCGGGTCCTGGCGCCGGTCCAGCGAGGGCGAGGGCTTCCTCGACTGGGACGCCCTCGCCGAGCAGCTCCCGGCCTACGCCGCGGAGCTCGGCTTCACGCACCTCGAGCTCATGCCCATCGCCGAGCACCCCTTCGACGGCTCGTGGGGCTACCAGGTCACCGGCATGTTCGCGCCCACGCGCCGCCACGGCGACGGGGAGGGCTTCGCCCGCTTCGTCGCGGCCTGCCAGGACGCCGGCCTGGGCTTGATCCTCGACTGGGTCCCGGCCCACTTCCCGACCGACGCCCACGGCCTGGCGCGCTTCGACGGCACCGCGTTCTACGAGTACGCCGACCCCAAAGAGGGCTTCCACCGCGACTGGAACACGCTCATCTACAACTTTGGGCGCACCGAGGTCCGCAATTTTTTGGTCGGCAGCGCGCTCTACTGGCTCGAGCGCTGGGGCCTCGACGGCCTGCGCGTGGACGCGGTCGCGTCGATGCTCTACCGCGACTACTCCCGGGAGCCGGGGGAGTGGATCCCCAACGCCGAGGGCGGCCGGGAGAACCTCGAGGCGATCGCCTTCTTGCGCCGGCTCAACGAGGTCGTGGGCGCCCACGCGCCCGGGGCCGTGACCCTGGCCGAGGAGTCGACGGCCTGGCCGGGGGTGTCCAGGCCGACGGACGCGGGCGGGCTGGGCTTCCACTACAAGTGGAACATGGGCTGGATGCACGACAGCCTGGCCTACATGGCCAAGGACCCGGTGCACCGCTCGCACCACCACGACCAGCTGACCTTCAGCCTGGTCTACGCCTTCGACGAGAACTTCGTGCTGCCCCTGAGCCACGACGAGGTCGTGCACGGCAAGGGCTCGCTGATCGCCAAGATGCCCGGCGATCGCTGGCGGCGCTTTGCGAACCTGCGGGCCTACTACGCCTTCATGTGGACCCACCCCGGCAAGAAATTGCTGTTCATGGGCTGCGAGTTCGCCCAGGAGCGGGAGTGGAACCACGACGTGGAGCTCGACTGGTGGCTGCTCGATCCGGCGCGCTGCGAGGGGCACGGGGAGCACCGCGGGGTGCAGGCGTTGATCCGCGACCTCAACGGGGTCTACCGCGGCGAGGCGGCGCTGCACGCCCGGGACTGCGAGCCCGAGGGCTTCGAGTGGATCGCCGCCGACGAGCGCGAGACCTCGGTGATCGCCTTTGTCCGGCGCAGCGGCCCGGCCGAGGACCCGGCCTCGCGCTGCGTGCTGGTGGTCTGCAACTTCACCCCGGTGCCGCGCCACGGCTACCGCCTGGGCCTGCCCGAGGACGCCGCCGCGCGCCCGCGCTGGCGCGAGCGCTTGAACACCGACTCGGCCTTTTATGGCGGCGGCGACGTGGGCAACGGCGGCCTCGAGCTGCGCGTCGAAGACCGCGGCGCCCACGGTCGGGCGCGGTCGATCGCGCTGACCCTTCCGCCCCTGGCGACCCTCATCCTCGAGCCCGCCTGATGTCGACCCTCGAAGCTGGCTCGCCCGCGCCCCTGGGCGCCCACCTGTGCGCAAAGGGCCTGCAGGTCGCCGTGGTCTCCGAGGCAGCTTCGACGATCGAGCTGTGCCTGGTCGAGGGCGACGGCGCCGAGACCCGGCGCGCGCTCGGGCGGACCCTCGACGTGTTTCATGGCCTGCTCCCGCTGGCTCCGGGCGAGGGGGAGGGCCTCGTCTACGGCCTGCGCGTCGACGGGGGCCCGCTGCTCCTCGACCCCTACGCCCGCGAGATCGTCCCCCACCCGACCTTGCCCGATCGCTACCTCGGCCGCGTGGCGAGCCCGCTACCCGTCCCGGAAGCTCGCCCGGCGCCCCCGGCCACGCCCGCGAGCGAGACCGTGCTCTACGAGGTCCACGTCCGCGGCTTCAGCCAGCAAAACCCGGCGGTGCCCGAGGCCCTGCGCGGGACCTTCGCGGGCCTGGCCCACCCCAGCAGCCTCGCCCACTTCGCCAGCCTCGGGGTCACGGCGCTGTCTTTGCTGCCCGTGCACTTTTGCCTGTCCGAGCCGCACCTGCGCCCCCTGGGCCTGCGCAACTACTGGGGCTACAGCACCCTCGGCTACTTCGCCGCGGATCCGCGGCTGTCGGCGACCCCCGAGGACCCCGCGGCGACCCGGGCCGAGTTCCGAGCCATGGTCGACGCGCTGCACGGGGCGGGCATCGAGGTGATCCTCGACGCGGTCTACAACCACACCGCCGAGGGCGGCGAGGGGGGGCCGAGCCTGAGCCTGCGCGGCCTCGACGAGGACCTCTACTACCGCCGCGTGCCGAGCTCGAAGGGCCTGCGCTACCTCGACTGGACCGGCTGCGGCAACACCCTCGACACCAGCCACCCCCGGGTCGTGCAGCTGGTCCTCGACTCCATGCGCTACTGGGTCGGCGAGATGGGCGTGGACGGCTTTCGCTTTGACCTGGCGCCCGTGCTCGGTCGGGGGCCGGTGTTCCCCGGGGTCGACGACGCCGACGGGCGCTTTGATCCGCGCGCGGCCTTGTTGGTCGCGATGGGCCAGGACCCCGTGCTCGCCCGGGCCAAGCTCATCGCCGAGCCCTGGGACGTGGGCCCGGGCGGCTACCAGGTGGGCGCCTTCCCGGGGCGCTTTTTGGAGTGGAACGACCGCTTCCGCGACGGCGTGCGCCGCTACTGGCTGACCCGCGACGTCGACCGCGGCGAGTTCGCCCGGCGCTTGGCGGGCTCGAGCGACCGCTTTCACCACGGCCTGCGCTCGCCCAGCGCGAGCGTGAACTTCGTGACCGCCCACGACGGCTTCACCCTCGCCGACCTCGTGGCCCACGCGCGCAAGCACAACCTCGCCAACGGCGAGGACAACCGCGACGGCCACGACCACAACTACTCGATCAACTGCGGCGTCGAGGGGGACACGGACGACCCGGCGATCCTCGCCCGGCGCGAGCGCTCGAGCCGGGCCCTGCTCGCGACCGTGCTCGTGGCTCAGGGGACGCCCATGCTCTTGGCCGGCGACGAGCTCGGCAACGGCCAGGGCGGCAACAACAACGCCTACTGCCAGGACAACCCCATCGGCTGGTTGGACTGGGCGCAGGGCGATCGCCACGGCCCGCTGATCGCCGCGCTGCTCCGGCTGCGGCGCGAGCACCCCTTCCTGGGCGTGGACGCGTGGCTGGGGCCCTTGCCCGGCGGGGGCGAGGCCGTGCCCGTGGCGTGGCGTCGGCCCGACGGCGAGGCGATGACCCGCGAGGACTGGCACGATCCTGGCGACGGGGCGCTGATCGTCCGCCTCGGCGTGGGCGAGCGGGCGCTGGTGTTCGCCTTCAACCCTGGCCCCGAGCCCCGGACCTTCGTGCTGCCGCGGGGTCAGTGGGCCGTCGTGCTCAACACCGCCGACGCGTCCTTCGAGGGCGCGGCGCAGCGGCCGTGCCCTTGCCCCGACCCCCTGCCCGTGCCGGCCGAGTCCCTGACCGTGGCCACGGCCTTCGTCCCTTCGACTCCGGAGTCCCCATGAGCTTCCCGCGCGAGAGCGGCGTCCTCCTGCACCCCACCAGCTTGCCCGGCCCCCACGGCATCGGCGACCTCGGGCCGAGCGCCCGCCACTTCGTCGACTGGCTCGTGTCCGCGGGCCAGCGCCTGTGGCAGGTGCTCCCGCTCAACCCCATCGGCCCGGGGAACTCGCCCTACGCGAGCGTCTCGGCCTTCGCGGGCAGCCCGCTGCTCGTGGCCCTCGAGCCCTTGGTGGAGGCCGGCGATCTCGAGCCGATCGCGGCCGAGGAGCTCGCTCAGTTCCACGGCCGGGCCGTCGACTTCGGTCGGGTCATCCCCTGGCGCATGGCCAAGCTGCGCGCGGCGGCGGCCCGCTTCTTCGCCCGCCCCGAGGACGACCCGCGGCGCGTCGCGTTCGCGGCCTACGTCGCCGCCGAGGCCGACTGGCTCGACGACTACGCCCTGTTCATGGCCCTCGACGAGCACCTGCAGGCGGCCTCGGGGGAGGACTTCTTGCCCTGGTCGCGGTGGCCCGCGGAGCTGGCCCGGCGCGAGCCCGAGGCCCTCGCGGCCGCGCGGGTCGAGCACGCCGAGGCCGTCGCGTTTTGGGGCTTCGTGCAGTTTTGCTTCGACAGCCAGTGGGCGCAGCTGCGCGCCTACGCCAACGAGCGCGGCGTCGCCCTGGTCGGGGACTTGCCGATCTTCGTGGCCTGGCACGGGGCGGACTGCTGGAGCCGCCCGGAGCTCTACCGCCTCGGCCACGGCGAGGCCGGGCTCGAGCCCGCGGTCGTGGCTGGGGTGCCGCCGGACTTCTTCTCCGAGACGGGCCAGCGCTGGGGCAACCCGCTCTACGACTGGGAGGCCATGGCGGCCGACGGCTACCGGTGGTGGATCGCCCGCATGCGTCGCCAGCTGGCCCTGGCCGATCGCGTGCGCATCGATCACTTCCGCGGCTTCTCGGCCTACTGGGAGATCCCCGCCGACTGCCCCACGGCGATGGAGGGCGAGTGGGTCCCCGGGCCGGGGGCGGCGCTGTTCCAGGCCTTCGTCGACGCCTTCGGGGACGCGCTGCCGGTGATCGCCGAGGACCTCGGGGTGATCACCGAGGAGGTCGAGGCGCTGCGCGATCAGTTCGCGCTGCCGGGCATGAAGATCCTCCAGTTCGCCTTCGCGGGGGCCAACGAGGCTGGCGTCGAGGCGTCGGCGGGTCACGCCTTCTTGCCCCATACTTACGGGTCGAACTGCGTGGTTTATACGGGGACCCACGACAACGACACGGTGCGCGGGTGGGCCGAGTCGGCGCCGGAGGCCGAGCGGGATTTTGCTCGGCGCTACTTTGGTTGCAGCGACGCGGAGCTGCCCTGGGCGATGACTCGCGCGGCGCTCGGCTCTGTCGCCAATACGGCGATCATCCCCTTCCAGGACGTGCTCGGGCTGGATGGAAGCCATCGGATGAACGTTCCGGGGCAGACGGAGTGTTGGACGTGGCGCTTTGACTGGGACATGGTCGGGGCGGAGCCGGCTCGCTTCATGCGGGATCTGTGCGCGGTCTATGGGCGGCTCGTGGTGGACACGGGTTCCTAGTACCGCGTGTCCGAAGTCCGTGCCGGGTTTGGAGCGGCACTGGAACCCAAATGGCTGTGTCGCCGCTCCTAGCAGTCGCCCACCCCGGCCACGCCGGGACCCATGATCCAGGAAAGCGTCGTCCACGGACTCAGCTGGCGTTGAACCCGTGGGCGGCTGCCTTTCTCGGTAGTGGGGTCCACCACAGCGTCGTCGCGGCTCCTTGCCCTCGGGTCCCAGCTCCACCCCAAACCCG
>NZ_ABCS01000123.1 GCF_000170895.1 Plesiocystis pacifica SIR-1 | reverse complement strand
CCCCGCCTCAGCCAGGCTTGTCCGCCCGGATCAGGGCGTAGTCGCTCAGGCCCATGGCCTGGAAGCCCTCGAGCCCCAGGCAGCTGGCGATCTCCGCCTCGCTGAGCTCGATGGTCGCGTCCCGGAGGCTGTCCCCCGCCAGGCGCAGCGCCCGGTACTTGGCGCAGCCCGGGAACACGTACTCGCGGATGGAGCGGGCCTCGACGTTGACGAAGCCCGCGGCCTCGAGGTGTCTGCAATATTCATCGCGGTCGTACATGTTCACCAGCGGGACGCAGCAGCGTCGAAGCACCATTCGCGTCTTCCAGTCAAAGCCCTCGACGTCTCCCGGCCAGGGCAGACAGTCTGCAATGGACAAGGTGCCACCTGGGCGGAGTACGCGGAAAGCCTCGGCGAAGAACTGCACCCGCGTATCGAAATGAAAGGCGCTCTCGAGGGCGGTCACCTTCGAGAAGGACGCCGCCTCGAAGGCGAGCTCGGTGGCCGAGCCCAGGCGAAAGTCCAGGCGCCCGCCGAGGCCTTCGCGCGCGGCCCGGGCCTGGGCCTGCTCGACGTGCATCGGCGAGATGTTGACCCCGGTGATGTGCTCGACGGCGTAGCGCTCGAGCCACAGGAAGTCCTGGTCACCGAAGCCAAAACCCACATCCAAGACCCGATCCTGGCGGTTTAGCTGGGCTTGCTCCCCCAGCAAGGTGGCGAGCGCGGCCGCGGCCTCGGGGTAGGTCCGGGCCTGCTCCCAGTAGCCGAGGTTGAGCCAGGTCGGATCGTCCTCGCGGCCCGCGTCCATGCCCAGGACGATGTCTCTACCGATGAACTCGTAGTAGTCCGCGGGGTCCTTGCTGAACAGCACCCGCGGAGAGCGTATGATTTTTGTGAGGATCTTGAGTGCGATTCCCATGTCGTATCTCCCAAACGCCGAGATCATGGTGCGGCGTTGGAGGGACTCTATCATGATATGGGGGAGGGCGCTTTCTCGGGCAGGGAGCATCATCACGGGTCGATGCCATTCGCACGAGTTGCCGTCTTTGGTCGTGTCGATTATCGTGACCCCACGATGGATACACAGACCTTTGAGTTCAACCCCGACAGCGAGCGCTTCTCGAGCGATCCCTACTCCGACTACGCCTGGCTGCGAGAGCACGCGCCGGTGTTCGACTGGAGCGCCCGGGGGGCCCTCGTGGTGTCGGGCATGGCCGAGCTGCGGACCTACTTCGGCGAGCCGCGGCTCAGCGCCGACGCGCGCGAGTGGGAGCTCTACCCCGGGGACGCGCTGTTCGAGCAGCCCCGCTACGCGGCCTGGCGGCGGATCAAGCGGGCGGGGGTCGAGCTGGCTCCGGCTGACCACGCGCGCGTGCGCAAGCTAGCGAGTAGAGCGTTGACCCCCAGCGGCGTGCGGCAGATGGAGGCGACGGTGCAGGCCGCCGTGGACCAGGCCATCGCCGAGCTGCTCGAGCGAGACGAGGAGGTCGTCAACATCTGCGAGTTCGCCGAGCGCATCCCCCTCGAGGTCATGTGCCGGTTGCTGGGCGTCCCCGACGAGTTCCGCGGTCAGTTCCGCCGCTTCGCGCAGGCGATGATCCGCTCGCTCCAGCCCTTCGGCGACATCGAGGTGCTCAACGGCATCGCCGACGCGGTGGCCGAGGGCGTCGCCATGCTCGAGCAGATGATCGGCGAGGTGCGCTCGGCCAGCGTCCGCCCCGACAACCTCTTGGGCGCGTGGGTCGAGGCCAACGAGGACGACGAGCGCCTCAGCGACGACGAGATGATGGCCCTGGTCGCGGTGCTGATCATCGCCGGCACGGACACCACGGTGCACGGGACCTGCTACGCCATCCACGGCCTGCTCTCGCACCCCGAGGCGCTGCGCGAGCTCCGGGCCGAGCCCGAGCTGCTGCGCGGCGCGATCGAGGAGACCCTGCGCTGGGACGGCTTCGGCAAGCTCGCGCTGATGCGCTACGCCACGGAGAGCTTCGAGCTGTGCGGGACGCCGGTGCGCAAGGGCCAGATGGTGATCGGCCTCGGCGGCGCCGCGAACCGTGACCCCAAGGTGTTCAGCGAGCCCGACCGCTTCGACATCCGCCGCGATCCCCAGGCCAACATCACCTTCGGCCACGGGCGTCGCTACTGCCTGGGGGCGAACCTCGCCCGCACCGAGATGATGCTCGCGGTCCGCAGCCTGCTGATCGAGCGCTTCCCCGAGGCCGAGCTCGCGGGCCCGGTGGTCATCGATCACCGCAACCCGATCTTGCGGGCGATGACCCAGCTGCCCCTGCGCCTGGGCCCAGATCACGGTTCGCGGGGCTGAGGGCTCGCCGCCCGGAGCCTCGTCGCTCGCGTCCCGGACGCCCCGCGGGTCCGGACGCGGCGAGCCCTCGGCGTGGCGAGGCTCGGGCCCCTCCCGTCGGCGTGGGTACGCCACTCTCCAAATAACCATACCGGAGTGCCTCGCCATCTGATACGACAGACTCCACAATGGTGGAGGTCGCCGAGATGCCGTCGCTCGAGCATGTGCCCGCGTGGGTGTGGTTGGCCAGCGACGCCGGGGACTTCATCCAGTCGAGCGCCTACGTCCACGCGCTGACCGGCGGCCCCGACCGCGCCCCGGCCAACTGGTTCGCCGCGCTCGGGCCCGCAGAGGCGGCTCGCTTTCGGGGGGAGCTCGCCGCGTGCAGACGAGCGGGCGCTCCGCTGCGCCGCTTTCGTCACACCCTCGCGCTCGGCGATGGCGCGCCCATCGAGGTCGAGACCGATTGCTCGGCGCGCGAGCTGGCCGACGGCGCAGCGGTCCTGGCAGGGGTCACCCGGGAAGCTCCGCCGCGCTCGACCGCGGCCGAGAACGCGCTGGTCTACCTCAACGAGCTCCCGATCTTGCTGGCGGTCACCGACGACCGCGGGACGACCGAGCTGGTCAACAAGACCGTCCTCGACCCGCTGCGGTTGACCCCCGAGAGCGTCCGCGGCGTGCCCTTCGACGCGCTGCCCTGCTGGGTCCACGACCCCGGCGTGCAGGCCCGTATCCGCGAGGCCATCGTCGAGGCGAGCGAGGGCCGCGGCGTGGTCGTCGAGCTCGAGGCCCGCTTCGCTGGCAGCACGCTCCCGATGAAGTACACCTGCGACCCGCTGTTCGACGACGAGGGCGAGGTCTCGACGCTCCTGCACACCGGCACGCCCTTGGTCGAGCAACGGCGGATCCGCACCGAGCTCCAGCGCAAGCTCGAGATCATCGAGCGTCAGGCCCAGGCGATCCGCGTGATGAGCACCCCCGTGCTCCAGGTCTGGGAGGGGGTGTTCGTCATCCCGATCATCGGGACCTTCGACGCTGCGCGCAGCGAGGCCCTGATGGAGGCGACGCTCGGTCACGTGTCCGCCAGCGCGTCCCGCTTTGCGATCCTCGACCTCACCGGCGTCGATGCGATCGACGACAACATCGCCGATCACCTCCGACGGGTCGTCAACAGCGCCCGGCTCGTCGGCGCGACCTGTGTCTTGACGGGGCTGAGCCCGACGATCGCCCAGACCCTCGCGGGCCTCGACGTCGATCGGTCCAAGGTCGTGACGCTCAGGAACCTCGAGAGCGGGCTGCGCTATTGTCTGCGCGCGCTCGCAACCCGTGAGAGCAGCCAGGAGAATCAGACCTGATGGAAGAATTCTACGCCAAGGGAAAAGTCGTGCGGGCGCTCGTCGACCCGAGCATCCAGGCGGTCATCGTCCACTGGAACTACCTCAGCAACGACGACATCCTGCGCGAGTGCACGGCCGCCCAGCTCGAGCAGGTCCAAGCGGGCGCGCGCAGCATCATCGTCGACGTCTCGATCGCCCGGGGGATGCTGTCGGAGGCCGCGCAGCGCTACTTCCAGGACGAGTTCTTCCCCGCCCTCGCCAAGGCGGGGCTGCGCGCGGTGATCACCGTGACCCCGCGGCGCGAGCTCGCGCTCGCGGCCGCCGAGCACTGGACGAAGACCGGGGAGCTGTTCACCTTCGGCATGTACGAGACCTCGGAGCTCGCCGCTGCGCGGAAGCTCGCGGGTCAGTTGGCGAGCGCCTGAGCGCGGACCCTCCGAACCCGCCCCGGGAAAAGGAGATTGGCAATGTCAATACTACGTGGGTCGTGCGGTCTGTTTCGAACATGAAGGCGTGCTCTCGAAGCTACTGAGCGCGCGGTTGCGAGGTCCTCGGCGCAAAGGCCTTGTCCGCGCTAGCGAAGCCTCTCGAGGTAATCGCACGCCCTCGCCATGAGCGAGCGGAGGTGGGCGGGGCGCATCGACCTGCGCTGAGGCTCAAAAGCCGGCGAGCTCGAGCAGCATCCAGCCTTCTTCGGAGCGCGCCAGGCCGAGGATCGCCGCCTCGCGCTCGCGCCAGACCTTGGCCGCCCCGGCGTCGCCAGCCCACTCGGCGACGTCCGCCCGGGCGCGCAGCACCGATCGACCCCGGCCGTCGAGCTGATCGACCACGAAGGCGTCGAGCCACACGTCGAGGGTCCCCGGGGCGGCGTCGTCCCGGGGCCAGCCGCCCATGCCAGCGAGCACGCGCATGCCGAGCTCGGGGTGCTCGAAGCTCAGCTCGGCCTCGGCTCCGCGAGGGTCTCGGGGGAGGGAGGCGCTGCTGCCGAGCTGGAGGGCGAGGGTCGAGATCCACAGCTCGAGGGTCGCGCCGGCCTCGTGGTGCATGAGGCTCTCGGAGGCGTCGCGGAGCCTGGTCGCGCGCTCGTAGGCGGCGTCCGCGAAGCCGGCCTCGGCGAGGGCGCGCAGCTCCACGAGGGCGAGGCTCTCGCGCTCGGGAGTGGGGACGAGCAGCCAGGGGTGGCGCGCGTCCATCATGGTTTGGGCGTGGGTCAAGGTGGTGCGGACGTCGACGGCGTCGGTCTCGAGCAGGAGGCCGGGGCCGAGCCAGCACAGCGAGGTGGTGTGCAGCTGGTAGTCGGCCAAGCGCGCGGCGCGACGGGCCTGCTCGTGCTGGCCGCGGCGATGCAGGGCCACGGCGGCCTCGGCCGCGAGCAGGCCGACGGCGCGGCGGCGGACGAGGACGTGCGCCTCGGGCTCGTGGGCGGCCAGGCGCTCGGCGGCCCCGAGCAGGGCCTCGGGGGCGTAGGTGAGGGTCTTCGTATCTTCGCCGAAGCCGTCGCCGAGCAGGGCGCCGCGGGCCGCGAGCAGGACGAAGGTGGGGATCGGCGGGGGAGTGCGGTTGGCGAGGTGGGCGTCGACCTGCTCGGGGGAGATGCCCTCGCGGACCACGGCCTGGGCGAGGAGCGAGTTGTAGTCTTTGAGCCCGGGGGTCTCGGTCAGCCACTCCCAGGCCGAGATGCGCCCGTTGGCGGCCTCGCGCGCGGCGTGCCAGCCCGCGAGCGGGGAGCTGCCGTAGGTGTCGAGGTACGCGCGCCCGTCGACCTCGCCGGGCGTGTCGGCGGCCACGGCCTGGCAGCCCAGCGCGACCATGCGATCGCGGTGGTCGGTGAGCAGGCGCGCGCGACCCAGGGACGCGAGGGGCCGATCGCTGTCGCCGAGCAGGCAGGACCACGCGATCCGAGCGACGCGGCTCTCGCCGCTGTCCTTGGCGTCCTCGTGGGCGCGCAGCGTGGCCGCGCACTCGAGGTCGGCGAGGGCCGTGGCCGCGCGCAGGGGAGGGCCGATGGGCGCGCCCTCGGTGTGTCCGCAGCGGTCCTCGAGGGCGACCGCGAGGGCGCCGAGCTGCAGGGCCTCGGTGCGCGGGTCGAGGAGACGCTCGACGTCTTCGTCTCCGTCTTCGACCTCGATGAAGATGGGTTCTCCGACGGGGGCGTCGAGGAAGGCTCGAGCGTGGCGGTCTCGAGCCTCGGCGTCGACGGCCGAGACGGCGCCGCGCAGCTGGGCGCGGGCGCGGAGGAGCTCGAAGCTCAGCGCCAGGGCCTCGGCGTCCGCGGCCGTCTTGGGGTGTTTTCGCGCGACTCTACCGATGGCGCCCTCGCAACGCCCCGGTACCCAGGCCTGGGCGCACGCGTGGAGGCGATCGGTGGCGCCAAAGAGCTGCTGGGCGGCGAGCTGCCGCGCGCCGAGGAAGGCGCCGACAGGTCCGCCGACGAACAGGGCGACGCCCCCGACCCACAAAAGCGCGCGGCGCAGATGTTCGCTGACGCCGGCGCCCCGACGCATGGCCTGGAGCTGCTCGAGCTCCTCGTCGACCACCCCGACCTCGGGGATTTCGAGCTCGACGGGGCCTTTGGGATCGCTCACCTTCGCACCTTAGCAAACCCGCGCTCGCGCGCAGCCGCTGGTAGCATCGCGGGGTGGAAGACCTCGACACCCTCGAAGCCGAGCTCGACAGCTACCCGCAGCCTCTCGCGGCCATCGAGGCGTGCTGGGACGGCGACGTGCACGGCTGGTTCCTGCGGCTCTACGCCGTGTTCGAGGGCGCGAGCGCGGACCATCCCCGCTACACCTCCAAGCAGCTGCGCACGCTGACCCAGGGCGGGATGCTGCGCCTGTTCCACCGCGAGGACCCGCCCTGGCCCGAGGCGCGCATGGCCAACGCGCTGGGCGAAGCGCTCGCCAGCAAGCGCGGCGTGCCCTTTTATTTTCCGGCGCCGATGCTGCCCGACGATCAGGTCGCGCGGTGGTGGGATCGAGATGAAGCCCACCGCTGCTCGGACTGCGGCGTGGCGCTGCGCGATGGCTACGTCGGGCGGCCGTGGCCGTGGCCAGGGGCCTGCGCCCAGTGCATCGCCGCGCGGGTGCGGGCGGGCGCGGTCCACCTCAACGTCCACCTCACGGGCGTCGACCTCGACACCGCCGAAGAGTTCGAGGCCCAGCGCGACCCCTGGTTCGCGGCGATCGTAGACGCGAAGGTGGGGCTGGTGAGGCTGGTCAACGCGCTGTCGGACTCGGAGCTGTGGGTGATGCTGGTGGTCGATGGACGCGACGTCGGGGTCGACGCGGTGCTGCAGCACCTCGAGGCGAGGGGACAAAAGGGCGGGGCGGTGGTGACCGTCGACGGCATGGACGGGCGAGCCGAGCGGGTCTGGCCGCCCGGCTAGGAGGCCCCATGGACCGGCGCGAGGCCCCGCTTGTCAGCGCCGGGGGCCGGGCAGTAGGCTGTCTTCGTGGCCGGCGCGCGCGACTTCATCGACTCCGATATCTATCTAAACGGCGATTACGAGCCCGTTCGAGCGGAGTCTGCTCCCGGGTCCGCCCTCGAGGTGCTCGAAGGTCAGATCCCCGCCGGGCTGCGCGGCACCTTCGCGCGCAACTCCAGCAACCCCCGCTTCGAGCCGCCGCGTCCCTACCACTGGTTCGACGGCGACGGGATGATCCACGCGGTGCGCTTCGCCGACGGGCAGGCGCACTACCGCAACCGCTGGGTGCGGACGGCGGGCTTCGCCGAGGACGAGGCCGCCGGCGAGGCGAGGTGGACGGGCCTGCTCCAGCGCCCCGACCCGGCCCGCCTGCGCAGCCCCGAGGGGCCCTACAAGAACACGGCGAACACGGACCTCATCCACTGGCAGGGCGAGCTGCTCGCGCTGTGGTGGATGGGCGGCGGCACGCCCTACCGCGTCGACGCGAGCACCCTCGAGACCAAGGGGCGCTTCGAGGGGGCGGGGAGCTTCACGGCCCACGCCAAGCTCGACCCGCGCAGCGGCGATCTGGTGTTCATCGACTACGCCGAGCGCCCGCCCTTTTTGACCCACGGCGTGCTGACCCCCGAGGGGCAGCTGACGCGCACGCCCGTCGAGCTCCCGGGCTCGCGCCCCCAGCACGACATCGCGCTGACCGAGCGCTACACCGTGCTCCTCGACGTCTCGATGTTCGCCGACCCCGAGGCCCTCGCCCGCGGGAAGGTGCGGATGCGCTTTTTCCCCGATCAGCCCACGCGCGTGGGCCTGTTCGATCGCCGCAGCCACGAGCTGGTGCGCTGGTTCGAGGTCCCCGCCTGCTACGTCTACCACTACGCCAACGCCTGGGAGGTGCGCGAGGCCGACGGCGGCGAGCAGGTGGTGATCCACGTGTGCCGGATCCGCGATCCGCTGATGTACCAGGCGATGCCGGGTCGCTCGGAGCGGACCGTGCCCCGCATCGCCCACCTGCGCCTCGAGCCCGAGCTGGTGCGCTGGACCCTGGACCTGGGCACCGGCGAGGCCACGGAGACCGTCGTCGACGATAGCCTGGCCGAGTTCCCGCGCGTCGACGATCGCCTGCTCGGGGCGCCCTGTCCCGCGGTCTACCTGGCGATGCTCGCCGAGCGCGAGTCGTTCCGCTTCTCGGGGATCCGGCGCGTGGACTTGCGGGGCGGTCCGCCGGTGGAGCGGCGCTACCCCGAGGGCTGGTACGGCGGCGAGGTGTCCGTGGCCCCGCTCGAGGGCGCGAGCGCCGACTCGGACGCGGACTGCGTGCTCGTGACCTTCGTCGGCGAGGCGGCGACGGGGCGCTCGGAGCTGTGGTTGCTCCGCGCCGACACCCTCGAGACGGTCGCGCGCCTGGCCGTGCCCGCCCGCGTGCCCTCGGGCTTCCACAGCCACTGGGTCCCCGCGGCGGCGACTGACGCGGCCCGCGAGGCGGCGCAGTGAGGCCGGTCTACGTCCTCGGCGGCGCGCAGACGGACTTCGCTCGGCACTGGACCCGGGAGGGCCTGGGGCTGATCGACGGCATGCGCGAGGCCATCGAGGGCACCCTCGAGGCCGCGCAGGTGGACGCCGAGCAGGTCCAGAGCGTCCACGTGGGCAACTTCGCGGCCGAGCGCTTCGCCGACCAGGGGCACCTCGGCGGCCTGGTGGTCGAGGCCTGCCCGGCCCTCGAGGGGCGACCCTCGGCGCGCCACGAGGCCGCCTGCGCCTCGGGCAGCGTGGCCCTGCTCGCCGCCCGGGCGCAGCTGCTCGCGGGCATCGGCGACGTCGCCCTGGTCCTCGGCGTCGAGCTGATGCGCAACGTCCCGGGCCGGCTCGCCGCCCAGCACCTCGCGCCCGCGGCCTGGGCTCCCCACGAGACCGAGGGCGTCGACTTTCTGTGGCCGCAGGTGTTCAGCGACCTGGCCGAGGTCTACGCGCGCCGCTACGGCCTCGAGCGCGCCCACCTCGTCGCCCTGGCCCGGCAGGCCTTCGCCAACGCCAAGCGCAACCCCCGGGCCCAGACGCGCAAGTGGACCGTGGGCGAGGCCGAGCTCGCCGAGGACGACGCCAAGAACCCCGTCGTCGCCGGTCGGACCCGGCGCTACGACTGCAGCCAGATCACCGACGGCGCGGCCGGGCTGATCCTCGCGAGCGAAGCTTTCGCCCGGGACTGGGCGAGCCGCCGGGGCGTGAGCCTCGACGCGGTGCCGCGGATCCTCGGCGTGGGTCACCGGACCGCGCGCATGTCCTTTCGGGGCAAGCTCGCCGACGCCGAGGCCAGCGGCAGCCCTTACGTCTTCCCCCAGGTCCGCGGGTGCATCACCGACGCCCTGGGCCAGGCTGGGCTCGACTCGTGGGCGGGCCTCGACCTGGTCGAGACCCACGACTGCTTCACGAGCACCTTCTACATGGCCATCGACCACTTCGGGCTGACGCCGCCCGGGCGCAGCGGCGAGGCCATCGACGCGGGCGTGGTCGCGCCCGGCGGAGCGTGCCCCTTCAACCCCTCGGGCGGGCTCATCGGCCTGGGCCACCCCGTGGGCGCGACGGGGGTGCGCATGGTCCTCGACCTGGCTCGGCAGGTCCGGGGCGAGGCCGGCGACTGCCAGGTGCCGGGGGCGAAGCGGGCGGCGAGCTTGAACATCGGCGGGAGCGCGACGACCTCGGTCTGCGTCGTCGTGGGGCGGGGCTGAGCGGTGGGCAGCGCGGGCGAGGCCTACCTGTTCGAGGCCGTGCGCACGCCTCGGGGTCACGGGGGCGAGGCCGGCGCGCTGGCGGGGGTCCGCCCCGTCGAGCTCGTCGGCCAGCTGCTCCACGCCCTGGGCGAGCGCGGGCTCGATCCGACGGCCGTCGACGACCTGGTCCTCGGCTGCGTCACCCAAGTCGGCGACCAGGGGGCCAACGTCGCCAAGATCGCCGCGCTGTGGGCGGGCTGGCCCGAGGCCGTGCCCGGGCTGACCCTGACCCGCTTTTGCGCCTCGGGCCTCGACGCCATCGGCACGGCCGCGGCCCGGGTCATCGCCGGCTTCGACGGGCTCATCGTCGCGGGCGGGGTCGAGTCGATGTCGCGGGTGCCCATGCTCGCCGACCGCGGCGCGTGGTGGATGGACCCGGAGGTCGCCGAGCGCACGCGCTACGTGCACATGGCCCTGTCGGCGGACCTCATCGCCAGCTTGGACGGCCACGGGCGCGAGGCCCTCGACGCTTGGGCGCTGCGCTCCCACGTCCGGGCCCGCGCGGCCTGGGCTGGCGGGCACTTCGCGCGCTCGATCGTGCCGGTGCGCGGAGCCGACGGAGAGGTCCTGCTCGGTCAGGACGAGCGCGTCAAGGCAGACCTGAGCGTGGACGCGCTCGCGGCCAAGCCCCCGGTCGCCGCGACCTTGGCGAGCGCGGACCCTGCCGGGGTCGAAGCGGGCGTTCGGCGGATCCACGCGCGCTACCCCGAGCTCGGCGAGGGCGGTCTGCGCCACCTCCACTCGCGCGCGACGGCCCCCGCGGTGGTCGACG
Source organism: Plesiocystis pacifica SIR-1 (assembly GCF_000170895.1). Classification (GTDB taxonomy): domain Bacteria; phylum Myxococcota_A; class Polyangia; order Nannocystales; family Nannocystaceae; genus Plesiocystis; species Plesiocystis pacifica. The sequence continues at coordinate 16,365 of NZ_ABCS01000123.1, read as the reverse complement.
GGGCCGCCTTGGTGGTCGTCGGCAGCCTCGAGCGCGGGCGGGCCCTCGGCCTCGAGCCGCGGGCCCGGGTGGTCGGCTACGCGGCGGCCAGCGTCGAGCCGGTGATCATGCTGACGGCGACGGAGCCCGCCTGCCGTCGGGCCCTCGCCCAGGCGGGCCGTCGCCCGGGCGAGGTCGAGCTGTTCGAGATCAACGAGTCCTTCTCGGCGACCGTGCTGCGGACCGTCCGGGCCCTCGAGGTCGACGCGGAGCGGGTCAACGTCCACGGTGGCGCCATCGCCATGGGCCACCCCCTCGGCGCGAGCGGGGCCATCCTCGTGGGCACGCTGCTCGACGCTCTCGACGAGCGCCGGAGTGTCCAGGAGTCGGGCCTGGGCGTGGCGACGCTGTGTGCCGGAGCGGGGCTGGGCACGGCGGTGGCCATCGAGCGCTGCTGAGCCCAGGCCTGCTACCCTCGGCCCATGCGGACTTCCAGGCTCCTCGTTCTCGTCGCCTGCGCGGCGCTCGGCTGCGTCGACGAGGACCCAAACGTCGTCGAGAACCCCCTGACCAACCCCGAGTCCGGTCCGCCCGCGGGCAACCCCGATGGCGCGTGCGCGGTCCCAGACGACGCCCTGCCGGCGGACAGCAGCACCCCCGACGAGGTCGTCGGCGAGGGCACGCCCGAGTCCTGCACGAGCGCGGCCTTCGTGGAGGCCGTCGCCCGCGGCGGGGTCATCACCTTCGACTGCGGCCCCGACCCGGTGACCATCACCCTCGAGCAGACCGCGAAGGTGTTCAACGACACCGGCCCCGAGATCGTCATCGACGGCGGCGGCCTGGTCACCCTCAGCGGCGCCGGTGCCCGGCGCATCCTGTACATGAACACCTGCGACGAGGCGCAGGTCTGGACCACGCCGCACTGCGACAACCAGGATCACCCGCGGCTCACGGTCCAGAACATGACCTTCGTCGACGGCAACTCGACGGGCGAGGAGCCCGGCGGGGGCGGGGCCATCTTCGTCCGCGGCGGCCGCTTCAAGCTGGTCAATACGCGCTTTTTCAACAACACCTGCGAGGCGGTCGGCCCCGACGTCGGCGGGGCCGCGGTGCGGGTCTTCGATCAGTTCGAGGATCGCCCGGTCTACGTGGTCAACAGCACCTTCGGCGGCGCGCCGGAGCTGGGCAACCGCTGCTCCAACGGCGGCGGGCTGAGCAGCATCGGCGTGTCCCATACCGTGCTCAACAGCCTGTTCAGCTACAACGAAGCCATCGGCAACGGGGCCAACCCGGCGCAGGCGGGCACGCCCGGGGGCGGCAGCGGGGGCGCCATCTACAACGACGGCAACACCTACACGCTGAGCCTGTGCGGCACGAAGATCGAGCACAACCACGCCAACGAGGGCGGCGGGGCCATCTTCTTCGTCAGCAACGACCTGAGCGGGAGCCTGGTGATCGAGGACTCCACGCTGTGCGACAACCCCAGCGAGGGCTTCGAGACCCAGGGCTACCCGGGCATCTTCGCGCTGGCCAACGGCGACCCGCAGGTCAGCGGGTCGACGCTGAGCGAGTCCTGCGAGTAGCCCGCCCTGGCCCGAGGGGAGCGCCCGCGGGCGCTGGACGGCTCGGCCTCGACAGGGTGGGGCGCGGACACTATACCGAAGGTCGGTATGGGGTCTCCCGGCGACGACGTGGACGAGCTCGCGCGCTTGCGGGCCGAGCTCGACGCGACGCGGGCCGAGCGGGACGCGGCTCGGGAGCAGCTCGGCTACGCGCAGGACCTGATCGCCTCGCAGCAGCTGATGATCGAAGAGCTCGGCGCGCCCTTCATCCCCGTCTCCGATGGCCTGGCGATCGTGCCCCTGGTGGGCCCCTTCGAGCGCGCCCGACTCGAGCGCCTGGGCGCGCAGCTGAGCGAGGCCGTGACGGCCAGCGGGACCCGGACGGTCGTCCTGGACCTGACGGGGGTGGGCGTGCTCGAGCCGGGCGGCGAGGCGGCGCTGGTCAACTGCGCGCGGACCCTCGACCTGCTCGGGGCGCGGACGATCTTCACGGGCATCGGCCCCGAGGTCGCGCGCGCCCTCGCGGACAGCGAAGAGCCGGCCCTCGACGACTTCGAGTATCGCCGCAGCTTGAGGCGCTTGCTCGAGGTCCGCACGCGCTAGTGCCCTGTCTCAGTGATAACTTCCAAAAGTCCGGTCACTTGGTTAGCCGTCCATGGACTCGAGTGGTCCGCTGACCGAAGCGCTTGACGGAGTCGAGGATCTCGTCAGCAGTCTTAGTCCACTTGAAAGGGCCGTACTCCTCGTTGTGGACCTCGATGTACTCGCAGATGGCTTTGCGAAGCGCAGGCACACTGGTGAAGGTTCCACGTTTGAGCGCGCGCTCGGTCAGAAGCCCGAAGAAGCGCTCGACGAGGTTGAGCCATGACGAGTAGGTCGGCGTGAAGTGAAGCTGGAAGCGAGGATGGCGGACGAGCCATCGCCGTACTTCGGGAGCCTTGTGGGCCGAGAGGTTGTCGAGGACGATATGGACCTCGAGTCCGTCCTCGACGTGCTTGTCGAGCGTCCTGAGAAAGTCAACGAAGTCCTTGGCTCGGTGCCGCTTCTTGGTCCGCGCGATGACTTCGCCGGTTGCGACATTGAGCGCGGCGAACAAGTCGAGGGTGCCGTGGCGCAGGTAGTTGTGTGTCTGCCGCTCGGGCATGCCGAAGTCCATCGGCAGCACGGGCTGAGCACGCTCTAGCGCTTGGATCTGCGGCTTCTCGTCGACCGCGAGGACGATCGCATTCTCGGGCGGGTTCATGTAGAGTCCGACGATGTCGCGGACTTTTTCGACGAACTGTGGGTCGTTCGAAAACTTGAATGTCCGCACGATATGAGGCTGAAGGCCGAACGCACGCCAGATTCGGCTAACGGTTGACCGGCTCATACCTGCTTGCTTCGCCATCTCCCGTGTACTCCAATGGGTCCGGCCCTTCGGCTTCGTCTCGAGAGTCTTGACGACGACCTCTTCGACGTCCTCATCCGAGAAGGTCCGAGGGGCTCCGACGCGAGGCTCGTTGAGCAGACCCTCCGCGCGCTTTTCGATGAAGCGCCTACGCCACTTACCGACAGTCTTGCCCGAAGTCCGAAGCCTCCTGCCAACGTCGACGTTGGAGTGCCCCTCGGCGCAGGCAAGAATGATCTTCGCTCGGTGGGCCAGTTCACGGTTCGTTCGAGCCCGGCGTGCAAAACGCTCGAGCTGCTCGCGCTCTTCTTCGGTCAGCTTCAACTCAGCCTTCGGGCGTCCCGTGCGTGCCATGTTCAGGCTTAGATCACAGGCGCTCGACTTTTGGAAGCTTTTTCAGAGACAGGGCACTAGCAGGCCGGGGATTTTCTCGGCGCGGGCCACAGTGCGTCACCGGCGTGCGAGACCGCGAAGCCAAAACGAAGCTGTACCGGGTGTACTGCGAGCTTTTGGCGACAAAGGACTCGCGCGTCGGGGGCGTGCTGTGGCTCGTGTCGAGGAAATCCCCGGCCTATCGAGAAAGGCAGCCGCCCACGGGTTCAACGCCAGCTGAGTCCGTGGACGACGCTTTCCTGGATCATGGGTCCCGGCGTGGCCGGGGTGGGCGACTGCTAGCGACGGGGTCATCGACAGCGCTGGGTTGCGGCGATAAGGTGTCTCGATGCCGCGAGGCCGAGACGCCAGGGGCAGCTCCGAGGCTGACGCCGAGCTGGTCGCGGCAGCGCTGAGCAACTCGTTCGGCGCCCGTCGTCGCCTCGCCGAGCGTCTGCTCGACGTGATCCAGCGCGAGGTGGCGGTCGTGCTTCGACGCTACGCGGCCAGCGTCGGGCGGGACGCGGGGCAGGAGGTCCGGGACATGGTTCAGGAGGTGTTGGTCTCGCTCTTCGAGCACGACGCGAGGGAGCTGCGGCGCTGGGATCCGGCGCGCGGTCGAGCGCTGGACAGCTTCGTGCGGCTGATCGCGCGGCGACGCGTGGCGCGGATCCTCGGCCAGCGCCGCGGCAACCCCTGGGCCGATCTTCCCCTCGATCCCCAGACCATCGAGGACGATCCGGCGGCGGATCGCGAGGCCACGGGGCTCGCCCTCTTGCTCGAGCAACGCAACGAGCTCGACGCCGTCCTCGACGCGCTCTATGCCCGGATGAGCGAGCGAGATGTTCAGCTGTTCGAGATGCTGTTCGTGCGCGAGCTCAACCCCGGGGAGGTCGCCGAGGCCCTCGGGATGACGCGGCAGGCGGTCAACGCCTGGAGCTACCGCACCCGCAAGCTCGCCCGAAGCCTCGTTCTGGGCGATCCTCGCCGAGCTTCGTCATCGACGCGAGACTCGTCGACAAAGGAACAGGTGGACCATGGATGAGGAGCTCCTCCGTCGCCTCGGGCGGCGCCAGCGCGACGATCTCGAGGCCGAGCCGGAGGTCGGGCTGCCCAGGCCCTTCGAAGGTCGAGAGCGGGAGCTCCTCCTCGACGAGGTCTTTGCCCGCCTCGGGGGAGAGGGGGAGGCCGAGGGGGAGACCGGCACGGAGACCGAGCCGGAGCCGGAGGCCGCCAAGACCGTCGAGCTGCGTCGCCCTTCGCGGCGCGCCGTCGTCGTGCTCGCCTCGCTGCTGGCCGCGGCCTCGGTGTTGCTGTGGTGGGGCGTGGCAGGGCGCGAGCCCGCTCCGCAGCTGGCCCAGCTGCCGAGCTACGAGATCACTCGTCTCCAGGGCGGGGTCGTCAGCTCGCGCGCGGAAGCGCCAAAAGGCGAGCTCCCGACCTTGCGGGCCGACAGCGCCATCGACTGGGTGTTTACGCCGGCCCAGGCGATCCGTTCGCCGCTCGCCGTGGCCATGGGGGCGCGGTCGGTGAGCGGGGGAGAGGTCTTCGCGCCGCGGGTCGACGCCGAGATCTCCGCGGAGGGAGCGGTTCGCCTGCGCGGCGACCTGGATGCCTACCTCGAGCTCGAGGCCGGACAGTGGACCCTGCTCGTGTTCGTGGCGCCGCCGGATCGGCTCCCCAGCGCGCTCGTGAGCGGTGACGACACACAGGCTTGGCAGACGATCGCGGTTGACGTGAAGATCGTCGACGAGTGAACGCGCGCGAACGCTTCTCTTCGTGGCCCGCGGCCCTGACTCTGCTCCTGACGCTGGCCCTGACCTGCGACTTTGGCTGCGAGGCTCGAGCTCCGGCGGAGCATGGCCGTGAGGTGCTCGCGCCGTTGCCGGCGGTCGAGCGACCGAGCATCGAGTTCGCGGGCTGCCGAGACCTTCCCAGCGAGAGCGTGTGCGTGTTGGCGGCGGAGCGCTCGACCCGGCTGCAGATCTGGATCGACGTGCAGGCCCAGGCCGCGCTGCGCGTGCGCGTCGACGGTCGACCGGTGGCGTTTGAGCGCGCGGCCGTCGACGGCGGGCTGCGCCTCACCCTCGAGCTCTCGGCCGAGGCGAAGCAGGTCCGCGTCGAGGGCCGCGAGCCGCCCTGGCGCGAGCCCTTCGACCTGGCCGTGGAGCGCGAGAGGGTCCCCGCGGTGGTCGCCGCGGCGAGGGCCCGGGTCAAGAGCGGCGATCCGGCGCAGCGCGGAGAGGCCATCGTCGAGCTCGAGGCCGCGCTCGGCGAGCTCCGCGACGAAGAGCAGCTCGCCGCGCTGCAGCTCCTGCGTCGCCTGCACTACGGCAGCCCCGAGGCCCTCGCCTACACGGAGCAGGCCGCCGAGCTCGCAGACAGCCTCGGCCGCGGGCGTGACCTCGCCGATGCTGCGGTGGCGGCGGCCTACGTGCACCTCTACTCCCGCGGCGATCTGGTCGCGGCGCGGCGCTGGGTCTCACGCCTCGAGACCGTCGAGGGCCCGGAGGCGCGGGCCTGGGCCAACTACTACGGCGGTTTGCTCGCCCACCGGACCGGTGACCTCGGCGAGGCGATTCGGGCCTTCGAGCGGGCCCGAATCGCGGCGGAGCGGGTCGGCATGATTCGCGATGTGCTCGGGGCCAGCGAGATGCACGCTGCGTTGCTCGCCGAGCTCGGTCGGGGGGAGGAGGCGTTGGTCAGCGCCCGCGAGACGCTGGCGCTCGGCCGCGCTCCAGGCCTCGGCTGCAGCGATCGGGCGCGCGTGCTCGGCAACGTGGCCTGGACCTACCTGGTGCTGGCCAGGGCCGGCCGTCCCCACGATCGGCCCCGGCCGCTGTTGCTCGAGCAGCTTGGCTTGGTCGACGAGGGGGGCGCGTGCCCGGACACCACCGAGGCCTTCTTCGCCCGCGTCAACCTGGCCTACGTCGCGCTCGAGGAGGGGGAGCCCGAGGAGGCTGGTCGCTGGCTGGCGGGCTTGCCCGACACGCTCCCGCTCCCGCTGCAGGCCTGGGCCGAGGAGGCGCGGGCCCGGGTCGGGCTGGAGACCGGGCGCGACGAGCTGCTGCCGCCCTTTGGTCGACGCTCGCCGTCGGCCCTCGAGATCGGGCTGCGCTGGACCACGGCGCTGCGCGAGGCCGAGACCCTCGAGCGCTTCGGCTTCGTCGACGCGGCCACGGTCAGCTACATGGAGGCCGAGGGGCTCCTCGACGAGGCCGGCTCGACGCTGGGCGTGGACGTCGGCCGCGAGCTCTTCCTCGGCGGGCGCTCGGCGAGCGTGCGGGGCCTCGTCGACTTGCTGATCCGGGGCGGCCGCGTGGACGAGGCCCTGTGCCGAGTTCGCCTGGCCCGGGGACGCGAGCTGCGGGCCGTCGATCAAGCCGCGCGCATCGCCGGCCTCTCGGACGCCGCTCGCCGCTCTCGCCGGGTGGCGCTCGAGCGCGCGCTGACGCTCCGCGAGCGCGCCGCCGCAGCCAGCCGCGAAGACTGGCAATTCTCCGCGCCCCAGCGCGCGCATCGTGAGCAGCGGCGCGACGATCAGCTCGCTGAAGCGGAGGCCCTGCTCGACGAGGCCCTCCGCCTGGTCGGCGGCAGCGGGACCCCGACCCGCTGCGAGGAGCTGCCTTCGCCGGTCGCCGGCGAGGTGACCCTCGCGCCCTTCGAAGCCGACGACGGGGTGTGGCTGTTCCTCGCCGACGACGGGGGGGTGGTCGTCGAGCGCGGCGAGGGCGACGCGCTCGCGCAGTTGATGGCCAGCCCGCGACTGCGCCCGCGGATCGAGGGCGCGCGTCGACTGCGGGTGCTCGCTGGCGGGGAGACCTGGTCGCGGTCGCTCCACGCCCTGCCCTTCGGTGGGGGCGTGCTCCTCGATGTGGCCCCCCTGGTCTACTCCCTCGATCTCCCCGCGCGGGCGAGGGGGGAGCGCGGCGAGGCGCTCGCGGTGGTGGTCGCGAACCCGTCGAGAGATCTGCCCGAGGCCGAGGCCGAGGCCGAGGCCGTGGCGAAGGCGCTGAGCGCTCGCGGCTGGGCGGTCCGCACCCTCGTCGGTGACCAGGCCACGCGCGCGCGCCTGAGCGCCGAGCTCGGCCAGGCGCGCCTGTTCCACTACGCCGGCCACGGGACCCACCGGGGGCGCAGCGGCTGGGACGCGGCGCTGCTGCTCCACGACGGCGACACCCTGAGCGTCGCGGACGTGCTCGCGCTCCCGCAGGTCCCGGAGCTCATCGTGCTCTCGGGCTGCGAGACGGCCACGCTCAGCGCCGACACCTTGGCTGGAGGCATGAACCTCGGTCGAGCCTTCGTGCTCGCTGGGGCCGGGTGGGTCATCGCCGCCGAGGGGGAGGTCGACGACGCGCTGGCGCGTGAGGTCGGCGAGTCGCTCCATGCCGAGCTGGAGCTGGGGGCCGGGCGCATCGACGGCGCGGCGACGCTGCGCCGGGTCCAGCTGGAGCTGCGCGCCCGCGAACCGGCGCTCGGGTGGGGCCGCTTTCGCGTGGTCGTGCCCTGAGCCCCGGGATCGATCAAACTGGGCACCGCGCTTCATCACGGCGCCGCGGGTGTCATCGGGGCCCGCATCGTCGCGAATGGAGGGGTAATGGAGTGCGAGCCCATGAGTCACGAATCACGACGTCTCTTTCCCTGCCTGTTCATCGCCACCGCCCTCCTCGGCTGCGTGCCCGAGCTCGAGGAGGAGCAAGGCGAACTGCGCGTGAGTCCGACGGTGATCGAGGCGATCCGCGACGCGGCCTGCGTCGATGAGCGCCGGGTCGCGTGGGCGCCCGTCGGGCAGGGGCCGTGCCCGATCGTCAACGGCTGGGAGGCGAGCAAGCTGTTCGAGGACGGCCCCGGCCAGCTCGGCAACTACTGCGTCTACGAGGGCGCCGGCGGCCAGGGGGTCAGCGCGCAGCAGCTCGAGCTCCTCGACGCCCAGGTCCTGGCTCAGCACCGGGACTGCGAGGTCGTGTTCGAGCAGAGCAACGACCCCTTGTCCACGGCGCTCGCGCCCACGCTGCAGGCGGCGTTCTACGATTCCGTCAACCGAGCCGACGCAGAGGACCTCGACCTCCCGGTCAACGAGGGGCTGCGCGCTCCCGTGACCGTTGCCGTCGTCGACACGACCCCCGACCCGGTCCCCGTCGACGCGCGCTCGGAGCACGGCGAGAGCATGGCGGCCTTCGTCCACGACGTCGCCTGTCCGAGCGGCGCGGGGCTGAGCTGCGCCGTGGGGGTCCGCAACGAGCTGGGCATGCCGCGCATCGAGGGCCGGCTGATCGATCCCGTCAACGGCGGCTTCTACGGCTCCTTCGTCGACCTCGCCCGGGGCATCTACCGGGCCGTCGAGGACACACCCGCCAACGCGAAGTTGGTCATCAACCTGAGCCTGGGCTGGGAGCCCGAGTTCTTCGGCGGCGACCCCTCGACCTCCGTGCCCATCGACGCGGTCCACTCCGCGATCGAGTACGCCCGCTGTCACGGCGCCGTGGTCATCGCGGCGGCCGGCAACGCCGGGCACCTGTGCGAGACCGGGCCGCTGCTGCCGGGGGGGTGGGAGCTCGACGACGCCCCGAGTGCGCTGCGCTGCGCCGAGCTCGACGTCGTCAACCCGGTGATCCCGACGGCGACCTACAGCCCCCTGGTCTACGCCGTCGGCGGAATTGGCTACGACTCGAAGCCCGCGCCGACCTCCCGCTCGGGGAGCATGCCGCGGCTCGTCGCCACCGGCGTACACGGCGTCCCCAACCTCGCCAATCCGCGCTCGGCCCTGACCGGGTCCTCGGTGCCGACGGCGGTGGTCTCGGGCACGGCCGCGCTGCTGTGGTCGTTCTATCCGCAGCTCAGCGTCGAGCAGCTCATGCAGACCATCTACTTCAGCGGGGAGATGCTCGGTCCGGACGCCGCGGTCGTCGGCGTCGACGCCTGGGTCAGCGAGGTCCGCCGCCTCGACATCTGCGCGGCCGTCGAGGCCGCCAGCGCGCGCCTCGACACCGCGGAGCTGCCGGCGCCGCTCGGCTGCCTCGAAGAGGCGCCCGAGGCCAGCATCGAGGATGTCCTGCCCCTCGTCGAGGTGCTGCCGACGACCTCGTTCGCGCCGATCTTCAGCACCCCGGCGCAGCCTTGCAGCTCGGGCTGTGTCAGCGGGTCGGTCCACGCCGCCGACGGCGTCGCAAAGCCGGCTTGCCCGGCCCCGGTCCCGCCGACGCTGCCCTTCGCCACGCCCCAGCCCACGCACCCGGCCTGCCCCAGCTGCACCATCGACCCCGGCGACGCCAAGGTCTACGCGTCCCTCGACGACGAGTACGCCAGCTACACGATCGAGGACGTGATGGTCACCGTCTACGAGGGCGCCACGCCGACCTTCTTCCGTACGGGCCCGACCCTGCTCACGAGCGCCGGCGTCGAGACGATCGAGCTCGAGTCGGACCGCGTGCCCCCGGCCGCAGACTCGGCGACCATCACCATCACCTTCGCCGAGCTCCCGCGGCCCAACGAGAGCACGCTCATCTTTGTGCCGTAGCGGGCTCCCCGAGCTGGCGCGTAGTGCCTGACACGGGGCCTCGCGGGCGACTTTTTCCGTCGCGCCTCGTCATCGCGGGGTCGGCCTCTGCCAAGGGGTGAGTGAGATGAGGATCGACAAGTACACGATACCGTCAATGGTGCTGCTCGGGGCTCTGCTCGCCGCGGGCACAGCCGACGCCGCTCGCGAGGGCACGCTCTACTACGTGAACGACTTCGACGGAGCCGACGCCTGCGGCGGCTCGGACCTGAGCTGGGGAGACGACACCGTCGGCTACCTCGAGGACAAGCTCGACGACTGGGGCTTCGACAGCGTCTACTACCACGGCAACCGCTGGCTCGACTTCGAGGACGTGAGCGACGCCGATGAGAACGTCAACGGCGAGGACGAGGTGTCCTCGCGGGGCATCGACAGCGCCGACATCGGGATGATGTATTCGCACGGCGGCAAGAATTGCTCCGGCAGCCACTACAGCTCCGTCAAGATGGGCGACAACGACGGGGCCTCGTGCACGCTCTTGTACAGCTCGTCGGCCGCCGGAAACGACAGCTGGTGGGGCGACACGGACCTCAACGCGATGATCATCGACACCTGCTCCTCGGCGCAGTGGTGCGTGTGGAACAACAGCGCCTACTTCCACGCCGACGGCAACTTCGCGACCTTCTTGGGCTTCCACGGCCTGAGCTACGACAGCCGCAAGCACACCAACAACTTCGAGGACTTCGTCGACAACTCTCGCTACAACGGCCTCGGCGACAACTGGGTCGACGAGCTCACCCGCCGACCCATCGGCTCGAACAACGACGAGTGCGCCGTGGCGATCATCTTCGAGGACTCGTCCAGCGACGCCGACTTCACCTTCGACTACATGGGCTTCGACGACTGGAAGACGCCCGGATCCCACTCGACCAGCTACTACTACTACATCAACGGATGCGATCCGGACGGGGGCAACGCGCTGTGAACACCCACGACTTCACCATGTCTCGCTCTCGCTTTCGCGGCGTCGCGCTGGTGGCGAGCTTGAGCCTCGGGCTGCTGGCCTCGGCCTGCGTCGAGGAGCCCCTAGACGAGGCCGACGAGCTGTTCCGCGCCGAGGGGGACGGCGCCATCGAAGACCCCGAGCCCGCTCCGCTGCCGCCCGAGGACGAAGGCAGCGAGCAAAACGCCGGAGTCGAGGGCCCCATGACCATCGACAGCGCCGGCGTCGGGCAGCTGCTCGCCGTCGGCGGGGTCGGCCCCAAGCTCCAGGCCCAGGCTCAGGTCGACTACACGAGCCCGGCGATCGTCGAGCAACCGGGGGCCAAGATCGAGGCCCTGACCGAGGAGCCGATCCTCGACGCGGGCCTCGTCGACGGCGACCTCGTCGGCGTCACCCCGAGCTACCGCTTTAGGGTCTCGACGAGCGGCGACCAGCTCCTCATTCGTCACCGCTCGCGCCGCTTCAGCGACGTGCCGGCGTCGGCGGTCGTCCCCGAGAGCGCGATCTTGCAGCAGGCCACGGCGGACCTCGCCCTGCTCGGCGTCAACCTCGGAGCGGGGCAGACCCTGAGCGTCGATCGCCTGATGCGGGCCGCCTCGACCAACCCGCAGCAGCCCGAGGCCGTCGCCTACAAGGTCTTCGTGAGCCTCGAGCTCAACGGTCGGCCCGTCTCGGGGCCCAAGCTGGTGCTCTCCTACTACCTCGACGGCGAGCTCCACAAGCTGTCCGCCCACTGGCCGGAGATCCACTCGGGCCCGCCAGCGCCGCCGCCGGCCGCTGCGATTCAGAGCCAGGTCTTCGCTGCTCTGTCCACGCACCCGCTGGGCGCCGAGAGCAACCCGCTCACGGCCGACGCCTACCTCGTCGTGGTCGGCGGGCAGCTGCGCCACGTCGTGGCGATCGAGGGCCTGCTCGACAATGGCCTCGGCGACGGTCGCTACGGCGAGCTCGCGGTCTTGCTGCCGTAGCGCTCGACCCACAGGGCCGCTGAGCATCGCCGCACGACGAAGCTCAGCGGCTCGCTACAACGGCTCGCTAGCGCCAGCGACACGTGAACACGTTGAGCGTGGGGCTCTGCGCGCGGGTCTCGACCTCGACCTCGCGCGCTCCGGCGAGCTCGACACCGGCGATGATGGCCCCGGCGTAGGCGTGGGCGATCGGCTCGGGGCAGTGGTTCGCGGGGACGACGTGGTGCAGCACGGCTTCGCGGGGGCGGATCTCGATGGGCTCGAGGGTCGTGCCCTGGTGGAAGTTGCGCCAGCGCGCGGCGGCCTGGGAGATGATCTTGCGCGGCCCGACGAGGCGAAACATGACGCGGTAGGCGAAGTGCTCGAACAGCTTTCGGTTGCTCTCGATGAAGTGGTCCATGAGGGCCTCTTCGGTCGCGCACCACTGGGTCGCGGCGTAGACCAACCACACGTGCATGTAGACCTCGGGGACCCACTCGTTGGGGCGGTGGGGGCGAGAGATGAACTCGACGAGCTCGGAGGGCAGCCCGCGCTCGCCTCCGGGGGGACACAGATCGAGGCTGCGCTGCACGGCCGACCACTTGATCTTGCACTCGGGGTGGGAGGCGAGGCCCTGGGGGAGCTTGGCGAGGTAGGCTTCGACAGCTTGGGCGCCGGCCGGCATGGATCGATTGTCGTCGCCGCGGCGGACCGGGGTCCAATGGGAAATCGCGGTGGTCGGGGAGTCATTTGCCGGGAGCGCGAGGCGAAGCTGGTAGGCTGAGCCGTGCCGCACCTTCGAAGCTCCCGCCTCCGCGCCCTGTTTGGCCCCGCGTCCGCGCTCGCGCTGGTCGGCGCATGCTCGAGCCCGCAGGCCGAGCGCGCGCCCGCACCAGCGGCGGACCAGGAGGCCCCCGCGGCGGCGCAGCAGGCCGTCGAGGAAGAGGTCGAGGACGCCGAGGACAAGGACGCCGCGTCCGCGTCCAGGTCCGCGGCCCCGGGGGGCAGTCCAGCAGCCGCGGACGTCGACGCCCTCGCTCCCACCGAGGAGCGCGAGCGCAAGGATGCCTCCGGCGATGGCTTCGGCGCCGTCGCGGGCGTCGAGCTGCGCGAGATCGAAGCTGGCGACGGCCTGGGCCGCGACCTCATCCGCCGCGCCGCGAAGTCCAACGAGGCCGAGCTGCGCAGCTGCTACACCGCCGGGCTGACCCGCGACCCGAGCCTGCGCGGCGACGTGATCGTCGAGCTGACCATCGACGCGGGGGGCACGGTCGGCGCCGCCAAGCTCGTCGACGGCAGCCTGAGCGAGGGCGAGGTCGGCGAGTGCGTGCGCGCGGCCATCGAGGGCTGGACCTTCCCGAGCCCCGAGGGCGGCGCGTCCGTGAAGGTGACCTTGCCCATCGAGTTCAGCCCGGGCTCCGACGGACGCCCGAGCCGAGGGTGAACGCGAGCGGCGGGATCCACGCGACCCCATCTCGTGGTGTGATCGGCCCGTGCGCATTCGAGCAATTGTCTGGTTGTCGTTGCCGCTGACCGCTTGCTACGTGGGCGTGCCCGAGGGCAGCGGCGACGCCACGAGCCTCGACGACGACGTGGGCGAGACCCTCGGCGAGGGCTCTGGGGAGTCGAGCTCGAGCTCGAGCTCCGGGGAGTCGGGCCCAGGTGAGGACGAGTCGAGCTCGGAGTCGGGCCCCGGCGAGGACGAGTCGAGCTCGGAGTCGGGCCCCGGCGAGTCCACCGAGGACGAGAGCACGGACAGCAGCGACAGCGAGGAGGAGGGCTCGACGAGCGAAGACACCGGGCCTCAGCCGATGACCGTGTGCGAGCGCTGGAACGCGGACCGGGCGGACATGAGCGAGGGCAGCTGGAGCGGATCGCTCAACGGCTGCAACGCGGGCGACATGGACGCGAGCTGGCGCGAGCGCTCGCTGACCCTCATCAACCTCTACCGCTTCCTCGCCGAGCTGCCCCCGGTCACGACCTCGGCCGAGCGCGACGCCATGGCCCAGTCCTGCGCGCTGATGATGGACGCCAACGGGGCCCTGAGCCACAACCCGCCCATGGGCTGGACCTGCTACTCCGCCGACGGGGCCCAGGGCGCGGGCAGCTCGAACATCGCGGGCACGGCAGCGGTCGCGGCCGTCGACCTCTACATGGTCGATCCGGGCAACGAGACGACCATCGGCCACCGGCGCTGGATCCTGTCCAACTCCCTCGGGCCCACGGGCATCGGCTCGACCGACGGCTACTCGTGCATGTGGACCCTGGGCGGCAACGGCAACGCCGGCAAGGCCTGGACCGCCTTCCCGACCCCTGGCGAATTCCCCTTCGAGGCCATGAACCCGCTGTGGTGGGGCGGCGGCCTCGACGAGACCGGGTGGACGGTGCAGAGCGACTCGATCGCCCTGAACGGCGCCCAGGTCAGCGTCAGCGTCGGCGGCCAGGACTACCCCGTCGCCGTCACCAACCTCGCCGGGGGCTACGGCAGCACCAGCGCGATCAAGTTCACCCCCCAAGGCTGGAGCGCCGAGGCGGGCACCACCTACCACGTCGAGGTCACCGGCATCCGCGAGCCGATCGTCTACGACGTCGAGGTCGTCGACTGCGGGTGAAAAAAGAGGCCGGCCCCGCGCGAACGGGGCCGGCTTCAGTGCTGCGTTGCCCGGGTAGGGACGAGAGGAAGTCAGGGACTGTGGACGAGTGGCCCCCGCGAGCGGGGGCAAGCACATGCGGTCAGAGGAGACAGGAACACCATTGCCCACCGGCCAAAGCGCAGGAGCGGAGCGACGAAGCGGCCCCGGTCCGAGGTGCCTGCGGGGGCAAAGCAGAACTCAGGTGCCGAACTGCTGGGCCTCGGTGCTCTCCTTCATGGCCAGGGTCGAGGCCTGGCCGCCGGTGATCACCTGGGTCACGCGGTCGAAGTAGCCCGTGCCGACCTCGCGCTGGTGGCGGACGGCGGTGTAGCCCTGCTCCTCGGCCGCGAACTCGGCGACCTGCAGCCGGCTGTAGGCGGTCATGCCCGACTCCTTGTAGCCGCGGGCGAGCTGGAACATGGAGTGGTTGAGGGCGTGGAAGCCGGCGAGGGTGACGAACTGGAACTTGTAGCCCATGGCCCCGAGCTCGCGCTGGAACTTGGCGATGGTCACGTCGTCGAGCTTGCGCTTCCAGTTGAAGCTGGGCGAGCAGTTGTAGGCCAGGCGCTTGCCCGGGAACTGGTCGTGGATGGCCTCGGCGAAGCGGCGCGCCTCGGCCAGGTCGGGGGTCGAGGTCTCGCACCAGATGAGGTCGGCGTAGGGGGCGTAGGCGAGGCCGCGGGCGATGGCGGACTCGAGGCCGTCGCGGACCCGGAAGAAGCCGTCGGGGGTCCGCCCGCCGGGCTCGATGAAGCGGCGGTCTCGCTCGTCGACGTCGGAGGTCAGCAGCTTGGCCGAGTTGGCGTCGGTGCGGGCGATGAGCACCGTGGGCACGTCGCACACGTCGGCGGCGAGGCGGGCCGCGGTCAGGGTGCGGACGAACTGGCTGGTGGGCACGAGCACCTTGCCGCCGAGGTGGCCGCACTTCTTCTCGGACGCGAGCTGATCCTCGAAGTGGACCCCGCCGGCGCCGGCCTCGATCATGCCCTTCATCAGCTCGAAGGCGTTGAGCGGCCCGCCGAAGCCGGCCTCGGCGTCGGCGACGATGGGCGCGAGCCACTCGCGGGTGGTCTCGCCGCTCTCCGATCGCTCGACCTGGTCGGCGCGCAGCAGGGCGTTGTTGATGCGCTTGACCACCGAGGGCACGGAGTTGGCCGGGTAGAGGCTCTGGTCTGGGTACATCTGCCCGCCGAGGTTGGCGTCGGCCGCCACCTGCCAGCCCGAGAGGTAGATGGCCTCGAGGCCCGCGCGGACCTGCTGGACCGCTTGGTTGCCCGTCAGCGCGCCGAGGGCGTTGACGTAGGGGCGCTCGCCCATGAGCTGCCACAGGCGCTCGGCCCCGCGGCGGGCGAGGGTGTGCTCGACGACCACGGAGGGGCGCAGGCGCTCGACGTCGGCGGCGTCGTAGGAGCGGGTCACGCCCTCCCAGCGGGCGTCGGTGAAGGTCACGGCGGGTTGCTTGGGCTCGGTCATGATTGCGGTCCTTGGTGTTCGGGTCGTTGAAAAGAGAAGTTGTTGGTCGAGCGGCAGGAGGGCGTAGCCCGACCGCCTGGGAGGGCCTGCGAAGGCCTCCATCGAGACTAGAAGGGCAGGAGGGCGTAGCCCGACCGCCTGGGAGGGGGACCCGTGACGGCTTTGCCGGCGCGGGGGAGGGAAGGTCGCGGCGACTTGCAAGCTGGCGGGGTCGGCCTCGGCCACGGGCTGGTCGACGACGCGCACGACCCAGGGCGCGCGGCTCCACAGGTTGATGGGCGGCTCCCAGGTGTAGCCCGCGATCATCCACGTCCCGGGCGAGAGGCCGTCGAGGTCCCACACGACGGGCGCTTCGGCGGCCTCGAAGGTGATCGGGCGGCGCGCGTCGTCGGGGGTGATCCGCGCCCAGCAGCCCGCCCACTCCGCGCTGGTCTCGAGGGTCGCCTCGGGGTCGTCGAGCAGGGCCGGATCTTCGCCGACGGTGATGGCCCGCTCGAGGTCCGCGACGCTGAC
>NZ_ABCS01000124.1 GCF_000170895.1 Plesiocystis pacifica SIR-1 | reverse complement strand
GTCGTCGCGGCTCCTTGCCCTCGGGTCCCAGCTCCACCCCAAACCCGGCACGGACTTCAGACACGCGGTACTAGCAGGACATCGGAGAAGTCCTCGCGACACCTCGCTTGGTCTTTTCGCCGAGCTCTTTGTCGCCAAAACTTGCGGTGGGATCCACCACAGCGGCGTTTTGGCTCCGCGATCTCGACGAAAATCCACGGCGCGAGGAGCCGCGATGACTTCTCCGATGCCCTGCTAGGCGACGACGTCGTCCGTGCTCACGTAGTGCTCGCGGAGCACCCGAGCGAGGAGATCGCAGACGTCTGTCGTCGTCAGGATCCCCGCGAGCCTGTCGCCGCGCATGATCACGGCGGAGCCGATCTGCTGCTCGGCCATGTGCGCGACGACCTCGTCGAGGGGGGCGTCGAGCTCGACGGTGTAGACCTTGCGGGTGCAGATGTCGGCGACGGAGACGGCGTGGGCGTCCTCGTCGACGCGCAGGGCGATCCGAGTGTCCCGCTCCGAGAGGATGCCGATGACGTTCCGGCCCTCGCACACGGGCAAGTGGCGGATGCCGTGCTCCTTCATCATCGCCTGGGCGTCCGCTGGACTCGCCGACCCCTCGATGGAGTGCGGAAAGGGCGTCATGACCCGCTTGATCTTTGGCATTGGCCGCTCAGCCACGGGCGGACTGTCTCACGGGCTCGGGGGCACGGCAACACCCGAGCAGGACCCCGGGGGTAGCCTCAGTGGCTGCAACAGCTGGACTCGGGCTTGGTCTCGCTCGGACTGGCCGCGTGGTCGTGGTCGTGGTCGTGGTCGTGGTCGTGGTCGTGGTCGTGGCCGCCCTGCTCCCACAGCCGCCCGAGGAAGCCGCGGGGCCCCTGGCGGACCAGAGAGACCACGAACAGCCCGCCGAGGATCACCGCGCTGGCGATGGCGATGGGGCTGTGCCCCGCGTGGTGGTGGGCCGCCGCCGCGCCGCCAGCGAACTCGGGCAGGAGCAGGTTGACGAGGACGCCGAGGCTGACGACGGCGCCGATCATCGTGGCGACGAAGGCGAAGGCGGCCTTGCGCCCGTGGACCTGCTCGATGACCCCGAAGGTCGTCGCGTTGGTGGCCGGGCCGGTGAGCAGGAAGGCGAGGGCGGCCCCGGGGGACAGGCCCTTGGCGATGAGCACGGCGACGAGGGGGGTGGCCCCGGTGGCGCACACGTAGATGGGCAGGCCGATGATCGCGAAGGCGCCGACCTGGGCGAAGGGGTTGAGGCGCGTCAGGGACTCGGCGTCGACCCAGGGCTGGACGAAGGCGGCGAGCAGCAGGCCCACGAGGATCCACGGGCCGGTGCTGTCGAGCACGGTGCCGTAGCCCACCCGCATGCCGGCGACGAGCTTGGCCGGCAAGCTGCGCTCGTCGACCTTGGCCGCGCCCTCGTGGGCGTGGTCGAGCTTGGCGCCGCCCTTGCGCTCGAGCCAGCCGCCGACCAGCCAGCCCACGGTCAGGGCGAGGATGAAGGCGACGATGACCCGGACGAGGGTGAAGTTGGCCCCGAGCAGGGGCACGGACAAGAGCACGGCGTCGAGGCCCAGCTCCGGCGTGGCCACGAGAAAGGCGAGGGCGGCCGTGGCCGGGACCCCGCGGTTGACCAGCGAGCGGTAGACCGGGACCACGCCGCACGAGCACAGCGGGAGGGGCAGGCCAAAGAGGACGCCGCGCAGGGTCTGGCCGCCGGCGCGTCCGCGGCCGAGCCAGCGCGCGGGGGCTTCGCCGAGGACCTCTCCGAGCAAGCCCGCGATGCCGTAGGCGATGAGCAGGGCCGGGGCGCTCTCGAGCAGGAGCTCCCAGAAGGTCGTCAGGGTCTCGCGGCCGTGGCCTTCGTCGAGGTGGGGGTAGACGAACAGCCACAGGACCACGCCGAGGCCGACGAGGCCGCCGAGGCCGGGGAGCAGCGGCGCGAGCTTGCTGCCGTGGTCGTGGTCGTGGTCGTGGTCGTGGTCGTGGTCGTGGTCGGGCGCCTTGGGCTTGCCCAGGCCGTGGCTGACGACGTGCAGCAACAGCCCGCCGACGAAGGCCTCGAGCAGGCCGACCGTGGGTCCTTGCTCGAAGGCCCCGACGAAGTCCGTGAACACGTAGCCCGCGGCCGTGCTCGCGGCGATCAGCGCGAGCACCAGCGCCGCGGCCCAGCGCTTGCTGTCGCCAGCGCTCAGCACCATCCACCACACCGCCAGGCCGACGGGGACGCGGTGGAGGATCACCGCCCACTCCATCGCGTGGCTGTCGGCGTGGGTGTGGCTGCCGGCCACCGCCATGCCGTCGGTGAAGGCGTGGAAGGCCATGCCCGCGAGCACGACCCAGCTCGTCGCCGCGTGGGTCCGCTTGCTGCCCACGCGCCGCTCGAACAGGCCCGGCAAGATCAGGCCGACGACCACGGCGACGATCGCTGGCCAGCCGGCGAGCTGGACACCGAGCGGGACGATCTCCAGCAGCGCCAGCCCGAGCACGGCCACGACCACGAAGCCGTCGAGGAAGGCGAAGGCTCCGCGCGCGCGCTCGGACAGCCAATGCAGCACCGGGCCGAGGGCCAGGGCCGCGATGCTGGCGATCAGCATCGTCTCGGAGTGGACGTGCACCTCTGGCATCAACCAACAGCTTAGCCCCGGAGCCGTCGATTTCGACGGGTCGCCGGGGCTCCAGAGGCCGCTTTTTTCACGTCTCGCGCGGGTATTCGAACCCGAACGCCAACTACGTCCGGTTTGAGCCTGACCCTGGCGCGAGCTGGGTCAGGATTGGTCGGTTCAGACCTTGATGCCGCGGCCGCGCATGTCGGCGAGCACGGCCTCGATGCCGCGCTTGTCGATGATGCGCATGCCCTTGGCACTGACGCGGATGCGGACGAAGCGGTTCTCGCTCGGGACCCAGTAACGCTTGTAGCGAAGGTTGGGCAGGCTCCGCTTCTTGGTGCGGATGTGCGAGTGCGACACGTTCATGCCGACGAGGGGGCGCTTACCGGTAACCTGACAAACTTGCGACATGGCTGTGGCTCCCGAAGGGAGGCGGACAGTGGATCACTGTGTTCGCGCTGTCAAGAGAGGGATGGCGTGAGTCGGAAGGGGGCGCGGCTGCGCAGAATTCGCCCCCTCTGTACACTTGTCTGCTGCGCTCCGCGCGGCCCGTGAGCCTACGCAGGCATGCTCAGAACCTTGTCAGCCCTCGGTATAGGTCACGCTGTCGCGCTCGGTCTCCCACACGGTGATCGCCGCGAGCTGGACGCGCTCCCCCGCGAGCTCGGCGAGGCGCCGGGCCAGACCCTCATAGATGTAGGCCGCGATGTGCTCCGCCGTGGGGTTGACCTCGGTGAAGGGCGGGATCTCATTCAAGAAGCGGTGGTCGATGACGCCGACGACCTCCCGCGCCGCCGCGCGCACGGCCCGAAAGTCGACGCCCATGCCCAGCTCGTCGAGCTGCTCGCAGGCGACCTCGATCTCGACCTTGTAGTTGTGGCCGTGGAGCTGCTCGCAGTCGCCTCCATAGCCGCGCAGGACGTGGGCGGCGGCGAAGTGGACGTTGGTCTTGAGGCGGTACTGGCGGGCCATGCGATCCTCCGTGAGCGCGATCGAAGCGGATAGATAGCCGCGCAGGCGCTCGAGGGCAATGGCCGAAAACGCAAAGCGCCCCGCGGTTGCGGGGCGCTCGGGGTGTGTGGAGCGGGCGCTCAGGGGTTGGCGCCGTCGGCGATCCAATCGAGGATGGCCATCTCGTCCTCGGACGACAGGCTGCCGCCGGGGGGCATCGGGCCGCCAGCGCTGGCCGTACCCTGGATCTTGTGGACGATGTAGCTCCCCATGGGATCGCCGGGGGCGACGCGCGGGGTGCCGGGCTCTTGCATCGAGTCCACGTCGACGAGGTTGGCGTAGGCCGTGGCCGCGTCGGGCATCGCCAGACCCGCGGGTCCGCCGTTCACGTGGCAGCTGCAGTTGGCCATGATCACCGGGTAGGCGTCGGTCTCGAACGAGAGGTTGCCGCCGGTCTCTTCCTCGGTGGTCTCCTCCTCGGTGGTCTCTTCCTCGGTGGTCTCCTCCTCGGTGGTGGTCTCCTCCTCGGTGGTCTCCTCCTCGGTGGTGGACTCCTCCTCGGTGGTCTCCTCCTCGGTGGTCTCCTCGCCGCTGGTCGACTCCTCCTCAGCGGTCTCTTCTTCGCCCGCGGTCTCACCGACGTCGTCGTCGGCACCGTCGTCGCTGGGGCAGGCGGTCAGGCTC
The DNA here is from genome assembly GCF_000170895.1 of Plesiocystis pacifica SIR-1. Taxonomy (GTDB): domain Bacteria; phylum Myxococcota_A; class Polyangia; order Nannocystales; family Nannocystaceae; genus Plesiocystis; species Plesiocystis pacifica. Next base: position 22,025 of record NZ_ABCS01000124.1, on the reverse strand, counting down.
AGGGCCACGCAGGTGCCCACAAACAAGTTCATCCAAGTCTTGGTCATGAAAGTGAATCCTCGGGGCAGGAATAGCGCAGTGCCGGGTCAAAAGGCAAAGACCGACCCTGCCGCTGGGGACAGGGTCGGTCCTCGTCGCTCCCCTCGATGTCGGGGCGCGTGGCTGGCAGGCTGACTCAGGGGTTGGCGCCGCTGTTGATCCAGTCGGTGATCAGGGCCTGGTCGGCGTCCGAGAGCGCCTCGAGGTTGAGGGGCATCTGGCTGCCCGCACCGCCGAGGTCGCTCTGGGTGCCAGCGAGCTTGGCCACGACGTAGCTGTTGGCGGCATCGCCCGCGACGACGTAGTCGACGCCTGCGGCCTGCGTGGACGCGACGCCGACCATGGCGGTGTAGCCATCGCTCAGGTCGGGAGCGATCGCGCCGGCGACGTGGCAGCCCTCGACCGCACAGTTCGCGTCCCAGATCGGCTGGATGTCGGCGGCGTGGGAGAGCTCGCCACCCATGGTGGTCTCCTCATCCATCATGCTGTCGTCCATGCCGGTGTCCTCCTCGTCGGTGCCGACGTCGTCGTCGGAACCGTCGTCGCTGGGGCACGCGGTGAGCATCGAGGCGCTGACCAGCGCGAAGGTCGCGGTCGCCAAAAGCTTGCGTAGGCTCTGCATGCTTCGGAGGTATCACCGCGCGAGTCTGGAAGGCAACAAAGTTCAGCGGGCCTGTCGCCGGTCCGTGGACCCTGTAGCTATCCAAATGTGAATTTCAATTTCATCGTTACCGGTCCATTCCGCTCGCGGACCGTCTACCATCACGCCCCATGTCGCGCCGACGCATCGCGCCCCTCGCCTCCGCTCTTCTCTTGATGTCTGGCCTCGCGTGCTCCGAGCCGCCCGCGGACGGCGGCGGAGCCAAGCAGGCCCAGGCCGGCGAGGCGGCGAGCCCGGAGGGGGAGGCCGCGTCTCCGGCCGGAGACGCGAAGGCAGGCGAGGCCGAGGGTGCGGAGGCCAAGGCTCCGGCCGGAGACGCGAAGGCAGGCGAGGCCAAGGTCGCAGGCCCGGCCGAGGAGCCGAAGCCCGACGACGCCCCGAGCGAGGAGTTGAAGGCGGGCGAGGGGGAGGAGGCCAAGGCCGGGGAGGCACCCGAGGGCAGCATCACGACCACCATCGAGCCCGCGGCCCGCCCCGACTACGAGCTGCTCGAGGCCGGCGAGGGAGACAAGGTCGAGCTGCGCTTCGCCCCCAAGGCCGGCCAGGTCGAGCGCATGCAGCTGACCATGGTCATGGAGGTCAGCCTCGACTTCGGCGCCATGATGCCGCCGCAGACCCAAAAGGCGCCGCCGATCACCATGGTCAACCGCGGCGAGACCGTGGACGTGCAGGGCGGCAAGATCACCGAGCGGGTGGTGTTCGAGTCCTTCGACGTCGCCGAGGGGGACGGCGCCAACGCGGCCATGGCCACGGCGATGCGCGAGGCCATGAGCGCGCTCGAGAACTTCGAGCAGCGCATGGTCTACGACGCCCGCGGCGTCGTGCTCGAGGGGGAGCTGAAGATCCCCGCCAAGACCGACCCGCAGCTGGCCCAGAGCCTCGACAACCTCGGCAACACCTTGCAGCAGGTCATGGTCCGCTTCCCCGAGGAGGCCGTGGGCAAGGGCGCGAAGTGGCGCGAGGTCACGACCCTCGAGAGCAACGGGCTGAAGCTCGAGCAGACCTCCGAGCACAGCGTGGTGGCCATCGACGGCAACCGCGTCACGCTCTCGACCTCCGTGTCGCAAAAGCCGGCCAGCAAGGACTTCGAGGCCCCGGGCATGCCCCCGGGCGTCGAGGTCGAGCTCGTCGAGTTCGAGTCTTCGGGCGGCGGCGAGATGGTGTTCGACACCGGCTACATGTTCCCCGAGTCGGGCTCGTCGAAGATGGACACGAGCGTCAAGGTCGCGACGGAGGTCCAGGGTCAAAAGCAGGAGTTCGCCACGAACATCAAGCTGACCCTGACCATCGAGCGCCTGCCCGAGGACGCGGGCGCCAAGGCCAAGGGAGAGTAGTCGGAGTCGGAGTCGTCGGGCCTACTCGGCCTGGGCCATGGCCGCGAGGCCGTGCAGGCCGTGGTCGAGGAGGTGGATGGTCTTGCGCAGGTTGTCCTCGATGCCTCCGCGGGACTGCACGCCGATCGCCCAGCCGACCATCAGCGAGAACCAGTAGCCCTGGAGCACGCCCACCGCCTCGAGCTCCCAGGCCGTCGGCGAGCGGGGCTCGGCGCCGACGAGGCCGATGCCGATGATGTCGGCGACGGTGGCGTTGACGCAGATCAGGCTCTCGGCCAGCTCGCCGTCGGCGGTGTGCACCGAGCGGACCAGGGCGCGACCCAGGTTGGGGCGCTCGAGCAGGAAGTCGGTCATCGACATGAAGGCCGTCAGCAGCCGCTCGCTCCTCGACCCGGTGATGTTCGTGCCCGCGACCTTGGACTGAAACTCGTTCAGCTCCTGGTTGACGACCGCGAGCATCAGCTCCTCCTTGGATCGGAAGCGCTTGTAGAGGGTGCCCAGCGCGACGCCGGAGGACTGCGCCACGTCGCGCAGCTTGACCGCGGGGAAGCCCCCCTCCTCGGTCAGCGCGAGGGCAGCCGCCAGGATGCGGACGCTCCGCTCGTCGGGCAGGGGAGGAGTGGGCGGTGGGGCAGGTTCAGGCTGGGCGAGGGTCATGGTGGAATCCGCATGATGCTAGCAGTTTCCGCAAAACAATCGATGTCAAATCGGTATACCAGGAAGTCACTCCGAGGGCTCTGGAGCGGCCAAAAAGCCACTCAGTGCTCGGTATGAGCGGGTTGGGGGCCGCGGGCCGCAAGCCCAACTCGCGATATGCTGCGATTGAGTCGCAAGAGTAGTGTGGCCAGTCTTGGAATCTTCGCGACGCATTCAGCGGTCGATGAATCAACGTTTTGTTGGGTCCAATGTGAACATGCAAAGCGGGGTTCGCGCTCGCGCATGTCCGGCCTGGCCCGCGTCGGGTATAGTTCATCGATGCCGCTGTGTCAGCGCTTGCTCACCTCCGGAGGGATCGCCTGCCTGGCGCTCACCTTGGCGTGCGGCGATGACGTCGACCCGGACGACGGCCCGCCCTGCGGAGACGACCTCAACGGCTGCAGCGACGACACCTCGATGTTCATGGAGGTCCCCGAGTGCGAGCTCACGGGGGAGCTGGACGTGGTGATCGGCCAGGGGGAGACGGTGTTCCAGGAGCTCGCCGAGGGCGACCTGCCCGATCCCGAGTTTGGCTTCCAGGGCGGCCAGCACGTGTGGATGGCGGTACAGGTCCGCAACCCCGCCGTCGACTACCCGCAGCTGAAGATCCGCATCAACGTCGACTACTGCGAGACGAACTGCAGCCAGCCCGAGAACTGGCTGACCGACAACGTCCGCGAGCTGCTCGCCGACGAGACCACGATGACGGTGACCCCGGAGGGCTACTTCCAGCAGACGCGCATGCTCGTCACGGTGTTCGGCTGGGTGACCACGCCCAACCGCCGCGTCGAGATGCTGGTCACCGACCCCTGCGGTCGCCAGGGCTACGTCAAGCGCGAGTACGTGTCGCCCGGGCCGTGAGCCCTGGAGCCTCACGGCGAGGGGTGGGAGCTCAGCGAGGGCAGATCTCCGGGGCCGCGGCCGACGAGGCCGAGCTCGGCCAGGGATACGAAGCCGTTGGCGCTGACCACCACGTGGTCGAGGACGGGGATGCCCAGGAACCGGCCGATGTCGGTCATGCGCGCGGTCAGCTCGATGTCCGCCTCGCTCGGCCGCGCGTCGCCGCTGGGGTGGTTGTGCACGAGCAGGCAGGTGTGCGCGCCCGCGCGGACGAGCGGCCGGAAGACCTCGCGGGGGTGGACCTCGACGCGGGTCAGGCTGCCGACGGCGATGGTGCGGACCAAGAGCACGCGCTGGCGGGCGTCGAGGCCGATGATCATGAAGTGTTCGCGCTCGGCGTCGCCGAGCAGCGATCGCAAGAAGCGCTCGGCCTCGCGAGGGTGACGCAGCGGCCGGCGCATGGGCAGGTCGAGGCGGTCGAGGCGACGGTGAAGCTCGACCGCGGCCGCGAGGGCGGTCGCGCCCGCGTCGCCGATGCCGATCACCTCGCGCAGTTCGTGCGCGCAGGCCCGGCTCAGCCCGTTCAGTCCGCCGACGGCGTCGAGGACCGCCTGGGCGCGCTGGACCGCCCGACCGCCCCCGAGCAGGAGGGCGAGCAGCTCGGTCTCGGACAGGGACTTGGGCCCGAACAGCAACAAGCGCTCGCGCGGTCGCTCTTGGGCCTTGCGCTTTGGGGGGCTGCGGCGCGGGGGGAGCGAGGTGGGGCTCGGCGTGGAGCACTCGGCGGTTGGATTGGGGACGAGCTGGAGGGGCATGGCTGGCCTGTCGATTCGAGTAGCGTGCCACGACGACACCGAAGGATTCCGCACACTTGGGAGGCCGCGCTCGAGGCGAGTGGCCCGCTGTCGGGACAGCGTCTCGCTCCCGGGCCACCGTCGAGCGAAGACGCGGAGAATCCGAGGCTGCGGCGGCGTTGCGCGTGACGACGTTGCGCGTCGCAACAGCTCCCGGCGGATCGCGGCGCATGACCACACACGGTGCACAGCCGGGTGATGGCGGGCGCGAACACGGGGAATTCCCCCCTGGCTAGTCCAGTTTGGCCAGGGGGCTCGTTCCCTTGCCGAGATCCTGGTCGCGCCAGCGCGTCGCGTCGAAGTTGGCCCGATTTTCGTACACTGGGCTGGGCATGGCACGCCCCCTCGCCCCGACCCTGCTCACCGCCCTGGTTCTATCGTCCTCCGCCTGCTGGTTTGGCGGCTACGAGGGGGAGTACATCGAGGCCGACGACGTCCGCCTCGACGTCCCCGGGATCGAGAGCTTCCGCGACGGTGAGCTGCGCGGGGACGCCTACGGGTTGATCAACGAGACCGCGGCGAACACCAACGGCTGGGTGACCTCGGTCGTCGAGACCACGGGCTACGTCATCGAGATCCTCAACAACTACCGCGAGACCAGCCAGGACGGCAGCTGGCGGATCTACGGCCCCTTCGACGACGACAGCGGCCGCGACATCGCCTGGCTGGTGCGCATCGACGGCGCCCTCGAGGCGACCAACTTCGAGATCCTCGTCGCGCCCAAGGGCACCACCGACGCCGACGCCTTCGAGCTGCTCAACTCGGGCAACATCAACGTCGACGGCGACCTGCGCACGGGCTCGATGCTCATCGACTTCGACGTCGTCGACGCCTACGAGGCCCTCAACACCACCTTGCTGTGGAGCGTCGCCGGCGACATCACCATCGACTTCTCCCGCGACGTCGGGACCGGCGACAAGACCATCAGCCTCGACTACGCGGGCTTCGTGGCCCAGCGCACCGGGCTCCTCGACGACGACCTGTTCACCAGCGACGAGACCTACGAGTACGTCGAAAACGGCGACGGCTCGGGCTCGTTCCACCTCGCGCTCATGGGCGAGTGGGACACCTACCCCCACGGCTGGAGCGGCCCCGAGCGCGAGCGCATGCAGCTCGACATGGTCTGGGACGGCAGCCAGGCCGGCCGCGCCCGCGGGCTCATCGAGGAGGTCGACGGCGTGGGCGACATGAAGCACGGAGACCTGCGCCTCGACGAGTGCTTCGACGGCGCGGGGACCCTCAGCTGGCGCTGGCTGACCGAGCTCTACGCCCAGGAGACGGGCATCGAGTACAACTTCGGCGACGAGGCGACCTGCGTGTTCACCGACGCGGACCTGTAGTGCCCCTGCGCGGCTAAAGTCAAAGCATGCCGGCGTTGGTGAGGGCCCAGCTCGCTTGCGCGAGCAGGCTGCGGACGTCGCCGGAGCCGTCGAGGGTGGCGCTGCGGCAGGCGTGCACGTCGACGGGGACCCAGGCTCGGCGCGCGGCCACGTGGGCGGACCAGGCTCGCTCGAGCTCGGCCTCGAGCTGGGTCTGGCGGGCTTCGGGGGCGCGCTCGCGCAGCTGGGTGATGAGGCGCTCGCGGGCCACGGCGGGGGGGACGTCGACGACCAAGAGGAGCACCGGCACGCCCCAGCTGTGCGCGGCCTCGATGAAGCGCTGACGCTGGACGTCGGTGACGAAGCCCGCGTCGACGAGGGCGCGGCCGCCCCCGCTGCAGATCTCCCCCGCGCGGGTCAGGCAGGCGTCGTAGAGGGCGGCGGAGTCGGGGTCCTGGCCCAGGCGCTTGGCCAGCTCGTCGCCCCAGATCCACGCGAACTCGGCGGTCTCGCGCAGGCCTCGGGCGAGCACGGACTTGCCGACGCCGGGCAGGCCGGAGACCAGGACCAGGCCCGGGCGCTGGGCGGGCATGGCCAGGCGGCTCAGGGCGAGGCGCAGCCACTGATCGAGCTCGGGCCCGCCGAGCTCGTGCTCGAGGGCGCGGTGCATGGCGTGGAGGCCCGCGTAGATGTCCAGCCGGCTGCGGCGGCTGGCGACGCTCGCGGAGTCGTCGCGTCGGGTGCTGCGCCCGCGGCGTTGGGGCTGGAGGGCGGCGACGAAGTCGGGGACGAGGTGCTCGGCGCAGGTGAAGTCGCCGAGCTGATCGAGCTGGACCACGAGCGCGCCGAGGTCCGCGAGGGGGTCGAGCCAGCGCGGGTGGTCCGGGGCGTCGAGGCGATCGACGAACACCCACTGGCGGGCGCGCCCGAGCCGGGCGAGCTCGGGGGCCAGCTCGCCCGTCGGGGCGAGGGCGTCGAGGCAAAAGAGATCGGCCAGGCGCAGGTCGCCGAGGCTCAGCCCGGCGGCGGCGGGCTGGGCCTCGGCCAAGCCCAGGCCCTCGGCGTCGTTCGCCAGGATCAGCGCCCGCAGGCGCTCGCGCAGGTCCCGGGTCGCGCTCGTCGAGGGCGCCCGAGACAGCGCCGAGCTCAGGGTCTCGACGGCGTCCTCGAGGGCGGCGCCGAGGGCCGCCGCGGTCGGGACCCGGGCGCCGAGGGCCCGGCTGGTCGGCGCGTCGCCCTGGGGCCGGGGCAGCGTCGCCAGGAACTCGGCCAGGGTCCACAGCTCGGGCCGCTGGATCCGTCGCTCGGCGAGCAGCGCCTCGAAGGAGGCGCGCGCGGGCAGGGCGGGGGACTCGACGACCAGGGCCTCGGCCTCGAGCTCGAACGCGCCAGGGTCCCGGCTCGTCTCCCGCAGGCGCGGCGCGTCGGCGCCCGCGGACTCGAGCCGCCACAGCCGGCGCTCGAGCTCGGGGGTGATCGCTTCGTTGAGCTCGAGCTGCGCCCGGAGCCGGGCCCCGCCGACGCGGCCGATCCCGCGGACGGCGAGGGGGGCCTCGAAGGACCGCCCGCGCGCCTCGATCTCCACGCTGCCTCGACGCCGGCGCACTCGCGTCGGGGAGGCCCCGTCGGTGCACGCAGCGATGAGCGCGTCGAGGTCCATGGGCGACGCAGGGTAACCCATCTCGGCGAAGGCTTTGCGGTCCCCCTGCGTGTCGCCAGTCGACCCGCGAGCTTGCTAAGGTCCGTTCGTGACCGAGACCAAGCCCGAACGTACTCGCCGCGTGGCCGTGCTGACTTCTGGCGGCGACGCGCCGGGCATGAACATGGCGATCCGCGCTGTCACGCGCAGCGCGCTCGATCGAGGCTGGACCGTCTACGGCATCGAGGAGGGCTACGCCGGCCTGATCGCCCCCGCCGACCAGGGCAAGATCCGCCGTCTGCGCGCCCGCGACGTGGGCGGGATCCTCGGTCAGGGTGGGACCGTGCTGGGCAGCGCGCGCTGCCCCGAGTTCGAGGACCCCGAGGTCCGCGCCCGCGGACGCGCCAACCTCGAGCGCCTCGGCGTGGACGCCCTCGTGGTCATCGGCGGCAACGGGACGCAGACCGGCGCCGAGGTGCTGTCCCGCGAGGGCCTCGACGTCGTCGGCGTCGCCTCGACCATCGACAACGACCTGCTCGGCAGCGACGTCACCCTGGGCGTCGACACGGCGATCAACGTCGCCCTCGACTGCGTCGACAAGCTGCGGGTCACGGCCAGCTCGCACCGCCGGGCCTCCCTCGTCGAGGTCATGGGCCGGGACTGCGGCTACCTCGGGCTCATGGTCGGTCTGGCCTGCGGGGCCGAGGCGATCGTGCTGCCCGAGGCCGACATGAGCCCTGCCCAGGTCGCGGCGCGCATCGAGGACGCCTACCAGCGCGGCAAGAAGCACGCGATCGTGATCGTCGCCGAGGGCTCGGCCCGCCGGGCCTCCGAGCTCGAGCGGGTCCTGCTCGACGAGCACTGCGAGCGCATCGGCTTCGAGCTGCGGACCACGGTGCTCGGCCACATCCAGCGGGGCGGCTCGCCCACGGCCACGGACCGCCTGCTCGGGGCCCGCTTTGGGGCCCGCGCCGTCGACTGCATCGCCCGCGGCGAGACGGGCGTGCTCGTCGGCCTGCGCGGGCGGGAGATCGTGACCACCCCGCTCGCGCAGGTCGTCGGCGGCATCAAGCCCGTGGACATGTCCCTGGTCGAGCTCGCCCGGGTGCTCGCGGTCTAGCAGGACATCGGAGAAGTCCTCACGACACCTCGCTTGGTCTTTTCGCCGAGCTCTTTGTCGCCAAAGCTTGCGGTGGGATCCACCACAGCGGCGTTTTGGCTCCGCGATCTCGACGAAAATCCACGGCGCGAGGAGCCGCGATGACTTCTCCGATGCCCTACCGAGAAAGGCAGCCGCCCACGGGTTCAACGCCAGCTGAGTCCGTGGACGACGCTTTCCTGGATCATGGGTCCCGGCGTGGCCGGGGTGGGCGACTGCTAGAGCAGTCTCACAACACTTCGTCGAAGAAGGCCTGCATGTCGGCCCAGGACCGGCGCTCGGCGTCGGCGTCGTAGACCGTTCCGAAGTCCGGATCCTGGGCCGCGGGGTTGGTGAACGCGTGGACCACCCCGGGGTAGGCGTGCAGGCGCCAGTCAGCCCCGATGCGCTTCATCTCGGCGGCGAACAGGCCGATCTTCTCCGGCGGCACCATGGGGTCGTCGAGGCCGTGCTGGATCATCAGCTGGGCCTTTAGACCGGTCGGGGGGTCGAGGGGCTCGCCGATGTCGAGGAGGCCGTGAAAGCTGACGATGCCGCGCAGGGGCAGGCCCATGCGCGCGCACAGGATCGAGCACAGGCCGCCGAAGCAGTAGCCGATCGCGCCGACGCGCTCGGGGTCGACGCCGTCGAGCAGGCGGACCGCCTGAAACGCGGCGGCCAGCCGTCGACGCAGCAGCGCGGGGTTTTGGATCAGCCCCATCATCAGCGCCTGGTTCGAGGCCTTGTCCGTCCCGCGCTTGCCCACGCCGTAGATGTCGATCGCCGCGGCCACGTAGCCGAGCTCGGCCAGGGCCTCGGCGCGCCCCTCCTCGAACGCTCCGCGACCGCCCCAGGCATGGCAGATCAGCACGGCCGGGTGATCGCCCTGGCCTTGGGGGCGGGCGACGAAGGCATCGAAGGCGTCGTCGCCCTCGCGGTAGGGGATGAGCTCGGTGGTCGACATGGCCCCATTCTAGACACGTCACTCGACGAGGTGGCCAGCGTTTGGGCCACTCGACACTCGAGTTCACCCCGCCGTGCGGGCAGTGCCATTGCACCGATGCACGCGCCGCGACAAGGGGAGGGAATGCCCAGCTTCCTGCACCAAGGCATCCTCTCCCTCCTCGCCACCCACGACACCCTGCTCGTCGAGCTCGCTCGGCACTTCGAGCCTCGGGCCGCGCGCTCGCTGGCCTCGGGGGAGCTCGCGCGAGGCTCCAGCGAGCTCCCCAACCCGGCCTTTCCCGAGAGCGTGCTGCATGCCGATCTGCTCGTCGCGCTGCCCGAGACCCTGGCCCTGGCCGTCGAGGTCCAGACCTCCGAAGACCCGCTCAAGCGCTACAGCTGGCTCAGCTACGCCGCCGGTGCGCGGCGGCGATTCGAGTGTCCCGGGTGGACTCTGGTGTGCATTCCCGACCCGGACCTGCGCCACAAGTACCGGCAAATGTTCGAGGACGAACCTCGCGCATCACCATGGTTCATCGAGCCGTGCATGCTCGAACCGATCACGACGGTGGAGCGAGCCGTCCAGGATGTTAGCCGGGCAACCTTGACGACGCTCTTTCACGTGCGCGGGTCGTCGGGACCGGCCTGTGCACGGGGCACCCTCGAGGCCTTGCGTCGGGTGGACCATCCCGATCGTGCGGTCTATCGTGAGTTGGTGTTGACGAGTATGACCGAGGAGCAGCGCGCCGCGCTTCCTGCAGACATCTTCGAAGTCGATCCAGACGCTCCATTGGGGAATCTGGAACGGACCGGCTTCTACTTCACGACGGGTCACCGCGAAGGCAAAAACGAGGGCCAACGCACCGAGCTCCAGCGAATGATCCTCCGAACCCTCGAGCTGCGCGGCCTGACGGTGGACGAGGCCAGCCGCGCACGCATCGAGGGCTGCGAAGAGGTCGAGACTCTCCGCAGCTACTTCGAGCGGGCCGTGGTCGTGGAAGGGCTCGACGCCCTCTTCCAGCCCTGACCCGAGCCCTCAATCGACGGGGAGCTTGCGCTCGGCCAGGGTCCGCGTGACCACGGCCCAGACCGCTCCGGCGTCCGTGCTCACGTCGTCCCATCGCCCGGAGAAGCGGCCGCAAAAGCTCGAGCGCAACACCTCGGGCAGGTCCGTGCGCAAGTTGTTGCTGAACAAGCGGTGGCGCAAAAAGATGCAGGCCTCGTCGGTGGCCCGGACCGAGAGGGTGCCGCCAAGGTCCGGCGCGCGGCGGATGGCGTCGGCGACCGCGACGACGTGGGCGATGGTCGACTTGGCCAGCCCTTCGTGGCGCCGGGCGAGCAGGGCCTCTTCCTCGGGGGGCGGCAGGTAGGTCATCTGCAGGGGCACGAAGCGATCGAGCTGCGCCGCATCGATACCGAAGGTCGCCGAGAAGGCGCGCCCCCGGTTGACCGCGGCGATGAACTGCACGTTGGGCGGGATGGTCAAAAAGCGGTTCTCGATCGGGTGGAAGACCCGCCGGGTGCTGTCCAGGGCGGGCATCAGCGCGTTGCGGGCGGTCTCCTGGCAGCGGTTGAGCTCGTCGAGGAAGACGAGGTAGCGCCGCTCGGGGTGCTCGTTGGCCTCTTCGATGGACTCGAGCACCTCGGTCTTGATGAAGTCCGTGACCGGCGAGCCCGACTCGCTCGCGCGCACCTGGATGGTGGCGAGGAAGTCGCTGGCCTCGACCACGGCGCCGCAGTTGAAGAAGACGAAGCGCATGCCCAGGCTCTCGGCGATGGACCGGGCGAGCACGGTCTTGCCGCAGCCCTGGGGCCCATCGAGGAGGATGTTGAGCCCGCACTCGAGGGCGACCTGCAGCTTCTTGGACACGACCGGGTCGAGGTAGACGCCCTCGATCTTGAAGGTCCCCGCGCCCACCCACTCGACGAGGATGATCCCCCGGTCTTCGCGCTCGGGCTTGGTGACCTGCTTGACCTTCACGACGCAGGGGACGCCCGGGACGATGCGCTCGTCGTCGCTGAGCACGACCTTGGGGGTGCGCCGCTCGTCGAGGTGGGTGGCCCGCCAGCGGTAGCCCGAGTCCTCGACGGGGTTGGGCCAAAAGATCGCCTCGGCGGAGGTGCCGGGCTTGAGCGCGTCGAGGGTCCACTTGCTGGGCATCGCTAGCCGGACTCTAACAGCCGGGGAATTTTCGTGGCCCGAGGGGTACCCTGGCGCGGTGACTCAGGTCGAGATCGTCGATGTCTGCGACATCCTCCGCGCGCGCTGGCCCGAGGGCGGCCTGGACAGCGAGCTCACCGGACTCGAGCCGCAGCCGGGCGGCGGCCAGTGGTTGAAGCCTTCGGAGCCCGCGGCGGTGTGCGTGTTCCGGACCATCGTGTGGGAGCGCGACCCCGGCACGGGGCACCGGCAGCCGCGCGACGTCAAGGAGCAGGAGGTCCACATGGGCTGGCCGGTCTTCTTCGAGGACCGCGAGCGCGTCGCGGCCTACGTCGAGGCGCTCACCCGGGTGGCCGCCGAGATCCCGCCGGAGACCTTCGGGGAGCTGCTGCCCTCGGACCTGATCCACCCGGAGGTCTTGAAATTGAAGAAGGCCCGCAGCGCCGCGGACTTCGAGCGGGCGCTGCGAGCCAAGTCGCGGCTGGGGCAGTTTTTGTCTGTCAGTCCCAGCGGGACATGATCTCGACGCCCCAGCCGAGCAGCTCGCCGCCGCCTCCGTCGGTGTCGGTGACCGTCAGGAGCCAGGTCCCGTTGACGTCCTCGTCGCCGCTAAAGCCCGTGGGCACGCGGGTGAGCGCGAACTGGCCGTCAAAGCCGAACCAGGGGTAGGCGCTCGGGCCCTCCTCGTTGTCCCAGACCATGACCTCGTTGCCGCTGGGGTTGGTCAGGGTGATGGTCAGGGCCGCGGGGTCGGGGTGGTCGAGGGTCGCAAACACGATCACGTCCATGTCGACGGTGGCCAGGTCCGAGGCGTCGAGCTCGGCGAGGAGCTGGCCGTTGGCGGGGATGGCCTGGGCCTGGTCGACCTCGAAGCGGCCGCGCAAGCTCGCGTCCATGCACAGTCCCTCGTCCCAGCGGGTGATGCCGGCGCACAGCAGCCCCGGGGCGCAGGGGATGGTCTGGCTGCAGGTCTCGAATTCGCCGACGCCGTCGCGTCCGCAGTCGAGCTCCGTCGTCGCCACGATCGGCTCGGCCTCGAAGCCGTCGCCGACGAAGGGGGCCGGGAAGCGGAGCCCCGCGTGGACCGGCATGGGGGTCTCGAAGGTCTCGCAGCTGGGCCCGGGGAGGGTCAGGGTCGCGGGCAGGGTGAGGGCGCACGCGGGGTCGTCGCTGACGACCGCGGAGTCGAGGGTCAAGCTGGCGTGGGGGAAGGGCTCGAGCGTGGACAGGCTGGCGACCCACTCGTCGGGGTAAGGGTCGGCGCTCTGGAAGAAGTCCATGAAGGACTCGCTGGTGGGCAGCACTTCGAAGTTGGCCGCGCCGTCGATGAAGAACTCCGGCCACGGCAGCTCGTCGATGGCGATGGCGTCGACGGGGCCGGGGGTCCCGGGGTCTTCGCAGCTGTTGCCGGTCTCGGTCTCGGAGGTGTCGGTCTCGGTCTCGGTCTCGGTCTCGGTCTCGGTCTCGGAGGTGTCGGTGTCCGTCTCGGTCTCGGTCGACTCGGTCTCGGTGGTTTCGGTCGACTCGGTCTCGGAGCTGGACTCGTCAGACTCGGAGCTCGTGGAGTCGGAGTCAGAGTCGGAGTCGGAGTCGGTCTCGGCCCCGATCTCGTCGTCGGAGCTTCCGTCGTCGGCGCAGGCGACCAGCGAGCTCACCAGGGCGAGGCTAGCGAGGCAGAGGCGGGCAGAGGCAAGGTAGGTCTCGGTCATGGCGGGTAGTTCAGAAGAAGCTGGGTACGGCAAGGTTTCAGCGAGACCGAGGCCGAGCAAACTCGGCCCCGTCCCGCAGGAGAGGGACTGCGTGCAGCGTGCGCTGCGAACTCAGACTTGGAGCTCGGGGTCCTGGCTCGGGAACCAGGCCGAGGCCACGCGCACGGCGTTGGTCGCCGCGCCCAGGCGCAGGTTGTCGGCGGCCACGGTCAGGCACCAGCGGGTCCCGCCGGGTCCCGTCGCGGCGTCGCGGTTGTCCTTGCGCAGGCGCCCGACCAGGGCCCGGTCGCGGTCGTCGAGGGTGGTCAGGGCCGTCAGCCCGTCCCCCGAAGCGCCCGGCAACACGCGCAGGAAGGGGCCGCCGTTTAGGGCCTCGAGGATCTGCGCCTGGGTGGCCTCGCGCTCGAGGGTGACCCACAGGTTCTCGTAGTGGCCCACGGGCACGGGCACGCGGCAGCACTGGGCGCAGATGCCGAAGTCCGGGAGCTCGAGGATCTTGCGGCTCTCGTTGATGAGCTTGCGCTCCTCCGAAGAGAAGCCCGAGTCGTCGGTCTTGCCGTTGTGGGGCACGGTGTTGCCCGGGTACTCGCCCTCGTCGAGACCCTCCCCGAGGATGTCCCCGGAGGCGGCCATGGCCGAGAAGCCGCCGGCGGTCTTGACCACGAACTGCTCGAGGGCCGACACGCCCGCGCCAGAGATGGCCTGGTAGGAGCTCACGGTCACCTCGCCCAGGCCAAAGGCCGCGCGCAGGGGCTCGAGGGCCAGGGTCATGGGGATGGTCGTGCAGTTGGGGTTGGCGACGAGGGTGGTCTCGGCGGTGGCCCGGCGGTGGTTGACGCCCGCGACCACCAGGGGCACGTCGGGGTTCATGCGGTAGGTGTTGCTCTTGTCGATGACGCGGTAGCCGAGCTCGACCAGGCGCGGGCAGTAGCGGGCGCTGAACTCGTCGTCGAGGGCGACGAAGGCCACGTCGCCACCCTGGGCGCCCTCGGCCTCGAGCTTGGTCGCCGCGTGCACCTCGAGCGCGCGGCCGGCGTGCTCGATGGTCCGGTCGCGGCTGGCGTAGAGGGCGAGCTGTGCCCCGGGCCAGGCCCGATCGATGAGGGTCAAGAGCTCGCGGCCGACGAGGCCGGTGGCGCCGAGGATGCAGATGCGCATGGCCGGAGCCTAAGTCAGCAGCCCGGCAGCGGCCATGGGGCGGGTCCCGTGATGTGTCGAAGTTGGCGCGTCGGCGCGGAGTGATCTCCGCGGAGCTGTCTCACGTTTTCGGGGCGCAGACCCCGAAGTTGGGGCAGAGCTCAAATAAGGCCGTTCACGGGGCGTCACCCGACGCGGAGTGCACGGCGGGTATTCCGACCCCGAGGTGAGTCGGCGCGCCGACCGTGCTAGCTAGCGGCCCATGCCGTCTACCCCCCGTGCCGAGCAACGTCCGCGCGCTGTCGACCCCGCGATCGCCGAGCAGGTCGCCAAGACCATCAAGGGCCTGGCCATGGACGCCGTCCAGCAGGCCAACTCGGGCCACCCGGGCATGCCCATGGGCTGCGCCGACCTGGCCACGGTGCTGTGGACCGAGTTCCTCGTCCACGATCCGAGCGACCCCGAGTGGTTCGACCGCGACCGCTTCGTGCTCTCGGCCGGTCACGGCTCGATGTTGATCTACGCCCTGCTCCACCTCACGGGCTACGACCTGTCGCTGGACGAGCTCAAGAACTTCCGCCAGTGGGGCGCGAAGACGGCGGGGCACCCCGAGTACGGCCACTGCCCCGGCGTGGACGTGACCACCGGGCCCCTGGGCTCGGGCTTCGCCTCGGGCGTGGGCATGGCCCTGGCCGAGCGCTTTTTGGCCGCGCGCTACAACGTCGAGGGCCACAGCGTCATCGATCACATGACCTACGGGGTGGTCAGCGACGGCGACCTGATGGAGGGCATCGCGGCCGAGGCCGCGAGCTTGGCGGGGCACCTGGGCCTGGGCAAGCTGGTCTACCTCTACGACGACAACCAGATCTCCATCGACGGCGGCACGGACCTGAGCTTCGGCGAGGACGTGGCCAAGCGCTTCGAGGCCTACGGCTGGCACGTGCTGCGCGTCGACGGCCACGACCACGCCGCGGTGCGCGGGGCCATCGAGGCCGGCCGCGCGAAGCTCGATCAGCCCACGCTGATCTGCTGCCGCACGGTCATCGGCCAGGGCGCGCCGACCAAGGCGGGCAAGTCCGCCTCCCACGGCGCGCCGCTGGGCCCCGACGAGGTCGCCGGCGCCAAGCAGGCCATGGGCTGGCCCGAGCAGCCCTTCCACATTCCCGGCTCGGTCAGCGAGTTGTTCGGGGGCCAGACGGCGGCCCACGGTCAGAACAAGGCGGACTGGAGCGCGCGCATGAACGCCTACCGCGAGGCCCAGCCCGAGCGCGCCGCCGAGCTCGACGCGCTGATCCGCGGCGAGCTGCCGGCCGGCACCCTCGAGGCCCTCGACGGCGTGAGCGCGGGCTTCGAGCTCGGCGCGTCCCTGGCCACGCGCAAGGCCAGCCAGGCCGCGATCAAGGCGATCGCCGCGATCCACCCGACCTTCCTGGGCGGCTCGGCGGATCTGGCCGGCTCCAACGGGGCCAAGCTCCCCGACTCCCCCGGGCAGAGCAAGCAGGCCCCCGAGGGCCGCAACATCCACTTCGGCGTGCGCGAGCACGGCATGGCCGCGATCTGCAACGGCATGGCCCTGCACGGCGGCGTGCGCTGCTTCGACGCGACCTTCCTGGTGTTCTCGGACTTCATGCGCGGGGCCCTGCGCCTGTCCGCGCTCATGGGCCTGCCGGTCGTCCACGTGTTCACCCACGACAGCTTCTTCCTGGGCGAGGACGGGCCCACGCACCAGCCCATCGAGCACGCCATGAGCCTGCGGGCCATGCCCAACCTCCACGTCATCCGCCCGGGCGACGCCCGCGAGACCGTCGGCGCGTGGAAGCTCGCGCTGACCCGCAGCGAGGGCCCGACCGCGCTGCTGCTGACCCGCCAGGGCCTGACGATCGACGCGCGCACCGAGGCCGACGCCGTGGCCAAGGGCGCCTACGTCGTGCGCGAGGGCGCGAGCGAGGTCGGTGCCCTCGACGGCATCTTCATCGCGACTGGTTCGGAGCTCGGCTTGGCCTGCGAAGCCGCGGCCAAGCTCGCCGAGGCCGGCAAGGCCATCCGCGTCGTGTCCATGCCTTGCTGGGAGGCCTTCGCCGCCCAGGACGCGGCCTACCGCGAGTCCGTGCTGCCCCGCGCCGTCGGTCGGGAGCGTCGCCTCGCCCTCGAGGCCGGCGCGACCCTGGGCTGGGAGCGCTACGCCGACCACACCGTGGGCATCGACCACTTCGGCGCGTCGGCGCCGGCCAAGGTCCTCGCCGAGAAGTTCGGCTTCACCGTCGACGCCGTCGTCGCGCGCTGGGCCGCGATCACCGGCTGACCCCAGCTCGCGTCCAAACTTGCGCCCGCTGCGCCCGAGGGTGGAAGGCAGCGGCGCGCGTGCTCGAGATCTCCAGTCAGACCCAAGGAGGCGGGGCTGGAGATCCGCCTGGATCTGCGCCCTGAAGCACGCTCAGCGCCAATGAGTGTGCTCTGTCACGCCAGCGCAGGGCTCTCCACCTGTCCCATCCGCCCAACGATTGGCATCCTCCGCGCGCTCGCGGGGTGTGCCGCCCCGCCACTGACCCTTCTTCGCTCAGGCAACAAAGCCATGGACCTCGAAAAAGTTCGCAACATCGGAATCTCCGCCCACATCGATTCGGGCAAGACGACCCTCACCGAGCGCATCCTGTTTTACACCGGGCGCATCCACAAGATCGAAGAGGTCAAGGGCAAGTCGGGCGTCGGCGCGACCATGGACTCCATGGAGCTCGAGCGCGAGCGCGGCATCACCATCCAGTCGGCCGCGACCGCGGTGAAGTGGGGCGAGTACGACGTCAACATCATCGACACCCCCGGACACGTCGACTTCACCGTCGAGGTCGAGCGCGCTCTGAGCGTGCTCGACGGCGCCATCTTGGTGCTGTGCTCGGTGTCCGGCGTGCAGTCGCAGTCGATCACCGTCGACCGCCAGATGCGTCGCTACAACGTCCCCCGCCTCGCGTTCATCAACAAGATGGACCGCGCCGGCGCGGACGCGGTCAACGTGACCCGTCAGCTCCGCGAGAAGCTGCACCACAACGCCGTGCTCGTCGTCTACCCGATCGGGGCCGAGGACCAGCACCAGGGCGTCGTCGACCTGCGCACCCGCAAGGCCTACTACTTCGACGGCGACAACGGCGAGCACATCCGCGTCGAGGACTGCCCCGAGGAGCTCAAGGAGGACGTCGAGGAGTACCGCTCCAAGCTCGTCGAGGCCCTCGGCGACTTCGATGACGACATCATGGAGAAGTTCCTCAACGAGGAGGAAGTCTCCGCCGAGGAGATGGAGCCGGTCATCCGCAAGGCGACCCTCAGCCTCGACCTGACCCCCGTGTTCTGCGGCTCGGCCTACAAGAACAAGGGCGTGCAGGTGCTCCTCGACGCGGTCATGGCCTACCTGCCCAACCCCGCCGAGATCAGCAACGAGGCCTTCGACCTCGACAACGACGAGGAGAAGATCGCGCTCGAGAGCGTGCCCGACAAGCCCCTCGTGTGCCTCGCGTTCAAGCTCGAGGACGGCAAGTACGGCCAGCTGACCTACACCCGCATCTACCAGGGCACCCTGCGCAAGGGCGAGTTCATCTACAACCAAAAGACCAACAAAAAGCACAAGCTCGGTCGCCTGGTGCGGATGCACTCCGACAAGATGGAAGACATCGACTCGGCCTCGGCCGGCGACATCGTCTGCATGTTCGGCATCGACTGCTCGTCGGGTGACACCTTCACCGACGGCAACGTCCGCTACTCGATGCAGTCCATGCACGTGCCGGACCCGGTCATCAGCTACTCGCTGACCCCCAAGGACAAGGGCGGCCAGACCAACTTCTCGAAGGCGCTGAACCGCTTCTCGAAGGAGGACCCGACCTTCCGCGTGCGCCGCGACGAGGAGTCCGGCGAGACCATCATCTCGGGCATGGGCGAGCTGCACCTCGAGGTCTACATCGAGCGGATGCGCCGCGAGTACAAGGTCGACACCATCGTCGGTGAGCCGCAGGTCGCGTACCGCGAGACCATCCAGATGCCCACGGCCTACAACTACACGCACAAGAAGCAGACCGGCGGCTCGGGTCAGTACGCGCGCCTGGCCGGCGAGATGCGCCCGATCGACAAGGAGTCGGAGGGCGACCAGCACTACCGCTTCCTCAACAAGATCACCGGCGGCTCGATCCCCCGCGAGTACATCCCCTCGTGCGACAAGGGCTTCCAGGACTCCATGACCAAGGGCGTGCTCATCGAGGCCCCGGTCGTCGGCGTCGAGATGGAGGTCAACGACGGCTCGGCCCACGCGGTCGACTCGAGCGACATGGCCTTCCAGATCGCCGCGCGCGCGGCCTTCAAGGAGGCGATGCGCAAGGCCAAGCCGGTCATCATGGAGCCGATCATGAAGGTCCAGGTCGAGGGCCCGGAGGAGTTCCAGGGCGGCATGCAGACCACCCTGATCCGCCGCCGCGGCACCATCGTCGGCTCCGAGAGCCACCACGGCACCACGGTCATCGACGCCCATGTGCCCCTGTCGGAGATGTTCGGCTACTCCACCGAGCTGCGCTCGGCCACCCAGGGCAAGGCGGAGTTCACCATGGAGTTCGCGCACTACGACAAGGTCCCCGCCAGCGTGCAGGAGGACCTGATCAAGAAGCACGAGGAGTCCAAGAAGAAGTGAGCCGCTGATCGGCTCACGGTCTTCGGACCTGGCGAGGCCCCGCTTTCGAGCGGGGCCTTCGTCTTTTCGGAGGACCTGCGAAGGCCCTCCATCGAGTCTAGTTCGCCAGCCGCTGCTGGGGGCGCAGGGCGACCAGCAGGCGCTCTTTCGGCGCGGGCGCGAGGGCCTCGAGGTCCTCGGGGGCGACGACGACGG
This sequence comes from Plesiocystis pacifica SIR-1, assembly GCF_000170895.1. Classification (GTDB taxonomy): domain Bacteria; phylum Myxococcota_A; class Polyangia; order Nannocystales; family Nannocystaceae; genus Plesiocystis; species Plesiocystis pacifica. Next base: position 2,695 of record NZ_ABCS01000124.1, on the reverse strand, counting down.
TGTGCGCGTGGTCGTTGTCCGGGGGGAGGTCGCCCACGGCCCAGGCGGCGTCCTCGTCGATGGCGTGGTCGGCCGGGAGCTCGTCGTGGACGTGGGTCCACACGGCGGAGAACCACGGGCTGTCGGTGTGGCTTCGGCTGTTCGCCGGCCGGACCCGGGCGACGATCCCCGGCACGCCCTCGTCGCTGCGCCCCCCGGCTCGGACCCGGCACCACTGGGCCTCGCGGACCAGGCTGATCTCGTCGGTGGCCGCCTCCCAGTGCGGCCCGCCGTCGAAGGGGTCGACCTTGCCCGAGTAGGTGAAGCCGACGCTGTGCAGCAGGCGCATGGCGCCGACCGTGGCCGACCCGACCTGGCCGATGATGTCCTGGACCTCCCGGGGCAGCAGCGAGACGTGGACGGCGGTCATCGGGAACAGCTTCCAGATGAACTCCTTGTCGTCGGCGCTGAGCCGGTCGGCCTCGGAGTAGGTCAGGTTGGTGAAGCGCCCGCCGAGGGCGTCCCACAGCGGCGAGCGGGTCCGGCCTTGGGGGCCGCGCTCGAGGGGCGGGAGCAGCTCGGCGAGGACGCGGTCGCGGAAGCGGCGGCGGTGGGCGGCGATGTACAAGAAGCGACCCAGGGACAGGAGCCGGCCGAGCTTGAGGGGGTGCTTGCGCAGCTCGGGGTGGAGCACCAGGCCGCCGATCTCCGTGGGCCCTTGGTAGGTCAGGCCGAGCTGCAGCAGCTCGTGGATCATGTGGATCTCGCGGCGCTCCTCGCTGAGCTCGAGGGTCGCAAAGCGCTCCTCCTCGACGACGCGGAAGAACACGTGGGGCTCGCGGTGGGTGCCGTGCTGGGCGTGGATCATCGAGGTCCCGACCACGCGGCCCGTGGCCGGCTCTTCGAGCACGAACAGGAAGCGACGCTCGGGGTCGAAGGCCTGGGGATCGCCGCCGCCAGCGAAGGAGGCCACGGAGCGCTCGAGCAGCGCGCGGATGAAGGCCCGATCCGGAGGCAGGTTGACGGTGTCGAGGTGCTTGGCCAGCTCGACGATCGCGTCTTCATCGCGGAGCAGGGCGTCCCGGAACACGAAGGCTGCCACGGGGCGAGTATCGGGTCGGGCCGTCTCGGAGAGACCTTGGAGGCGGTAGCGGACGAATGATCTCACTCACTGGCTGACACGCGTGGAGGTCGAGATTGGGTGACGGATTCGTAGAGAAGGTGATCGTCCGCGAGCTCGCCGTCCTCGGGGTGCTCTCGAGTCCGACCTCGGGTCGCCCATGCCACTTGGGTCGATGACGGTCTCGTCGGAGGAAGGTGGGCGGGGGCCGAGGCGTACTCGTGCCTCGATGACAGGCACGATGACGAAAATAAACGCCGTTCGCCAGCCTCGCAGTCCAGCTGAGCCCAGAAACGATGTCAACGTCACATGGTTGGGACACCGCGAGTCATGGACTGCTATCATCTCCTCGGTTCCGTGTGGCCTGGCCGGCTGGGTTTCCCCCCTTCCGCATCCGCCCTGGTCGGCCAGGCCCCGGCCATCTTTGTACTTTTTTTCATCCAAAACGTGGCGCTTTCCGTCGCGCTCGGTGCGAGCGCCACCGCCGAGCGTTCTGCAACCATTTCGGCGGAAGGAGGCGCGCGTGAGCCAACCGAAGCTGGCTCCAGGCGCGTAGACTGGCGCCGATGACTACGCGCATCGGCATCAATGGCTTCGGGCGGATCGGTCGCTCGGTGTTTCGCATCGCTTGGCAGCGTGACGACGTGGAGATCGTCGGCATCAACGATCTCGCGGACCCCCACTCCCTCGCCTACCTCCTCGACTTCGACTCCGTGCATCGGCGCTTTGGGCCCAAGGTCCGCGCGGAAGACGACGCCATCATCGTCGGCGACCGCCGCATCCCCTTCACGCAGACGCGCAACCCCGCGGAGATCCCCTGGGGTCAGTGGGGGGCGGACGTCGTGGTCGAGGCGACCGGCGTGCTGACCAAGCGCGAGGCCGCCGCGGGCCACCTCGAGGGCGGGGCCAAGCGGGTCCTGATCTCCGCGCCCGCCAAGGGCCCCGACGCGACCTTCGTCATGGGCGTCAACCACACGGACTACGACCCGGCCAAGCACACCGTCGTGTCCAACGCCTCGTGCACGACCAACTGCCTCGCCCCCGTGGCCAAGGTGCTCGAGGACAGCTTCGGCGTCGAGAACCTGCTGATCACCACGGTCCACGCCTACACGATCAGCCAGTCGATCCTCGATCGCCCGGACAAGAAGGACGTGCGCCGGGGTCGGGCCGGGGCGGTGTCGATCATCCCGACCTCCACGGGGGCGGCCAAGGCCACGGCCCAGGTCATCCCCAGCCTCGCCGGCAAGCTCGACGGCATGGCCCTGCGCGTGCCCGTGCCCGACGGCTCGATCACCGACATCGTGGCCAACCTCGGCAAGGACGTGACCCTCGACGAGGTCCACGGGGCCCTGCGCGCGGCCGCGGCTGGGCCCATGAAGGGCGTGCTCGACGTCAGCGACGAGGCCCAGGTCTCGGCCGACATCGTCGGCAACCCCTTCTCGTCGATCGTCGACGCGCGCAGCTCCATGCAGATCGGTCCGCGGACCATCAAGCTGCTCAGCTGGTACGACAACGAGTGGGGCTACGCGAACCGCTGCGTGGACATGGCCCACTACATCGGCAGCCGCGAAGGCTGATCGCGCGCCATCGCTTCGG
>NZ_ABCS01000125.1 GCF_000170895.1 Plesiocystis pacifica SIR-1 | reverse complement strand
CCCCCGCTGTCGCCTGACGGCATGGGGTGTTGTGGTCTTGGGCGTTGAGGGTTGATGTGGGACTTGGGTTTCCCTTGGCGCTTGGGCGGCTCCTTGCGCTGGGGGATCCGACCCCCTTGCCCCTTTTGTGCCCGTCGTTGGGCGGAGATTTTTGGCTCCGAGTCGAGGAGGTCACGAGCTCTCAAACTCGGGCTCGTGGTATGGGGCTTCAATGACGAGCTCGATTGAGGGTCGGCGGATTCTTCTCACCGGTGCGTCGCGGGGCATTGGGCTGGCGGCGGCGAGGTTGCTCGTCGAGCAGGGGGCGGTCGTGTTGGGGGTCGCTCGGGATGGGGAGCGGCTCGCGGGGGTTCAGGCGGAGCTCGGGGCCGCGTCGGGGGGGCGCTTTTTGTCCATGGCGGTGGACCTTGGGCGTCCCGAGGCGGCGGAGTTGATCCGGGCGAAGATCGAGTCGACGTGGGGTGCGGTCGATGTCGTGATCCACAACGCGGGGGTCATGCTTCATCACGAGGGGGGGATCATGGAAGAGCCCGAGGGCGTGCTCGAGCAGACCATGGACCTGAACGTGATGGCGCCGCTGCGGGTGACTCGGGCGCTCTTGCCTTTGCTGCTGAAGGGGGAGCGGCCGCAGCTGTTCAACGTGGGCTCGGGGGCGGGCACGCACCAGGGCATGACCGAGCCGGGGATCTCGGCCTATCGCCTGAGCAAGTGGGCGCTCCATGGGCTGACCATGCTCCAGGCTCGGGATCTGAGCGGGCGCGTGGCTGTCCATGTGTTCGATCCGGGCTGGGTGCGTACGGATCTTGGAGGGCCCAATGCGCCTGGGACCGCCGAAGAGGCGGCCCAGGGCTTGTTGAAGACGCTCTTGGCTGCGGGCGATCAGCCCTGCGCGCTGTTCAAGGATGGCGCGGTCATCCCCTGGTGAGTCGTGGACGTGGGGCAGGGAGGGCGTGGCGTCGTCCACGACGGTGAAGAAGTCAGCCGCAAAAGCCCCCGGAGAGGCCCGGGATGGTGATGCAGTTGCCGCTCGCGCAGTCGTCGGCGGTGGCACAGGGCGCGCCGAAGCTGCCCGAGCTGCACACGCCGAGGACCGCGTTTTCGATCTGGCGCACGCAGTTCCAGTCGGTCGGGCAGTGGCTGTCGGCCTCGCACATGCCGACCAGGCAGATCTCGTCCTTGTTGGACAGGTAGCCCTCGTTGCACACGGCGCCCTCGATGCCGACGGGGCAGCTGCCGTCCTCGGCGCAGGCGGGCATGGTATAGCAGGCCCCGGTCTCGGTCTCGATGTCCTCGACGAGGCAGACCGCGTTCGAGTCGCAGCCGTCGTTGAGGTAGTCCTCGAGGTTGCAGCTGCCGTCGTCGGGCGGGGTGCTGCAGTAGCCGTTGATGCACACCTGCGAGCTGGCGCAGTCGTCGTTGTCGTCGCAGGTCGGGACCTCGGTGTTCTGACACAGCATGATGTCCGTGTTGCAGTACTGGTTCTCGGCACAGTTGGCGTCGCTCTGACAGCCGATCGCGCACAGGCCGTTCCAGCAAAATTGCCCGTCGGGGCAGGCGTTGTCGTCGCTGCAGGGCGTCCAGTTGTCGCCGTCGCCGTTGCCGTCGCCGTTGTCGTTGCCGCTGTCGGAGCCGACCTCATCGTCGGCGCCGTCGCCCGCGATGGTGGCGTCGCAGGCCAGGGCTGGGGTGATCAGGAACAGCAGGGAAGCGAGGAAGGAAATGCGAGTGGTGGTCATCGTGGTGTCCGTGGTGAGGGGCGGCCTCGGGCCGCATGCATGAGTGACCGGCTCGCCGTCGATCCGTGGCGGCGCTGCCAAAAAAACTTCGGACTACTCGAGCCCGCAGTCGTCGCGGATCGAGGCGAGGTGAATGGATCCAGGCCAGCGCGCCTCGAAGCGCGCGGCTTCCTTGCGACCGGCCTGGGTCTTTCCGCGTCGGCACAGCGCGCGGGCCTTGGCGGCGCGACGCTCCTCGACGAATTGGCCCTCGGGGAAGTCGCGCTCGTGCTCGCGGACGCGGTCGAGGGTCTCGCCGGGGTCGTTGGCCTTGAGGGCGGCGTTGATCGCCTGCATCAGGGCCAGCTCGTCGGCGAGGGTCTTGGGCTCGGCGGGGGCGGGCTTGGCCTTGGATTTTCCCTTCGACTTGGGCGTTGCGGCAGGCTCTGTGGGAGCGGGCTGAGGCTCTGGCTCGGCGGCCTGCTCGGGAGGCTCGGGCGTGGGCGAGTCGGGGGGGACGGGCGGAGCTCCGAGCTCAGGCTCAGGCTCTGCTTCGACTTCTGCTAGGGGCGCAACCAGGCGCGCGGGCGTCGGGGCCTCCAGCGTTGGCGCGGGAGCGTCGGGGCGCCCCAGCGACGCGCTCGCGCCCAGGCCGACGGCGGCCAGGAGCGCGAGGCCTCCGACGACCTTCAAGACTCCGAAGCCGCCGCCCTTGGGCGGGGCGGAGAACAGCGGGCCGTCGTCGAGGGGCGGCGGCGGAGGCCCGTCGCGCAGGCGGGTCTCGATGTCCTGCCACACACGCTCGGCCGTCGCGGCGTCGGGATCGGGCGCGGACCGTTCGGCGGCCTCGAGTGTGGCGAGCAGCTCGTCGATCGGCTGGGTCATCGCTCCTCCTCCCCTGCCGCGTCGGCGGCGTGCTCGGACTGCAGGCGCTCGGCGGCCCGGCGCAGGCCCGCCCGGGCGGCGCGCAGCCGCGTGTAGACGGTGTTGACGTTGAGCCCAAAGCCGCGCGCGACCTCGACGGCGCTGAGGCCCTCGAGCTCGACGAGGACGTAGATCGAGCGCTGCTCCTCTCCGAGCTCGGCGAGCAGCTGGGCGAGGGTGCGCTGGGCGTCCTGGCGCGCGTGGGGGCGCTCGCTGACGGGGCGCAGCAGGGGGGCCGCGGCCGCGAGCGCGTCGACCTTGCGGCGGTGTCGCCAGGCGCTCCGGCGGTGGCTCCGGACGACCCGCATGGCGATGCCGAACAGCCAGGTCTTCATGGACGAGCGGCCCTCGAAGTCGTCGAGGCGGCGGGCGGCGACGAGGAAGACGTCCTGGCACGCGTCGTCGAGGGCGTGCTCGGGGACTCCGAGGCGGCGCAAGCTCCGGTGCACGAAGGCGAAGTGCTCGCGGTAGATGAGCGCGAGCCGCTCGTGGAGCTGCTCGGAGAGCTGGATGGCGAGTTCGGTCACGGGGACTCGCGGGTGAGTGGCCGGCAGCCCTGGGGATCCGTTGGCCGGCGCACAAAAAATCCTGTCGTCTCGGTCACAGGCGCAGCTCGACCCCGATGAGGGCCCGAAAACCCACGGGGAGCGGGCGCCACAGCTCGTCGCCCTCGCTCGTCAAGAAGCGGCGGCGGATCAGCGCCACGTAGGGCTCGAGGGTGAGGCCGAGGGCCATGCGCTCGATGGGGGACCAGGCCAGGCCCGCGCTCGCGTCCACGGCCAGCCAGGGGATCGCGGCCTCGCGGACCTCGGTGTAGCCCACGCCCTGGCCGATCAGCGCGCCCGCCTCGACGCCGCCGCACAGGGGGAACTCGAGCTTGGCGGACGGGACCCGCAGCAGGCCGCAGCCGCGCAGGGCTCCGAAGGCGTGGCGGAGATCGGCGCCCTGGTCGGGGGCCTGGTCAAAGCGGGCGCGGCGGATGAAGGCGTAGTGGGCGTCGAGCTCCAGGCGTGCGTGTCGCCAGACGAGGGCCGGGCCCAAGCGGACGATCGGGCCGACGTCGGGCAGGTCGCCGAGGGTGAGGCCTGTCTGGGCCCGGAGCGCGATGGTGGGTCGGAGACGCTGGGGCGGTGCGGGCGGCTCGGGTTCTGGTTCAGGCTCGGGCTGAGGCTCGGGCGGGGCAGGTTCCGGCTCCGGCTCGGGTTCAGGCTTCGGCGGAGCTTCGGACTCGCCGACCTCCCGCGCCCCCTCGGCGGTGCTCTGAGCCTCTTCGTTGGTCCCGACGCGCTCGAGCACGTTGGGGTCGATGGCCATGGCCGCGAGCAGGGCCGCCGCGTCGGCGAGGACCCGGCAGTCCGCGCCCTGCATCGCGCGCTCGCGGGTGTCCGCGTCGGTCACCGTGAACAGGCGCAAGTCCCAACTGCCGTCGGCCTCGCGCCGGACCCTGGCGATGGCGGACAGCCGCCCCTCGCCCTGCTCGGCCACGGGCCCGCCGAGCAGGCGCTCGAGCTCGGCGAGGACCTCGGCCTCGCTCGGGCAGCCCTGCTCCGGGGCGTCCCAGCGAAACTCCACGCCGCCGCCTCCGGAGGAGGGTGTCTGCGCCCAGACCCGCCCAGGCGTCAGCCAGAGGCCAACTGCGAGGGCAACGAGGAGCCACAGCGGTGCTGGAAGGGAGCGCATGAGCGGTCGCGGAGCCTACGACGAGGGGGCTCCGCGGACCATTCGCTCACCGAGTGCAGCCGCGCTGCGCCTCATTCATCGTTGGGCGCCGCGAAGCCCACGACACCCAGGCACATTTCATCCAGGGTTTCATCCCCGAGGTACACGTCGACCGGCTCGCTCAGCCCGAGCTCGGCGAGGGCCTCGACGAGGTGCGGGTTGTTCATGCTGTTGTCGTAGGTGCACTCGATATCGATGAGGTCGCCGGGGCGGACCCGCGGCATGTCCTCGAGGGCGCCGTCGTAGTTGTAGCCGCGCTGCCACTCGAAGTTGTAGTAGGGCGTCTGGATCCAGCACTCCTCGTCGATGCCGGTGTTGGCCTCGGGGGCGAGGCGGTCGATGCTCATGCGCGCGTCGACGCCCAGGTAGTGCATGTGCGTGCCCACGGACCACACGACGACCTCGTTGATGACCTTGCCGTTGACCGTGGGCGGGACGGAGATCAGCATGCGCTCGGTGTGGTTGGCCTCCCCGGCGGGGATGCGGAATTCCGGGTCCTCGGTGGCGTCGTTGGGGCCGGGCTGGAGGCCCAGGCCGTTGCCGTCGGCGTCGTCGTCGTTGCCGGGCAGGCCGTACTCGGCGACCCAGCCGGGCACGCCGTCGAACTGGCGCATCTGCAGGGCCGTGCCCGGGTCGATCTCGGTCGCGCCGGTCGGGTGGTAGTGGATCTGCATGACCAGCTTGGCGTTGGCCGGGATCTCGAGCGCGGTGTCCTCGGGCAGCTCCTGCGGCGGGACGCCGGGGGCCCACACGGCGATCAGGGCCGCGTCCACGCCCGCGTCGCCAAAGCAGTCGTAGCGGCCGTTCTCGTCGACGAGCGCGTCGGTCTGGCCGAAGGCGTCGACGTAGACGAGGGCGTGGTGGACGATCAGATCGTTGCCCGGGAGGATCTGGAAGCCCTCGACGTAGGTGTCCTCGGTGAAGCCCGGGTCGAGGACCATGCACCAGAACTGATCGCCGCCCGGCTCGATCTCGATGGGCGCTTGCATGGGCAGGTCGAAGTCGACGTTGGCCAGGCCGAGCTCGGGCAGCTCGGGCAGCTCGGCGGCGAGGGCCGGGTCCCCCTCGGGGGTGCCGGCGTCGACCCACGCGGCGAACAGGTCGAGCTCCTCCTGGGTCGGGCGCGGGTCGTTGAGGAAGGGCAGGCGCGGCTCGCAGTTGGCGTCGTCCTGACCCCAGGGCGGCATCTGCTTGGACTCCATGGCCTCGAGGGCGAGGCCGGCCCAGGTCGAGGCGGCCGGGTAGTCGTCGAGCGCGAAGGGCCCGATGCTGCCCTCGCGGTGGCAGCCGACGCAGCGCTCGTGGACCATGGGCGCGATGTCCTGGTGCCAGGTCGGGCCCAGGGGCTCGCCCGTCTCGCTCTCTGCGTCGTCCTCCGTCGCGGCGTCGCCGGCCTCGTCGCCCGCGTCGTCGTCGGTGGGGGGCGCCGTGCAAGCGCCAGTGAGTGCCACGGCCATCACGGAGGCGGCGAGGCTGGGGAGCGAGAGCAGACGAAGGGGAAGCTTGGAGTGGGCCATGACGGGAGGGGGAGTGTTTTGTTGTAAGGGGAGACGGGCAGTGTCGCTAGCGGGGGGCGCACGATCGCGTCGCGAGGTAGTCACACGCGACAGGCTTGTTTCCGGATCGCCACCCGCGAAGAGGGGGCTGGGCTATGGTGGAGGCGCGGTCGGCTCCGGCCGCCGAAGGCGAGGAGCGAGCCATGAAGCCCACCACGCAGCACCTGCTCTCGACCCTGGCCCTGTCGGCCGTGTTCGCCCTGGGCCTGTTCGCCCTGGACTTCGCGGGGGCGGACTCCAAGGCCGACGAAGCCGCGAGCGCTGAGCGCTGAGCGAGCTGGGAGCGGCTCAACCTCCGGCCTTGGTGTCGGCCTTGGCCACCTCTTCGGGCACGAGGGTGTACGCGTGGTCTTCGCCCAGACTCAGCTCACCCGTGACATCGTAGACCTCGCCCATGGTCAGGTCGGGGGTGCAGGCGACCGTGCCGTCAGAGGTCCGCACGCAGCCCACGGACTTGCCCCCGAGCTCGCCGCCGAGCATGACCCGCAGCGCCTTGCGGGGCGCGGGGTCGACGAGCTCGATGGCGTTGCCGAAAGGACGCGCCCGGCCGCGGACGATGATGCGTCGGCCGTCCCAGCTCTCGGGGTCGTGGGTCAGGTCGCCGACCTCCACGGGCTTGTCGGGATCGTCGGTGAGCACCGCGGGCTGAGCCGCGCCTTCGTCGGGCTTGGGCGCGGCCTCGGCCTCGGCTTCGGTCTTGGCGCCCGTCTGGTCGCAGCCCATGGTCACCACGCTACACCCCCCGAGCAGGACGGCGAGGCGGAAGGACGCGGACCAAAGGCGCACTCCATCGAAGATCGACACCTCGCCACGGTACCCAACAACGCCCGCCGTGGGCAGCCCGATCGCGCGCTGTGGCTGCTCTGGGCACCCAGGGTCGAGCGAGTCCGCGCCTTGGGCTATGGTCTGACCATGCCCGCGCGCCGCCCCAGCCCCCTCGCGCTCGCGTCCGTCCTCGCCGCGGCCAGCTTCGCCTCGGGCTGCGTGCGTGACAACAACGCGACGACCGGCAAGACACCCGCCGCCTCGACCGAGCAGACGCGCGTCGGCAACAACGACCCCCGCGGCGTGGACGACCAGCCGGACTGGGAGCAGCAGGCTCGGGAGCTCAAGCAGCGCGTCGATCCGCGCATGCCCACCACCTTGGCCGGGGACCACGAGGCCGCGTGCGTGGCGATGCTCGAGGCGGCCCAGTCCTTCTACGTGTCCGTCGAGGCGGACCCGGAGATTCGCGAGCGGCGCCTCGACGAGCTGCGCTCGACCCACGCGGCCGACCTGGCGAGCTGCAAGGCCGACATCTCCGAGGCCGCGGCGGTGTGCGTGACGATCTTGCTCGGGGACCGCGACGCCGAGTTCCCCTGGCTCCTCGACCAGTGCGTCCGGGCCTACCCCAAGGGCGCGGGCGGGGGTTCGGGCGCGGTCGTCGGTCAGGCGGCGCCTGCTCCTGCGGCGGCGCCCGAGCGGGCGGAGTCCATCGAGCTGACCTTCGTGGGCGACGTGATCTTCGGGCGCTACCGCGAGGACAACCGCTTCGACCCGATCATCGAGGGCGAGGCCGAGGCCCTCGCCGAGGCCGGGCTGAGCAACCCCTTCACGCCCCTCGAGACCCAGCTGGCCAGCGACGTGCTCGTCGGCAACCTCGAGACCCCGGTCATCGAGGACCTGCCCGAGGTCTCGCCGATCGGCGCCAAGTTTCGCTTCGGGGGCGACCGCGACATGGTCCGCGTGCTCGGGGCCGCGGGCTTCGACGTGCTCAGCCTGGCCAACAACCACTACTTCGACCTGCGCGAGGACGGGCAGCTGCAGAGCCCGACCATCCTGCGCGAGGAGGGGATCACGGCGATCGGCGAGTCGGTCACCGAAGGACCCGAGTACCGGGTGGTCACCCACGAGGCCAAGGGCTGGAAGATCGGCTTTTTGGCCGTGACCAACCGCGTCAACGCGCCCGTCCGCGAGGGCCGACCCAAGGTCCCCTACATCATCCTGCACGACATGGTCGACACCCTCGGGCCGATCCTCGCGGCCGCCCGGGCCGACCACGACCTGCTCGTCGTCGCCGTGCACTGGGGCGACGAGTACGCGGACAAGCCCAACGTCTATCAGCAAAAGGTCGCGCGGGCGCTGATCGAGGGCGGCGTGGACCTGGTCGTCGGCCATCACCCGCACGTGCTGCAGGGGATCGAGCGCCACGAAGGCGGGCTGATCGCCTACTCCATGGGCAATTTTTTGTTCGAGAACACCACGGAGATCCCGCGGCTCACCGGGGTGCTGCGCACGCGCTGGATGGACACGCAGACCGAAGGCGCGGTCGCCTGCCTGGACCACGTCGTGTTCCACCCGGCCTACGTCAAACGCCAACCCTACCCGCACCCCGCCCCGGCCACGGGCTACATGGGCAAGCAGGTCCGCGGCCGCGTGGTCAGCCAGGCCAAGGCCCTGGGCACGACCTTCGAGCAGCAGGGCGAAGACCTCGAGGTCGCGGGCCTGGGCTGCAAGGCGAGCGAAGACGGCGAAGACGGCGAAGCCGGCTGAGCGCCCTCAGCCAGCTCAGCCAGCGAGCTCGAGGGGCTCGGACGGGTCCCGGAGCAGGATCTCGCGCAGCTTGGCCCGGGCCTCGTCGAGGGTCTGGAGGCGCTTGCACTGCTCGAAGGCCAGCTTCATGTCCGCGCGCAGCATGGCGGCCATGCGCAGCCACTGCTTGAGGCGACCGAGGGTGTTGCGCTCGTTGGCCCCGGAGGCGAGCAGGGTGTCGGCGTAGACGTCGAGCAGGGCCTCGAAGGGGCGCGGGTCGAGGGCGGCGCGCTGGGTGCCGCGGGCGCGGGCGAACAGCTCCGGGCGGCCCATGGCGCCGCGGCCGATCATGAAGGCCGTGCACCCGCTGCGCTGAGCCGCCTCGAACAGCGAGGGCACGCCGAAGAGATCGCCGTTGGCGACGACGGCCATGGACACGGCGGCCTGGGCCCGACCGATGGCCTCGTAGTCGACGGGGGGCTTGTAGAGCTGGCGTCGGGTCCGGCCGTGGATGGTCAGCCAGCTCGCCCCGCCGGCCTCGGCCGCGCGGGCGATCTCGACCACGGGCGAGGGATCCTCCCAGCCCACGCGGATCTTCACGGTCACCGGGAGCTCCGCCGGCACGGCCGCGCGCACGGCACGGGTGACGGCCTCGACCCGGCACGGATCCTTGAGCAAGGTCGCGCCGCCATCGGAGCTATTGACGGTCTTGGCCGGACACCCGAAGTTCAGGTCGATGCCCGGCGCCCCGAGGGCGACGGCGGTCTCGGCCGCGCGGGCCATCCAGTGGGGCTCGCCGCCGAGGAGCTGGACGAACACGGGCACGCCCGCGCGGGTCTTGCCGCCGCGGGCGAGCTCCGGGCAGTGGCGCAGGAACACGCGCTCGACCACGGGCTGGCGGGTGACGCGGACGAACTCCGAGACGCACAGGCTGATGCCCGAGCGCCCGCCAAACAAAGCCGTGAGGCACTCGCGGTAGCTGCCGTCGGTGACCCCGTCCATGGGCGCGAGGGCGAGGAACAGTCCGGGCGCGTCGGGGCGCGCGGCGATGCGCTCGCGCGCGGCCCAGGTCGCGGCCAGGACGGGCGGCGGCTCGAGCTCGCTCCAGTCCAGAGTCGGGCCCAGGTTTGGGTCAGGTTCTGAAGCTGGAGAATTCAAAACTGCCCGATCTGAGGCGTCAAAACGCCAGAAAAACGCGTGGTTTGAAAAAGGGGCCTCCGGGGCCCGGGGCCTCAGACCCCGGCCGCGCCGGCTTGGCCCTGGCCCTGACCGCGACCTTGGCCCAGGTCGAGCTCGAGCTGATCGTCGAGGGCCGGGGACCAGGGGATGAGCACGAACTCGTAGGTCCGGCTCTCGCCGCCGTTGGCCGAGCGCACGGTCCGGCACACGAAGCCGTGGGGGGTCAGGTGGCGGGCTTGGATGAGCCCCCAGACCGCGAGCTCGACCTCCCGCTCGTTCGCGCCGTCGGCCACGAGGGCGTCGACGATCGCGCCCATGGTCACGCCGTGCTCGCTGTGTCGATCGACCAGGGCAACGACGGCATCTTGGAGGGGATCGCTCATGAGTTGGGCAGGATGGCGCGGCCCATGGCCGCTGGCAAGAGCGCGGCCGAGAATCTCGTCAACGTGCCCGCCTGGTCTCGCAGCGCACGAAAAAAGACCGGTCCGCGCGGGCGGACCGGTCCCTCGACGCGCTTGGCGTCGCGTTCAACCATGGTGAGCGAGGTTCTACTCTTCGTCGATCGAGGAGGTGCACTCGGCGATGCCGAGGGCGGCCTGGTACTGGCAGTTCCAGTCGGTCAGCTCGGCGCTCGCGGTCTCGCCGGTGGCGACGTCGTCGTCGGCGACGGCCTGGATCCACGCGGCCCAGGTCTCGCGGTAGGCCTCGTGGTCGAAGCCGTCGAGGGCGTCGATCATGAAGGGCTCGACGAGCTTGCTGTAGGTCGCGCCCTCGACCGCGCCCGCGTAGCCAGCGGCCGTGCCCATGAGCCCGGCGACGTCGGGCAGGGCGTAGTCGGTGTACTTGCGGGTGCGCTTGACGAAGGCGATGTTGAGCTCGCGGACCAGGCCCTCGAAGTTGATCGAGGCCGGCGGGGCCTCGAGGGCACCCTCGACGATGGCGATGCCGGGGGTGTTCTTGGTGTCCATGCGGTCCTCGATGAGCTGGAAGGCGCCGTAGGCGTTGCGCAGGGCCAGCTCGTCGTCGTTCATGATGCCCATCTCGGTCCACTGCACGACCAGGCGGTGGGCGAGGGCGAAGCTGGTCTTCTCGACCTGCTGCTTGGCCGCGCCGACGCTCCACTCGTCGATGGCCCAGGGCTGCTCACCCTCGATCCCGTCGTGGCCCAGCTCGAAGCCCGCGTCGAGGTCGGCCTCGATGCTGTCGCCGGTCAGGCCGTAGGCGTCGGCCGCCTGGGCGTAGCTGCGCAGGGCGCCGTCGTAGTAGCACCACGCGTCGTCCCAGCGGGCGTAGGTCAGGGCCGGGTCGTTGGCGGGATCGGGCACGAGCGCCGCGATGTCGCCGACCTCGTGGCGGATGAACTTGTGCATCACCAGGTAGACCTGCCACTGCACGTCGATGAGATCCTCGGGACCGCCGGCGTCGAGGGCCGCGATGATCGCCGCGTCGTCGATGAGCACGCCGTCCTCGACGCGCCCGGTGACCGCGCCCGCCCACTGCACGAACTCCTGGAGGGCGGTGCCCTCGTAGGCCATGGCGATGGCCTCGCCGTCGGCGTCGCCGCTGGCGTTCTCGGCGACGATGGTCTCGAGGTTGAACAGCGCGCCCTCGCACAGGACGTTGGGCGTGTCGCCGAGGCCCGGCTTCTCCTCGCCGGTGTCCGTGGACTCTTCGCCCTCGTCGGTGGTCTCGGTGGTCTCGGTGGTCTCCCCGTCTTCGGTGGTCTCACCGTCGGTGGTCTCGTCGGTGGTCTCGTCCTCCTCTTCGGAGGCGGTCTCGTCCTCGCCGACTTCATCGTCGGTGGCGCCGTCGTCGGAGCACGCGGGCAGGGCGAAGAGACCGGCGAGGGCCAGCATCAGGGGGGTCAGTTGAAGGGGGGCGAGGGATTTGGAAGTCATGGCCTTGGCGCGTTCTGCGTTGCTTGTGACAATAGATATTGAAAGCTACTTTCACTTGCAAGGGTGGCGAGCACCCCGCCAGGTGAGGCATCGCATCAGAACCGCCGCCAGATCCGCAGTAGTTCCGCAGAACCCATAGTTTTGCGCTCGTGCCGGCCTTGACCCGGAATGGGGAGCTCACTACTCTCAGCGCAAATGAAAGCTACTTTCATTTGCTCGAAGCGCGCTTTTCTCGGCCTTGGATGGCTATTCGCCTCGACGATCGCGATCGCCGGCTGTGTCGATCTCGAGCTCCCACCGGAGGCTGAGGACGAGGCCGGTGAGGACGGCGACAGCGAGGGGGACGAGAGCGGCTGCGAGGGGGACTGCGAGCCGACCCACGATCTCTCGGGGGAGCTGGTGTTGTTCGTCAACGCCCGGCTGTCCGACGCCGACTCGGCCTTCCAGAGCCACCTGCCCCTCGAGGGCGAGGCCGAGGGCTCCTTCCTGGGCAACGCGCTCTACCTCTACGACCCGACCCGCGAGTGCGAGGACGGGACCAACGCGTGCCGGCTGGCGACCGTGGGCAACCTTCACCTCGACGCGAGCTTGGGTCAGATCTCCGTCGACGACGGGAGCCTGCGCAAGTTCGTGATTCAGGACCTGGCCAACGACCCCGACCAGGGCCTGTGGGGGGCGGGCTTTGACCCGCTCAACGACGAGTGGTCGATCTTGCGGCTCGGCGTCGAGGACTGGAACCGGCGGGACAACGCCATCGACGTCGAGCGCTGGGTGATCCCGCCGGGCGCCGCCGAGAGCCCGAGCACCGACCCCTGCTACTGGTTCGAGTCCGTCAGCGGCCTGGGCTTCGTCGGCGGCGAGCTCGTCCTCGGCGTGCGCGGCATCGGCAGCAAGGGCCTGGTCTCCGACGGCTCGCTCTTCCACGTCGACATCGGCGTGCTCGAGCAGGGCCACTGCGTCCAGCCCAGCGACGTCAGCCAGGACCCGCTCTACTACGCCTGCGACGTGCTGTGCGAGCAGCGGTGCAGCTTCGGGTCCAAGGTCGGCGTGGCCGGGGACCTGGTCGAGTCCCTCGACGGCGGCCAGGCCTCGGCGTGGCTGCGCAGCGAGGACGACGGGATCATGCCCCTCGATCGCAACGAGCTGGCGAGCTGCTCCGTCGCCGAGGGGGTCAGCGAGGCCGAGCCCGACAACGTGTTCCTCCTCGACGTGGTCCGCGGCGACGAGATCGACGGCCTCGCCCGGGTCAACGGCCAGCTCTACGGCCTCAGCGTGCTCGGCAGCGTCTACCTCATCGACGAGGTCGAGCGCACCGTCGAGCTGGTCGACGACCTCTCCACCGCCTTCCCCGAGCAGGGGCTGCGCCTGCGCGGCGCGACCTCGGTGACGGTCCCGGCTGCGGACTGAGCCGCGCCGTCCCGCCATGCTCCTGTCTTGCTTCGTTGGCCTGTGCGCGCTCGGGCCTCCAGCGGAGGACGCGTCTGGGCCCGCGGTCGAGCGGACCCCGGACGCGATCGCGCCCGTGGACATCGCGGCGCCGTCGCCCGAACCGGAGCCTGAGCCAGAGTCGGAGCCCGAACCCGAATCGGCGCCCGCTCCAGGCGACGCCGACATCCCCGTCGACGACGAGCTGCTCGAGGAAGAGCCGGGCGACGGCAACGGCATCGGCGAGGACGAGCCCCACGAGATCGTCGTCGACGCGAGCATGCTCGGCGACGGCACGGCCATGGACGTGTTCACCCACGCGGGCGGGCGCACCGTGGTCGAAAAGAGCGAGGCCACCGAGCGCGGGGCGACGAGCGTGGGCGAGGCCCTCGAGCGCGCCTCTGGGGTGCGGACCACCGAGGGCAACTCGGGCCTGGGCTCCCAGGACACCAAGCTGCAGGTGGCGGTGCGCGGGGCCAGCCCGCGGCTGAGCTCCCGGGCCACGGTGCTGCTCGACGAGATCCCCATCGCCCCCGCGCCCTACGGCCAGCCGCAGCTGAGCCTGTTCCCCCTCTCGCTGTTCTCCATCGCCGAGCTCGACGTGATCCGCGGGGGCGCGACGGCCCGCTACGGCCCGCAGACCTCGGGCGGGGTGTTCAACCTCGTGTCCAACCCCATCCCCGAGCAGCCCAGCGTGATGGTCTTTGGCCAGGGCGACTCGAACCTCGACTTCTCCCTGGGCGGGGCCTACGGGGCGACCCACGGGCGCTTTGGCATGTACCTCGAGTACGCGCCGCGGGTCGGCAGCAGCTGGCGCGAGAACAGCGACAAGGAGGTCCACGGGGGCATGGCGAAGTTTCGCTGGGCCTTCTCCGAGGACATGAGCCTGACCTCGATCAGCCACGGCTACACGGAGAACAGCCAGCTCCCCGGCGGCCTGCCCCGAGCCGCCTACGAGGAGGACCCCTTCCAGAGCCTGCGCCCCTTCGACACCTTCACCGGCTGGCGGGGGGGCACGGCGCTGAAGTACGCGTGGAGCCCCGAGGACGGCAAGGGGCGGCCCCACGACGTCAAGATCGCCGGTTGGTACAACCGCAGCTACCGGAGCACGCGGATCGCCTCGAACCCGGCCCGCGACATGGCCCTGGTCGAGCAGCTGCTCGAGCGCCCGCGCAGCTACGACGTCATGGGCGTCGAGCCGCGCTGGTCCATGGGCCTGAGCCACTGGGACGGGAAGATGTCCCAGAAGATCAGCGTGGGCGTGCGCGCGGCCTACGAGATCGCGGACATGCTGACCTACACCGAGGACGTCGGCGGCCGCCTGCTGACCGCCGACGACGACGCCCGCACCGGCGCCTACGCGGGCTACGTCAACGACGAGCTGGTGTTCCTCGACGGCGACCTGAGCATCGACCTGGGCTTTCGCTTCGAGTACATCAAGATCTCCCGGCGCTCGAACCTCGAGCGCCTGGTCGTCGGCCAGGACTACTGGGCGCCCCTGCCCGCGGCCTCGCTGTGGTACGCGCCCATCGACCAGCTGGCGATCTTCACCGCCTACGGCCGCTCCTTCGGCCCGCCCCAGTACCTCCAGCTCATCGTCGCCACGGGCTCGGCCCAGCTCGACGCCGAGACGGCCGACACCGTCGAGCTGGGCCTCAAGCTGTTCGAGCTCGGGGGCATCTACGGCGAGGTCACCGGCTGGTACAAGGGCTTCGGCAACTACATCGACGTCGGCCAGGAGAGCTTCGACCTGATCCCCACCATCCACCTGTGGGGCGTCGAGAGCGAGCTCGAGTGGTACCCCAGCGAGGTCATCGACGGGGACTTTGGCGAGCCCTCGGTCTACGCCGGCTACGGGTGGATGGACAGCCACCTCATCGGCCTCAACATCGTCGGCAACGAGATGCCCTGGTACCCCGGACACGAGGCCTGGGCGGGGCTGAGCTGGGGCACGGACTTTGGCCTGACCGTGGGCGCGGACTTCAGCTACACGGGCAAGCAGTACACCGACTATCAAAACCGCGAGCAGGAAGACTCGGACACCGCCGCGACCGGGCCGATCCCCGCCTACGCGACCCTCAACGCGTGGGCGCGCATGGAGGCCCCGCTGCCCGCCGGCTGGCGGCTCGAGTTCACCGGCGGGGTCAAGAACGTCACCGACACCCGCTACTTCTCGCGCACCGACGATCGCAACGCCGGCATCCTCGTCGGTCGACCGCGGACCTTCTACTTCAGCGTGGGCTTCGCCCACGACTTCTTGCCCACGGCCAGGCGCCGCCGTCGAATGCAGCGCGAAGAGGCCGGGCGGACGAGCCGTCGGGCGATGGCCGAGGCGGGCGCGGCCCTGGGCTCAGTCGGGCTCTGAGCTGGGGTCGGGCTTGGGCTCGACTTGTGCCGCGGTGTTCGAGGCTGCGTCGCTGGTCTCGGCGTGCTCGCTGTCCTCGCTCGAGGCGGGCGCGTGGGCCTCGGGCGTGACGGAGGCGACCTCGACGCGCACCGGCGCGTCCTCGGCCTTGCCCTCGTCCTTGTCCTTGCTCTTGCTCCCGTCGTCGTCCTTGCCGTCGCTCAACAAGCTGGGCACGAGGCGCTCGCTAAAGCCCGCCATGACCCCGAGGATCAAGGTCGCCGCGGTCATCTCGACGCCCTCGGTCAGGGTCGTCGAGACGATGCCGGTGATGTTGGCGACGCCCATGATCGCGCCGGCGAGGGCGCCCATGGCCACGCGGATGCGGGCCTCGAAGCGGGCGTAGTCGGCGGACGAGACCGGGTCGAAGGGGACGTCGCGCTGGACCCCGGTGAGGATCGAGAACATCGCCCCGGCCGTGCCGCCGAGCAGGCCGATGCAGACCACGTAGGCCCACTTGATCGCGACCTCGGCGTAGAGCTCGTGGACCTCGACGTAGTAGGTCGCGAGCACGGCGACGCCCATCACGCACAGGCTCAGCGCGCCGATCGCCAGGGCCGAGCGGATGTAGGTGCGCTTGGCGTTGCGCCCGATCTTGCCCGAGAGCAGCTCCTTGGTGTCGTCGAGGGAGGCCTTCATCGCCGCGAAGTCCCCGATCAAGCCGCTGGCCACCGCGTTTCCGAGCATGGAGCGGAACATCTCGAGCTGGAAGTCGAGGTGCGACTCGCGGAGCTGGCCGATGAGGAATTCGAGGCGCAGCATCTCGTTCCACAGCAGGTTGAATTGGGGGTGGTGGCAGTATTGTTGCCCAGCCATCGCGTAGTAGCGGACCTGGCCGTTGCCGCCGAGGAAGACCGCGTAGCCCTGAGTCACGGAGATCAGCCGCTGCACCCGTCCGATGATGATGTCGTTCGCCTCCCCGTCGCTGTCGAGGGTCACCAGGGTCATCGGTCGCAGCTGCGTCAGTCGAGAGATCGTCACCGTCTCGTACTCGAGCCGCTTGGTGCGGAGCATGTTGACCAGGTTCGCCATGATTGGGATCGGAACAGCAAGCAATGGGGGCAGTCAAGGGCGTACAATCATCCGCGCATGGCCGAAAACGATCCAACGCGGTGGAATGAACGCTACGAGCAAGGCCGCGATGGGTGGACCCTCGACGGCCCGCCACAAATCCTGCTCTCGCTCATCCAGTCTCTGTCTAGGGGGGACCCCATGCGGGTCATCGTGCCCGGCGCGGGGGTGGGCCACGACGCCCTCGCGTGGGCGCAGGCGGGCCATGAGGTCGTCGCCTTGGACTTCGCCCCCGCGGCCGTGGCCCGCCTGCGTGAGCGGGCGGCCGAGGCCGGCCTGACCATCGAGGCCCACGTCGCCGACGTCACCAACCCCGGCCCTGCGCTCAACGACGGTCTCGGGGGCCGCTTCGATCTGGTGTGGGAACAGACCTGCCTGTGTGCGATCACGCCCGAGCTGCGCGGCGCGTACCTGGCCCAGGCGCGCTCGTGGCTGACCCCTGATGGGTCCATGCTCGCGCTGTTGTGGAACACCGGCAACGAGGGCGGCCCGCCCTACGACATGCCGCCCGAGCTGGTCGAGCGCTTGATGACCGGCCTGTTCGTCATCGACAAGTTCGCGCCCGTGACCGGTTCGAACCCGAACCGACGCGAGCACTTGTACTGGCTCCGCCCCGAGCCGACGTAGGACCCACGCAGAGGTTGGGGGTGGAACTCTCTTCCCACATCCACCACTCTGGCGCCGTATGCTCTCGCCATGACTGATCCGCAGCCGATTGAGTTCGAGGGCGTCAAATTTTACGACCTGCGCTCGGAGCAGAGCGACCCGCACCCCAAGGGCAAGACCAAAAACGGGAAGACGGTGCGGCTGCACCCGCCGGAGGTCGACTCGATCGTGCTGCACCAGACCGCGGTCAAATTTGGGGCCAAGGACGAGCTGGCCCTCGCGCGGCGCTGCCTCAAGACCGCCTGCCACGTCATGGCCTTCCACGACGGCTTCATCGTCCAGCCCACCCCGATCGACTGGTACCTCTACCACGCCGACGCCCTCAACAAGCGCTCGCTGTGCATCGAGGTCGACGGCAACTACCCGGGCTTGATGGGCGGGAAGATCAAGAACGACAAGGCCGAGACCCCGCTGACCGAGGCCGTGATCAAGGCGGCCCGCGCCGGCGTCAAGCTCCTCGTCGAGGCCGGCCGGGCCGAGGGCATGCGCATCGAGTACATCTACGCCCACCGCCAGACCGACAGCTGGCGCCGCGCCGACCCGGGCGAGGCCCTGTGGCGCAAGGTCGCCCTCGAGTACGCCGTCGACGTGCTCGGCCTCAAGACCCGGCCCGCGGAGTTCTTCGAGAAGAAGGACAACCGCACGGGCAAGCCGATCCCCACCAACTGGGACCGCGACGGCGTCGGGGACTACTGATTTTGCCCCCGCAGGGTCCTCGGACCGGGGACGCTTCGTCGCTGTCCGCTCCTCCGCTTGGGCTTGTCCTCAAACTCGTTCGTGCCTTCTAGAGGGCATGTGGTCACCCCCCAAGGGGGGTGTTGTCTGACGGGGATGAGGAGGCGTTGTCTGGCGGGGATGAGGAGGCGTTGTCTGGCGGGGATGAGGACGCGTGGTCTGGCGGGGATGAGGAAGCGTTGTCTGGCGGAGATGAGGACGCGTTGTCTGGCGGGGATGAGGAGGCATTGTCTGGCGGAGATGAAGGACAAAAGTGTCCTTCGACGAGCTTGCCAGACAGCCGACGATCTTCACCCCCGCCAAAACATTTCGACTCGCCGCCCCGTGACCGGAGCCGCAGCGAGCGAAGCGAGCGTGAGGTGGATGAATCGCGCGCAGCGAAGCGAGCACGATTCATCGTCGGGGCGGACGCTGTCGAGGGCCTCCCGATAGAACCTCATGGGGAAAAATAGCCTGTTCTCCAATCCGGGCTGCATGCAGCAGTGGCCGAAGAACCCCGCCGCATGCAGCAGTGGCCGGAGAACCCCGCCGCATGCAGCAGTGGCCGGAGAACCCCGCCGCATGCAGCAGTGGCCGGAGAACCCCGCCGCATGCAGCAGTGGCCGGAGAACCCCGCCGCATGCAGCAGTGGCCGAAGAACCCCGCCGCATGCAGCAGTGGCCGGAGAACCCCGCCGCATGCAGCAGTGGCCGGAGAACCCCGCCGCATGCAGCAGTGGCCGAAGAACTCCGCCGCAAGCAGCAGTGGTTGGAGAACCCCGCCGCGAGCATCAGTGGTTGGAGAACCCCGCCGTGAGCAGCAGTGGTTGGAGAACCCGCCGCGAGCAGCAGTGGCCGGACACCCCCGCCGCGAGCAGCAGTGGTTGGAGAACCCCGCCACCCGCAGGAGAGGCCGGACACCCCCGCCGTGAGCAGCAGAGGCCAGGCAAAGAGAAAGCTCGCAGCCCTGAACAGGCTGCGAGCGGGGCGCTAGGGCCCTTCGAGCCAGGGGTCGTAGCCGGCCTTGGTGTTGGTCTTGGCCTTCACGGTCAGCCTCCGCCGTTGCCGACCCAGGGGTTGTTGCCAGCCTTGGTGTTGGTCTTGGTCTTCATGGTCAGCCGCCGTCGGACCAGGGGAAGCTACCGGCTTTGGTGTTGGTCTTGGTCTTCATGCTCAGTCTCCCTCGAGCCAGGGGCTGGCTCCGGCCTTGGTGTTGGTCTTGGTCTTCATGGGGATTGCCTCCGACTGACTGATGGCCGCCGCCGCCGAGTCCGTCACTGCGCGAGGCAGTAGCCGACGTTCTCGTAGCCCTCGATGAGGGGATCGGGTGCGGAGCACGCGGTCCCGGGCAAGGCGCACTCGGCGTTGGGGTCGTCGAGCTCGCACAGGTCCGTGCAGCAGTAGAGGTCGTCGCAGGCTGGGAGCAGGTTGGCGCCGACGCAAGACAGGTCCTGGGCGCACTGGTAGCCCGGGGAGCAGGGCTCACCCAGCTCGGGGAGGGGGTCGGCGTGGGGCAGGCACATGAAGTCGGTGGTCCACGCACAGGCGAAGCCCTCGGGGCAGTCGAACTCGAGGGGGTGGCAGGCCTGGATGCACAGGTTGATGGTGCCCTGGTTGGCGATGCTGCAGGTCGTGCCCTCGGCGCACTCGGGCGCGTCGGGGTTGCCCTGGCAAAAGGCCTGGCAGGTGCCCTTTTGATTGTCGTCGACGAAGAAGCAGTAGCCCTGCTCGTCGCAGTCGTCGGTGCCCTCGGCGAGGCTGTCGAGGGCGCAGCTTTGGCCGGGGGGCCGATCGCCGAGCACGGGCACGCACTTGGTCGCGTTCCAGCTCTGGTCTTCGAAGGCATGGGGGACGCACTTCTCGCCCTCGGGGCAGTCCTGGTCCCAGTTGTCGCACTCGACGGGCTGCTGCGGGGAGTGGTCGTCGATGAAGCTGCGGCCCTCGTCGGTGTCGTCGGTCGTGGACTCGTCGGTGTCGCTCTGTTCGGAGTCGGAGCCGGAGCTCTCGGTGTCGTCCACCGGCGCGGCCTCGTCGTCGTTCGCCGGGGTCGGGGCGCAGGCGAGGGTCCCAGAGGCCAGCGCGAGCGAAAGGAAGAGCGCGCGGGGAGAGGGCAGGGAGCGCTCGGGACGTTGGGGTGCTCGCATGGCTGGGAGGTAGTCGTCGGCGAGGTGTGAACGATTGATCGGGTTGGGGCCAAGGTGGGGTGAGCGGGTTGTGGGCCGGCTGGCGGGCCCGTTTGCAGGTGACCTTCGACACGAAAAAGTGGGCGCTCAGTCGTGATCAGTTTCGCGCGCGCTCGCACAGCCCCATTGACGCGTCGGGCACCTCGCTCGCGCGCACCACCAACGAGAAAGAACCAAGACATGAATCCGAGAATCGTCCTCCTCACCGCTGCTTCCCTCGCGTTCACGATCGGCTGCGCCGACGAAGGCTTCGACGAAGGCCCCGACGGCGCCGCGCGGCTCATGAGCTCCGCGCCCCCCGAGCAAGTGGAGCTCACCCCCTTCGCCGAGGTCGAGCTCGAGGAGGGTCACCAGCTCTCCTTCTACGCCGACCCCGAGGAGCCCAGCGCCATCGTGGTCACCGAGGTCACGCCCGAGGGCGGGACCGGTGTCGTCCGGGCGGCTCGGGAAGCTGGCGCGACCAGCCTGGAGCTGTTCCGCTTCGTGGCCCCCGAGGCCGAGGTGCCCGCGGAGCTCGAGTACGCCCACGCCTTCGAGGTCGAGGCCCGCGGCGGGGCCGAGCGCGCGACCCTTCCCCTGGAGCTCGCCATGACCCACGCGTCCAGCCCGCCGTGCACCAGCGAGGGGACCTTCGACGACTGGTTCGGCGATGAGTACGGCAAGAACCCCGACGCGCTGGACTCGTTCTACACGGCCTCCGGCGGCCCCACGGGCTTTTGGCTCGGCGAGTCGACCACGACCTACCTGGACTACTACGGCGGCGGCTGCAACAAGGACGGCGGCACGAAGCAGTTCAAGTACTGCTGGTCCGGCAACGGCTGGCTGTACGCCTGCGGCTCGCCCACGAGCGTCTCGGCGGGCAGCACGTGGAGTCACCAGCAGTTCTCCTCGAGCCCGCGCTACCACACCAGCCAGGTCCTCTACCCCTACCAGGTGAGCGGGACTTCGCGCCTGGCCTTCGCCCTCGAGGGTTGAGCGCTGCTTTGCCCCCGCAGGGGTCTCGGGGCCGGGGGCGCTTCGTCGCTGTCCGCTCCTCCGCTTGGTCGTGGGACAGCCCCTGATCTTGGGCGTGCGTGGGGTAGGGAGGGCGTGGCGTCGTCCACGGCGGCGAACACAGACAGAGGGTTGGCCAGAGCTCGTTTTGGCCGACCCTCTGCGCTCGCGCGTCGCCCGAGGGCCGTGCAGTTCTGACAATCGGCCCTGCCGTGCCTGGCATTTTGTCGAGGCTCCGATTGGGGGTGTCCACGCCCCGAGCAGCGAAGCGACTGCCATGCGTGCGGCCCGTTGGGGATCGACGACCCTCCAACCCCATTCGTGATGGGTTCGACGGGGGCGCTCCTGGTAATTCCCCTCCATGCACCGCGGCGCGTGGGCATGGAACTCATCGCCCTCCCTCCATGCAATGCCCGTTGTTGCGAACCCGAGGGCGCCTACGCTGTGACCATGAGCATTCACGACGACCAAGAATCATGTGGGTCCACGGAGAATCGAGACCGTCTGCGACAAAATGTCCATAGCGGTCGAGCCCGCCCAACAACGAACCCGCGCGGGACCGTGGGCGCATTGAGCTTGCTCTGGGTCCTCACGGCGTGCCCCATGGACGACATGGGCGAGCTCGAGGACATGGACGGTGCGCGAGGCGAATCAGACACCATGGGGGACGAATGGGACACCGAAAGCGAAGGGGACGAGTCGGACAGCGAAGAAGACGAGTCGGACACCGAGAGCGAGTCGGACACCGAGAGCGAGTCGGGCGAAGACGAGGACTCGGGCTACGAAGACTGCGACCCCATGCTCGAGGAGCAGGCTTGCTCGCAGCAAGAGGTCTGCCTCAACGAGGGCACGCTCGCCGAGGGGGCGGTGTGCGCCTTGCCCTGCGCCACCGTCGACGATTGCCCGCCAGCGCCGGCGAGCGGCGAGGCCCCGGTGATGTGCCTCGACCTCACCGCCAACGGCGTGGGGGAGTGCATCCTCGGCTGCAGCGAGGGTCAGGCGTGCCCGGACGGCATGGGCTGCGTCCAGGGCTTTCTGTGCATGTGGCCTGCGCCCTGAGCCGAGTCGTGGGCTTGGGGCGGGGAGGGCGTGGCGTCGCCCACGACGGCTAAATGGACACAGCGGCGGCTCAGGGGCTGGCCTCGACCACGCCGACCCAGCCGCCGCCGTTGTAGGTATAGGTGGTGAGCAGCTCCGGGGCGCCGTTTTGGTCGAGGTCGGCGATCATGGCGCTGCGCAGCTCGGTGGCCGGCGTCTGGAAGACCACGGGCTCGTCCAGGCCGCCGGTCCCGTCCCCGAGGTAGAGGCGCAGCGCGCCGTCTTGGGAGTTCGCGACGAGGAGATCGACGTTGCCGTCGCCGTTGACGTCGCCGGAGTCGACGACGTCGGCGCCCGGCAAGAGCGTGAGCTCGAAGTTGTCGAAGGTCCCGTCGCCCTTGCCCATGATCACGCTCAGGCCCATGTCGAGGGAGGCGACGATGTCGGGGTTCTCGTCGCCGTCGAGGTCGGCGCTGTGCAGCTCGACGATCTCGCAGGTGTTGCCGGGGCAGGCCTGGGTCACGCCGAGCTGGGTGAAGCTGCCGTTGCCCTGGCCGCTGGCGAAGTGGATCTCGGGGATGAAGGCCGAGGAGACGAGGACGTCGGTGAAGCCGTCGCCGTCAAAGCCGAACTCGGTCAGCGCGACCCAGCTGTCGCCGCCGGAGAACTGCTCGTTGCCCGTGGGCCCGGGGCTCCAGCCGCCTTGATTGCTCCCGCGGATCCACTGGGTGTTGTAGCCCTCGCCGTAGACGATATCGAGGGGCGCGCTGCCGTCGAGCTGGCCGAGCTTGGGCGCATGCAGGCCGCCGGGGAAGAAGCCGGGGTCGATCTCGACGGGCGTCCAGCCGCCGTCGCCGTCGTTGAGCAGCACGGTGAACAGCTCGCCGCTGGCGAGCAGGTCGAAGTCGCCGTCGTTGTCGACGTCGCCGCCGGTCACGAACACGCTCGGGCTGGCGATGGGGAAGGGCTGGGGATCGGAGAGCTGCAGGCCCTCGGCGTAGAGGGCCACGCCGTTGTTCGCCTCGCCGCCGCCGACCACCGCGACGCCCATGGTGTCGCCGAGCAGCGGGCCTGCGACCGCGCGCAGCCCATCTTGGCCGAGGGGGTACTCGACGAGGTCGCCGAGGCACAGCTCGCCGGGGTCGACGGAGCCGTCGCCGCACGCCGGGGCGGCGGTGGTCTCGGTGTCCGTGTCGGTCTCGGAGCTCGAGCCGCTCGAGCTGGTGTCGGTGTCGTCCGAGGCGGTGGTGGTCTCGGTGTCCGTGTCCTCGCTCGTCGAGTCGGAGCTCGAGCCGCTCTCGTCCGTGGCGTCGCCGATCTCGTCGTCGCCGTTGTCGCTGGGGTCGAAGCAGGCACCGGCGAGGGCGAGCGCGGCGCAGATCGGGATCGTTCGGAGCGGCTTCACGACGGGGACGCTAGCAGACGCGCGGGGCGCTCAGTAGCCCTCCCGGCGGTGGACGGCCGAGGTGCTTCTCAGGCCGTCGCCAGCTGGGTGCTGAGCTCGCGCGCGAGGGCCTGCAGGGCCTCGATGTCCCCGGGCTCCTGGAGCCTGCGTTGCACCCCGGCGCTGCTCTGCGCGGCGATGAACTCCGGGGCCCACAGCCAGGTCGAGTAGCGGTCGAGCTGCTTGCGGGTCAGCTTCAGGGCCAGGGGCACCCGCCCCCGGGCGTGCTCGATGAGGTCGCCGCAGGCCTCCCGGGCGCGGGCCTCGGGGTCGTCGACGCGCACGGCCTCGGCGCTGGCGGAGCGCGGCCAGGCGAGCAGCAGCAGGTAGAGCTCGACGAGGCTGCTCAGCGCCCAGGCCCGGGTCTCGTCGCTGCCCCCGTCGATGTCGACCTGGGTGGACAAGAGCGCGGCGGCCCAGCTGTGCTGGTCGAAGGGCTCGCCGAGCACGGCGTCGAGGCACAGGGTCTGGATCAGCGGCCACTGCACGGCGGTCTGCTGGACCAGGCTGTCGTCGCGGTGGACCAAGCTGGCCCGGGCGGCGGCGCGGTAGTGGTCCCGAGCCTGGCGCAAGAGCGCGAGGCTCTGGCCCCACAGCTCGCGGCGCGCGTCCTCGCCGTGCTCGGGCCGGGCGCCCTGGGCGTGATAGATCTGCGCCAGCCGCTTGCGCACGCTGCCGCGCAGGCCCTCGCTCTCGATGCGCCACTCGCCCGTGGACGGCAGCCACGCGAGGGTGTCCTCGATGGCCGCGAGCGCCCCCGCGTCGCCCCCGAGTCCGTCGCTGCCGCCGCTCCCGTCGAGGCCGGCGACGTCGAGGCGCGCGTCGATGCGCTCCATGGTCGCGTCGAGCCGGCGGCGCGCGGACTGGTAGTGGACCCGGCGCAGCTGGTTGTCGAGGTCGACCGGTAGGGCCGCGTAGGCGACCAGGCTGGCCCAGTCGTGGGTCCGCGCGGCGTAGCGGGCGTAGAGCCGGCGGCGCAGGTCGTGGAGCACCAGGCGGGGGTCCTCGCCCCGGGGCAGGCGCTGGTAGATCTGCTCGACCATCTCGATCGAGCCCTCGAAGGACAGGGGGAACTGCGAGGCGACGACCAGCGGGATGCCCGAGTTGTGCAGGGCGTGGGCCAGGCTCGCGCCGGTGTGGATGACCTCGGTGACGTTGCCGCTGTCGCACGCGGCCACGGTGATCACCGCCGGCGTGTGCCCGCCCGCGCGCAGGGCCGCGGCCAGCCGCGAGCCGCTGACCACCTCGAGGGTGTCGAGGCCCGGGCCTGCGTGGAGCGCCAGGCCGAAGGGGTTGCCCGGGGCCTGGTCGTCCTGATAGCCGTGGGCGAGGATGTGCACGTAGCTGTAGCGCTCGGCCTCGCAGGCGCGCTGGATCTCGTCGACGCTCGCGGCGGGGAGGATGGTCAGGTAGTTCTCGGCGGCGGCGAACAGGCCCTCGGGGCTGTCCGCGTGGGCGCCGATGTAGGGGTTGATGGCCTCGAGCAGGGCCTGGATGTGGGCGTCGCGGGGCACGTCCATGCCCTCGGGCTGGGCGGCGATGAACAGCACCTTGGGGCGCTCGGGCCAGGGCACGGCCGCGGTCGCGACCCCGCGCACGCGCCGGGTGATCTCGATGTCGGCGACGGGCTGGATGACCAGGAACTCGGCGTCGGCACCGGGGCCGCCGGGGAAGGTCCGGGTGATCTCGAAGGGCAGCATGGCCAGCTCGCTCGCCGAGAGCAGGATCTCGAGGTGGACCAGGTCCGTGCCCTCGTGGGCGGCGGCGGCGGACAGCTGGTGCTTGAGGCCCTCGACGCTCGAGACGACGGAGGTGATCTCCTCGCCGAGGCGCTCGAGGCTGGTCAGCCGCTTGCGCGTGGCCGCGGCCGCCTCGGCGGTGCCCTCGGCGACGCTCGAGATCTCGGTGTAGCGCAGGGTCGAGAGGCTGTGGGTGAAGTGGCGGTGCTCCCAGGGCACGCCGACCTCCTCGACCCGGTGGTGGCCGCACACGCCGATGTAGCGGGTCAGCGGCGAGAGCAGGTGGTTGTGGGGCGGGCCGAGGCGCAGGAGCTCGAGGGTGACGGTGGCGATGTCGTGGTCGTGCATGGCGAGGACCTCGGTGGCGTCAGGCGGGGAGCTGGGCGAGGGGCGAGAGGGCGCCGAGCTCGTCCACGGCACACACGGCGGCATGCTCGGCGTCGACCCGGGCGAGGGTCGGGCGGGCGATCAAAAAGGGCGCGAGGGCGCGGCGGTCGTGCTCGACCAGGGCCTTGGCGAGGGCCTCGCAGCGCTCGGACAGGGGGGTGTCCTCGCCGGCTTCGAAGGCGCTCAGTCGCGGGACCCAGGCGCCCGCGTTGAGGTAGGCGCGGCCCGGGGCCCGGCGGCGCTCGACGACCCGCGGGACGCGGCCGTGACCGGCGATCAGCACGTCCACGCTGGGGGCCGTGGACGCGTCGAGGGCGTCGGACAGGGAGTCGTGGGTGCTCAGGCCGCGGCGCTGT
>NZ_ABCS01000126.1 GCF_000170895.1 Plesiocystis pacifica SIR-1 | reverse complement strand
TCCCGGGTCAGGACGGCCTCGAGCTCCTCGGCCGAATCCGCAAGTTCGACAAGGACATCGCGGTCATCACCATGACCGCCACGCCCACCCTCGAGTCCGCGACCGACGCCATCAACCTGGGCGTGTCGGCCTACCTGCAGCAGCCCTTCTCCGGGTCCGAGATGCGCGAGACCGTCGCCCGGGTCGCCCGCAAGAAGGGCATCGTCGTCCGCCGCGAGGACGAGCTGCACCTGACCATCGGCAAGCGCATCCGCGAGTTCCGACGGGCGCGCGAGCTGACCCTCAAGCACATGAGCCGGCGGACCAACCTCTCGGTCTCGCTGCTCAGCCAGATCGAGCGCGCCGAGTCTTCGGCCTCGGTGTCCTCGCTCTATAAAATCGCCAACGCCCTCGACGTGCGTATCTCCGAGCTGTTCGGGGATTACTGAGTTGCCCCCGCCGGCTCGCCCCAAGGTCGATGGGCGCTCGGAGTGACGCTCCGAGCTCATCACCCTGGTCAGCCGCGAGCTCGTCGCCCGAGCCCAGCGAGAGCTCCGACGCGAGCACTTCCAAGCTCTCCGGCGGACGTCCGGGCGGCCTGGTCACCCGAGCACGCGAGCAAGAATCACGAACACAGGGCGGGCAGCGTCGAAGACACCGCCCGCCCCGCCGGGCGATTGCCTGGTCACTTCTAAAAGCGCAGCGCGAGCTCGAACTGGCCCGAGAGCGGCTGCTGGAAGCGGGTCTCGACGCCGTAGTTGCCCTGGGGCCGAACGATCTCGCGGTCGAAGAAGCCGTCCCCGCCTCCGGGCGAATGGACCTTGGCGTGCTTGAGGTCGCCGATGTCTCCGCCAGCGATCGGTCGGGCCCCCTCGAAGCTGTAGACGTCGTCGACGCGGAGCACGGCCCGGGCGTTGGTGACGTTGATGAGCCGAGCGATCACCTCGAGCTCGAGGTCCTTGCGCAGCGGGTAGGCGTAGGAGGTGGTCAGGTTCACGCGGTAGTTCGGCTCCATCCGCCCGCCCGCGCCCCGGGGCAGCAGGTAGACCAGGTTCTGCCCGCGGTACTGGCCCTGGGGGGTGTCGGTGCGCACGTTGATGGGCAAGCCCGAGCGGTAGCGGAAGCTCGCGCCGAGGGTCAGCCGACCGTTCTTGCGGAAGTCGAAGCTGTAGATGCCGTCGAGGTTGATCATGTGCGGCACGGTCCCCGAGAGCGGGCCGAAGCTGTTGCGGACCAGCTCGGGGATGTCGTACTGCGTGCTCGCGCCGAGGTTGACCACGCCGGTGTTGGGGTTGACGTAGCCGTCGTAGTTGCCGACCTGGCGCGAGTAGGTGTAGCTCGCGCGCACGCTCCAGCCCTTGGCCAGGCGCCGGGTCAGCTGCAGGGTCCACGCGTCCATGGTCCGCTTGGGCTTGGGGAACATGGTGCCCAGCTGCTGGAAGGCGTCGGCCAAGAACTCGCAGCGGCGCAGGTCCCTGCCCACGGCCACGCGGTCGTCGTCCATGTCGCTCATGCCGTCGAAGCGCTGTTGCAGCTCGGCGCACTGGGCCTGCTGCTGGATGATGTGCTTGTCGGCCACCTCCTCGCCGGGGTTGGCGATCAAGAACAGCTGCCCGCCGTTGGTCGACACGTCCTCGACGGCGCGCCCGAGGTCCTGGTGGACCCAGCGCAAGTTGACGACCAGGTCCTCGATCAGCTCTTGCTCGTAGCCGAGCTGGAACTGGGCGTTGTAGGGGCCCTTGAGCCCGGGCGCGACGGCGCCGGCGGTCAGCCCCGAGGTGTCGCCGCCCGAGTCCACGCACCACTCCGTCGGCAGCTGATCGTCGTCGGTGCGGGCGAAGGAGTCCCCGCCGATGTTCGAGTTTTGGTTGAGGCAGTCGTTTTGCTGGTAGCCGCGCACGACCTGGACCAGGCCGCCGAAGGTCCGGCTGTTGAGCTGCAGGGGCAGGGGCTGGAAGAACCACCCGTAGCTGGCGTAGAGGCGGCTGCGGCCCTCGTCGGTCCAGTCGTAGACCACGCCCACGCGCGGCGCGATGTTGTCCCAGATCAGCACCTGGGAGTCGCCGTAGATGTCGCGCATGTCCTGGACCTCCCAGCGCGCGCCGGCGGACACCACCAAGTTGGGCATGATCGCCCAGCGGTCCTGGAGGTAGAAGCCGTAGTTGATGCTCGACAGGGTCTCGTCGTAGGCCTCGACGCGCACGCCCCGGCCCAGGGGGCTGGCGATCGCCCGCAGCTCGCCGGTCTCGTGGCGGACCCGGCCGTAGCCGAAGGTCGTGCGGTTGTCGGGGGCGTCGGCGTTGGACAGGATGAAGCGGTTGTTGTTGACCCGGGTCGCGCGGGTGAAGCGGTAGCTCTGGTCCGAGGGGTTGAAGCAGTACTCGCCCCCGCCCAGCTCGCCCGCGTCGCAGTTGTCGTAAAAGCCCGGGCTGTTCGAGCCCGAATAGGCGTAGCGGCTGTCTCGCTGGAGGTAGGACACCTCGCCGCCCCACTTGACCTGGTGGTTGCCGGCCTTGGAGTTGACGAAGTGGGTGAAGCTGAAGCTGCCCTGGACGCGCCGGGCCACGTCGCGCTCGTAGTTGCCCATGCCGCCGGACACCCAGGTCCGCACGGGGCAGGCGTCGCCGGGGATGTCCGTGGAGTTGCAGGCCTCCTCGACCCCGGGGATGTCCGAGGTCCGGTTGTCGCGGTCGAGGTACTCGATGAGGTTGCGCCCGCCCGCGCTGGTCTCCTGGGCCGCGGGTTGGTCGCGGATCGCGGGGTCGTCGAGGCGCCAGCCGACCTGCGAGCTGCCCTGCCAGTAGCTGGCCGCGGCGTCGATCTCGAGCCGATCCTGGAGCGCGCGGCCGTGGTACTCGAGGCCGACGACGTTGCTCAGGCTCAGGTCCGTGCCGAACTGGCCGTTGACGATGCCCGTGGCGATGCGCGCCCCGCCGCCGAGGGGATCGGCCGCGGGGTTCGAGCCGAACGAGGCCGGGTCGACGCTGAAGGGCAGGCGGTAGCTCGTCCGCGAGAAGCTCGGGCCGCCGCTGACGGTCAGGCCCAGGGAGTGGCGCGAGTTGATGCGCCAGTCCAGGCCGCCGAGCCAGCCGACCTGCATGCCGCCCGTGGGGAAGGTCTGCTCGGCGAACTTGCGCGTGGCGATGTAGTTGCCGTCGGTCACGCAGTCGTTGGTGCCGTTCTCGTAGGGGCAGGGCGTGAAGCCCCCGGACTCGTCGAGGTCGACGCGGTGGTGGAAGCTCTGGGTCAGGGTGTGGCGCGCCCCCGACACGTTGACGCCGACGGAGAAGAACAGCCGATCCTTGACGATCGGACCGCGCACCGTGGCGAAGGCGGCCCCGCCCCACTCGGGCACCGAGGTCACGCGCAGCGCCTCGTCGGTGTCCATGATGAAGCGCGGCTCGGCCAGGCGCGGGGTGAAGCGCAGCCCCGCCGTGCCGCGCACGATGTTGGTGCCGGCGATGCGCCGGGCCCGGAATTGCCCGCCCGAGGCCCCGCCGTACTGGGCCTCGTAGCCCGACTCGAGCACCTCGGCGCTGCCGACGAATTCGGCGATCGGCTGGGCGCCGACGGAGCCGATGGTCGGATCGCTGACCTCGTGATCGTTGAGGGTGTAGCGCTGCTGCAGGTCGCTCTCGCCGAGCACGGTCTTGCGCCCGCCGGGGCCGTCGTTGGCCGTCGGCGAGAGATCGATGATCTTGTCGTAGGCCCCGTTGGACACCGTCGAGCCCGGGGTGCTCTGGCGGATCGTCTCGCCGTCGAACTTGTCCCCGGAGTGCGCGACGCTCGAATCGATGGGCTTGGTCACGATGATGGTCGTCGTCGATCCCGAGCCCCGGCCCTTGTCCAGGGACAGGTTGGCGCGCATCTTCTGGCCGCGCGGAAGCTCCACCGTGCGCACGTTCTCGAGGTCGTCGTAGAGGGCCTGAACCGTATAGACGCCGGCTGGCAATCCGGAGAGTCGATAGATGCCGCGGGCGTTGGTCAGCACCGAGACCTCTTCGTTGAGGCAGCTGCACTGCACGACCACGATGGCCCCCTCGACGGGCTCCTGGCCGTCGCGCTTGGTCACCACGCCCGAGATCGTGCCCAGCGAATTCGGGCTCGCAGGACCCTCTACGGCCCCGTTTCCGCCGTCTCCCTCAGCGGGAGGGGCAAACGCGAGGGCCTCACCGGCGACGACCGAGGACAGCGCAGTGGCGCCCGCGGCCGCGCCCAAGACACAGACGATGCGGTGGAAGAGCGTGGGTGGCAGCCCGACGCGAGCACGCGCGCGGGCGAGGAAAAATCGATTCACGGCAGGGCTCTTTTGGCCCCCGAGAGAGTGGACCCCGGTTCGCAAGCGGGTTCAGCTCGCCAACGCGGGCTCGAACCCGGGCTTTCACGGGGTTCAAAAAGCCAGGGTGAGCCCGAGCTGGCCCCCGAGGGGCTGCTGAAAGCGAGTGGCCACCCCGTAGTTGGGGTTGCGCGTCACCAACTCGCGCGCGACTCCCCGCCCGCCCGCGCCTGGCAGCGCGGCCTTGGCGTGGGCCAGATCCGAGAGCGTGCCGCCCCGGATCGGGCGCACCGCGTGGAAGCTGTAGACTTCGTCGACGCGCAGCGGCGCCGTGGTGGCGAGGACGTTGAGCAGCCGCGCGTGGAGCTCGAGGCGCGCGCGACCCCGCGGAAGGCTCAGCGCGTAGGCCACCCCGAGGTCGAAGCGACCGATCCCCGGCGTGCGCCCGCCCGCCCCGCGCGGCAGGGCGTGGACCAGGTTGCGGCCGCGGTAGCGCGGGAGGTCGAGGTCGACGCGGGCGTCGACGGGGATGCCCGCGCGCCAGCGGTACCGGCCCTCGACGCGCAGGTGACCGGCGCTCGCGCTCGCGCCCAGACCAAAGGCGTAGCCGAGGCCGAGGTCGAGGCGGTGCGGGGGCACGCCGGCCAGGGGCCCCGCGGCGTTGATCAGCAGCTCGGGTCGCTCGTAGCGGAGGGTCGTCTCGAGGCTGCGCGCGCCGGTCCGCGGATCGATCCACCCCTCGTCGTTGCCGACGAAGCGGGCGAAGCTGTAGCGCCCCCAGGCGTGCACCCCCAGGCCCGACTCGGGGCGGCGCTCGATGGCCACGCTCCACGCGTCGAGGCGCCGGCGCGCCCGGGGCAGCGCCCCCGCGACGCCGCCCAGCCCTTCCCCGGGGTTCGCGAGGATCACCGCGTCGGTGCCAGCGCCCGCGGCCACGGGCACGATCGTCCGCCCGAGCTCGCGGTGGACCCAGCGCAGCTGCACGTCGACGCTCCGAGCGACGCGCTGGGCGTAGCCGGCCTCGAGCTGGCGATCGTGGGCGCCGCGGAGCCGCGGCCGAGTCCCCGCGGTGTCCGCCCCCGCGGTGTACAGCGCCGAGTCCTGGCACCACTCCGAGGGGTGCCCGCGTCCGTCTCGGGGCGGCGCCGCGTCCTCGTTGCTGAGGCAGACCTCCGGCGCCCACCGGCCGACCTCGATGACCCCCGCCATGGCCCGGGCGGCGACGTGCAGGGGCAGCGGCTGGAGCTCCCAGCGGTAGCCGAGGTAGAGCCGGCTGTCGCCGCGCCCGGTCCAGTCGTAGACCAGCCCGGCCCGCGGGGCGAACTGGCGGCGGAGCACCAGCGCCTCGCTCAGGCCGTGACCGTCGCGCAGGTCGCTGATCATCCAGGTCCCGCCGGCGAGCAGCAGCAGGCTCGGCAAGATCGACCAGCGCTCGTCGACCACGACGCGGTAGTCCGTGCGGCTCAGGGTCCCCGCGTAGCCCGGCGCGCGCACGCCGTGGCCCTGCGCCGAGGTGATCGGCGCGTCCACGCCGGCGTGGAACTGGCGCACGCCGAAGCCCCGGCTCAGGCGCTGGTTGGGCGGCTCCCCGGGCCCGGGGTCGATGAGCAGGGCGCGGTGGTTGTCGACCCGCGCGCTGTCGCGGACGGAGTAGCCCTCGTCGGCGGCGGACCAGCACGCCTCGCCGAGGCCGAGCTCGCCGCTGTCGCAGCTGTGCCCGCCGAAGTCGTCCGCGTTGCTGCCCGAGTGCCGCCGCGCGCTTCGCCAGCGCAGCCAGTCCACGTCCACGCCCCACTCGAGGCGGTGGCTGCCGTAGAGCTCGAAGAAGTGCTGGACCCGCGCCCGCGCCGAGACCCGGTCGACCCGGTCTTCGCCGCGCAGGCCGACCCCGCCCCGGCTCGCCCGGCGCAGCGGACAGCCCGCCGTGCCGCAGCGCGCGAGGGTCTCCGCCGGCAGCCAGCTCGACTCGTCCCCCGCCCCGTCGCCCAGCCCCTCGCCCGCCAGCCAGACCCGCGCGTCTCGGCCCGCGCCGTCCTGGAGCTGCGTCCGGGGGCTGTCCGCCGTCCAGGCCTGGTCGAGGCGCCAGCCCCGGGCGGCGAAGCTCGCTCGATGGCTCAGCCCCGCCTCGAGGCCGAGGGCCCCGTCGAACAGCCGCGCCCGGTAGCGCACGCCGGCGAGGCTTCCCCAGGCGAAGTCCCGACCAAAGTGCGCGTCGACGGGGCCGTCGCCCAAGCGCCGGGACACCAAGCTGGTCGGGTCCGCGCCCGGGTTGGTGCCGAAGGGCGTGGGCTCCCAGTCGAGGGGCAGGCGGTAGTTGGCCGCGTGCCAGCGCGGGCCCCCGGCCGCCGTCAGCGACAGCTCGTGGCGCGCGTCGATGGTCCAGTCCAGGCCCACGAGCGCGCCCAGGGTCGCCGCGTTCAGGGGGAAGCTGCGCGGCTCCTCGCGCCCGACGAAGCGCTCGCTCAAGCGCAGGCGCTCGGCCTGGCCAGTCAGCCCCACGACCAGGCCCAGGCCCGAGCCCCCGCGAAGCGGCGCGCGGACCAGCAGGTGGCTCGCGCCCGCGAGCTCGCGGTTGGCCAGGGCGACGACGGCCTCGTCCGTGCTCGGCCAGCGCGGCGCGCCCAGGCGCCCGTAGCCGTACAGGCCGAACTCGCCGTGGACCCCGTCGTCGCTGGCTCTCGGTCGCTCGAGCAGCGCCCCCCTGCCGCCCATGGCCCCGAGCCCGGCCAGATCGAGGGCCAGGCCCTGCGCGGCGACGCCGTCGGGGTGGAGCGCTCCAAAGGCCGGCGACAGGCCCAGCGCCGCCCCCTCCCCGAGCGCCCCGGCCCGGCCCTGACGGCCGACCCGAGCCAGGGGATCTTCGGCCGGCGAGCCCGCGTAGACGATCCACAGCGGACCGGCGGCGGGCTCAGGCGGCGACAGGCCGAGGTCCGGCCACGGACCAAAGCGTGGACTGGCCCCCGATCCCGCTTCGGCGACGCCCTCGGTGAGCCCGCACGCGTGCCCCGGCGGGCAGCTGCGGCCCGTGAGCAGCGGGTGGCGAGCCTCGACGTTCTGGTCGCTCGCCGAGCTGGCCATGCGCAGGTCGATCTGCACGCGCCCTTCGAGGGTCACGGCCCGCCCGACCTGCCCGTCTCGCCACACCGCCCGGACCGCGTAGCGCCCGGGAGGCAGGCCCTCGAAGCGCACCAAGCCCTCGGCGTCGGCGAAGGCCTCGAGGGTCCGCCCGCCCAGGCACGGGCACTCGATCAGCACCAGGGCGTTGACGGCCGCCTCGCCCGCGTCGGACTGCAGCACGCGCACGACCAGCGCCGCCGAGCCCGAGGCCACGCCGGGGCTAGACCCGGGGGAGCGCACCTCGACGGTGGGCATCGCCGGGCCCTCGGGGGCTTCGGGGGAAGCCCCTGGGGGACCCGCCAAGATGCAGGCCAGACCGAGCGCTGGCTGTACGACCCAAGCCACTTTGATCGTCTGCTCCCACATGCAAAAGGAGCAGCGCGTGTGCGCTGCCCCTTCGCTCGCGCCCCGGCGAGGGGGCGCGTCCCTGAGTTCGACTCAGAAGCGCAGCTTGAGCTCGAACTGCGCCGACAGGGGCTGCTGGAACGAGGTCTCGACGCCGAAGTTGCCCTGAGGCTGGACGATGTTGCGACCGAAGAAGTTGGTCGCGCCGCCGCCGGGGGCCCACACCTTGGCGTGCTTGAGGTCGCCGACGTCACCGCCCGCGATGGGACGCGAGGCCTGGAAGGTGTAGATGTCGTCGACGCGCAGGATGGCCTTGGCGTTGGTGACGTTGAGCAGGCGAGCGTTGAACTCGATCTCGAGGTCCTTGGGCAGCGGGTAGGCGTAGCCGGCGCTGAGGTTCCACTGGTAGTTGGGCTGCACGCGGCCGCCGGACCCACGGGGCAGCATGTAGACCAGGAAGCTGCCGCTGTAGTTGAAGTTCGGCGTATCCGAGCGGACGTTGATCGGGAAGCCCGACTGGAAGCGGAAGCTGGTGCCCAGGGTCAGGCGACCGGCCTGCTTGAGGTCGAAGCTGTAGAAGCCGTCGATCTTCGCGCGGTGCGGGATGTTGGCCGAGAGCGGACCGTAGGAGTTCCGGACCAGCTCCGGGATGTCGTACTGGGTGCTCGCGCCGATGTTGATCGAGCCGTTGATCGGGTCGACGAAGCCGTCGTAGTTACCGACCAGGCGGCTGTAGGTGTAGCTGCCGAGCAGCAGCCAGTTCTTGGCGAAGCGCTTTTGCAGCTGCAGGGTCCACGCGTCGTAGTTGCGCGTGGGCGGGTCGAACTGCTCGTTGATCTGCTCGAAGGCGCTGACCAGGAAGTTGCAGCGGTTGAGCTCGCGGGCGACGGGGTTGCGGTTGTCGTCGTCCGGGTCGAAGGCGTCGTACTGCGACTGGAGGTCGGAGCAGGTGTCGCGCTGAGCCTGGATGTCCGACTCGCGGACCTGCTCGCCGGGGTTGGCGATGATGAAGTTCTGACCGCCGTTGGTCGACACGTCCTCGACCGCGCGGCCCAGATCGGTGTGCAGCCAGCGGAAGCCGATGACGAGGTCCTCGATGACCTCCTGCTCGTAGCCGACCTGGAACTGCTGGTTGTACTGGCCCTTGAGGCGCGGAACGATGGCGCCCTGGGTCAGGCCCGTGGTGCCCGAGTTGGTGTCGACACACCACTCGGTGGGCTGGCCCTGGTCGTCGATGCGCGCGTTCGAGACGCCGTTGACCGTGGTGCTCTGACCGAAGCAGTCGCGCTGCTGGTACTGGCGGGTGACCTGGATGAGGCCACCGAACACGCGGCTGTTGAGCTGCAGCGGGAGCGGCTGGAAGAACCAACCGTAGCTGGCGTACAGGCGGCTCTTACCCTCGTCCGTCCAGTCGTAGACCACACCGACGCGAGGCGCGACGTTGTCCCAGATCATGATCTGGGTGTCGCCGAAGATGTCCCGCATGTCCTGAACCTCCCAGCGCACACCGGCGGTGATGTAGAGGTTCGAGAGGATCGCCCACTTGTCCTGAAGGAAGGCGGCGTAGTTGAGGGTCGACAGCGTCTCGTCGTAGCCGTCGGTCCGGACGCCTCGGCCGAGGGCGTCGGCCAGGGCGCGCAGGTCGTTCTGCTCGCGGCGGATGGTGCCGAAGCCGCGGGCGAAGCGGTTGTCCGGGTTGTTGGTGTTGACCTGGACGAAGCGGTGGTTGTTGACCCGCGTGCTCCGGTCGAAGCGGTAGCTGTCGTCGGCGGGGTTGTAGCAGTACTCGCCGCCGCCGGTCTCGCCGGCCTCACAGTTGTCGTAGAAGCTCGGGTCGTTGGAGCCCGAGTAGGTGAACTGGCTGTGGCGCTGGAGGTAGTTGACCGCGCCGCCCCACTTCACCTGGTGCGAGCCCGCGCCCTCGAAGAAGTGGGTGAAGCCCAGGCGACCCGCGACGCGGCGGTTGATGTCGCGGTTGTACTCACCGATGCCGCCGGACAGCCAAAAGCGCGTCGGGCAGGCGATGCCGGGGAGGTCGGCGCCGTTGCAGGCCTCGTCGACGCCGGGGACCAGGTCGACGGCGCCGACGCGGTCGAGGAACTCGTAGAGGTTGCGACCCTGCGAGTCCTGCTCCTGCGTGGCCGGGATGTCCTTGAGCGAGGGGTTGTCCAGGCGCCAGGCGGTCTCCGAGACCGACTGGAAGTAGGACACGCCCGCGTCGATCTCCATCTTGTCCTGGAGGACGCGGCCCTCATAGTTCAACGCGACCAAGGTGGTGTGCGCGAGCGAGGTGCCGAAGTGGTCGTTGACCACGCCGGTGGCGATGCGCGACGAGCCGCCCAGGGGGTCCGAGGCCGGGTTGGTGCCGAAGGCGTTGGGGTCGAAGCTGAACGGCAGGCGGTAGGTGGTCCGCAGGAAGGTGGGGCCACCCTGCGCCGTCAGGCCCAGCTTGTGCCGGGGCGTGATGGCCCAGTCGATGCCGGCGATGTAGCCGAAGTTGAACGCGCCGGTGTTGAACTTCTGCTCGGCGAACTTGGTCGTGGCGATGTAGTTGCCGTTCTCGACGCAGTCGTTCGTGCCGTTCTCGTAGGGGCAGTCCTCGAAGCCGCCCGACTCGTCGAGGTCGATGCGGTTGTAGAAGCTCTGCGTCAGCGAGAAGCGGGTGCCCGAGGGCGCGACGCCGATGGTGAAGAAGACCTTGTCCTTCTTGATCGGGCCGGAGACGATGGCGTAGGCCTGCGCGTTGAAGTCGCCGACCTGCTGGACGCGCAGGGCCTCATCCGTGGACTGGATGAAGCGCGGCGCCGCCAGGCGCGGAGCGAAGCGGACGCCCGCCTCACCGCGGAGGGTGTTGGAGCCCGCGACGCGGCGCGCCGAGACCTGGCCGCCGGACGCACCGCCGAACTCGGCCTCGTAGCCCGACTCCTTGATTTCGACCTCTTGGACGAACTCCTGGATGAGCGTGGCGCCGACGGTACCGAAGGCCGGGTTGGTGATGTCCGCGCCGTCGACGGTGTACTTGGACTCGGCGCCCGTCGTACCCGCCAACGAGATGCCGGCGGCGTCGCGCTGGGCCGTGGGGGCGATGTCGACGACGGCCGTGAAGTCGCGGCTGGTGTCCGAACCGACCGGGAGCTTCTTGGCCTCTTCGGCGCCGATCGTCATGGACGAGGCGGCGTTGCTGGCCACGGGCGCGGCCTCGACGACGAGCTCGATGACCTGGTCCTGCTCCGGGTTGAGCGAGAAGTTCGCCCGGAACTTCGCGCCGCGAGGCAGCTGGGTGATCTTCGAGACGTTGGCCTTACCAGCCAGCACCTGAATCGTGTAGTTGCCCTGCGGCAACCCGGTGAACGAATAGATGCCGCGGCCGTTGGTCATGCGCTCTTGCTGACCGCCGATGCACGAACACTGGAGGATGACGACCGCGTTCTCGATCGGATCCCCGGTCTTGGTGTTCTTGACGACGCCGTTGATGACGCCTTCGCCGGTCGACGGAGGCGCGGCCTCGGCGGTGTCCGGAGCGAGCAACAGCCCGAAACCGGGAACCGCCACCAGGGACACGGAGATCAGAGACTTGAGCAGAGAACGCTTCACAGGAGAGGGCTCCTTGTAGGGGCAGTGCCTTGCATACAGGCGCAGTCCACTGAGGTCTGCGGGTATATCACAAGCCCGGGTTTCAGTTCACCGCTTCCTGACATGGTTCCAGTCGCTTTCCGGCGTGGTACGAGGGTGCGCAGCGCGAGTCTCCCCCACGCCACGGTGCGCGCCCAACCAGGAGCCGTCGACTTCGACGGACTCCCAGACAGGATCTCGCTGGCCGACGCGCGAGGCCGAGACGAGGCGCGGGTGATTGGGGCCCAACGGGGTCTCCGCGGGGCCCTTACACGGACGCGTCGGCACCCTACTACGAAATCCTCCGAGAGCGAACCGGGGAGTGGTCCCCGGCGCGCTTGAGACGGGAACGCGGCCGCTTCGAAGCACCGTGAGTGAAGCCTCGTTCCCGCAGGTGTGCAGCCACGGATGCGGGAGCAATTCCCGACCGGTCCTCCGTCCACCGGGCGCGCCCTTCCCTCCCGCCTCGATACACCTGCGCAGTACGCTGCTCCCCGGCGACCGCACCGGTGGCTCCCCGAGCGTGCTCGTGCGCACGGGCCAAGTTCGATTCCTCAAGGAGATCACCATCTTGCGCGCTCCGCAGCTCTGCCTTGCTAGGATCCCTCCATGCCCTTGGTGCCCAGAGCCGCGCGAGGCCGAGCGCGGCGCCTCGGACTGGGGCTCCTCGGCATCCTCGGCATCTTCGGTAGTCCAGCTTGCGGCCCGGCCCCGTCGCTCATCGACGGCGGCAACTTCGAGGACGAGGGCGGCGAAGCCCCCGAGATCGAATGCGCGCTGAGTCCGGGAGAACACAACCCGGCCCAGCCCAACGCCGGAGCGATCCTCGGCGACCTCGAGCTGCGCTGCGACGACCCCATGTTCAGCCATCTCGGCTTCGAGGTCGCCGCGAGCCCCGGAGGGCCCCTGGTCCTGACCAGCGGGACACACGGCGGGCTGCTCCTGCGCCCGGGCGACGACCCCAGCGCGGAGGGCTCGGGGATCCCCGGCTACGCCGTCGAGCGCCTGCCCGAGTGGCTCGGCGACCAGCACCCCCTGCTCGCCCTCGACAGCGCCGGCGAACCGATGATCGTCGGTCACCGCCCGCTCGAGGCCGACCCCGAACCCGAGCCCGAGGCCTTCGAGTTCGTCTCTCTCCGACCCCGGGACAGCCTCGCCGCGAGCCCCGGGGAGTGGCGCGAGGCCCAGGTGCTCGCCGACGCGGGCGCGCCCGGGCTGCTCGAGCTGCTCTTCGACCCCCAGGGCAAGCCCCACCTTTGGTACGCGGTCGCCGACCAGGGCGGGCCGCGGCACCTCATCCGCGAGCAGCCGGGCAGCTGGACCGCCGGCATCTACCACCCGCCCGGGCACCAGAGCACCGACGCCGGGGTCCGCTTTGCGATCTCCAGCGACGGTGAGGTCCACGCCTTCGGCATGAGCGAGGCCGACGGCAACTACCTGTGGCTGCGCCGGGTCGGCGACGGCGCGGGCGGGGAGCTCACCTCCGATCTGCTGGCCTCCACCAGCTTCGAGACCATCGCCGACGTCCGCGTCGTCGGCGGGCCGCGCCCGGGCTACGCCTCGGTCGAGATCGAGGACGAGTACGGAGGCGAGGGCCTGCCCTACGAGCGCTTCTCGGCCCTGCTCGGCGAGACCTACGGCTCGCTCGTGTTCATCCACGAGACCCCCTACGGACCGTCCGCCGACCTCCTCCCGGTGTTCGGCCTCGATCCGTGGTGCGACCTCGAGCCCGAGGACTGCGCGGGCTCTTGCCCCGAGCACGGCCAGGGCCTGCTCCCGCGGCAGTTCGACCTCGCGCGGACCAACGACGGCCGCGACTGGGTCGCCTGGGTCCACACCCGCTACGACCGGGAGTACGTGTTCGACGAGCACTGCCACCCCAACGTGTGCTTTTGCCAGGTCTACCTGATCGAGGACGCGAGCACGGCACAGCTGCGCATCGGTCGGGTCTCCAACGAGGCCGTCCACGTCGTCGCGCAGTTCGAGCTCGGCTCGACCCTCCTCGACCAGGGCCAGGTCCAGACCCTCGGCGAGCGCGTGGCCAGCGTGAGCGCCCACGGCTTCGGCGATCGCCTCGTGGTCGCCGCCCGGGTCCGAGACGGCCGGACCCCCCGCTCCCTCGACGCGGCCCTGCGCGTCGTCGAGCTCGACACCTCGCTGATCCCCGAGCCCTGACCTTGGCTCGCCTGCGGGGACGAGGTCAGAACTTGCCGGACAGGGACAGGCCCGTGGTCCCGTCCGGGCTCCACATCGGCGCGACGCCGAGGCTCCGGGCGTTCCACTCTTTGGTGCGCTTGTTGCCCTGCAAGAACAAGATCGTCCCGGCCGCCAAGCCGATGACCCCGATGCCGCCCAGGGAGATGCCCAGGCCCACGGCGAGCACGTTGGCCTGGCGCCCGTTCGAGCGCAGGGTGTCCCGGGCCGCGTAGGCGTCCTGGCAGACCTCCCGCGGATCGCTGGGGTCGTCGCAGTCGTTGGCCGAGATGGTGTCGTACTCGACCTGGAGCTGCTCTTGGAACTCCTGGCCGCGCACGCCCATGAGCGCCGCTCCGACCACGCCGCCGACGAGGGCCACGCCGCCCACGCCCAGGCTCACCGCGCCAGCGAGGCGCAGCTTCTTGCCCGGGTCGTCGCCGGCCTCGACGGGCGCGACGGGTCCGGGCGAGTCGTCCCGGCGCGCGTCCGCCTCCTCGTGCGCGGCCATCTTCTCGTCGATCTGCTGCAGGAGCTTGTCGACCTCGCTCGCGTCGCCGAGCTCGGGGTTTTTTTGCAGCTCGATCTGGTAGTTGGTGAACACGACCTTGGCCTGGCGCAGGTGGGCCAGGTCCGGGTCGATGTCGTACCAGCGCATGTGCGAGAGGCCGATGTTGTAGAGGATGTCCGGGAGCGCGGACAGCTCGTAGGCCTGCTCGAAGTGGCTCGCCGCCTCGTCGAAGCGTCCGAGGCGGTAGGCCTTCTCCCCTTCTTTGTAGGCCTCGCGGGCCGCGGTCATGTCCGCGTCACTCGGAGGCGCCGCGGCGAAGGCCCGCGTCTCCATCACCGGGGACAGCGCGACCGTTCCCGCGACGGCCCACGCGAGGCCGGCACGGAGGAGGGAGGAGGGGGAGCGCGTGCGCATGGGCGGTGGGCAGCTTATCAACCGCCGGTCGCGGCGGAAACGTCGAGGGCGACTTTGCTGTCTTGCCCCCTTGCCCCCTCGTTGCGCGCTCTCACGGCGCCGTCGTGGACGAGCCGCGCCCGGCCGTCACAGATCGACGCGCTCGACCGCGCTCGCGTCCAGCTGCGCGCCGAGAAACACCGACCCCACCCGGGCGAAGCGATCGGGCGCGTCCGTGGCCAGAAAGTGCAGCGAGTCGCCGCCGCCTTGTCCCGCCGCCAGGCCCTCCCGCTCGAGCGCCCGGGCCACGCTCGTCGCGGTGGTCTCGGCCGAGTCGACCAGGCTGACCTCGGGCCCGCACACCTCCTGCAGGACGCCGCGCAGCACGGGAAAGTGGGTGCACCCGAGCACGAGGGTGTCGACGCGCTCGTCCTCGTTGCCCGACAGCTCCACGGCGAGGTAGCGCCGCGCGATCGCCTCGGGGATGGGACCGCGCACCCACCCCTCCTCGGCGAGGGCCACGAACAAGGGGCAGGCCACGCTGCGGACCACGATCGCCGGGCGCCGCCGCGCGATCGCTCGCTGGTAGGCGCCGCCGTTGATCGTGCCTTCGGTGCCGATCACGAGGACGCGATCGCTGCGGGTCGCGGCGCAGGCCGCCCACGCGCCCGGCTCGATCACCCCGATCACCGGGACGGGGGCGAAGCGCTCTGCGAGGCGACTGACGGCCACGGCCGAGGCCGTGTTGCAGGCGATGACCAGCAACTTGATGCCGCGCTCGACGAGGACCCCCGCCGCCTTCTCGGCGTAGCGCGCGACGGTCTCGGGGCTCTTGGTCCCGTAGGGCAGCCGCGCCGTGTCGCCCAGGTAGATGAACCGCTCATTCGGCAGACGCCGACGCAGCGCGCGGAGCACCGTGAGTCCGCCGACTCCGCTGTCGAACACGCCGATGGGTGCATCGTTCATCTCCCCCAGCATAACGCCTCCGTCGGCGCGAGTGCGCCCTCGCCGAAGCTCGCCCCGGAGCCCTGGCGCAACCCACCCGCCGGTCGGCCCCAAACGCGACGGCGCCCGCCGGACGAGCCGGAGGGCGCCGAGTGCCGAAGCGAACGCGAAGCTCAGGCGCCGCGGAGCAGGCCGCGGGCGATGACCATGCGCTGGACCTGCGAGGTGCCCTCATAGATCTGCAGCAGCTTGGCGTCGCGGTAGAGCTTCTCCACGGGGTACTCGCGGGTGTAGCCGTAGCCGCCGAACACCTGGACCGCGTCCGTGGCCGCCTTGACCGCCGCGTCCGCGCTGAAGCACTTGGCCAGCGAGGAGGTCAGCGTGCGCTTTTTGCCCGCGTCGACCTCCCAGGCCGCCTTCATGTACATCAGCCGCGAGGCCTCGTAGCTGATCGCCATGTCGGCGAGGATCATCTGGATGGCCTGGTGGTTGCCGATCGGCACGCCGAAGGTCTTGCGCTCGAGGGCGTACTTGCACGACTCGTCGAGGCAGCGGCGGATCAGCCCGGCCGCGCACGCGCCGATCATCGGGCGCGACTTATCGAACACCTCCATGGCGATGTAGAAGCCCTTGCCGGGCTCGCCGAGGATCTGCTCGTCGGGGATCTCGACGTCCTCGAACAGCACGTCGGCGGTGTCCGAGGCCCGCTGGCCCAGCTTCTTCTCCTTCTTGCCGACGCTGACGCCCTTGGCGTTGCGGTCGACCACGAAGGCGGTGATGCCCTTGTGCTTGAGCGCGGGATCGATGGTCGCAAAACCGGTGTAGATGCCCGCGTGGCTGGCGTTG
Organism: Plesiocystis pacifica SIR-1; assembly: GCF_000170895.1. Lineage (GTDB taxonomy): Bacteria > Myxococcota_A > Polyangia > Nannocystales > Nannocystaceae > Plesiocystis > Plesiocystis pacifica. Next base: position 9,476 of record NZ_ABCS01000126.1, on the reverse strand, counting down.
GTGATCCACCGCTTTTGGCCGTTGAGGATCCAGCCGCCGCCCTCTTTCTTGGTCAGCTTGGCCTTCATGCCCGCGACGTCCGAGCCGGCGTCGGGCTCGGAGCAGGCGTAGCTGATGAACTCGAAGTCCTCGGACAGGCGGCCGAGCCACTTGTCCTTTTGCTCCTCGCTGCCGCCGACCATCAGCGGCAGCGCGCCGAGGTGGTTGCACATGATCGAGGTCTCGATGCCGGCGCAGCCGTAGCCGAGCTCCTCGGCGATCAGGCAGCCGTCGAGGGTGCTCAGGCCGAGGCCGCCGTAGGCCTCGGGCAGCTCGACGTTCATCAGCCCGAGCTCCCAGGCCTCGCGGAACAGCTCGGTCGGGAATTTCTCCGTCTCGTCGTACTCGTGGGCGACGGGGATGATGCGCTCGACCGCGAACTTGCGCGCGGTCTCGAGGAGCTGGGACTGCTCTTCGCTAATGGTCGGGTTGAACATCGTCGGCGGCTCTCCTGGGCCAGGTTGGCCGGGCATTGATAGCCGCCCACCGCGGAGCCCGCAAGCCACCCCGCGCGAAACGCTTAGCTTGCTCATTGTCGCGGATCCGCGCCGCCCTCTCGGGCCTTGCGCCGGGCGTCGCGCGCGGCTCGGCGGCGATCCTTGTCGGCCTGCTCGTCCCGCGCGAGCTCGGCCTTGCGGCCACCGAGCACGAAGCCGATGACCGCGCCGAGCAAGATCATGCCCGGGATGTAGATGAAGTGAGCGAGGGTCACGGCGGGGGGCTCAACCCTTGGGCTGGGTGCGCTTGCGCAGGGCGTCGAGGTCGGCCTGCTGCTTGCTCGAGCGCCACCACAGCGTCACGCCGTAGATCGCAAACAACACCCAGATGACGCCGTAGGCCAGGATGATGTGGGCGTGGTCCGAGGACACCTTGGCCTCGACCTCGGCCTCGTACTGGCGCTTGAGCTCGACGGTCTCGCGGTCGCGGCCCTCGACCTTCTTCATTCCAGGAGCGTCGTCGGCCTTCGCCTCACCCGCGGTCGCGCCCTCGGGCTGCTCGTTCTCGTTTTCGGCAATCGGTTCCATGGCTAGTTCGCTTCGTTCAGGCCCGGGCCGGGACAGCCGCGGCGGGGTTGGGGTCTCGTTCGTCGGCTTCGATCCACGCCTCGTCGAGGCCGATGGCGATCCGCTCTTGCCTGGCGCGGATCCACACCAGGCTGATGGCCAGGAGCAGCAGCGCGCCCAGGCACCACCACAGGCTGTTCCACATGGTCTGCGGCAAGCTCCCGACCACCGTGTTGCTCGGGTGGGTCGTCTTCCAGATCTTCACCGCGTAGTAGATGATCGGCACGTCGATGGCCCCAAAGATCGCCAGCGCGGCGGCGAGGCGCTCGGAGTTGGCCGGGCCAAAGCGGCGCACCAGCAGGTAGGCCACGAAGATCATCCATAGCAGCGCCGTGGACACCTGGCGGGCGTCGCCGGTCCACGGCGTGCCCCAGGTCGCGTCGCCCCAGATCGGCCCGGTGATCAGCACGCCCAGGCCGGCGAGCACGGTCATCTCGCCTGCGGCCACGGCCAGGGCCTCGGCCCGCTCCGAGCGTCGGCGCAGCTGGACCGCCGCCGCGATGCCGCAGACCATGGCGAAGAGCATGCAGATCCACGCCAGGGGCACGTGGAAGTAGAAGATCTTCTGCGCCGTGCCCATCTCGCGCTCGATGGGGGTCATCAGAAACACCCGGTAGACGCAGTAGGGGAACAGCGCCGCCGAGTTGGCCAACAGGAAGTAAGGGACGTGTTTCATGGCGAAGGTCTCAGCGCCCGCGGGCGCGGGCGGCACGCGCTGCGGCGCGGCTGTTGGGGCTCTCGGACGCGCCCCCCGGCTTGGCGGACACGCCCACGAGCACGGCCTCGAACAACCAGCAGCCCATGGCGATCAGGGCGACGTCCAGAGCCGCCATCTGGCCGATGGTCGACCACAGCTCGCCGTGGCCCTCGATCAGGCGCTGGGTGGCGACCAGGGCGAACAACAAGATCGGCGTGGTCAGGGGGTAGAGGATGACGGACAGGAGCACGTTCTTGCCCGAGCTCGTGGCCAGGCCCGCGGCGAACAGGGTCCCGATCGCCGCGTAACCCACGCAGCCCAGGGTGACCAGGGCCATCGTCGCCAGCGGATCGGCCGCGAACATCTTGGCGGCCGGGAACAAAAAGCCCAGGCCGGGGACGAGCAGCACCGCGCACGCGAGTAACACGACGACGGTGAACGCGAGTTTCGACAGGTAGATGGCCAGGCGGTCGACGGGCGCGGCGAGCAGGGCCGCCAGGGTCGAGTTCTCCCGCTCGCGATCGAACACCCGCGTCAGGGTCAGCGCGCCCACGAAGGCAATGCACAGCCAGATCATGCCCGGCACGGCCTTGGGCTGCACCTCCTCGTCGAGGCCAAAGAAGGCCAGGGCGAACAGCACGACCACCACGAGGGTGAAGAACCCCGCCGTCAGCACCAGCTCGAAGCGCCGCGCCTCTTGGCGCAGGTCGTTGCGGGTGAGCAGCCAGGTTTGTCGCAGCAGCCCCATGGACTCCGGCGAAGGTACGTCACGGGAGGCGCTCCGCCCAGTCACGGGGCGACTCCAGCCTGGGAGGCCCGTAGGTGTGACCTTGCGCAAACCGCTTGCTAGACTCCAGCCGTGCCGGACGAGCGCTCGACGCCGCGAACGCGCCACTGCGTGCTCTGCCTTCCCCTGCTGCTCGCCCTGCTCGGCGCGTGCTCCGATCCGGCCCCGAGCCCGACTGTCCAAAAAGACGCACCCGCAGCAGCCGAACCCGAGGTCAGGCACGAGCCTCCCGAGCCGGCGGACTCGCCCGCCGTGGAGCCAGCCCCTGCAGAGCCGGCCATCGACCCCGCCCTGCTCCAGCCGATCCGCGCGGTGAACTCGGCCGTCACCACCCGCGGCCTCCCCCAGCACCTGCGCGTCGCCTTCCAGGCCCCCGCGGACGCGCCCATGACCCTCACCCTCGAGGGCGTGCGCCTGCGCGACCCCGAGGGCGGCGAGGCCAAGGCCCTGAGCGTCGACCAGATCCAGCTGTGGCGCAGCGACGCCGACACCCCCGCCGCGGCCAAGCAGGGCGAGGCCGTCGAGCTCCCCGCCAAGGCCAGCGGCGAGCTGCTCGTCTACCTCGAGGCCTGGGACGGCGACCACCTCGCCGAGCGCTACGACTTCGAAGTGAGCGTGGCCCGGGACGGCGGGGAGGCGAAGCCGCTGACCGTCACCGTCACGCGGGCGACGCGGGACCCCAGGCGGCGCTGAGCTTCGGGCACCATGCCCAAGGCTCGCGGCGAGCCCCAGAGGGGTCGGCCCAAAACGAGTTTGGCCGACCCTCTGTCTACTTTAGCCGTCGTGGACGACGCCACGCCCTCCCTGCCCCACGTCCACGACTCAGGGACTGTCAAGTTTTCACAGTCCCTGTCTATTTTAGCCGTCGTGGACGACGCCACGCCCTCCCTGCCCCACCTCCACGACTCAGGGACTGTCAAGGAATCCACGCCCCCGCTTGCGGGGGCGACCACCAGCCTTCTCAAAGGCACGAATCCCATTGCCCACCAAGCCAAAGCGGAGGAGCGGACAGCGACGAAGCGCCCCCGGTTCCCAAACGGCTGTGGGGGCAAAGTAGAACTCAGGTCGACAGGCTGCGGCGGTGCTCTCGGCTCGTGACGTGAGTCCGGTAGCCCTCCCACTCGGCGGTCTTGAGCGCCATGTACTGGCTGTACATCTGCTCGCCCAAGAGCCCCGGCAAGAAGCTGCTCTTCTCGGCCTCGACGAGGGCCTCGTACAGGCTGCGCGGGAGGTAACGCTCGTCCCACAGCTTCATCTCGTCGCCGCTGTCGTAGGTGCTCCCCTTGTCCGGCTCGCCGCAGTCGAGCTGCTCGCGGATGCCCTGCAAGCCCATGCCGATGTAGGTGGCCAGCTGCAGGTAGATGTTGCCCGAAGGATCGGGCGATCGGAGCTCGATGCGCTTGCTCTTCGCCGAATTGGAGTAGGGCACCCGAACCATCGACGAGCGGTTCTTCAGGCCCCACCCCCGGCGCATCGGCGCCTCGCGGTTCATGATGTAGGCCTTGTAGGAGTTGAAGGTCGAGGCCATGACGATCGAGGTCTCGCGCGCGTATTTGATGATCCCGCCGATGAACCACCGCGCCGGATCGCTGAGCTTGCCCACGCGGCCCTCCTCGAAGAACACCGGCTCGCCCTCGCGGCCGCGGATCGACAGGTGCATGTGCAGCGCGCTGCGGTTTTGGCCGTTGAAGGGCTTGGGCATGAAGCTGGCGTGCAGGCCGTGGCGGGCCGCGACGCGCTTGGCCACGTAGGTGAACAGCAGCGTGCGGTCGGCGACCGCGAGCGGGTCGAGGGGGCCGAGGTTGATCTCATGCTGCGAGGCCGTGACCTCGTGGTGCATCTTCTCGAACTGGATGCCCGTCCCGCGCAGCACCTCGACGATCTCCCTGCGCACGGCGTCCCCGCCGTCGCGGGGGTCGGCGTGGAAGTAGCCGGCGTCGTCGCTGTGAATGTCCTCGCCGAACGCCTCGCCCGAGAGCAGGAAGAACTCGTGCTCGGGGCCGACGAGGAATTCATAGCCGAACTCCTCGCGGGCCTGGGCGACGACGCGCTCGAGCACGCCCCGCGCGTCGATGGCCGAGCGCTGCCCCGCCTCGGCGTCGACGCGCCCGACCATGAAGCCCACCTTGTCGTCGACCAGCGGGATCGTCCGGTAGGTCTCGCGCAGCGGCACCAGCAGCTTGTCCGAGTCGTCCACGCGCGCGTGCCCGGCGACGGAGCTGCCGTCGTAGCCGACGCCGTCCTCGAGCAGTGACTCGATGTTGTCGGGGTTGACCTGCAGGGTGATGAGTCGACCGTTGAGGTCGGTGGTGAAGATCCTGAGGTTGTCCGTGTCCTGGATCGCGTGGCTGGGCTCGGAAGTCATCTAGGCATGACGACCCCCGCCTGAGCCGGCGCGAAGATTTGCTAGGCTGCAACCCTTGCTCGTTGCACGACCAGACTTCGCATGCTCGTTGGATGACACACCGAGGCTGAGATGAACGAGGGCCTCGTCGTCGCCAGCTTCGTCGTCTTCTTGCTCGCCTTCGTCGCGATCGGGGCCCTCTCGGCGCGGGCGAGCCGGGCGAGCACGGAGGACTACCTGGTGGCGAGCCGGGACGTGAAGCCCTGGCTGATCGCCCTCTCGGCCGTGGCCTCGAACAACAGCGGCTACATGTTCATCGGGCTCATCGGCTTCACCTGGCGCGTGGGCATCTCCGCGATCTGGCTGCAGATCGGCTGGGTCATGGGGGACCTGCTGAGCTCGCTGTGGCTCCACCGGCGCGTGCGCGTCCACAGCGAGCGCGTCGGCGCGACCTCGGTGCCTGGGCTGCTCGCCCGAGACGGCCGCGGCCAGAGCTCGCGGACGATCGCCGCCCTCGCGGGGGCGCTGACGCTGGTGTTCCTCAGCACCTACGCCGCCGCCCAGCTCCTCGCCGGCAGCACGACGCTGCACACCCTGTTCGGCTGGCCGATGTGGACCGGCTCCGTGCTCGGGGTCGTCATCGTCGCTATCTATTGCCTGGCCGGAGGCATCCGCGCGTCGATCTGGACCGACGCCGCGCAGTCCCTGGTGATGATCGTCGCCATGCTCGTGCTGCTCGCGATGTGCATGGCCGAGGCCGGCTCGCCGGCGACGCTCATGACCACGCTGGCGACCGCCGACCCCGCCCTCGCCGACCCCGCCCCCGACGGCCTCAGCCTCGGCCTCGGCCTCTACCTGCTCGGCTTCCTGTTCGGCGGGGCGATGACCGTCGCTCAGCCCCACATCCTGATCCGCTTCATGGCCATCGACCGCCCCGAGTCCATCGGGCGCGCCCGGGCCATGTACTTCGGCTGGTACCTGCTGTTCAGCGTCGCGGTCATCCTCGTCGGGCTCTACGCCCGCGCGCTGCTGCCGGAGCTCGGCGCGGGCCTCGAGGGGGCCGAGCTCGACGCCGCCACCGAGCGCGCCCTGCCCACGCTCTCGCTCGAGCTGCTGCCCTCGATCCTGGTCGGGGTCATGCTCGCGGGCCTGTTCTCCGCGACCATGAGCACCGCCGACTCGCAGCTGCTGTCTTGCAGCGCCGCGATCACCCAGGACATCAACCCGCGCTGGGCCGACTCTCCGCGCGCCTCGAAGGCCGCGACCCTCGGCGTCGCGGGCCTCGCCCTGACGATCGCGCTGGCCAACATCGACGGCGTGTTCGCCCTGGTCATGATCGCGTGGGCGGCCCTCGGCGCGACCCTCGGGCCGCTGCTCATGGTCCGCCTCCGCGGTCGGCCCCTGCCGCCCTGGCTCGCCGCCGTGATGATGGCCTCGGGCCTGGTCACGGTCATCGCCTGGCGGGCGACGCCCTGGGTCGACGCGGTCTACGAGGCCCTCCCCGGGGTCCTCGTGCCCATGTTGATCTACACGATCTACACGACCGTGAGCCGCTTCTTGGCCCCCGTCGACGCGGCGGAGAAGTAGGGGGCGTCCTCGGGGAAGGCGGGTCGCAGATCCGTGAACCATGTCGCGCGCTCGTCAAACTCGGCGTAGAAGGGTTTGCGGACCAGGTCCGGGTCGCGGGCCTGGAGCAGCTGCAGCGCGAACACCCGCTTGCCCGCGACCTTGGCGACGCCGTCGACGAGGACCTTGCCCGGCATCGTGGACATCGACGGGCCCCGGACCGTGCGGGCCAGGCCCGAGACCTGGCGGTAGGCGTCGCCAAAGATCTCCCAAGCCCGCGCGAGCGGGACCTCGAAGTAGTTGCGCGGGCCGGTGTCGCGCTCGACGAACATGTAGTAGGGGATGCAGCCGAGCTTGACCCCCGTGCGCCACAGCTCGGCCCACGTCTCGGGCGCGTCGTTGATCCGACGAATCAGCGGAGACTGGATGCGGATCTGGGCGCCGGTCGATCGGATCCGCGCGACCGCCCGCTGGGCGACCTCGGTCTGGAGCTCGCGCGGGTGGTTGTAGTGGGCCATCAGCGCGAGGTGGCGGCCGCTGGCGCTCACCTCCTCGAACAGGGCCAGGAGCTCGTCCGCGTCGTCGTCGCTGACGTAGCGCTGCGGCCAGTAGGAGACCGACTTGGTCCCGATGCGGACGTTGATGTGCTCGAAGTCCGGGTGCAAGAGCGGCTCGATGTAGCGGCGGAGCACCCGGGTCTTCATCACCATGGGATCCCCGCCAGTGAACAGCACGTCAGTCACCGCCGGGTTGTTGCGCAGGTAGGTCGTCAGGTCGGCCATCTCCCGCGACTCGAACTTCATGCCCTCGAGGCCGACGAACTGCGCCCACCGAAAGCAGAAGGTGCAGTAGGCGTGGCAGGTCTGGCCCTGCTGGGGAAAGAACAGCACCGTCTCCCTGTACTTGTGCTGGACCCCCTCGAGCCTGCGCCCGTCGACGGTGGGTACGTTGTGGCTCCGCTGACCGGCCGGGTGAGGGTTGAGCCGCAGCCGGATCGCATCGGCAGCGCTCCGAATTTCGGCCTTCGAGGCGCCCGCGCGCACGAGCTCGGCCATGCGCGCGTAGTCGTGCTCGGCGAGCATCCCCGACTGCACGAAGGTCAGCTGAAACATGGGATCGTCAGGGACCCGATCCCAGTCGATGAGCTCCTCGACGATGTACTCGTTGGTCTTGAACGGAAGCACGGTCGACACGACCTGGATCGCTTCCTTGAGCTCGGGGTCGAGCCGCGTCCACTGCGGAGTCTTGTGGATGTTCGCCCGAGTAATTCCGCGATAGCGATCGAATTGAGGTCGAAGTGCCGTCTGCATGGAGGCCTCGATAAAACGGGGTTACGGGGACGCAACCGCTGCTCGTTTTTTGGGAAAGACGCGCGGCACGACCACGAAGGGCGCCACAGCGTGACTCGACACCAGGAGGGCCGAGTCTCGAATCGGGCTAACATGGCTGCGCGCAAATTGCAATGTGCCGAGCATGCGCTGCTCGGCACATTGCAATTTGTGGCCAGTGCCAACACGCCGACGCGTCCGCGACTCACTGCACCGGCATGTACACGCGAGGGTTGCCGCAGTCGTTGTACATGTAGCCGCAGAAGTCCGAGCACGCGTAGCCAGGCGAGGCGACGATCTCGATGTGGCCGTGGGCCGAGCTGAAGCCGCACTGGCCCGCGTCCCACACGATCACCGAGCCCACCGGCGCGTCGGCGGCCGTCGAGCTGATCTGCTTCAGGCCAAAGTCCGAGTAGAGCGCGCTCGGGTTGGCGTCGGCCCAGTCGCCAAACTGGTAGGCCGAGGTCGCCGGGATGCCCAGCTGGTTCGCGCGCGCCTCGGTCATGCCCGTGGCGGCCTTGAGGGCGTACCAGACGTACTCGTAGCAGGCGCCCTTGGAGTAGCCGATGGAGCCGGAGTAGGCCGCGTCGGCGAGCGCCTTGGCCAGGCCCGCGTCGTACGATCCGCTGTCGCTCGTGCCCCCGCCGGTGCCGGTCCCGCCGCCGCCCTCGCCGCCGTTGGCCGCCGCGGTGCCCTTGGTGCACAGGTTGCTCGTCGCCACCCAGCCCTGGGTGCCGCCAGCGTTGACCTTGAAGTAGCGGTGCTGCCCGGTGTTCCGCACCTGCCCGCTGATCACGTAGACCGCGGTCCCGTCGGCCGCGCTGCCCAGGTTCTGCTCGAGGCTGTCGCCGTCGCGGATGACCGCGTCGCCGTTGCAGACCTCGAGGGTCGACCAACGCAGGAAGTCCCCGGCAACCCAGCCGCGCTTGCCCGCGTGCACCCCCGTCTTGAAGTAGACCTCGTAGTACTCGTAGCCGTTGGCCGAGCTGGTCTCGTAGCTGATCGTGCCCAGCTCGCCCCGGTTGACGGTGAACAGCACGGTGTCGAGGCCGTCGCCGCGGACGTTGACGTACTCGCCGTCGATGTCGTGGGTGCCCACGCCGTCGGTGTCGAGGTCGGACCAGTTCGCGGCGCGGAACACATGGGCCGGGCGCGCCTCGACGACGTAGCCGTCGACGACCTCGCCCGCGAAGTCGATGGTCCGGATGATGTAGCGGTTGTCGTCGAGGACCAGGGCGGCGGGGTCGAGCCACTGCGCGGGTCCGGCGGGGATGGTGGCGACCCGGTCGCCCCAGCTGTCGAGGCTCGGGTTCCACTCGCCGCCAGCCAAGCTCGCCCACTTGGTCATGCTCGGGCGCCAGATCTCGACGACGGCGACGTTGGGATCGGCGACGCCGTCCCACTCGAGGCTGAGCACGCCGTTGGCCTCGGTGGTCGCCCGGATGTTCTCGAAGGTACCAAGGACCGCGTGGTCCGCATCACTGATCGGGATGAGCTCGAGGCCCGGGTGCTGGCGTCCCCCCGTCTCTTCAGCGCATCCAGCGCCCATCTCGAGGAAGGAAAACGCGAGGGCGAGGCTGAGCGAGGCGGTGAGGCAGCCGTGCTTGATGATGGTCATGGTCGGCTCCAGAGCGCCCGGAAACGGTCGTGG
>NZ_ABCS01000127.1 GCF_000170895.1 Plesiocystis pacifica SIR-1 | reverse complement strand
GCCTCCGCGACCGCCTCACTCGGCTGACGGCCAGGCCTCGAGCACGCTGGCGACCGCGGTGCCGACTTGGGTCAAGTTGGCCGTCGCGTTCTGGACCGCCGTGTTCGCCTGGGTCAGCACCGCCGCCGCGCCGGCGTCGGTCGGATCCTCGAGCAGCTTCTTGAACGCCACGCCGGCCGCGGCGCTGCTGATCGCGCTCATGTTGCGCATGTAGTCGGTCGCGTCGGTGATCGCGAGGCCCAGGGACTGGGTGACCTGGGCGCGGACCAGCTCGAGGGAGAGCGCCTCGGCCTTGCCGAACACCAGGCCCTGGGTGGTCGTGACGGCGTCGACGACTTGCGGATTTACGGTCGTGGGCATGGCTCAGCCTCAGGTGCCTATCTTGGTGATCAACTCGACCGCCTTGGCGGTCGCCGCCGACGCGATCGTCTGAACGTTCTGTTGGGTCATGGTCGCGTTTTGCATCGAGTGGCCCACGGACTGGGCCAGCATCTGGTAGGCCATGGCCATGGCCTGGGCAGGGGCCTCCGCGACGACCTTGGTGTTGGTCTGAGTCAGCGAGTCCGTGATCTGTGGGTTGACTTGATCCGGCATCGCTCACTCTCCTCGGCCCTGGCCGCCCCTCGACTACTGCCCGCTCACCACGCTCATCAAGCTGTCCAGCCGGGCCAGGATGCCCGCGAAGCCAGCGTCGATCTTGGTCGCCGCGGCGGCGGCCGCCGCCGTCGAGCTGCCCATGAGCAGGTTGACCCCCTGGACCGCGGTCGCGTTGTTGAGCGCGTACTGGTTGCTCTGGGCGTGCACTGCGTTTTGCATCGCAAGGCCCGCGCTGGCGCTGGCGGTCTGGTAGAGCGTCGCCATGGCCTGGGCCGGGGCGACGCCCAGGGTCGAGGTGTTGACTTGGGTGATCGAGTCGGTGACTTGGTCGAGGGCCATGGGAAGCTCCGGTCAATGCATGCTGGGGTCGCGAGCGCGCGCCCCCCAGCGCGAAGAAAATCGGGGTACGCCGGGGCGGTGGTCCGCCCCGGCGCGGCGGCGCTCAGCGGAGCGCCTGGGTCGTCAACACCAAGCCGTCGAGCTTGGCGAGGACGCCCTCGAAGCCGGCGTCGATCTTGGTCGACGCCGCCGCCGAGGCGGCCGTGGGCGAGGTGTAGAGCAGGTTCACGCCTTCGACGGCCGTCGCGTTGTTGAGCGCGTACTGGTTGTTCTGGGCGTGCACCGCGTTTTGCAGCGAGATGCCGCTGGTGGCGCTGGCGGTCTGGAACAGCGTGCCCATGGCTTGCGCCGGGGCGTCGCCGAGGACCTTGGTGTTGACCTGCGTGATGGAGTCGCTGACTTGATCGAGTGCCATGATGGATATCTCCTAAGGGGAGAGACTCGAGCTCGCGCTCGAGGCCTCGAAGTTCAGCGCAGCGAGCGGGTGTTGAGGATCAGGCCGTCGATCTTGGCCATGACGCCCTCGAAGCCGGCGTCGATCTTGGTCGAGGCCGCCGCCGAGGCGGCCGTGGGCGAGGTGTAGAGCAGGTTCACGCCCTCGACGGCGGCCGCGTTGTTGAGCGCGTACTGGTTGTTCTGGGCGTGCACCGCGTTCTGCAGGGCGATGCCAGAGGTGGCGCTGGCGGTCTGGTAGAGCGTGCCCATGGCCTGGGCCGGGGCGTCGCCGAGGACCTTGGTGTTGACCTGGGTGATGGAGTCGGTGATGGACGGTTCGACGGTTGCGGGCATGATTCAGTTCTCCGAATTGTGTCGTTTTGACAGTGGGTACAAATGGATGGACAAAGAGTGCGGCGCCTCAGCGCAGCGAGTTGTTGTTGAGGATCAGCGCGTCGAGCTTGGCGAGGGTCCCCTCGAAGCCGGCGTCGATCTTGGTCGAGGCCGCGGCCGAGGCCGCCGTGGGCGAGGTGTAGAGCAGGTTCACGCCCTGGGTCGTCGCCGCGTTGTTGAGCGCGTACTGGTTGCTCTGGGCGTGCACTGCGTTTTGCATCGCCAGCCCCGCGGTCGCGCCCGCGGTCTGGAACAGCGTGCCCATGGCCTGAGCCGGAGCGTCGCCCAGGACCTCGGTGTTGACCTGGGTGATCGAGTCGGTGATTTGCTCACTCACGTTGGCGGGCATGATTCATACTCTCCTGTGCGATCGGTGAAGCTCGAGGGCTCCTAGCGGAGCGAGCGGGTGTTGAGGATCAGGCCGTCGAGCTTGGCGAGCACGCCCTCGAAGCCGGAGTCGATCTTGGTCGAGGCCGCGGCCGAGGCCGCCGTAGGCGAGGTGTAGAGCAGGTTCACGCCCTGGGTCGTCGCCGCGTTGTTGATCGCGTACTGGTTGTTCTGGGCGTGCACCGCGTTTTGCATTGCGATGCCCGCGGTGGCGCTGGCGGTCTGGTACAGCGAGCCCATGGCCTGAGCCGGGGCGTCGCCGAGGACCTTGGTATTGACCTGGGTGACCGAGTCGGTGATTTGATCATTCACGGTAGCTGGCATGACTGTTCTCCTTGGCAGTGTGCGGGTTGGGTTCGAGATGAACGCGAGGCCGCGGCCAGCGTTCTGGTTGGAGCTTCACGGCCCGGGCTCAGCCCCCGGACTTGCCGCCCTTGTTGGCGCCGACGCGGTCGAGCAACTCGGAGAACTTGGTCACGCTGTTGAGCGCGGTCTCGAATTGCTGCGCCGAGGCAGCGGTCGCCGCGGTGGGCGAGGACAGGACCAGGTTCACAGCCTCGACCATCACGGCGTTGCTGATCGCGTACTGGTTGTTCTGGGCGTGGACCGCGTTCTGCAGCGCCATCGCGGCGGCGGCAGAGGAGGTCTGGTACAGCGTCGCCATCGCCTGGGCGGGCGCGATGCCGATGGTCGTCACCGTCACCTGGTTCACGCTGTCCGAAATCTGCTCGTTGACTTTGTCGGCCATGATCGCTCACTCCCTCCGGACCTCGACGGCTACTGCTCGTCGGTCTTCCCGTCCGACTGGACGATGTTGAAGGTCATGGGCGCGGCCCGAGGCGCGTAGGTCTCGGCCAGCGCGCGCGCTGCCGCTGCGAGCTCGAGGGTGTAGTGGCTCTGTTGGTTCGCCACCCCATTGAGCGCGCTCATCCCCGAGGCGATGGCGTCGGTCTGGTTGCGCATGGCCGTGGCGAAGGCCGGGCTCGAGCCGATCAGCAGCGTGCTGAGCTGGCCGATGGAGGCGACGAGCTCGTCCGCGGGTCGCCCGGGTGGATACACGGGCATGGCTTGACCCTGCGCTGCGCCCTGGCCCTGCGCTCCGCCCTGGCCCTGCGCTCCGTCTTGGCCCTGAGCTCCGCCCTGGCCCTGAGCTCCGTCTTGGCCCTGAGCTCCGCCTTGGCCTTGGCCTTGCGAGCCCTGGCCCTCGGCCTCGCTCTGGGCTCCGACCTGGGCCCGGGCTCCCCCGTTGCTCTGGCCTCCGCTCTGGCCTCCGCCCTCGCCCGGGGTGCCGCCGGACTTGATCTTGTTGAGGTGGTCGACGGCCTCCGAGGCTGCCTTGCGCACCTTGTCGCGAATCTCTGTGGTCGCGGCCGCGTCCTCGGCGGCCGCGGTCGCCGAGGCCGACGCACGATTCGCGTGGGACTCGGCGAGCTTGGCCTCCTGCTTCAGGGTCTCCGACTCGGGTTGGGTGTCTCCGCTCATGATGAACTCTCGTCTGTGCTGTGTTTTCAGGAATTATCGGGGTTCTGCGACTTGGCGACGCGCCGCGGGGGCGCCACGACCGTGGCCGCGGGGACCCAGCCAAACACCAGCGCGTTCAGCTGGTTCGTGGACGCGACGACCTCATCGACGGGCATCCCCGCGACCAGCGCGGCCCCCCCCCGCGCGGTCGGGCGTCCGGAGCTGTGGAGCCCTCCACGGCCGCGCCGCGCCGCGGTGCCGGGCGCCTCGGGCAGGGCCTCGATTTCGCCGAGCACTCGCTGCAGCTGGTCGAGGGCGCCTCGAATGTCGTCTTCGTTCTTCTGGACCTTTGCCAGGCTCGCGGACGTCCGCCCCGACGCGAGCTCGGCCTGATCGGCGCTCGCTTTACTGCGGTCGACATAGCCCAAGATCGCGGAGTTCTTCTCGTCGGACATCGTACGTGGCAACCTGATGTGAACGCCCACGCGCAGTGGGCAGGACAGCCGCTAGAGGGTGTCGGCCGGCCTCGAGTGCTAGACGGGTGACCGCGTAGATCTGTGAACAAAAAAGGTCCTCATCACATCTCATTTCATCGGGCGTCACCTCAAAAGTGCGTCCGATGAATCCATGGATTTGGGCCTGGAAACTGACCGAGGTTTCGGTGTACTTGGCTCGCTTATATCTACACCATTATATTGCGAAAGTGAGTGCTCAGACTCGCCATCTAGAGGTCCCCGCAGTGAGCGAGGACGCGGACTCCGACGAACACTGGCGCGCTCGCCTCGAGGGGCACGTCGTCCAGCTCGCGGCGCGCAGCGGCACGACGCCGCCGCCCGTCGTGATCCACGACGGCATCGCCAACGCCGGATCCGACGGCCAACGAATCGCCCTCAACCCCGACTGGGCTCGCGAAGTCACCGCGTCCATCTGTCGAACGGACGGCCGGTGCAAGGAGGCGCTGCTCAAAGGAGTCGCTGCTCACGAGTTCGCCCACCACCTCCGCCATGGCGCACCCGTTCAGGACCCGCACGCCGAGGAGCTGCGCGCCGATCGCTGGGCGGCCGAGGCGCTGCTCGAGCAGGGTGCCAGCCTCGTCCCCTACCTGCGTCTAGTTGGCTCGGGCCCGGAGCGCGAGTCGGCGACGCACCCGCCCGCGTCGCAGCGGCGCCGCGCCATCGAGGCGAGCTGCCGCGGCTGCGCGGAGTGTTCACAGACGGAGCCCCAGCCCGTCCTCCCTTGGGAGCGAGTGATGTCCAAGCGAGACGACAAGTCGGATCCACGCCGCCGCGACGCGGCCCCCTTCCAACTCGTGCCGCCCTCGCCCGCTGGCGAGCGCCCGCGCCCGAAGCCCTCGGAGCTCGACGACTACGTCGAGGACCTCATCGACCCAAGCTACGGCGCCTACTCGAGCCGCCAGGTCGTGCGCGCCTGTGCCGAGAAGATGCTCCAGGGCTTCGAGGGCCTCCTGCCCAAGCGCGGGCGCGGAGGCGAGCGGGACAATCAGGATTGACCTGTGCCCGCCACGCCGCCCCCATTTCAGTCCAGCGGAGAATTTTATGCCTGGGCCGCGCAGGTCTTGTGCCGCAGCGGGCACCTGACCCGCGCCGAGGCCCGAATCTGCGAGCACCTCATGCTCGGTCGACGCTACATCGACGTCGCGTGCATCACCTCCGTGTCCGAGGAGACCGTCCGCTGGCACGCCAAGCGCATCCTCCGAAAGCTCGAGGCCGAGAGCACCCGTGAGTTCATCCTCGTGATCGGCCGCTCCCTCGACGACGAGCTCTAACTCTTCCAGACCCCTCGAGGGTCCGCTGCGCGCGCGGGCGACAACCCCCCCTCGGGGCGGTTGCTGCCGTGCGCGCGCTCGCCTAGACCGATCCCATGGGAAATGGGAACGACAAGGAGCCCACGGGGAGCCCCGCGGAGCGAGAAGAGCAGGCGCCAGCTCGAGGCCAAGATGAGCTCGCCGAGGACACTCCAGACGCGAGGCTCGACACACAGATCGACCTCAACTACGGGCTGATGGGCGTCAGCCCAGCCTTTGCGATGGCCTCGCTCTACCAGACCTCTGGACAGACCGTCGGCATCGGCATGCAAAACGCGGTGTTCGCTCAGGGGCTGCAGTACGCCATCAACAGCGCCGTCGTGTTGCAGTACCTGAGCCGCTTTGGCGAGAGCATGGGCGATCCGAAGGCCCTCGAGGGGCTCGAACAGTTCGTCAAGGGGCTGCGCAGCCAGGCCGCCAGCGCCGATCCGCCGAGCGTGTCCTGAGGCGCCTTCACCATCCTAGACGCGCGCGGCCGCGATCCGTGAACACGGTCGCGCGAGTTTTTTCCCCTCTCCAAAGCAGCGACGATCGACCATGGCCGACGACCCCCGCCTCGACAGTGGCAGCGCCGCCTACACCCGCCTGGCCGCCACCGCCGACCAGTGCCTCGAGCAGGGGCAGCAGCGCTGGGTCGCCGCCCTCGACCGCCAAGCGACGCTCCTCGACGCCCTCGCCCAGCGCGGCGTCGCCGTGGCCAGCGGGTCCGTCGACGCTCCCGCCAATGCGAGCGAAGGCGCGGGCGGAGGCGCGCCCTGATGGCCGCCAAGACCCTCGCGGACGCGCCAGAGAACGCGATCCAGGTCGTCTACGGCGTCCTCGACGACGACATCGCCATCTCCACCGAGACCCTCCAAAAGCTCCACCAACAGATGGACGAGATCGCCAAGGCCGCGATGCTCGTGGCCCTCGCCCAGATCGCCAAGGCGGCGGGCGGCTCGTGAGGCCTGGACCGTGAGCGAGGCCAGCACCCGCACCCAGCCCCTGGTGACCGCCGCCTCGGCCCTCGCCATCGTCGACGCCCAAGACTACTTCCAGCGCATGCAGGCCCTGTCCGACGCGACCGCGGCCGCCGCTGTCGCCAAGGTCGTCGGCGAGGGGCAGCTGCAGTACATCCCCGTCATCGCCATCGCCGAGGCGACCAAGGCCGCCGCCGCGGTGACCTCTGCGGCCGCCAGCGCGGCCGCGGCCGGCGTGGCGACGGCGCTGCTTTGATTCACAAGCGGCGGCAACACCCGTCTACCCAGCGAACCAGATCGAGGACAGACATGACTGCAGCATGGTTGGACACACGGAGCAAACAACTCGGAGAGGTGAGGCGAACATGGAGCCTCATCGATGACCCGGAGTTCAAGGGCGACCATGCCAGCGCCATGGCCAAATTCATCAGCCTCGGGGAGAGCACGATTATTTATATGACCGAGATCGTGGTCAATATCTGCCCCGACAACTGTGAATCGAAGCTGAGGCACGTGCTCGAGAACTATATCGAGTTGCGTGAGACTCAGCTCTCGCTGGGCGCCGAGATGAATGCTCGCGCGCAGCGGATGGTCTACCGCCCCAAGGGCTCGACCCTGCCCCCCTGGCAAGAGGACGAGCGCTGCGCCAAGCACCTGCACGCCTGCGCCCGCGCCATGACCCAGTTCATCGACGGGCTGAGCGACGATATCAAGTGCAACCTCAGCTGCGAGCCCGCCCGCGAGGGCCGAGGCCGGGGCCGCGACCCCGAGCGCGAGCGCAGTCGCGACCGCGACTGCGGCTGTCGAGACTGAGCGTCGCGGGCGGAGGCCGGGCCCGGGCCGCTCCATTCACGAGCGTCGCGGTCCGTACGTCGAAGATCGAGCTGTGTGATCTTCGCCGGGCGGGCTTGCGACGCTCTTTTTTGTGCCCTCCATCGCCAAGCGGTGATTCACGACTCGCCGCCTCGACCGTCGAGTGTCTAGCGAGGCTCGATGACCACACAGACGCTGAATGAGCGACGCCTGGCCCTCGCCGGGCTCGAGACCAAATTGACCCGCGAGGTCGTCAACCCCATCAACGCGGCCTGGACCCCGGCGGTGACCGACGCGGCCAAGTCCGTCACCGACCTGTGGCCGGATCGCCTGAACGCGGCGACGACTCAGCTGCAGCAGGCCTTCGCCGCCTACCGCCCCCTCGTCGAGGTGCCCAGCCCCGGCCCCCGCGGACCCGCCGTCGAGCGCGTCGAGGCCAGGGCCGCGGCCCTCGACGCCGAGCTCGACAGCTGCGTCGCGGCCCTGGTCGAAGCCAAGCCCTTCAAGTCAGACGCGCAAAAGCAGACCATCGACGATACCCGCGACACCCTGAACGCGGCCAAGCTCGCGCTGACGAGCTGGCTGGGCGACTTTTGCCGCTTCGACGCCAGCGTCCCCAGCACCCCTGCGCTCCCCCCGGGCACCGGGAAGCCCCCGGGCGAGGCCACCCCGACGGGGACCTCGCTCGCCAACAACACGCCCTTCCCCGTCGTGCTCACCGCCAAGATCGCCGACCCGCGCGACTGGGCTTCGACCACAGCGCGCCCCGATCGCAGCTTCTGCGACACCCCTCTCGCCCCCTTCGGCTCCCTCGAGGCCCAGGCCGACCTGGCCACCGCGAGGCGCTCGGCCTCGGTGACGATGACCGCCAAGATCGCCAGCGCCCCGCCGCAGACCGTCACCCTCACCTACGATCAGCGGGCGGCCCTCGGCTCCGCCACGCTCCGCCGCCTCGGTCCCTACGGCAGCCAGCCCAGCTTCGTCGTCAGCCAGTCGACCACGACCGACGCCGCGGGCCTGCCGACGCTGCGCCTCATCCTCACCCAGGGAGGGCGCTAGCCATGCCATGGATGACCCAGCTGCACGGGACCGACGGGCTCGGCTTCGGCCAGCGGCCGCTGCACCAGATCACCATCCCCGGCACCCACGACGCCGGCTGCTACGTCGACCACGCCTTCGGCAACATGCTGTCCCGGACCCAGACCCAGGACGTCGGCCACCAGCTCGCGGGCGGGATCCGCTACTTCGACCTGCGCCCCTATCAGGCCAGCTACGTCGGCGGCCGCGAATTCTGGACCTTCCACGGGCCCTACACCGGCGGACGCCTCGACGGCCCCGCCGGCATCCTCGCCCAGGTCGCCAATTTCCTCGGCGCCCTCCAGGCCACCGACCGCGAGCTGGTCATCCTCAACCTCTCGCACTTCGGCTGGGCGATGCCGTTCAAAGACGCCGACCACCAGGCGCTGATCGACGCGCTCCAGCAGATCCTGGGCGACCACCTGGTGCCCCACACCCAGGCTGCGCTCAACCTCTTCGACGCCCCTTACGACACGATCCTCACCGACGCCAATGGGGTCACCGCGTCGCGAGTGGCCGTGCTCTACGACGGCGCCCTCGACCAGCGGCGCGAGGCCTACGTCACCGCCAACATGGCCAGCCTCCCCGCCGGCTTGTTCGTGCTCTCGCCCAAGTACACCCCGGCGGCGAACCCCATCTACCTGTTCGATCAATACGCGAACACCAACGACCTCGCCGCGCTGCAGGCGGACCAGCTCACCAAGCTGAACAACCGGGCCAACTATCCCTATAGCGGAGTCAACGAGGCCTGGGCCCAGCAGGCCGGAAACTGGACCCCGAACGCGGCCGGCGGAGTCAACGGGACGCTGCACCTGTTCTCCTGGACCCTCACCCCGCAGCCCTACTCGGACCCGCTGACCGCCGCCAACGCCCGCAGCAACCCGGCCCTGCCCCGAGTGTTCTCCGTGGGCGACCGCGTGGTGCGGGCCGACGGCCGGGTGAGCGCCTGCGCCGGGCAGGCGTGGACGGCGTGGAATTACGTCCCGGGGACGGACAACCAGATCAACATCCTCTACGTCGATCACTACGCCTCGCACCGCTACGTGAACCTCGGCTCGCCCTTCACGGGCCTGGCGATGCCGGTGGCCTTCGCCGCCCAGCTCAACGTCGGCCCGGTGCGGCCGATGACCTGGTGAGCTGGAGCCTCCCGGCCAGCCCTCGCCCAGTCCGTAATTTCTGCCCAGTCTGGTGTCGAGCTTGGAGCATGCGGACCTCAGCGGCGCCCTCGACCCGACCCCTCTCCCTCGTGGCGCTCGGGGTGACCCTGGCCTGCGCACCCGACCCTGGCCTCGAAGACGGGCCCGCCACGGTGGGCGACGAGTCCGGAACGGACGAGGCCTCGGCGGGCACCGAGGCGGGCTCGACGGGCAGCGACGACGGAACTGGCGGTGAGCCCGAGCCCCTCCCCTGCGCCCTCGAGTCGGACTGCGGCCTCGGACAGGTCTGCGTCGACGGAGCGTGCGCCTGCGTCGGGTGCGGGTGCGAGGACCAGGGCGCGCGCTCGGGGCAGGGCCCCCGCGCGGCCTCGGCGGAGGGCTTCGCTCGCGGCGCTCGGCCGACGCCCCCGCCCCTGACCCTCGACCTCCCGGAGCCCGACTGCGAGGAGAGCGACGAGTGCCTGCCCGGGCTCGCCTGCGTCGGGGGTGACTGCGTCGAGACGAGCCCTTGCGTCGACGATCAAGACTGCCGCGCGGACTGGAGCGATCGTTTCTGCGACGCCGAGCTGGGGGTGTGCGAGCCGAGAGCCTGCGACTACCTCGAATTCGAAGATCAAGAGTGTGCGCCCGGGGCCCTGTGCGCCGTGGGCCGCTGCCAGTGGCTGGCCCAGCCCCCCGCCTGCGCCCAGGCCCTCGCCCTCGCCCCCGCCCCCATTCAAGATCTGAGCGCGGGCGCCGAGCAGCTTCAGTTCATGGTCTTTGATCTCGACGGCGACGGCGACGAAGAGCTCCTGCGCCTCGCCGACGGCGGCATCGACAGCTTCGAGCTCGCCGACCCACGAGCCCCCGAGCTCGGCTTTGGCTCCCCGACCCCCCTGAGCCTCGAGCCCGGCGAGGTCCCGACGCGCCTCGCCCGCGGAGACCTCGAGGGCGACGGCGTCGACGAGCTGCTCCTCACCACGGCGCGGCCCATGGGCGTCTCGATCTACGCCACCGGGCCCGCCCCCGCCCGCGTCGCCAGCGTCGAGTTACCTTCGTCGCCGACCTCGGCCGCGCTCGTCGACATCGACCGCGACGGGCTCGTCGATCTGCTCACCCGCGGCGGGAGCGAGGGCGCCGCGTCCTGGGACTGGTGGCTCCACCACGGCGCGTCGGAGTACGAGCTGGTCTGGACCACCGACTACGCCGCGGAGTACGAGCTGGGCCGGCTCCTCCCCGAGGCCTACGCGCCGGCCTACTGCCAGAGCGCCACGGCCAGCGAGGCCCCCGGCGGAGGAAGCTGGGAGACCATCCACATCCTCGACTTCGAGGGCGTCGACCGCGAGCTCCTGGTCTCCCTACGCCCGCGCGCCGACCTCGAGCTGTTCCGCGGCGTCGTTGGAGGCGGGAGCGTCGAGGGCCACAGCTGGACGGGCTCCGCCGGTCCCCACGGCGCCCTCGTCCTCGGCCGGCCCATGGGCGGCCGCCGCTACGTCGAGCTGGCCACGGACCCGCAAGCGACGATCCTCGGCCTGTTCGACGAGATCGGCGGCGGCGACCTCGAGCGACGCCACGCCATCACCTCGCACGCAGACTCGAGCACCGCGAGCGTCATCGCCGTGGACGTCATCGACGGCCAATTCGAGCCCACCTGCGTCAGCGACCTCGAGCTCGGCCCGGGCATCGTCGAGCTGAGCCTGGGCGACTTCGACGGCGACGGCCGCGACGAGCTCCTCGCCGAGCTCGCCAGCGGCGAGCACCAGCTGTGGTTCGGGGCTCCCTGAGCCGGGCATGGCGTCAGCCCCCGTCAAACCTCGACGCTCGAGGCTGGACATGCCCGAGGGCCCGGCCTCAACCGAGCTGGGCAATCTCGCGGAGCCACAGCGCCGCCTCGATGCTCTGCTCGAAGCGCGAGCGCGGGTCGGCGTCGGGCAGCCAGGTCCCGTCGGACTCCTGCCGCTCGCGCAGCACCCCGGCGATCCGCCAGGCGAACTCGCGGTAGTCGGACTCGCCCGTGACGCGGGCGAGCAGCGCCAGGCCCCAGCCGAGGCCGTGGGCGGTGTGGCTCGCCAGCACCCGCTCGAAGCGGTCCCCTTCGAGGACGAAGGAGGCGAAGGATCGGGCGGTCCGCAAGTGCGCGGTGGACAGGTGGCTGGCGTTGCCCGTCGCGCGGCCGAGCTGGACCAAGAACGCGATCGCGTAGCCGAGCGCGGCCCAATTTTGATCGGGCTTTTCGGGGTCGATCACCTGGTTTTGGATCTCGCGCGCGTTCCAGGTCTCGAGCAGGTCGCCAGCGTCGTCCATCTGCAGGCGCAGGCGAGAGCGATCGGCCTGCCGCTCCCAGAACAGCCGAAGGCAGTGACCCGCCGCGAGGGCGAGGGGCAGCTCGCCGCAGTACAGGGCCGCGAGGCCGAGCTGGGCGGTCGTCGCCAGATCGACGATGTTGTCCCCGTCGCCGCTGTGGTGGCCCGCGCGGCAAAAGCCGCCCAGGCCCGGGTGGGCGTAGCGGCGCAGGTGGGCCCACCCGACGCGAGCCAGATCGAAGCGCCCCGCTCGCTGGGAGCCGATGACCAGCCAACCATCGACCGAGGGGTCCTCCTCCACCACTCCGGCCACGAAGCTCCCGTCCGGGCGTTGGTGCCGTCCAGCGAGGTGGTCGAGCATCCGCTGGCAGCGACGGCCGTGGCCGGCGAGCAGCAACAAGAGCGGGGCCTTGGCGTAGCTGCGGGGCTCGTCGTTCGCCTCGCTCAGTGAGCCGTCCTCCCGAGAGCTGGCGAGCAGCCATTCTACGGTCGCGTCGGAAGTAGCTCGGAACGATTGAAGCGTGGCGTCGACCATGCAGGCCCATGGTGCCGGGCTCAGCCCGGTTTGTCTCGCCCCGATCGCGTCACTTGGCGTCAAGTCCCGTGAAATTCGAGTGAGCCGGCGGAGGTTCGCCGGCCGGGCGCGCCCTGACGGGGGCGCGACGCCGTCCAGCCCCCGCCCGCGACGGTGACCCCTCCCAGATCGAAGAGCGCGGGACAGCGCTCCTCGGCCCGGGAGACGGCCTCGCTCAGGCCGATTGTTGTTGTCCAGCGAGGTGGAAGTAGATGCCGCTCGCGCTCCACGCGATCGGGGCCGTGGCGGCGATGCCCACCACGGCCACGATCGCGCTCCCGAACACACACAGCTGCGCCACGTGCCCTGCCCCGATCAGCATGCTCGCGGTGGCGATCCAGGGGTCCTCCCCGTCGGCGATCGCGGCGATCGCCACGACCACGCACAGCGCCCCGTAGATGCCGTCGAACAGGCAAGCGCGCTTGTAGCCCCCCGCCGAGGTCCCCGCGTTTTGAATCAAGACGGCGTCGATGCAGCCAACGATCGCCCGTATGCCGCCCAAGATGGCCGCCAAAATACTGTAGATCGGCTTGTCGTAGATGAAGGCGATCATCACGTAGAAGATGACCTTCGCCCCCGCGACGATGCCGCCCAGGATGTTCAGGTTGCCCGAGGTCTTGGGTTGGTCGAGCAGCGCCATCGTCATCGTGTACTGGTTCATCAGCCCGCCGACCCCCGTCGCCCAGGCGAGCACCCAGTACTTGGACGAGAGCTCCACGTCCCCGAGGAAGTCCGTGAACTCGTCCCAGGCGTTGGCCGCCAGCGAGGTCTCCGGGAAGGGCGCGACGCCGAATTGGATCTTGTGGCTGACCGTGGCCGGGATCGCGATGATCAGCGCGACGAGCTCGATGATCGAGGGGATCTCGACGCCGCCGAAGATCTCCTGGTTGAAGGCCCGGAGCTCCAGGAGCTTGGGCCGGTAGTTGAACACGAACTCGATGATCTCGATGGCCGCGATGAACAGCTCGAAGAGCACGTCGCTGACCGTGTTGAGCACGTTGAGCAGGGCCCCGCCGACGGCGAGCATGAGGTCGCCGAGCTTGACCAAGGCGGTGCTCAGGTCGCCCTTGGACAAGGCCTCGAGGGTGTCGCCGAGGTCGGCGAACGACTGCTTGACGTCGTCGTCGACGTCGTCGAGGCGCTCGAGGGGTTCGATCAAGTTGCTCGGGAGCTTGGCGAGGCGCCGGGACAGCTCTCGGGAGAAGTCCGACTCGCCCATGGTCAGGTGCTCGGACACCCAGTTGACGATCCACTCGAGCTTCTCCGTGGCTTCGGAGAACACCTCGGTGATGAGGTTGTTGCCGTCGTTGTCGCTTTGCCGCGCGCGGAGGCTCGCGCCGCCGTCCGAGCGGGCGTTGGTCATCAGCTCGCGCAGCTTGTCGAACTCGGCGTTGACCGTGCCCTTGAGCGAGCTCGCCCCCGACTTGATCGCGCCCATGAAGTCGTCGAACACGCCGATCACGACCTTTTGAGTCCGCTGGATGTCCCCCCAGTCGAAGGCGAAGCGCAGCCAGTCCACGAATTCCTGGACCCCGACCTCGATGGCGTCGATGGCCTTGCCGATCAGCTCGCCGATGGCCTTGGAGGTGTTGACCAGCACGCGGATCGCCGGGACGTTCTCCTCGAGGAACTCGAAGGTCACCTCGAGGCCCTGCCGGGTCGCGGCGCCCCCGGGGATCAGCCCGTCGACGATGGCCTCGCCGAGCTTCTCCGGGTCGCCCTGCTGCGGCTTGCCGACGATGAACTGGGCGACCTTTCCGATCTCGCCGAGCACGGACTGAGCCAGGCCTGCCTGGGCCTGCGCGGCTCGCATCGCGGCCGCGGCCGGGTCGAGGGGCTCGTGACGGACCTTGCCGGTCTTGGGATCGGTGCCGAAGGCGAAGTGCTCGTGATCCATGGCCGAGGCGTCGACGTCGCGGTGATTTTGGCGTCCGTCGCGGGTCTCGCTCTGGCCGTGGGTCATGGCCCGCGACAGGCACTGGATCGTCTGTTGGACCGCGGCGCAGTCTTGCTTCGAGACCTTCTTCTTGTCGACGAGCCCGGACTCGAACAGCGCGTCCTGGGGCATGCGCGCGATCTTCTCGTGCATCTCCTGGTCCGGGAAGACGTCGATGTGGGTGTCCCGCATCATGGCGTCGGTGCGCAGCATCAGCTCCGGGGCCCCAGCGCCCGTGGGCTCCATCTCGATCACGACCCGGCCAAAGCCGTTGGGCGCGACGCGGACGGGGCGCTCGGGGCCGACGACGTAGTGCTTGCCGCCCACGCGGATGCGCGCGCCGTCCTCCCACGAGCGGATCTCGACCTCCTTGACCTCGGGGTCCTCGACCTGCACCGTCGTGCGGAAGCGCGAGACCTTGCGCATCCGACCGCGGACGTACTCGTAGTCCTCACTCAGCGAGCTGAGCGTGCGCAGCCCGACGCTCTTGGCCTCGACCGGGACGGCGATGTCCACGGAGCCGAGGGTCTTCAGCGCGCCCATGAGCGCGCCGGTTCGGCTGTGCTCGAAGGGGACCGCCTCGCCGCGAAAGCGCGAGCGGGGGTAGAGCCCCGCGACCGTGCCTGGGCCCGTGTCCGCGGCCAGCACGCGCACGGCCCTGCTCTCGAGCTTGGGCTTGGCCCGGCCCTTGGCCTTGCTCTGGCGCCTCGCCGCCGCCGTCGCGCACAGCTCGTCCAGGCTCGCGGCCCGGGTCTTCTCGCCCCGCTCGGCGTACATCCGAAGGTCGACCGGGTGAGGGTTGACGTCGATGCGGGTGGGGAGCTTGCAGTACTGCGAGCTCAACAGGCTGGAGAGGTCCTCGACGTCGCCGTGCAGGCGCACCCAAAAGGGGTTCTTGGCCGAGGCCGAGGCCGCCTTGTCGAGCTTGGGCAGACCCAGGTCGAGGAACATCACCACCTCGCCCTGCTCGGCGCGCACGTCCCAACCGACCCCGGTGCTGAAGGTCAGACCCAGCAAGTTGGGCTGGCCCGAGGGCGTGACGATCAGCCAAAAGTAGGTGCCCCGGCGATCCGGGTCCGCGCCGCGGATCACCGAGCCCACGGGCAGGCGAAGCTTGACGGGCCGACCGCTCGCGTGGATGCGGTCGGGCAGTGGTTTGTGGGCGCCGCGTCCGTCCACGCGGAACAGCGCGCAGTTGCGGACGGGGGCGTCGAGCAGGACCTCGATGGTCTTGCCGGCCTTGTTCGAGCGCAGGGCTCGCTCGGTCACGTCGATGCGCTGCCCGCCCGTATCGGCGACCTTCAGCGTGGCCGCGACACGATCGAGGGAGGGGATCTTGGCCGTGAGGGTGTCCCCGACCTGCGCCGTCACGCTGCTGCTGCTGTAGGCCGGGACGACGCACAGGACCTGCGCCTCCCCCTTCTTGGTCCCAGACGCGAAGATCTTGACGGGGAAGGGCGTGCGGTTGGTGAGCGCGATGGTCTTGCGAACGACAGGGGGCTTGGCCGGTCGCTTGCTCGGGCGGCGTTTGCGAGCCTTGCCCTTGGCGCCCGGGAAGGTGGGCCTTTTCTCGTTCGGCGCGGCTTTCTTCTTGGGCTTGGCCTTCTTCCTGGGCTTGGCCTTCTTCTTGGGCTTGGTCTTTTTCCCTGCTGCCTTCCGGGCGCTCTCTATCGCCTTGCGCAGCTTGTCGGCATCTTTTTTCGTGGTTTTTCCGGCCATTGCCCCACCGACCCATGCAAGTCTCGCCCCAAGTCAGGCCGAGCGCATCCCCTCACAATCCACATACCTTGAACCCAATATATGTTCTCTCGCCCTGCTGGAGCTGCAGCCGTGGAAACACTGACGCGTGCGAGACTCACAGCCGCGAGAGGTTCCGAGTACCCGGCACCGAGGGGCGGGCTCACAGCCGGTAGCGGTTCTCGGCCCGAGTGGGGCTGAGCACGCGTACGCGCGAATCCATGGCCAAGGCGTGGATGAAGCGGGGGGAGGCCTCGACGACGGCCGCGCGTGCGACAGGGAAGTACTCGACGGCCTTGGGCTGCTGGCGAGTGGCCTTGGACACCCGCGCGAGGATCGATGCCGCCCGTCCCTCGAGAGGGTGATCGGCAGCACGGCTCGACGCAATCACGATGCAGCGGACAACCCCCCCCGAAAAGCTGGACCCCAAACGTGCTGTTTTCATGAGGGCGGGATCACGGAAAAAGGGGGGCTCGACCGGTCGCGGGCCAAAGCCCCGTTGGCCGTGGGTGCCGAGGAGCTCGAGGGCCCGCCGAGCGTCGACGAGCCCATGGCGGCAGCGCGACTCGAGGCCCTCGATGGGTCGCGCGCCGCGGATCAGCGCCGAGGCCAGCTGCCCCGGGGTCGCGCGCGGACGCGCCGAGGCGAGCAGCGCCGCGATCCCAGCTACGAGCGCGCAGGCTTGCGAGGTCCCGCCCATGGTCCGCAGGCCTTCACCGCGGGAGTCGGCCGAGGCGAAGGTGCCGGGGGCGAGCAGGGCCGGCGCCACGCAGCGACCCGCGTCGTCGAGGACCCGCGCGCAGTAGCCCGGGACCTCGCCCGCTTCGGTGATCGCCCCCACGGACAGCACCCCAGGGTAGCGGGCGGGGGACAGGGGTCGAGCGGGCCCATGATTGCCGATCGCGCACACGCTCAGGACCCCCTCCCGGCGCAGGGCCTCGAGCATCGTCCACAGCACGGGGTTGTCCCCCTCGAAGCCCAGAGCCATGCACAGGACCCGCACGCCCGAGCCGCGCAGCCAGTCGAGGCCGCGGAGGATGCGTACGAGGTTGTCGCCCGCGTCGATGACCGCGGCGGAGCGCAGCCGGGCGCGGGGGGCCGCGCCGATCGCGAGGCCCTCGACGCTCCCGCCACAGACGATCGCTGCGGTGTGCGTGCCGTGGCCGAGCTCGTCACGAGGGTGCTCGCCAGCCGGGCGGCCGCGCGCGTCGGTGTCGAGGAAGGCCGCCACCCGCCGGCGGAGGACCGGGTGCTCGGCGACGCCGCTGTCGAGGTGACCGATCTCGACCCCCTGGCCCCGCACGCCCGCGCGCCACAGCGAGCCCACCCCAACCGCCCGGAGTCCCCAGCTCAGTCGCACCCCGAGAGTGTGGGCTCGAGGCGAGGTCGGGGTCAACGCAGCACAATTGCAGGGTCGGCCTGAACTCGTCTGGGCCGACCCTCCGAGCACCTCCGAAGCACACCTCGCTCGCGCTCATTCGGCCGCCGACGCTCGGGCTCCAAAGAGCCCGAGCGCGCGGGCGAGGGTCCACAGCGAGACCGCCCCCAACGCGATGGGCACCACCGCGCTGACCCCGATCCAGGTCAAGGCGTAGACGAGGCCCCGCGCGGCCGCGCCGGCCCCACCAGCCGGGCGCATGCCCGTCAGCGCCTCGAGCCCCTGGCCCCAGCCCGCGAGCTCCATGGCGCCCCAGCCCGCGGCCACGAGCGCGCTGAGCACGAGCACCCACGCCCGCAGGCCGAGCTCGCGCCAGCTCTGGCCGCTCACGCGAGCACCCCCAGGACCCGGGCCCACAGCGGACCCGAGCACAGCGCGTAGCTCAGGACCGCGTCCCCCACGGCGTTGCTGGCTCGAAAGCGCAGGCGGCCGCCCGCGTCGTCGGGAAAGGCCGCGTAGTTCAGGGCCGCGAGCAAGCCCTCGAGGTAGGCCCGATCGTCAAAGGCGCGGGCGCCCAGGACCGCGAGCCCGCTCGAGCCGGGGCTGGCGTCGAGCAGGGGAAGGACCGGGCCCGAGTCGACGTCCATGGCTCCCTCGCCGCGCCTGGGCCACTCGCGGGCGTAGCCAAAGCCCATGACGCTGCGCCCGAGGGTGGCTCGGGCGCGCTCGTACTGCCCGCGCGCGAAGCTGGGGTCGATCACCTGAAGGTTGTGGGCGGCCATCCAGATCGAGCTGCCCTCGGGTCCGTCGAGGGTCTCGCCGTCCCAGGTGTAGCTGGACACCAAGAGCCCGCTGTTGGCTTCGACCAGGCTCGCCCGAGCCTGCGCGAGCCAGTCTCCGGGCAGCGCGGCGTCCACCGACACGCCCGCCGCCTCGGCCACGCGCAAGCCCGCCAGCGCCGTGGTGTTGCAAAAGGTCCAGCACTCGTCGGGGTAGCTCTCGGCGCTCAGGCCTGGGCCGGCCCGCATCTGCGCGGCGACGAGCTGGGCCCGGGCTTCGATGTGCTCGCGCACCGCGACCCCTGCGAGGGTCGCCCCGGCCTCGACGAGCTCGAGGGCGGCGAGCATGAGCAGCAGCTCGCCGTCGACGAACAGGCTGCGCGCGCCCTCCCCTCCCCCGCAGCGCCATGGCTTTGCGCGCGCGTAGGGCAGCAAGAAGAAGTACATCGAAGCCTCGGACTCGGCCTCGAGGGTCGCCGCGACGATGCCCCGGGCCACGTCGAGGTAGCGCGGCGCGTCGGCGGGTCGGCGCAGCGCCAGGTTGGCCAGGGCCAGCACCAGGAAGGTCCGCCCCATGAAGTCCCACTCGGGGTTGGTCGAGCGCATCGCCAGCAGCGCGCTGCGGTCCCGACCTTCCCAGGTCTGCAGCTGGCCCTCGACCAGCGCGAGGACCCAGGCCGGCAGGGGGGCGTCGCCGTAGAGCCCGGCGGTCTCGGGCGTGAACAGTCGCGGTGCGGCCGCGCGCCAGCCCAGGGCGCTCAGCCCCAGGCACGCCGCGCCGCCGAGGAACTCCCGTCGTGTTGGCACACCTGCGGTCTAGCGCGAGCGATGAACGAAGAGCGGGCGAGGACAACCCGAGATCGGCGCAATCCCGTGCAAGTCCCGTGCAGCGGGATGCAGCATCGCAGCAGCAGAAGCTTGGCAGCGCGCCGAGACTCGGGCACAGTCGGGCGATGTCCGGTCGCGCGCGCTTGCTCGTCGGCGTCACGTCGGCGCTCGTGGGGCTCCCGCTCGTCGCCGGAGGCGCCCTGCTGGGCGGCGGCGGGCTCGAGTACGTCGTCCCCCACGAGCCCCGCCCCTGCGACCACCTGTTGACCGGCCCGCCCGTCGTCGCCCACCGCGGCTTCTCCTCCGTCGCGCCCGAGAACACCCAGTCGGCCTTCGCCGCCGCCGTCGAGCTCGGCGTGGCCTTCGAGCTCGACGTCACCCTCGCGGCCACGGGCGAGGTCGTCGTCCTCCACGACGACACCCTCGAGCGCACGACCACCGGCGCCGGGCTGGTCGGCGAGGCCAACCTCGACACCCTCCGCACCCTCGACGCCGGCTCCTGGTTCAGCCCCGAGTTCGCCGGCGAGCCGCTGCCCACCCTCGACGAGGTCCTCGCCCGCCACGGCGGCGCCGTCGTCATCGACATCGAGCTCAAGACCACCGAGCTCAAGGCCGAGCTCGCCGCCGGCGTCGTCGAGCTCGTCCGCGCCCACGAGCTCGAGGACGAGGTCCTGCTCAGCTCCTTCGACCCCTACATCCTCGAGCAGGCCCGGCTCCTCGCCCCCGAGCTGCGCCGCGGGCAGCTCCTGGGCACCTTCGAGGACGCCGACCTCTCGTGGCCCGAAAAGCGCGTGTTGCAGAACTTGGGCCTCAACGCCCAGGCTCAGCCCGACATCCTCATCGGCGGGGACGCCTTCGTGACGGCGGAGTGGGTCGCGCGCCAAAAACAGCGCGGCTACACCGTGATGGTCTACACCATCAACGACGCCGCCCGCATGACGCAGCTGCGCGAGTGGGGCGTCGACGCGATCATCACCGACGTGCCCGATCAGCTCCTGGCGAGCCTCGAGTAGCGACTCGAGCAGAGGAGCGCATGGCGACGAAGCGCCCCAGTCCCCAGCTCGCTGTGGGGCAGAACAAAACTCAGTCGCCTCGGCGCGCTGCCACGGCGTCGCGGACGATCCGCAGCCAGATCGCCAGCTCCGCAGCGTTCGACACCCGCCCAGGATCCACGCGCTCGAGCGCCATCAGGGCCCGCTCGGGCTGGCCCCGCTTCCACGCGATGCGAGCCGCGAGCAGCTCGTCGATGGCCACGCCTTCGGCCCGGGCTCGCCCGATCAACGCGTCGGCGGCCGCCCAGGCCTTTTGCAGCGCCAGACCTGCGATGGCTCGGTTCATGCGCTGCTCTGCGCTCTCCCCCTCGCGGGCAGGGAAGCCCAGGCGCGTGGCCTCGCTGCGCGCGCCCAGGTCGAGATCGAAGATCCGGCTGACGCCGAGCAGGCGCCGGCTGTCCAAGCTGGCGGTGACGCGGGGCAGCTCGACGGGCAAGGCCGGGAGCGGTCGCCAGGTCTGCGTCGACCACAGCAAGAGCTCGCCGGTGTAGGTGTTGGCCATCAACAGCGCACCGTCGGGCGTGAAGTCGAGGCTCATCATCGGGACCGGGGCCTCGCGCAAGACCGTGAGGGCCTCGACCTCGCCCTCGACCTCGCCCCAGACCTCGACGTGACCGTGCTGCGAGCCCACGGCGAACAGCGTCTGCTCCCCGCGCTCGCCAACCGCGACGCCGTAGGCCGAGCGGGAGTGCGGGGACTCGAAGTGCTTGGCCCCGGTCGCCAGGTCGACGACGGTCACCGAGGTCTGGCTGGCGATCCGGCCCGAGACGTAGGCCCGCGCGCCCCCGGCGTCGACGTCGATCTCCCAGATGTACTGGCCCGTGTCGTGGCGCGCGACG
This sequence comes from Plesiocystis pacifica SIR-1, assembly GCF_000170895.1. GTDB lineage: Bacteria > Myxococcota_A > Polyangia > Nannocystales > Nannocystaceae > Plesiocystis > Plesiocystis pacifica. The sequence goes on along the minus strand of NZ_ABCS01000127.1, from coordinate 4,485 downwards.
ACGGCGTCCTGGTCGAAGTCCCACACGTGCAGCACCCCCTCGGCGTCGCCGATCAGCGCGGCGGCGCGCCCGGGCAGCATCCGCACCGCCGTGAGCTTGCCGAGCGCGGGGTCGAGCTTTAGCTGCCCCAGGGGCGCGCTCGACTGGGTCAGGTCGAAGCGCCACGCCTCACCGAGCGCGGCGATGAGCGCCGCCCGGCCCTGGCCGTCGAGGTCGACGCGGAGCCGCTGGCCCTCGATACCCTCCCCGAGCTCGTCGAGGGTCGCGCCCGTCAACGGATCGACGATCGAGTTCGGTCGACCGACGAAGAGCTCGACCAGCTCCCCCTCGCCGACGTCCCCGGAGCTCACGAACTCGACCGCCGCGTCGACCTGGGCGTGGGCCCCGGGCCCGGTGCTCCACGCGGACACGGTCTCCTCGGTGTGGGTCAGCCAGTAGGGCTCGTCGAGGGCCAGGGGGAGCAGCTGACCGTCGAGGGTCCGCTCGCCGAGCCACTCGCCCTCGCGGGTCCACTCGTGAACCCTCAGCTTCGCGTTCTGGGCGTAGATCCGCTGGCCGTCCGCCGAGAAGTAGCCCGACCCCGTCCGAGCCGGGGTCGGGTCGTGCCACAGCATCTGGCCGCGGTCGAGGTCCCACAGCTGGACCCCCCTGTGCTCGAAGCTGAGGACCAAGAGCCGTCCGTCGTGGGAGATGTTCTTGGTGTTGCTCCCGGGCAGGTCGTGGAGCATGCGGCCCCTCACCGCGTCCCACACCTGCGTGCGCGCAGCTCGGGCGTGGGTCGGGACCCGATCGGGGTCGCAGGTGATTCGGCCACAATCGCCGCTCACCGAGTTCGGCCGCCCACACTCGAAGGAGGCCCCGCGGGCCTCCCCAGCCGAGAGCGACCAGCGCTGCAGCCGGCCCTCGTGGTCCTCGATCATCACGTGCTCACCGTCGCGGCACAGCCGGTGCGAGGCGCCCTCGGGCAGCGTGGTCACGAGGGCGTCGTCGAGCAGCCTCCGGACCTCGACGCCAGCGTCGCCCCGAACCAGGGCGATGAAGTCCTCGCCCTGAACCCCGACGCCGCGCTCGAGCAAGCCGGGGAGCTCGCCCTCGAACAGACGCGTCCCAAGCAGCCAGTCGTAGACCCCCGCGCGCGTCCGGTGCTGCCAGACAATCCGATGCCCGTCGGCGCTCGCCCCTCCCACCCAGCTCTCGCTCGGAAGCTGGAAACGGGCCAGCGGGGGCGGGTTCTGCCCGTCGACCCAAGCGGAGACGAGGTCGACGGCGACCGACGAGGCCTCGGCCCGCGCGAAGCTCTCGCGCGCCGCGTCGAGGAGCCCGACGGCGTCACGAAACTCGCCGCCGCGCGCGAGCGCCAGCCCGAGGCCGACCTGGGCCTCGCCCTCGCGGACCTGGGCCTCGCGCTCGGCCTCGAGGGCTCGGTCGCGCGCCGCCGTCGCCTCGTCGCGCGACGCGGTCGCCTCGTCACGGGCGAGCGTGGCTTCGTCTCGCGCCCGCTCGGCCCGGTCGCGCGCCGCCGCCACGTCGCGCAGGTACAGCACCCCGCCGACCATCAACGCCGACAGCCCCACGGCCCCCGTCGCCGTCGCTGCCGCGACCGTGGTGCGGTTGCGGGCCGCCCACTTCTGGACCCGCTGCAGCCAGCTGTAGCGGACCACCGACACCGGCCGGGCCTCGAGGTAGGCCTGAATGTCCGCGCTGAGCTCTGCCACGCTCGGGTAGCGGTCGTCGGCCTCGAGCGCCATCGCCTTCAGCACGATGGCCTCGAGCTCGCGGGCGACCGAGGCCCGGGCGCTCGGCGGCTCGAACTCCCCGCGTGAGACCTGAAACAAGACCGAGGCCACCGAGCCCCGGAACGGCCGCTCACCGGTGAGCAACACGTAGAGCAGGATCCCGAGGGCGTAGACATCGGTCCGGGTGTCGACGAGGTGGTGCTCGCCGAGGGTCTGCTCCGGGGCCATGAACGCCGGCGTGCCCATCAACGCCCCGTCGACCGTCAGCGCGCCCTCGCTGCTGCTGCCCTCCCCCTCGGGGGGCGCCTCGCCCAGCGGCGCCGCGGGCTCGATCCTCGAGGCGCCCGTCGTCCGCTCACCGAGGCGCCTGGCCAGGCCCCAGTCGAGGACCATGACCTCACCAAACTCCCCGACCATCACGTTGTCGGGCTTGAGGTCGCGGTGAATGATGTCGCGGGCGTGGGCGAAGGCGACCGCGTCGCAGACCTTGCGAAAGATCGTCAGCCGCTCATGGACCGATCCGAGGGCGCCGTCGTCGAGGAGCTGGGCGAGGCTGCGCCCGCGCAGCCGCTTCATGGTGAAGAACAGCGCGCCCTCCCCGTCGACGCCCAGATCGTAGATCGGCACGATGTTCGGGTGCTCGAGGCTGCCGCTGAGCTGGGCCTCGCGGAGGAAGCGCGCGAGCACCTCCGCCCGAGGCCTGCCCTCGGAGCGGATCCGCTTGAGCGCGACGTCTCGCTCGAGCCGCAGATCGTCGACGAGCCAGACCTCGCCCATCCCCCCGCGGCCGAGCAGCTTCGTCTGCCGGTAGCGCTCGCCGCTCGCGAGCGCAGCCTTGCTCGCGCCACCGAGAGCCCGCAGGGCCTGGGCGAGGGAGTCCTCGCTGGCCTGGCCTGGCGCGGCGGCGAGCAGCGTCGCATCCTCGCCGATCGAGGCCTTCGAGACGTCGAAGGTGTCGTCGACGCTCCACCCGGCCGCCTCGGAGGAGGACGCCCCCGGCACCATCGTCGGCTCCTCGCTCGGGGGCGGTGCGAGGGTCTCCTCTTCGCTGAGCGGAGGGCGGGACAAGGCCGGCACAGGGTAGCAGTTACTAGGGCCGGCTGAAGACCATCAGCCCGCCCTCGGTCCCCGCCCCAAACGCCAACGCGTCCGAGAGCGCCACGCCCCACACCCGATTCGACGTGGGCACCGAGGCCTTGACCGTGGGGCTCGCGGGATCCGAGATGTCGGCGACGACCAGGGTCCCGGGCATGTTCACGCCGCCGTCGTCACAGGCGACCCAGGCCTCGTCGCCGTCGATGGCGACCCCGTAGGCCAGCCCGTCGACGGAGAGCGAACCGACCTCCTTGGCCGCCTCGGGGCTCGAGATGTCCATGACTCGAAGGTCCCCGGCGTTGTCGGCGATGACCGCGACGCCGGCTTCGGCCGCGACCCCGTAGGCGCGCACCTGCGTCGGGACCGAGGTCACCAGCTGCAAGCTGGCGGGCGCGCTGATGTCGAGCACGCCCATGCCTCCGGGCCCGTCGGCGACGAAGGCCCAACTGCCCACGACCGCGGCGCCCCCCGCCCAGCCCTGGGTGGTCACCGCCCCCACGAGCTGGGGCGCGCCCGGGGTGGAGATGTCGAACACCTCGACGCCGTTGGTCGGATCCGAGTCGCCAAAGGCCCCGTCGATCGAGCCGACGTAGACGTGCCCGTCGGCGGCGGTCAGACCCCGAGCGAAGGCCGTGGTCGCCTGGGCCCCCGCGTCCTGGGGGTTCGCGGGATCCGAGACGTCGACCACCCAAAGGCCCCCGTTCCAGGTCGCGAGGTAAGCGTAGTCCCCCACCAGCACGACCTCGTAGGCCACCCCAGGACCCCCCACCGCGCCCAGCTCGACGGGGCTCGACGGGTCCTGGACATCGACGATGTGCAAGCCGGCGTTCGCGGCCGCGACGAATACGAGGTCGTCACGATGCGCGACCCCGAGGGCCGGCCAATCCCCGAACATGCTCAGCTGCTCGAGCTCGCCAGCTCCGCCCGTCTCCGCTCCGGTCTCCGTCTCGCCCTCGGACTCGGTTTCGGTCGCCGTCTCCGTTTCCGTCTCGCCCTCGGTCTCCGTCTCCGTCTCCCCATCGAGCGCATCGTCGGCATCGCTCGACGTCTCGCTGGAGTCCGAGTCCACCTCGCTCTCCGCGGAGGTACAGGCAGCAGCGCAAGCAACGAGCAGGCAAGCCAGCAGCTGCTGGCCTCGCATAGTGAAAACTGGGCGGTACATGGCAGTCTTGCGGCCGCTTCGAACGGCTGGCCTCGCCCAGACCCTAGCAGTCGAGCGTGCTCGATGGGATCCAGCGCGCCTTCAACGAGGGGCAGGGCGGGGCCAATAAGGTGTCGATGGCGGACCTCATCGTGCTCGGCGGCAACGTCGGGGTGGAGCAGGCCGCGGCCGCGGGCGGGCACAGCCTCGAGCTGCCCTTCACCCCCGGGCGCACCGACGCGAGCCAAGACCAGACCGACGTCGAGTCCTTCGCCGTGCTCGAGCCTGGGGCCGACGGCTTCCGCAACTACGCGAGCGCCGGCTCCGAGGCCGTCGCCGAGCGCCTGCTCCTCGACAAGGCCCACCTGCTGACCCTGAGCGCGCCCGAGATGACCGCGCTCGTCGGCGGCATGCGGGCCCTCGGGGCGACCCACGGCGGCTCGAAGCAGGGTGTGCTGATCTCACGGCCGGGGGTGCTGAGCCACGACTTCTTCGTCAACTTGCTCGACATGT
>NZ_ABCS01000128.1 GCF_000170895.1 Plesiocystis pacifica SIR-1 | reverse complement strand
CGCCCGCCCCAGGGCGACGCCCTCGGCGAGCTCAAGCTGTGGCACGCCCAGGCCCTGCTCCACACCGGCGACTACGCCCGCGCCTACGAGGACGTCATCCACCAGCCCTTCCGGCGCTGCCACGCCCTCGCGCACCTGCTGCAGACCGCCATCGAGGTGCGCATGCTCGACGGCGAGCTGCGCGGGGACATGCCGACGATCATCCGCATCGTGCTCGAGGACCTCGACGTCGCCGCGCCCCCGGACGCGAGCAACGAGGTCCTCGCCGAGCTGGCCCTCGCCGCCGTCGACCAATTCGGGGGCAACCGCTCGCAGTTCCCGACCCGCGTCGTCCCCAACCCAAACCCAGACCCCGGGGGCGCGCGACGGCCCACCCGGCTCGTCCGCGTGCACGACAACATCAGCCCCCGCGGCCGCGCCGTCGAGCTCCAGGAGCTGCTGTTCACCGAGGCCCCCGAGCGGGTCGTCGAGGCCTTCGAGGCCCTCGCCCGCCGCTACCCCAGCTCGCCCTTCCCGATCACCTACGGCGCCGAGGTCAACCTGTGGCTCGGCCGCTACGAGCGGGCCGCCGAGCAGTACGAGGGCGTGGTCCGCAGCTGCGGCACGCGCTGGGCCTACATCGGCGCGGGCGCGGCCTGGGCCGCCCTCGGCGAGTCCGACCGGGCCCTCGAGCGCTGGGACGCGAGCTTCCGCCTGCACGCGCCCCTGGCCCACGTGGCCACCCACGCCTACCGCGGCGAGCTGTGGCGCCGCCTCGGCGAGGCCGCCAAGGCCCGCGCCGACCTCGAGCACGCCCAGCGCCACGCCCCCGCCCGCGTCGGCCCGGCCCTCAACCTCGCCCTCCTCGACATCGCCGAGGGCCGCGCCCGCGCGCCCCAGACCCTCGCCCGCGCCTGCGCCAAGTCGCCGGTGTTGATCTGGGCGGCCAGCGGCGCGGCCGGCCTCGCCCCCACCTCGAACCTCGACGCCGAGCACCCCCGCACCCCCGCGGCCCTCGAGGCCGCCCTGGCCATGCTCCGGGGCAACCGCTCCTCGACGATCTACACCTTCTTCGACGGCGAGGAGCGCCTGCACGTCATGGCCCCCCGGCACCTCGAGCGCTGGCGACGGGTCGCCGACGAAGACGGCCGCGCCCTCGCCCGAGACGCCCGGATCCACGCCTGGCTCGCCGCCCGGTCGTTCACGAAGTCCGCGCCATGACCTGGATTGGTTGGCGCTGGCTCAAGTTCGTCGCCCTCGCTATCTTTGCGAGCGGCCTGTGGTCGTCGGCCTGCGCCCAGGATCGAGGCGCGCGCCTGACCGCCGCGCAGTGGACCACCACCGCGGGGCTCGTGCTGAGCTGGATCGCCGGCTACGCCCTGATGAAGGCGAGCGGCCGCGGCTTCGAGCCCTGGGTGCTCCAGGCCATGGGCGCGAGCTTGGTGGCCTCGACGGGGGCCCTGCTCGCGGCCTCCCGTCCTCGCCCCGCGCTCGGGGCTGGCCTGGCCGCCGCGGGCTTTTGCGCGGCCACCTTCGTGATGGTCAGCCGCGGAGCGCTCGCCCTGGGCTGGGCGCTCGGATTGTCCGCGGCCCTCGGCGCGCTCGCCAGCCTCGCCGCCAGCCGGCTCCCCGACGCCGACACCAACATCGACACCGACCTCGATCTGGGCGCCCGCCACCTGCGATGGTTCACCTGGGTCGCGCGCTTCGAGGGCGCGTCGCTGCTGCTCATGGTCGGCGTGTCCATGCCCCTGCGCATGCTCGCGTCCATCGCGCTCGACGGCGGTCAGGGGTGGATCGGCTGGGTCCACGGGATCTTGGTGTTGATCTACCTCCAGGCCCTGGTCGCCGTCGCCACCGCGCAGCGCTGGGGCCTCGGCCGCACCTCGCTCGCCTTCGTCGCTTCGCTGCTCCCGGGCGGGACCTTCGTGTTCGAGCGCCGCGTCCTCGCGCGCACGCGCGCGGGCCAGGGCTGATGGTTTTGGCAGCTCAGCCGAGCGCGGCTCGCCTGGTAGCCTCGGGGCATGGAGCTGAGAGAATTTCGCGCGCTGCTGACCCTGAGCCTCGCCCTGGGCATGGAGCTCGGCTGCGCGACCCGGGCCCTCGACGGCGACGGCGATGACGAGGCCGGGGAGGAGCAGGGCGACAGCGGCGAGGTGGACACCAACACGGGAGGCACGGGATCCGGCTCGGGCGAGTCCGAGACGACCACCGAGGACACGGGCTCGAGCGAGTCTGGCGCGACCACCGAGACCACCACGGAGGCGTCGACGGAGACCGGAGTCCCCTGCTTCGAGCCCATCGTCGAGGGCTTCGCCGACCCCGACGACCCCGAGCCCTGCGTGTTCGAGTTCGTCGACTACCCGCCCTCCAACGTCCCTTACCTCTCGGTCAGCCTCGACGACGTCGAGGTCGACCACGTGGAACGCGAGGGCATGGCCTGCCCCGCCGAGGAGGGCTGGGTCTGGCTGATCGAAGGCGAGCAGATGAGCCTGTGCGGGGCCGCGTGCGAGGCCTTCGTCAACGAGGGGGCCTACGTCGAGATGCTGATGGGCTGTCCCCCGGAGGGCCGGCCCGCCCTCGACGCGGGTCGGCCGCGGCTGCCCGCCCTCGTCCTCGGCGCGGACGGGAGCCTCGGCGACGCGGCGGCCCAGGCCTGGCTCCGACGGGCGCGCTCGGAGGCCGCCTCGGTGCCCGCCTTCGAGCGCCTCGCCGCGGAGCTCGAGGTCCTCGGCGCCCCCGCCCGCTTCGTCGAGACCGCCCGCCGCGGCGCCCTCGAAGAGCGCGAGCACGCGCGCCTCGCGCTAGCCGAGGCGCGCCGTCACGGAGCTCGAGGTCTGTCCCTGGGCCCCGTCGAGCTCCCCCGCCGCCCCGAGGTCGACGCGCTCACCCTGCTCCGCGAGACCCTCGTGGAGGCCTGCGTCGCCGAGACCCTCGCCGCCCACCACCTGAGCCTGTGCGCCGCCCGGGCCCGGGACCCGCGGGTGCGCGCGACCTGGGCAACGGTCGCCGCGCAAGAGCGCGGGCACGCGGCCTTCGCCTGGGCCCTCGCGGCCTGGCTGATGACCCGCTGCGGCGCGCCGGGCCGGGCCCTCGTCCGCAGCCTGCTCGCCCAGCCGCGCTTCGTCCTCGACGACGCGGACACAGACGACGCGGGCCCGCCCGCCGACGGCTTCGCTAGCCTCGACGCGCGGCGCCAGGCCTACGCCGAGGCTGAGCGCGAGCTCGTCCGGCCGAGCCTCGCCGCGCTGCTCCAGCGCGCCCCCAAGGCCCGCCGACACGCGAGCGCGCGATGATGGATCGGCTCCCCTGCCCGCCGACACTCCGTCGGCGAAGATGACCGCAGGCTCGACCTTCGACCTCCACCCCGGGGACGTCCTGTCCTACTCCGCGGGCAGCACGCAGACTGGCCCCGAGGGCTTTCGCAAGCTCCGCGACCGCCCCGGCCTGTTCAGCGCCGCGCTGGCTCGCTGGCCGGACATCGGCGCGGCCCTGGCCGGGAAGCTCCCCCTGGCCATCAACGCCTACCCGGCCGCGATCGGCTTCATGTCCGCCGGGGTCGTGGTCGACAGCTACCTGAGCCCGCGGGTCCTGTCCCGAGCCCTGCAGCTGGGCGCGGCCGAGGCCATGCCGACGATCCTCATCGGCCAGTCGCTGTTCCTCGCCGACGCCCTCCGCGAGCACCTCGACGCGGGCCGCCCGGTCCCCCGCACCCTGCTCGTGACCAGCGGCGGCTACACCACGCCGCGCACCCTCGAGGCGAGCCTCCGCAGCTGGCTCGCCGACCACGTCGACACCCTGCTCTTCCTGCACGGCTACGGCGTGGCCGAGGTCGACGCGGGCTGCATGATGGCCCGGGAACGAGACGCGAGCGGGCGGCTGATCTTCCACCCCCGCGCCGACGTCGACGCGCGCGTCGACGAACACGGCCAGCTGCTGCTGAGCCTGCGCGGCCCCGAGGGCGAGCGCCTCGTCGAGGACTGGGCCACGGGCGACAGCGCCGAGGCGAGCGGCGAAGGCTTCGCGCTGTGGAACCACCGCCGCATGCACCCCGTGGTCGAGGCCGCGCTCGAGTCGTGGACCGAGGCCGACTGGCGGCGGCGCACGGGCTACGTCCGCCGCGAGGGCGAGCGCGTGTGGATCCAGCTGCGCCGGGGGGCCGCCCCCGACCCCCACCGCCCTGACGCCGAGGACGAGCTCGACCACTGGGAGTTCGGCCGGCGCCACGGCTTTGCCTGGCTCGACAAACCCTACTGGAGGTGACCGATGACCACCGATCCCCACGCCTACGAAGCCCACCTGAGCACCGACGCGGCCGAGCGCGAGGCCGCCTACCGCCTGCGCTACGCCCTCTACGTCGAGCGCCAAAAGCTCTTCGTCGACGAGGCCGACCACGAGCGGCGCACGCTCAGCGACGCCATCGACGAGCACGCCGCCTTGTTCGTGGTCACGCACCAGGGCGAGGTCGTCGGCACCGCCCGGCTGCACTGGGGCGGCGAGGGCCGCTTCGACGCCGAGACCCGCGAGCTCTTCGACATCGAGCGCTTCACCGACCTCATCGAAGAGTCCGACATCGCCCTCGGCTCGCGCCTGCTCGTCCACCCCGATCACCGCCGGGGCCCCGTGGCCACGCTCTTGCAGATGACCATGCTCGAGCACGTGGTCGAGCAGGGCACCGAGCTGGTCGTCGCCGACTGCGAGCCCCACCTCGTCAACGTGTGGTCGCGCCTGGGCCACCGCCCCTACGGCCTCGCCGAGCACCCCCAAAACGGGACCCTGGTCCGCCTCGCCCTGCCGATCGGCGACGACCGCCACCCGCGGGCGATCGGCTCGCCGCTGGCCCCTGTGTTCGAGCGCTGGACCCGGCCGCGGATGACCGCCCGGCGGCTGAGCGCTCGGCTGGCGCGCAGCAACCAGGTCGTCAGCGAGGCCCAGGACAGCCAGGCTTTTTGGGCCTCCGTCGAGGAGACCCTGTCCCTCGACCGCCTCGCCGCGCTCTTGGGCCAGCTCGACGTCGACGAGCTCGACGCCCTGCTCGGCAACAGCCACGCCCTGTCGTGCGCCCCCGAGTCCGTGCTGATCCGCAAGGGCCACAGCTCGCGCACCCTCTACGTCCTGCTCACCGGCAGCCTCGAGGTCTGGGACGAGGGCCGGCGCGTGGCCGTGGTCCGCGAGCCGGGCGCCGTGGTCGGCGAGGTCGCGCTGTTCTCGGGCAACGAACGCATGAGCGACGTGCTGACCGGCAGCGAGGGCGCCCGGGTCCTCGCCCTGAGCGAGCGCAACCTCGACGCGCTGATCCGGGCCCAGGGCGCGGGCGCGGCCAAGTTCCTGCTCATGCTGACCCGCAGCCTGAGCACCAAGCTCCACGAGCGCCGCGCCTCCCCCGAGCAGCAATGAGCCCCCGGAGGGGCGCCGCCAGCCGAGCGACGCCACGCCTCCCTGCCCCACGTCCACGACTCAGGGACTGTGAAATTTTTACAGTCCCTGTCTGTTTTAGCCGTCGTGGACGACGCCACGCCCTCCCTGCCCCACGTCCACGCCTCAGAGCGAGCTCAGGCCTTCGGGAACAGGCCCTTGACCGCCTCGACCATGCCCGCGTCCGAGGGCGTGTCCGCCACGGCGTCGACGCGCAGGTCGAGGGCCGCGAGGGCGTCGGCGGTGACCGGACCGATGGCGACGATCTTCGCCTGCTCGAGGAAGCCCCGGGCCGCGTCGGCGCCGAAGCGCTCGCCCGTGGTCTCGAGGAAGTGCCGCGCCGTCCGGCCGCTGGCGAAGCAGATCGCGTCGTAGCCCTCGCCGCCGTCGGCCACGGGGCGCAGGCTGTCGAGGAGCAGGCCGGGCACCTCGGGGCGCACGGTCCGGTAGCCGATGACCAGCTCGATGCTGCCGCCGGCCTCGGAGATCGCCTCGGCGAGGAGCTTGCGGCCCTGGTCGGCGCGGACGTGGAGCCAGCGACCCCCGAGCAGACCGCGCGCGCGCAGGAGCTCGATGAGCCCCTCGGAGCGCGCCTTGGCGGGGATGAGATCGGGGCGCAGACCCTTCGCCTGGCAGCGCGCCGCCGTGCCCGTGCCGATCGCCGCGAGCAACTTCCCGGCGAAGGCCCGGGCATCGAGGTTCAGGCGCGCGAGGGCGTCGAAGAGCGCGTCGGCGCCGTTGGGGCTCGAGACGATCACGCCCTCGAGCCCGGCCAGGCGATCGGGGGCCAGGGCCGCGTCGAGGGCCTCGCGCTCGGCGGGCTCGGGCGCGGCGACCTCGAGGCAGGGGAAGGCGACCGCGTCCGCGCCCGCACCCGCCAGCGCGTGCAGCAGTCCTCCAGACTGGCGAGCCGCGCGGGTGACGACCACGCGCCGACCAAAGAGCGGTCGGCGCTCGAGCCACGCGAGCTGCTCGCGCAGGCTGACGACGTCGCCGACGACCATCACCGCTGGCGGCCGTATTTGGGCCGCATCCATGCGGTCGGCGATGTCCGCCAGCGTGCCAACCACCGTCTGTTGAATCCCGCGCGTCCCCCAACGGACCACCGCCGCCGGGGTGCTCGGCTCCCGACCCGCGTCGACGAGCTTCGCCGCGTTGGTCCGCGCGTTCTTGACGCTCATCATCAACACGAGGGTCCCCGCGCTGTTCGCCAGGTGTTTCCAGGCCACGGCCAAACCTGCCTTTTCGTAGGCCTCGTAGCCCGAGACGAAGCTGACCGAGGGCGTATGCGAGCGGTGGGTAATGGGAATGCCAGCGGCCTCTGGCGCCGCGATGGGCGACGACACCCCCGGCACGAATTCGTAGTCCACGCCCGCCGCGCGCAGGACCTTGGCCTCCTCGGCGCCGCGCCCAAACATCATCGGATCGCCCCCCTTGAGGCGGACCACTCGCTTGCCCGCCTGGGCGTGCTCGACGAGCAGTCGGTTGACCTCGTCCTGGGCCAAGCGCGGGCCGGAGTGTTTGCCGCGCACGCGCTGGAGGATCAGAGTGTCAGGGCGGCAGTGCATCAACAATGCTGGGTTGGCGAGATAGTCGGCAATGACCACGTCCGCGCGCGCGAGTCGATCGCGACCGGCGAGGGTCAACAGCTCTGGATCCCAGGGACCCGCCCCCACCAGCGAAACAAAACCTGCGTCGCGCATCGGTGCGCAGCTTAACCGAACTCAGCCCACGCGCGAAGTTGCCCACCACGCCCCCGACCCCGGCGTGTATCGTGGAGGAGGCTCGAACTCCTCGATGAAGCTGCTCCTCGATGGATACCGCACGCTGCGCTTGCTCCGGGCGACCCGGCACGCGCAGGTGTTCGCCGCGGTGCGCGAGGCGGACCAGCGCACGGTCGTGGCCAAGGTCTACGAGCTGGCCACGGACGAGGGCATCGAGGCCCGGGTCGAGCACGAGTTTCGGCTGATCCAGGGCCTCGAGGTCGAGGGCGTGGTCCAGGCCCTCGCGCTCGAGCGCGCCGGCGATCGGCTCACGCTGATCCTCGACTGGTGCGAGGGCCGAAACCTCGAAGAGCACGCCGGCGGCAGACCCCTGGCCATCGCCGAGTTCCTCGACATCGCGCTGCAGGTCACGGACAACCTGACCAAGGTCCACAACCACCGGGTCATCCACCGCGACATCAAGCCCACCAACTTGCTCATCGACCCCGAGACCAAGAAGGTGTGGATCGCCGACTTCGGCATCTCGGTGCTGCTCGAGAGCGAGCGCGAGAACCTCAACGACCCCGACGTCGTCGAGGGCACCCTGCCCTACGTCTCGCCCGAGCAGACCGGGCGCACGCGCCACGAGGTCGACTTCCGCAGCGACCTCTACTCCCTCGGGGTGACCTTCTACGAGCTGCTCACCGGGCGCCGGCCGTTCCGCGGCGACAGCCCCCTCGAGATCATCCACTCCCACCTCGCGCGCCGAGCCGAGCCGCCCCAGCGCATCCGCCCGGAGGTCCCCAAGGCCCTCGACGAGATCGTGATGAAGCTGCTCGAGAAGGCGCCCGAGCACCGCTACCAGTCGGCCCGCGGCCTGCACCGCGACCTCATGCGCCTGGCCGAGGCGCTGACCGAGGGCCGCGAGCTCGACGAGTTCACCCTCGGCAGCGAGGACATCCCCACGGCGCTGCAGCTCCCGGCCCAGCTCTACGGGCGCGAGGCCGAGATCGAGCTGCTCGCCCGAGAGCTCCGCGCGGCCACCCGAGGGCGGCCGCGCGCCGTCGCCTTCGTCGGCCCCGGCGGCATCGGCAAGAGCGCGCTGATCGAGACCCTGCACGAGCCGGTCATGGTCCGCCGCGGCTACCTGGCCCGGGGCAAGTTCACCCGCGAGCTCCGCGACAAGCCCTACGCCGGCTTCATCTCGGTGTTCTCGAGCCTCGCCGACCAGCTGCTGACCGAGAGCGACGAGGCCCTCGAGCGCTGGCGGGTCGAGCTGCGCCGGGAGCTCGGGGCCCTCGCCGGCGACCTCACCGAGCTCGCGCCCAAGCTCAAGACCGTGCTCGACCACGAGACCGGGCACATGCCCGGCCCCGTCGAGGCCCACGCCCGCCTGCCCCTGGCCTGCGCGCGGATCATCGCCGCCTTCGCCAAGCCCGAGCACCCCCTGGTCCTCGCCCTCGACGACCTGCACTGGGCCGACGCCGCCAGCTGCGAGCTGCTGGCCACGGTGCTCGCCGAGCCCGGCGCGGCCCTGCTCGTGGTCGTGACCCTGCGCGGCGACGAGCTCTCGCCCAGCAACCCCCTGCGCGAGATCCACGAGCTGCTCGAGCACGAGCGCAACCAGCTGCAGACCGTGCACCTGCAGCCCCTGGGCCGCGACCACGTCGTCCGGCTGATCGCCGACGCCCTCGCCCGCCCCGTCGCCGAGGTCGAGACCCTCGCCGAGCTCGTCGCGCGCAAGACCAACAGCAACCCCTTCTTCGTCCGCCAGTTCCTCGCCCACCTCGTCGAGCTCGAGCTGCTCGTGCCCGGGGAGTACGGCTGGACCTGGAACGAGCGCGCCATCGAGTCCGCCGGCATCCCCGACGACCTGCTGGCGATGATGACCGACAAGCTCGGCCGCCTCGCGCCGCCGCTGCGCCAGCTGCTGGTCCACTCGGCGGTGATCGGCTCGCGCTTCGATCGCGCGACCCTCGAGGGCCTCGTGTCGCAGACGGACGACGGCTCCGCTGGCGGCAGCTTCGGCGGCATGGACGGGCCCGTCGACGTCGACGCCGGCATCATCCAGCTCGTCGACGAGGGCCTGGTCGCGACCACCGAGGACGGCCAGTACGCCTTCACCCACGACCGCATCCGCGAGGTCGCCTACCACATGGCCGGCCCCGCCCGGCGCGTCGAGCTGCACCGGATCATCGGCGCCCAACGCCTCGAGCGCGTCGAGATCCCCGAGCTCAGCGAGAACATCTTCGAGCTCGTCGACCACATCGACCTCGGCTACGGGCTGATCCCCCTGGTCGACGAGTCCCCCGCGGACGCGGCCGCCCGCGCCGAGGCCAGCATCGCCGCCCTCGACGACTTCGAGCGCGAGCACCTCGCCGAGCTCAACTCCCTCGCGGGCTACAAAGCCCTGACCAGCTCGGCCGCGACCGTCGCCGCCCGCTACCTCGGCGCGGGGGTCCAGCTGCTCGCCGACGGCAGCCCCTTCCCGGCCCCGGGCGCGCCGGGCCACCGGCTGCGCTTCGCCCTCGAGCTCGGGCTGTGCCAGGCCCTGGCCCTGTCCAACGAGTACACCCGCGCCGAGGCCAGCTTCACCAGCCTGCTCGACGCGCCCCTGTCCCCCGACGACATCGGCCGGGCCGTGTCCAAGCACATCGAGATGCGCAGCCTCGTCGGCGAGTACGCCCTCGCCGTCGGGACCGGCCTCGACGGCCTCGCGCGCCTGGGCCTCGAGCAGCTCCCGGACTTCGACCCCCAGGCCGCGGGCGAGCGCGTCGGCGAGCCCAGGCACGACGCCGCGCCCGAGCCCTGCCCCGACGACGACGCCACCCCGGATCCCGACGCGGACCCCAACGTCGCTCAGCTGCGCGAGCTCCTCCCCGCCCTCGCCGAGCTCGAGGTCGAGGGGCTGCGCAAGCGCAAGCGCATCCGCGAGCCCCAGCTCAAGGCCGTGCTCGACGTGCTCACGGCCCTCGCCCCGGTGGCGTCCAACGTCGACCGCGAGCTCCACCTGCACCTGGCCTGCCGCCACCTCGAGCTGCTGCTCGCCCACGGCCGCCACCCCAGCGCGCCCCTGGCCCTGGTCCAGGTCGCCTCGCTGGTGTCCGCGCGCCTGGGCCGTCGCGGCTTCGCCCTCGAGCTCGCCCAGGTCGCCCGCCAGCTCGCCGCGCGCGAGGGCTCGAGCTGCCCGCGGCACCGCGTCGAGCCCAGCTACTGGCAGCTGCGGACCTGGCTGCAGCCCTACGCCCAGGCCCTGACCCCGCTGCGCGACGCCGTGGGCATCGCCCTCGAGGTCGGCGACCTCGAGTACGCCGGGCACACCACGGCGATGCACATCAGCGTGGGCCTGGCCAGCGGCCTGCACCTGCGCACCCTCGAGCGCACGGCCGAGGTCGCCGTCCACCGCCTCCAGCAGTGGGGCACGCAGAGCTTCATCCCCACCCTGCTCGCCCACTTCCGCTTCGCCAACGCCCTGCTCGAGGGCAAGACCTCGACCCTCGACCTCGACGATCCCCTGGGCATGGCCGAGCACGAGGGGGCCCTGCCCCACGCCCGGGCCCGCTACACCGTGCGCGCCCTCGAGGCCACGCTGACCTACGTCCTCGGCCACCCCGAGCGCAGCCTGGCCATCCTCGACCACGCCCCGGCCTGTGAGCGCGTGCTGCCCGAGCCCTGGCACCTCGCCAACCTCGCGCTGATCCGCGGGCTGTCGGCGGCGGCCGTCTACGCCTCGAGCCCCGACGCCGAGCGAGCGCCCCTGCGCGCCGTGGTCGAGGCCGAGCTCCAGCGCCTGCGCGCCTGGGCCGAGGACGGGGCCCACAACTTCGAGCACCTCGCGCTCTTGCTCGAGGCCGAGCTGTGCGCCCTCGACGACCCCGATCTGGCCGCCTTCGCCCGCTTCGTCGCCGCGCGCCGGGCCGCCGCGCAGCGCCGCGATCTGCTCGTCGAGGCCATCGCCCTCGAGCGCCTCGCGACCTTGGCCCGCGACGCCGGCCTCGACGAGCTCGCCAGCGGCCCGATCCGCGAGGCCCGGGGCCGCTACCACTACTGGGGCGCGTTCACCAAGACCGCCGCGATCGAGGCCGAGTGGCCCGAGCTGAGCTCCGAGCGGGCCCGCTACGAGGAGCGCGACCTGACCCACACGGGCCCCGCGACCCACGGCTACACCAGCAACTCGACCTCCACGGAGAGCCTCGACCTGAGCTCCGTGCACAAGATCTCCCAGGCCATCGCCGAGGCCATCGAGCTCGATCAGGTCGTCGAGCGGATCATGGCCGTGGCCATCGAGAACGCCGGGGCCGACCGCGGGGTGCTGCTGCTCGCGCAGCAGTCCGGGCACCTGAGCGTCGTGCTCTCGGCCCGGGCCGACGGCGACGCGGCCGAGACCCAGACCATGCTCGACGCCCCCGTGCCCATCGAGGAGGCCGCCGAGGAGCTGCCCATCACCCTCGTGCGCTGGGTCGAGCGGACCCGCGAGGCCCTGACCCTCGACGACGCCATCAGCGACCTGCGCTTCGCCAACGACGCCTACATCCAGGCCGAGCGCGTGCGCTCGGTGATGTGCGTGCCGATCGTCAACCACGGCCAGCTCATGGCCGTGCTCTACCTCGAGAACAAGCTCAGCCCCGGGAGCTTCGGCATCGCCCGCCTCCGGGTCCTGCACCTGCTCATGGCCCAGGCCGGCAGCGCCCTCGAGAACGCCCGGCTGTTCGACGCCCTGCGCTCGAGCGAGGTCCGCTGGCGCTCCCTGGTCGAGGGCCTGCCCGACGTCGTCATGCAGCTCGATCGCCGCGGCGCCATCGTGGTCACCAACCAGCTGTCCGAGTTCAGCCCGCGCCACGTCGCGCACAGCTCGGTGCTCGAGTTCGTGTCCGACCAGCACCGCCCGGGGCTGCGCCGCGCCATCGCCCAGGTCATCCAGGAGGCCCGCGGCCAGGAGCTCGAGCTCGAGGCCGAGCTGCCCGGCCTCGATCCGTGCTGGTACACCCTGCGCCTGTCGCCCATCCAGGTCGACGGCCGCGTCGACAGCATCGTGTGCGTGGCCACGGACATCAGCGAGCGCCGCGAGGCCGCCGCGGCCAAGGCCAAGCTCGAGGCCCAGCTGCGCCAGCAGCAGCGCCTCGAGTCCATCGACACCCTCGCCAGCGGCGTCGCCCACGAGATCAACAACCCGGTCCAGGGCATCATGAACTACGCCGAGCTGATCGCGACCTCGGCCGACATCGACGAGCTCAACCGCGAGTTCGCCGAGGAGATCCGCCACGAGTCCGAGCGCGTCGCCGCGATCGTCCGCAACCTGCTCGCTTTTTCGCGCCAGGAAGGCGACCGGGGGGCCAGCCCGGCCACCCTCGTCGACGTCGTCGAGGGCACCCTGTCCCTGGTCCGCACCGTGCTGCGCAAGAACCAGATCGTGCTGCGCGTGGACATCCCCGAGGACCTGCCCAAGGTGCGCTGCCGCGTCCAGCAGATCCAGCAGGTGATCATGAACCTGGTCACCAACGCCCGCGACGCCCTCGAGGCCCGCTACCCCGACTTCGACGAGCGCAAGGCCATCGAGCTGCGCGGCTCCACCTTCACCCGCGAGGGCGCCCCCTGGGTCCGGCTGAGCGTCACCGACTACGGCGGCGGCGTGCCCGAGGCGGTCGTGTCCTCGATCTTCGATCCCTTCTTCACGACCAAGGGCCGAGACAAGGGCACGGGCCTGGGCCTGGCCGTGAGCCACGGGATCGTCGCCGAGCACCGGGGCGAGCTGCGGCTGGAGAACCAGCCGGGCGAGTCGGCGAGCTTCCACCTCGAGCTGCCCGCAGTGACAGGCGACTGAACAGCGTTCGGGCGGTTTTTTGTAAGCGCACTGAAATTCCCAGGGGAGCCAGGGCACCACTACTCGTGGAGCGCTCCAAGCCCACCCTCCTCAGACTCCAGGCGCCCCCCAGGTCGCCCACCGAATCCCCCCCGCAGGTCCAGGGCCACGACTCCGCCCGCGACGTCCAACACGCCCTGATCAAGCGCGCCCGCCAGGGCGACATGCAGGCCTGGGCCCGCCTCTACCAGGACCACTTCGACGGCCTCTACCGGCACATGCGCTACATGTGCCGCGACGCGAGCACGGCGGAGGAGCTGGTCCAAGAGACCTTCGTCCGCGCGCTCTCGTCGATCGAGCGCTTCGACGGTCGGGCGGCGTTCACCACCTGGCTCCACGGCATCGGGGTCAACGTGGCGCGCGGGCACTGGCGCTCGACCCAGAGCACCAAGAAGGCCCACGCCAAGCTCCTCGCCGTGCGCGACGTGGAGCGCGAGCGCGGCCCCGCGCCCGCCCCCGACCGCGAGCTCCTCGCCCAGCAGCGCGTCGCCCAGCTCAACGCCGTGCTCGAGGAGCTCCCCGAGCACCTGCGCGCGGCCTTCGTGCTCCGCGAGCTCGAGGGCCTGGGCATCGAAGAGGCCGCCGCCCAGCTCGGCATCACCCCCAACAACCTCGCCGTCCGGGCTAGCCGGGCGCGCGCGCGCGTCCGCAAGCTGCTGGCGCAGCGCGGCTGAACGAGCCCGGCAGTCATGAGCCACCGCGACGACCGCACGGACCCCAGCTGGAGCGAGGCGCAGCTCGACGCCTTCCTCGGCCCCGCGCGCCATCAGCTCGCGGCCGACATCCGCCGAGAGCGGCGCACGCTGAGCCCCGACTTCGCGGCGATGATCGCCGCTGCCCGGGCCGCGGACCTCGTGTCCGACGAACAGCTCGACGAGGTCAACGCCCTCGCGCCCGTCGTGGAGCTGCCCGTCGAATTCGACGAGCCAGCGTCGATCTCCGAGGCCGACCTGGAGCTCTTCCTGGCCGACGCTCGCGCGCACATCGAGGGCGACGCGAACGCGCGTCGACTCGCGCCCATCCCCCCGGCGCCGATGGCCCCGCAAAGGCAGGACGCTCGCCCTTTCGCGCCCAGCCCGACCGACGCGAGCGCGCCCGCTTCCGGGTCTTCGCGGCGCGCCTGGCTCGGTCCCGCCTTGGCGCTCGCGGCCGTGCTCGCCGGGCTCGTCGTCGTGGGGCCCCGGGTGCTCGACGCCTTCGACGCCCACGACGCTAGCGCGACCCGGCTCGGCAGCGAGGCCGAGTACCTCGACACCGGCCGCGGCCAACGCGGAGGCGCCCATCGGCTCACGCCACCGGCACCGCCGGCCCGCGAGCGCCTCGAAGCGGTCGACACGGACACGCCGCCGGTGAGCGGCGACGAGCCCGGCCCCGAGCCCGAGCCCGAGCCCGAGCCTCCCCGGCCTCGCCGCGGGAAAGCGAAGGCAGCGAAGGCTGCAGCGGCCTCGAAGCCCGAGCCCGCCGAGACCGTCCGCGACCGCGTCAAAGCCCTCGACGCCGAGGCCCAAGCGCTGTGGGCCGAGGGCGACCTCGAGGGCGCGCGCCAGCGCTTTCGAACGATCGTGGGGCTCGCCGGCAAGGGACGCTACGCCGAGCTGGCCTACGGCGACCTGTTCACCCTCGCGCGCCAACGCGGCGATCGCCAGGGCGAGCGAGCCCTGTGGTCCGAGTACCTCGAGCGCTTTCCCCAGGGTCGCTTCGTCGAGGACGCCCGCGCGGGCCTGTGCCGGCGCAGCGCCAAGGATGCGCGCCCCACCTGCTGGCGAAGCTACCTCGACGACTACCCCGAGGGCGTCCACGCGGCCGCGGCCGCGGCCGCCGTGGGCGATCCCTGAGCCCATCCGTCGAGGCCCGAGCGCGGGTGAGGAGTGCGAGTGCGACCCCGCCGATACCGAGGGCGACCCCGCCGACACCGGCGCCTGATCCAGTCTTGCGCCAAGAGCCGCGCGGAGCCGTCGAGGCTGCCCGCGGCTCTCGGCCGTGTATGCTGACCTCCCCTTGCTCTGCCTCCCGCTCAGCTTTGCCGGCGCCCTGGCCCTCGCGCCTCCAAGCGGCGAACCCGAGCAAACGCGCGTGTGCGACCTCGCCGTGCGCAGCGGCGAGCTCCCCTACGCCGAGCTCGCCCCCGCCGTGGAGCTCCGACTTCCCGGCGTGCGCGTGCGCGCGGCCGACGGGGGCGTCGACCCGAGCTGCGAGGGTCAGACCCACGCCCACGTCGAGCTCCGCCAGCTCGAGGGCTCGCGCTGGGAGCTCGCGCTGATCCTCTCGGACGGCCGCGCCTGGTACCGAGGGCTCGACGCCGACCCCGAGCTGGCGCCGCGGGCCCTCTCGACGGCCCTCGCCAACCTCGTCGCGGCCATCGAAGACGACGCCGTGGAGGCGGACGCCGAAGACGTCGAGCGACCCGCCGAGCTGCTCGAGCCCGAGCCCGAACCCGAACCCGAACCCGAACCTGAAGCTGAGCCCGAACCCGCGCCTAAAGCTGAGCCCGAGCCCGAGCGCCCCGTGCTCTTCGAGCTCGCCCCCCAGGCCCACGCCGCCGCGCTCTTCGGCCTCGGCAGCGAATTCGAGTCCCACGGCTTCGGCGGCGGCCTCGGCCTCGACCTGCGCATGCCCAGGGGCCTCGGGGTGAGCGTCGGCGCCCGCGTCCTCGGCGTGCGCGATGACGGCCTGGACATCGTGCGCACCCGCGTTCACCTGGGGGCGGGCTGGATCCCGCGCTGGTCCCTGTTCGAGCTGCCCATCTACCTCGCCGCTCACGTCGAGCCCTGGACCGTGGAGGACCGCATCGAAGACGCGGCCGACGAAGACGGAGACGACGACCCGAGCCCGCTGCTCGGGGCGACCCTCCGCGTCGAGCCTGGGCTGCGCTTCGAGCTCGGCGCCGTCGCCCTGCGCGTCGCCGTCCCCATCGAGCTCGGCCTGTCCGTCGAGCCGGGGCGCACGCTGAGCGAGCCAACGAGCTACAGCCCGGCGCCCGACCAATCCATCCATGCCGGCGGCGTGGAGCTCGGGGTCGGGCTGAGCCTCGGCGTGTGGATCCCCGTGCGTGGGGGTCGAAGGCGCCCCCGCTCGCCCTGAACCTTCGGACGCGCGCATCGACCCTCGTCGCCGCGAGCGCGAGGTGTTCCCACGGGGACCGCGACACGATCCAAGGACCACTGCCAAGACGGCACACCGATGACCCCCAAGCCGGCCCCGCGACGGTGCTAGGATCGCGTCGATGACCGCTACCAACGGTGGGGATGGGGATGCCCCGCAGGCACCCGAGGCGATCGATACCAGCGACTTCACCCTGCCCAAGAAGGTCTTCGAGGCTGAGGTCGGGGAGATCCGCAAGCGCCGAGCGGTGCGGGACATCCCGCTGGGCAGCATCGACCCCAAGGACGGCCTCCCCCTCGACGAGCCCTCGCCCGAGCACGATCTGGTCGGCATGTGCCTGTCCGGCGGCGGCATCCGCTCGGCGACCTTCGGCCTCGGCGTGATCCAGGCCCTCGCCCGCAAGGGGCTGTTCGAGCACGTCGACTACCTGTCCACGGTGTCCGGCGGCGGGTTCACGGGCTCGATGTTGTCCGCCGTGCTCAACGACCCCCGGCAGACCAAGGAGCCCTTCCCGGTGCGCAAGGAGACCGGCGAGAGCGAGCCGCCGGCCCTCCACCACCTCCGCGACGCCAGCCGCTACCTGTCCTCGGGCTCCCTGCTCGAGTCCCTGCGCCTGCCGATGGTGATCATCCGCGGGATCATCTTGAGCCTGCTGATCGTCCTGCCGACGATCATGATCGCCGTGTTCCTGACCGAGCTCGCCTACGAGGGCGGGCTGTGGCCGGACTACGCGGTGCTCTCGGGCCGGACCCACCTCAACGTCTTCCCGATCTTCGGCGCCCTGTTCGTGCTGGCGATCTGCCTCGTCCCCTTCCTCCGCTCGGTCCCCGGCTACGGCATGCGCTGGAACGGGCGAGACAGGCTCGAGTTGTCCCTGTCCTTCGGCCTCGGCCTGGTCCTGCTCAGCCTCGTCGCCGAGCCCCTCGTCGATCTGATCTCGGCCGCGATCGAGATCACCGCGACCAACTGGAGCCCCGGCAAGGCCCTGGCCGATCGCTTCGACCCCCGCAACACCCCGGTCCAGCGCAGCGTGCTCCTGGCCCTCGGCGTCGTCGTCGGGCTCTTTGGCCTGGTCTGGCTGTTCCGCAAGCTGCCGACCTCGGTGCTCCTGGGCCTGGCCGGCCTGCTCGGCCCGGCCACGCTCTTTGGCCTCTACATGGGCCTTTGCCTGGTCCAGATCGACTCGCCCTTCCTCGCCTCCTCGCTGCAGGCGGACCTCGAGGAGGTCGCCGCCGCGACCCACCGCGGGACCCTCCACGACGACGTCCACGCCGAGGCCAACTGCCCGTCCGAGGAGGCCCTCGCCAGCGAGCACCCGCCCGACAACCCGCCCAACTGCGCGGCCCGTCAGGCCCACGAACGCCTCGAGCACGCGGTCCTCGACAAGAACCCCGGCCTGAGCCTCAGGCCGGGCGAGCTCATCCAGGTCGTGCGCACGGCCCCCTTCATCGAGGGCGAGGACGGCCAGCTTCGCTGCGACCCCGACGCGCCCCTCGAGTGGCTCGTGATCGCTCCGGAGCTCGCCGAGCGCTGGCCCGGGGGTCAGGAAGGGCTCCAGGCCCTCGCCAGCGAGCACGCCTGCCTGCCCATCGTCGCCGCCAACAAGGGGCACACGCCCCAGGACGACGTGAACCGCTTCTTCGGCACCAGCGACCGCGAGGCCGAGGCCAGCTGCGCCTGGCCCGAGGTCGAGGGCCAAGGCCAGGCGCTCCCCCTGCCGCTGAGCGCCGACGCCCTCGACCCCTGCCTCGGCTCCTTCCGGGTGCACCAGCGCCAGGTCCTGACCAACCAAGAGCTGCTGCTCGAGATGGACGGCGCGCGCTTGGGCCTGTGGGGGGAGCCCAGCTCCCAGACCATGATCGGCGATCTGGCCTTCCTGCTCATCGCCGCCGGCACCACCCTCTACGTGCTGTTCTTCTACGACGTCAACGTCGCCTCGCTGCACGGCTTTTACCGCGACCGGCTGAGCAAGGCCTACCTGTTCCAGGAGAAGGAGCCCGGGAAGCAGGGCGACGACCACGAGCGCCTCGTGCACTGCGACGAGCTGCGGCTGTCCGAGCTCAACAAGGAGATCGAGCTCGAACAAGAGACCGATCCCGCCAAGAAGTACAGCCCCGCCCCCTACCACCTCATCAACGTGGTGCTCAACATCACCAGCGGCGACGAGGGCAGCCTGCGCGGGCGCAAATCGGACTTCTTCATCTTCAGTAAGCACTTTTGCGGGGGGCCGCGCACGGGCTACCAACCCACCAGGAGGCTCGAGAAGATCGACTCCCACCTGAACCTGGGCACGGCCATGGCCATCTCGGGCGCGGCGGCGGCCCCCAACATGGGCGCCCTGACCCCGGGCACCCTGGCCTTCGTCATGACCCTGCTCAACTTCCGCATGGGCTACTGGCTGCCCAACCCGGCGGAGATCCACCGCCTCGACCAAAAGAAGGCCCCGGCCGACGCCTTCGCCCCGCCCAAGGCGCCCGTGGGCTGGTTCCGGCCGGGCCCCTTTTACCTCGTGCGCGAGGCCCTGGGCAGCCTGAGCACCCAAAAGCCGCTGATCAACGTGTCCGACGGCGGCCACCTCGAGAACCTCGGCATCTACGAGCTGCTGCGTCGGCGCTGCAAGCTGATCATCGCCGTCGACGGTGAGCGCGATCCGGACATGAACTTCGTCGGCCTGGTCTCGCTCATGCGCTACGCGGAGATCGATCTGGGGGTCCACATCGAGATCGACCTCGAGCCCTTCGAGTACGACGAGGGCGAGCTCGACGTCACCAACCTCGACGGCGAGACTTACGAGCGGCTGCGGCGCGAGAACCTGGGCAAGCGGCGCTCGAAGGCCCACTGGGTCATCGGCAAGATCGAGTACGGCGAGGACGAGCACGGCGACGAGCAGACCGGCACCCTCATCTACGTGAAGTCCTCGCTGACCGAGGACATCTCGCCGGTGCTCGCGCGCTACCAGCGCTACAACCCGGACTTCCCCCACGAGAGCACCGCCGACCAGTTCTTCAGCGAGGAGCAGTTCGAGGCCTACCGCGCCCTCGGGGACGCGATCGGCCAGACCCTGCTCGACAACGAGGACGGTCGGGGGCGGCTCGAGGTGCGCGAGGGCAGGCTCGTGTTCCACGCGCCCGCGGACCCAGGTGAGGAAGCGGCCGCGCCCGCCGAGGCCTGAGCCGGGCTGACCCAGGAGGGGCCGAGCTACTCGAGCTCGAAGCCGTCGGCGCTGACGGCCTCGAGCAGGGCCTCGCGCTCGCGCCGTTCGTCCTCGACGAAGCTCGGCAGCTCGGGCTCGCCCAGGCTGCGCCGCCACCCGACCAGGTGCGGCACCGAGGCCCCGTCGGACACGCGCAGGAGCACCCAGCCCAGGGCCAGGAAGGCGTTGACGGCCTCGACGCCGGTCCACTGGCGCAGCTCGTAGAGCGCGCCGATCTCATGGAGCAGCGCGGGCCCAGTCGGGGCAGCGGGGGTCGAGGGCGCCCCCTCGTCCGCGAGTTCCCGATCTGCGCCGCTCACCCGCCATGGGTACGGCGGCGAGCCCTCGGCTGTCAACGCGCGAGTTGCTTGCTATGACCGGGCGGATGGCCGGGCCCCTCGAGCTGCGCGACTTCGCCGAGCGCCTGCTGCACGGCCCGGCGCTCGCCGACAAGCTCTTCGACCCGGGCCCCCTGCCCCTCGCCGACGCGCGCCGCGGTCCAGCCCTGCGCGGGCGGGTGGATCCAGGCCGCGCCCCCGCGCTGGCGATTCAGCCCCGCGCCGAGCCCTTCGCCAAGGACGCGGCCCTCGCCGACGCGGGCGCCCGCGGCCGCGCGCTGCACTTTTTCGCCAACCATGAGCTCCTCGCCATCGAGCTCATGGCCCTGGCCCTGCTGCGCTTCCCCGACGCGCCGCCGGCCTTTCGCCGCGGCCTGGCGGCGACGATCCGCGACGAGCAGCGCCACCTCGGCCTCTACCTCGAGCGCATGGCCGAGCTCGGCGCGCGGCTGGGCGACGCCCCCCTGGGCGGTTTTTTTTGGCGGACCGTGGCCGAGCTCGACAGCCCGGCGGCCTTCGTCGCGCACATGAGCCTGACCTTCGAGCAGGCCAACCTCGACCACGCGGCCCACTACGCGGCGCTGTTCGAGGGCCTCGGCGACGGACGCAGCGCCGCGCTGATGGCCACGATCTACGCCGACGAGATCCGCCACGTCGGCTTTGGCCTGCGGTGGTTCGAGCGCTGGGTCGAGGGCCCCGAGCGCGAGCTGATCGCCCGCCACCGCGACGCCCTCGTGGCCCCGGTCAGCCTGCGCCGCGCCAAGGGCCGGGGCTTCGACGCCGAGGGCCGCCGCCGCGCCGGGCTGAGCGAGGCCTACGTCGCGGCCATGGCCAACCTGCCCCACCACCGCGGGCGCCGACCCGTCGTCCACCTGTTCGACCCCAACGCCGAGCACGAGCTGAGCCAGGGCCCCCGCGGCGGGCACACGGCCCCGCCCCAGGTCCTCGCCCGGACCCGCGACCTCGAGGCCCTCGCGCTGTTCTACGCCGCCCCCGACGACGTCGTGCTCGTCCGTCGGCGCCCCTCCGAGGCCTTCCTGACCGCTCTGCGCGAGGCCGGCGTGGCCCTCCCCGAGCTCCTCGAGGTGCCCGAGCTCGACGGCGACGCTGGGGCCCTCGCCGCCCGCTTCGAACGCAGCGCATCCCGGCCGCCCCTCGACGCCATCGAGCGGGTCCAGCCCTGGGCCTGGAGCCCGCGCATGCGCGCGCGCCTGCGAGCCCTGCGCGCCCAGGCCCGCCTCGACACCGCGCCGAGCGACGACGCGTCCCGGGAGCTGCTCAGCAAGGCCCTCGGCGTCGGCCTGCTCGAAACCGTGCTCCGCGAGTTCGAGGGCGACGTGACCTTCGCCGATCGACTGAGCCCGCTCGACAGCGTGGGCCGGGTCGCCCGCAGCCTCGACGAGGCGCTCGAGGCCATCGCCCGCTTCCGCGCCCTCGGCCACGCCGTCGTCGCCTGCAAGGCCAAGCACGGCACCGCCGGTCGGGGCATCCGACGCGTCTTGCCTGGCGGCCCCGAGCCCGCCGAGCTCGGCTGGCTGCGCAACACCCTCGCGCGTCAGGGCCTGGTCGTCGTCGAGCCGTGGCTCGATCGCGTCGCCGACCTGTCCCTGCGCCTGATCATCCCCGAGCCCGGCCGGGCGCGCATCGAGGGCGTCGGCCGGGTCCTCGTCGACGCCCGCGGGCAGTACCTCGGGGCCGTGCTCGGGCGCCCGACGACGGGCCTCGACTCGGGCCTGGCCCGCTTCCTCCACGGCGACGGCGACGATCCGCGCTGGCTCGAGGCCGTGTGGCGCTGCACCGCCGAGCGCCTCGCCGAGCGCCTCGCGCCCTCGGGCTACGTCGGCCCCGTCGGCGTCGACGCCATCCTCCACCGGGATCTCCGCGGCCAGCTGCGCCTGCGCCCGGTCGTCGAGGTCAACGCGCGGGTCCACATGGGCCACGTCGCCGTGCACCTCCAGCGCCTCCTCGCCCGCGGCGCCGTCGGGCTGTGGCGGATCGTGCCCAAGGCCCGGCTCCCCGCGTCGCTACCGGCCGTGGAGCTCGCGCACGGGCCCGGCGGCAAGCTGGGCGTCCGCGCGGGCGTGCTGCCGACCAACGACCCGGACCAGGCCGAGGTCGTCGTCGGCCTGCTCGCCGTCGCGGGCAAGCTCGAAGACGCCGCGGCGCTCCTGGCCCGCGACTGACGCGAGGCCGGAAATCCGCGTTGGGTGGTGTCGTCATTGCCCCCTCACCAACGGTCCAAGGGTCGGCCAAAACGAGTTTGGCCAACCCTCTGTGTGCTTTGGCCGTCGTGGGCGACGCCACACCCTCCCTGCCCCGCGTCCACGACTCAAAAAATGATGATTGCCCTCGCGCGCGCTCTCGCCCTAGCATGGAGACGCTGGCACGCGGTGCTCTCCTGACCCGCGCGCCCCTTGGCTAACTCCTGGATGGTGCTCCCATGTCGCGCTCGAATCTGACGATCTCGCTCCTCGCCGCGGTGGCCCTGGCCGCCTCCCCCCTCGCCGGATGTGGAGGCGACGACGGACGCGGCGCCGGCACCACCGACACGGGCATCTCGGGCACCCTGTCCGACGACGGCGGGGACGAGGCCGACCAGGGCGACGACAACGCGGACACCAACGACGACGGCCCGCTGCTCGAC
Organism: Plesiocystis pacifica SIR-1; assembly: GCF_000170895.1. GTDB lineage: Bacteria > Myxococcota_A > Polyangia > Nannocystales > Nannocystaceae > Plesiocystis > Plesiocystis pacifica. Next base: position 2,347 of record NZ_ABCS01000128.1, on the reverse strand, counting down.
ATGGACGGGGGCGGCAACGCGGAGGCCAGCGCCGACGACGGAGGCGACGACGAGTGCGGGCCCCAGGAGCTGCCCACCCCCGACGCGACCCTGACCGGCACCGTCTACGCCCCCAACCTCGAGCTGCCGATCAGCGGGGCGCTCGTCTACGTCACCGACGACGACCTGGTCGAGCCCGTGCCCGACGGGGTCTACTGCGCCGAGTGTGTCGAGCTGGGCTGCGAGACGCCCTTCACCCTGACCAACGCCGACGGCAGCTTCGAGCTGAACACGGTGTCCGGGCCGGGCCAGAAGCTCGTCGTCCAAAAGGGGCAGTTCCTGCGCGTCGTCGACTTCGACGTGCCCCCCGGCAACACCCCCGTGGGCCCCAACTTCACCAACTTGCCCGGGCAGTGGAACCCCGCCCAGGGCATGTACATCCCGCGCATCGCCGTCTACCAGACCAACCCCGACAAGGTCTACAACGTCCTCGCCAAGTTCGGCATGGGCTCCGTCGACGCCAACGGCAACCTCATCCAGGGGACCGAGAACTTCGACCTGATCAGCGACACCGATCAGGGCGCCTTCCTCGACAACCTCGACCTGATGAGCCAGTACCACATCATCTTCGTGCCCTGCGCGGCCACGAAGTACTGGAGCGGGGCGCCGAGCGTGCCCGCGGCCCGGGCCCAGAACATCCGCGCCTACGTCGAGGCCGGCGGCAAGCTCTACGCCACGGACCACTCCAACGAGTACATCGAGGAGACCTTCCCGACCTACCAAGAATTCAACAGCCCGGCGATGCCCGACATCCAGCCGGCCTACACCTCGATCGCCATCGTCGTCGACGCCGAGCTGCTCGCCTGGCTCGAGGCCCTGCCCAACGCGCTCAAGGACATCGGCGGCGGCCAGCCGACCCTGTTCATGCTGCCGGCCATCGAGACCGTGCTCAACTACTCGGGCATCGACCAGATCAACGAGATCCTGGTCGAGGACGCCGAGGGCGAGCTGGTCAACGTCGGGCCCAAGTCCTTCGTCGAGGGCCCGTGCTCGAGCTGCGACGTCAACCCGCAGCAGCAGCGGCCCATGGCCATCACCGGCCAGTACGGCTGCGGGCGCATGATGTACAGCACCTTCGAGAACTCGAGCACGAGCCACGCGGGGCTCAACCCCCAGGAGCTGGTGCTGCTCTACATGATCCTCGAGATCGGCGTGTGCTTCGGCGAGCCGCCGCCTCCGCCTCCGCCCATCGAGTGAGCCCGCTCCCCCAGGCCCGCGGGCCGTCGACCATCCGTGGTCGGTGTCACGGCCCGACCGCGAGCGCGACGCGCCAGGGATGCTAGCCAAGGGCATGCGCGCGAAGCCCCTCGCCCTCCTCGTCCCCGTCCTCTGCCTCGCCTGCGAGTCGCCGCCTGTCGAAGATGAGGGCGGGGCCGAAGCGGCGACCGAAACCGAGACCGGCGACGACGCCACGGACTCCGGGTCCGAGACGACCGAGACCGAGACGACCGAGACCGGCTCCGAGGGTCCGCCCGCGCCGCTGTATGGCGACGTCCAGAGCCTCACGCTCACGCTCCCCGACTCCGGAGACGAGGCCGACGTCTACTACCCTGCGGACGCCGAGGCGCCCGCGCCCTTGCTCGTGCTCTTGCAGGGCGCCCTCGTCCCGCGGACCTACTACGCGCCCTACGCCCAGGCCGTCGCCGCGTGGGGCTTCGTCGTCGCCGTCCCCGACCACCCCTCCCCCGGCTTCGGCGGGGCCCTGTTTGCGAGCCCCGAGAGCATCACCGAGGCCCACGCCCACCTCAGCTCGCTCGCCGCCGACCCCGAGTCCGAGCTGTTCGAGGCCATCGACCCCGACGCCCTCGGGGCCCTCGGCCACTCCTTCGGGGGCGTCGCGGCGATCCAGGGGATCACCGGCGCTTGCGCCCCGCCGATCTGCTCCGGACCCTACACCCCGCCACAGGCCCTCGGCGCGGGGGCCTTTTACGGGACCAACATGAAGCCCATCGACGACGGGCCGGTCCCGGTGACGCCCAACATGGGCGTCCCGCTCGCGCTGATCCAGGGCGCGCTCGACAGCCTCGCCACCGTCGAGGAGACCGTCGAGACCTACGAGAAGATCGAGACCCCGCCCAAGGCCTACGTCGAGATCGACGGGGCGAACCACTACGGGCTGACCAGCCAGGACAACCCGCCCGAGTCCAGCCCCGACCCCAACGCGCCGACGACCGAGCAGGCCCTCGCCATCGAGGCCTCCGCGCGCTGGACCGCGCTGTTCATGCGCGCGCACCTCCTCGACGACACCCAGGCCTTCTCCTGGGTCTACCAAGGGGCGGAAGACGACGCGCTCGTCACGGTCGTCGCC